>JANODE010000043.1:0-28469 GCA_031412525.1 Akkermansiaceae bacterium | reverse complement strand
GGGCTGTTTGCCCAGCGTCATGATCCAGAACGAGTTGTTTGTTGCTTCGGCAGCAGCATAGCGGTAGCGGCATTCGTAGTAGCCATACTGGAACTTTTGCTTGGTCCAAACATTGCCGGAGGTCCAGTCCTTGCCGCCGCGAGACTCCTTTTTGTTAGTCAGTCTGAGCGTACCATTGGAAACATTCGCGTTTTCTCGCCAGCGGCTGCTGAGAATGTGTTCGCTGCGGGAGTTCTGGGAAACCCAGTTCTTCTCCAACTTTGAATCGCGATAGTCAAACTCGTCGCTCCAACTCAGCTTCCACTGGTCGGCTCCGCCGGGCAAAAGAGAGCCGGGTTGAGGAAGCATTTCCGCTGCGCCGCAGTGGAACGCAGACATTAAGGACAGAAACACCGACGCGAGAAGCTGGAGTGGAGGGTTTGATTTCTCAATCATGTTGAACGAGAGCTAGGTAAAGCGGATCCCTATAAACTGGGGATGTTGCCGATTTTGGTTAATGTTTTGCTTACTTCATTTCAAAGCTAAATGCCGCCTTGCCGTCCAGATCCGGCGTCCAATGGATCGAAAAGCCATCACACAAAGGAGCTGATCCCTTGTTGGAAATGGTCAGTGCTGACGGTTTCGAGGCGCTGAAAATGAATATCAGATTCTTATAGGTTCCGGTCTCGACCTCGGCCTTTGAGATGCCCGGGCCATTCAACTTCTTGGAAAGTACATCCACCGGCTCTTCAAAACTTTGCGTCATCCTTTTCCCATCGGTCCAAGTGAGCTTGATGGTGTCCAAGGCCAGCTTTTTCTGGAGTGCTGCCATCGCCTTTTGATCGCTTTTCCACTTTTCCTCCCTCATCCACTTGGGATAGGTATCGGGAAATTTCACCTCCACGCCAAACCGAATCGGGTTCTTCTTAAACGAGCCGGTTTCCGTGACGCGGCCGTTGATGGTGATTACGCCGCGGTCCTGTTGAATCACTGCCTCGAATCCTGCATCTGCCGAAACTTTTCCTCGGATGACAATTTTTTCCAGCGTGTCGGTGGCCGCTTGTTCGGACGTCAGTGATTCCGCCTTGATTTTTTTCATCTCCGACTTGCCGTCAGGCAGAACCTCTTCGATTCCGAAAAGAATGGCAAAGTGGTCGTTGGGTCCGAATGGATCGCGTTTATCGTTTAAAGGTGTGACTTTGATTTCGCCAGCCGCAGTGAGGCCGAACGTGAAGCGCTTGTTTTCGTAGCCAGCGAAATACCCCAGCCACGGTGCGTCGTCGAGCGTTGGAAGCTGTGCTGAAACGTTGGGGAGACAGCCGATGCTCAGCCCGAGTAACAATCCGAAAAAGTTGCGCATTGATCTTGAGCGGTGTTTTACATGAATGGTTTTATCGATCATATACATCGGAGTAATTGTTTTATTGGATTGGTTGTGTCAACTCATTCGATCTGGGCAGCGGAAGGCATGGACGACCTGGAGGAGTTAAAGACATCGATTTGGGAAGGGATGAGATTTTACGGACTACTAACAAACAGCCTCGCAAAGCGTTGCGGGCCGGAACTGGCGGGCAGGGTGGCTGTCCATTGATTCGATGTTCCATCGTTGGTGCCCGTAACGAGAGCCTGGTTCACACCGCCGCGGCTCCAGTCACCGCCGAGAATGTCGCTCCATTCAACATGGAACTGGACTCCATCCGCGACGGCGGCGTGGCTGCGGCGGTAGGTAAACAGGAAGGTATCGCCGGACGCCGTGAGATGGGTCACCGAGCCAGTGGGACCGTTGGGTGGGGTGCCGTTGGCAAATTCCAGGAGATTTGCCAAGCCGTCGAAATCCGGATCCGCGCCTGGTGCGGCGTAAGCAGGGTTCGTGAAGTTGGCTTGCTCCCACTGTTGCTGATTCGAAATCACGCGGATAGCGAGCAAACGGCTGGTTTCGCCATTCGCATTCGACGCTGATAGAGCGAGGACGTGGTTGCCAGCGGCGGAAAAGAGGGCGTTAGTGGCTGCCGAGTAGGAATCATTGAAGGTGACTGCACCCGGGCCGCTGAGCTTCTCCCAATTGCACGCGTTGGCTTGGGTAACCATTCCATTCAACGACGCCTCGGTGCCAATGGTGACGATCGGCGCGGGACCGGGATCGACGGCAGGCGCGAACTGGTAGTTGAGTGTTAGAGTAAGTCGAGGTCGGCGCGCGGGGGTCGCGTGATCGTCGGAGGCGAGGCGTGCGAAGCGATTGGCGCCCGTATCGTCGGCATCCATTTTCAGGATCAGATCGAGAGCCTGTGAAGTGTCGATCGCCGTGGCGGCGGCGGCGGCGAGGGCGGCACCGCTCAAGGTGAACCGGGTTCCGGCGATGGTAGTAGAGGGATCGAGGCTGGAGATGCCCGCGAGAGTGGCCGTTGCATATTCGCTTTCCGCGGCGGCTCCCGGAGAGAGCCAGGGCATCCCGACCGCGCGGTTCGTCCAATCGGCTCCGGTTCCCGTGCCGTTGCTGGCTGAAATGCCGTCGCCACTGCCTTCGGTGAAGGTAGCGAACAACTCGTGAAGCCGAAGGGTTTCGAGATTCGTGCCTGATCCGGTAGCGGCGATCCATAAGTCGAGACTCGCGCTTGTCACTCCGGCACCCGCGGGGACTTGGCCGAGATCGAACTCCAGCAGCCCCCGGACTCCGCTGCCGGATCGCCCCACGAGCAACTGGTCACGGGAACCGGAATTCCATGCTGGATTGTCGCCGCGAATGAAGGTGGCCTTGTGGCTGTAACCGTTTTCGCCCTGGCGGAGGGTGAGGGTAAGAGGTGGGCTGACGTGAACGGTGAGGTCGGCCTGCGCGCTCCCCAGGCCGTTCGTCGCGGTGGCACGGATCAGATAGGTCCCGGAGGCCGAAAATTGCGCGGTGGTGTCCGCCGCAGCGGTGTCGCCGAAAGTGACGGTGCCCGGCCCGCTGAATTTCGACCATGCGACGGTGGCTCCGCCGCCGATGGTGGCGGTGAGCCGAAGGGCGGTGGCCGTGTCGGAGACGCTGACAGGATTAGCGGTGGGGGAAGCGAGAGCAACCGATGGCTGATCGATTTCCGGAAAACCATGGATGGGAGTCCAAACAAGATTCACGGTGGTGGCGGTTTGCTGGAGCGTGAAAACGCCATACGTGGCGGCGTTGTTTCCGGCGGAGTCAGGGGTGACAGTGCCGATGGCGAGGGTTCCTGTCCTGGTGGTGGATGTTAGGACCGGGATGTTGCGGATGCTGCGCCAATAGCTTCGGAGGAAATTGGCGGAGCTGCCGGGGGAATTGAGGGTGACATCGACCTTCGCGCCGTTGTTGATGGTGACAGTGGCACCGTTGATGTTGCCGATGCCTGAGGCATTGTTTGCGGTAAAATTGGCCAGAATTTTTCCAGAACCGCCGAGCGTAAGTGTGCTGGAAAACGTGAGCGGTGAGGCGACGAGGCTGCCGTTGATCGTGCTTGGAGTGGCGATCAAGCCGGAGCCGGTGAGCCTGCCCGCGTTGGTGGTGACGTTGAGGCTGCCGCCGCTGGCAAGGGTGCCGGAAACGACGAGGGTGCCAGCGCTGATCGTGGTAGTGCCGGTATGGCTGTTTGCTCCTGATAGAGTCCAGGTTCCTGTCCCGGACTTGATGAGGTTGGTCTTGAAAGCGGCGCTTTTGTTAGGAATTCCGCCTGCGATTTCTCCATGGCCCGTGCCGGTGAGGGTGAGAGTCTTAGTGCTGGCAGAGCTGGCGAATTCGCTGGTAAATTTCAACAGCCCGGTGCCGCTGTGGTCGATGGTCGCCCCTTGGCTACCGGCCAGACTGATCACACGGTCGGTGGTCTCTCCGAAGCCAGTGTAGCGTAGAGTGCCGGAGGTGATGGCGATGGTACCGGTTGCCAAGGTTTTCGGCGTGCCGAGACTACTGCTAGAAAGGAGCGGAATGCCGCCGTTGACGCTGTTTAGGGAACTGACGGCGAGGGTGCCGCCGCTGATGGCAGTCGTGCCGCTGTAAGAATTGTCTCCGGTGAGCGACCATGTGGAAGTTCCGGCTTTTTGCAGGCTGAAAACAGCGGGGCCGGAGTTGGTGGAATTGTCGTCGTTCTTGTAGCTGATCACCACGCCGACATCGGAGATCGCACCTGAAAAAATGTTTTCTCCGGAGGTGGCGTTGCCGCCGATGGTCAATCTTGGAGCTCGGCTGAGGACTTGTTTCGCATTCCCAGAGGAGGGGGAGATAACAAGGTTTCCGGCCCATAGGAGGGGCCCGGTGCCGCTGGATTCGAGAACTCCATCCGCCTGCCAACCGCCCAAGCGAATGGGATGGTTGGAAAGGGCGGCAGGGCCAGTGTAAGTGAGGCGCGGGCGCCAGTTTTCCGAGTGGAGATAGCGGGGTTGGAACTCGACGGCGGAGTCCGCGGTGAGGCCGAGGGAGGAAATCGCCGGGATGGTGACGGGCCCCCGGGGGATGCGGAGTTCGCCGGTGTGCTGGCTGCCGGCGGGGAGGATGAACAGGCTGTCCCCGGCGCGGTTGACATGGCGGATGCCGCTGCCCAGCGGCTGGCCGAGGGCAATCAGTCCGAGAGCCGGGTCGGCCGTGATGGGCGAGACAAAGTCCACGTCGCGAGGGGCGATGCCGTCCCCGGAGATCAGTCCGTTGAGGAACAGCGAGGTGTTAGGTGTGCGGCTGAGATTGGCGATTTGGAGATTCTGCAGGGCAAGGATGGGCGTGGCGAAAGTTTGGCTGCTGGATACGGAGGTGTTGACGAGGATACCGCCATGAGTGACGGAGTCGTCGCCCGGCTTGGCGGCACCGAGGCGGAGGGTGCCGGGGCCGGAAAAGACGTGTGGCGGAAGATTCGCGCTGTCCAGACAGAGGGACTGGAGTTCCTGATCGCTTGGCAGGGAAATTCCAGCGGCAGCGGTCGATAGATTGAAAACCGCGGCGAATCCGGGGAGGGGCTTTCCCTCGCTACCCCAGTTGGCGGAGTTGGACCAATCGCCATCGACAGAGCCGAGGAAGCCCGGCTTTTGATAGTAGCGGGCGTAGTCCCAAGTCGCTTCGGTAGCGTCGAGGGCGGCGCTGGGGTGCAGCCAGTCGAGGACTTTGGTGCTGAGGATCATGTTGGAGGGCAGGACGGACTCGACGTCGTTCATGCCCGACGCGGGAGCGGTGAAAACTTTTTGTCCGTTGATATAGGCGACCTGTGAGTTGTCGGTGCGCCACTCGAGACCGATGGTGAGGTATTGGGAGACGTCTCCGAGGGTGGAATGATTCCGGGTATGGTCCCAAGTGCGCCCGGCGGGAAGGCCCGGGCGGGTGCGGCAGGGGAGCACGTGGTCCCAGACGCCGAAGCCATAGTTGTTCGCCACACCGGTGGAGTCCTTGTGGAAAAACTCCGGGGCGTCGATTTCATATCCGTTGATGAGTTCGTCGGTGGCTGCATGCCAAAAAGCGATGTCAACCCCGCGGGCGGGGAGCTGCGGCAGGCGGAGACGCGCTTCATGGAAGCCGAATTTTTGTGCCTGCCTTGCGATAATGCCGCCTTCGATCCAGTTGGACTCGGTTTCCAGATCGGCGGTGGTGGCGGAGCCGAGGGGGATGCTCCCCTTGTAGCGCAGCTTGGTGTGGAGGCGGCCGTCGGCGACAGTGTATTCGCTGCGGCCGAGAAATGTCGACCAAACGGACGCGTCCAGGCCCATGCCGTCGAAGTGTTCGTTGATCGGCGCGAGGGTGTAGTTTTGAGGTCCGTCCGCAGCGGGTGCCCAGGGCGAGTGGCGCGGGATGAACTGAATGGCATCGGCGATGATATAACCGTTAGCGCCATTGTTGCGGAGGGTGACGGACGCGGTCGCACCAGCCTCTGCCGTGATGCTGGTGAGAAGCATCCAGACGCCGTTGTTGACCTGTTGGTTTACATTGGTGGTGCGGCCGCCGTCAGGGAATGCCAGGTCAACCGGCGTGTTAGTGGCGCGGTTGGGATTGGCGGTCCAGCGTAAATAGACATCGTAGTTTCCCCGGGCTGCTAGAGTCGGGGTGAACGAGTAGGTGGCGGTGGGGGTGGAACCGGAGACGATTGATGCATAAACCGGGGCGTTGCCATAGTAACCCGGAACGTTGCTCGCCAGCCAGGTGCCGGTGAACGAGGTGCCGGGGCCACCGTTGTCCACGATGGTTCCGGTGCCGGCCATGATGCCCAGCGTGGGTGGGCTTTCTCCGGAAGCGTCGGTGGTGGTCACGGTGTAGTAATAAACGCTGCCCGGGGTGGCGGTGGTATCGATGAAAAATGGGGCGGTAACCGTGGTGAGGGCGCTGAGGCTGGACACCGGTGATGCACCGCGCTTTACCTGATAGGCGGTGGCACCGGGAACCTCGGACCAGGAGAGGGTGACTTGGTTGGAAGCCCCGGAAGGCGTGCGGACGAGAGTGGCGGGAGCTTCGGGCAGCGCAGCTGCGGTCACCGCGAGCATCAAGCTGGCAATGACCGCGGACGCTTCAACTGAAAGTGGCCGGCTCACGGATTGGTTTTATTCAAGCTAACTGTCTATTTTGATTCCGGCGGACTTGTGGCTTCAAGCTTGAGCGGAATTTGCACACTGAAGCTCTCGTCGAGACGTTCGGCGGGTGCTGCGGCACAGAAGAGGACACTGGGCCGGCCGTTCTCCAACAGGAGCTGCGGCCGCTCCAGCTTCATGAGTTTCCGGGTGGCTCCATCGGCCCACTTCAAGTCGAGGGTGGAGACCAAGGTGTGGGCGGCGGGTTTCCATGCGAAGCCATCCGCAGACTCGAAAAGCGCAAGGGAAACCCCAGCGCGGGTGAAGCTGCCGGCATTGTCTTTGACGATCGCCCAGTAGCGATCGGGGCCATGCCAGATGAAAGGATCCTCGGCGGCGAATGTGGAGCCGGGGCTGGTGAAGACGGGATGAGGCTGCTTTTTAAAAGGTCCAGTAGGACTATCGCTGGTGGCGGCGACGTGAACCACGGGACCGCCGAACGGAAGCTTTCCTTGATCGCCGACTGCTTTGTAAACCATCAGATAGCCGCCATCAGGACGCTGGGTGACACTGGGGTTCGCGAGGCAGAGGGCATCGTGAAATCCGGGGGTGGGAGCGACGAGCGGAGCGTCCGAGCGGGTCCATGGCCCGGTGGGGCTATCGGCGACTGCGACTCCGATTCGCTGGTTGTTGCGGTGGCTCCAGTTCAATGTTTCCATCGCTTTTCCGTCCCCGGTGTTTCCCATGTAATAAATATGATATTTGTTACCAAATTTCATCACCGTCGGATTGTGGGTGCAGAGTCCGTCCCAGAATTCCTTACCTCGGGCGGGCAGGGCGACATCCACGAATTTGTAAGGCCCCAGAGGATCATCGGCGACGGCGTGGGCGATCTCGGAGTGGGTGACCCAAGCGTAGTGTCCAAGTTCGCGCGGCCAGCGCGAGTAAAACAGATGACATTTTCCAGCATCGTCGCGGACCATCGTGCCGCACCAAACAATGTAGCCGGGGTCCTCGAACTTTGCCGCGGCCGGTACCGGCTGGATCATCTTGGGGAAATCATAGTCTGCCGTGGCGGTGACGGGGCACGCGAACAGGATCAGAATGACAGTGAGAATAAATTTCATGGTGGTCGAGCAAGTGCGCAGTTGGGGGCAGCAGTTCGCCGCTGTCCTCCTCGCGTGATTTCGGTTACCCTTTACGATCAGTCGCGGCGGCGGCGGAGCAGGGCGAGGACTCCGAGACCGCCAATCATGAAAGTGGAGCCGGGTTCGGGCACGGCGCTCCAGACGAGGTTCACGTCGTTGCCTGTGTTCGTGGTGGTGAAGCTGCCGAGGGTGGACCAGGCGCTGTTGTCGATGGCGGCGAAAGCCCCGGTGAGAGAACCCACGCCAATATTATTGAGGATGCCGGACCAGGTTTGATCCATCTGCCAGAATGGGATGGCACTCGGAGCGTTGGCACCGAGATTTAGCCCGAGGGCGGCACCGGTGATGTCCACGCTTCCGGCGATAACCTTGACGACATCGAAATCGCTGCCGGGGTTCGCGGTGGAGAGCGTGGCGAGTTCCCAGTCGTAAAGGCCCTCCAGATTGAGGCCGTTATTCAGGGTGATTTCCCCGGCGCTGTTGCCGGGGTTGAGCGAGCCGCCGTTCAGGACGGTCAGACTGCCGACGGTACCGGTGCCGCGGAGGGAGGCTCCGGATTCAACCGTGGTCAGCGAACTGGTGGAAATGCTGCCGTTCACAATCAGAGTGCCGGACTTAACGGTGGTGGCTCCAGTATAACTGTTCGCGCCCGTTAGTGTCAGAGTTCCAGAACCCAATTTTTCAAAGGAGCCAGTGCTGGATGCAGCGGCACCCGAAACGGTGAGGACGGCAGCAGAGTTGCTAACGTCGATGCGGGCTACTTTGCCATCAGTGATGTTGAAGTTGCGATTGGTGGAGGCAGTGCCGCCAGTGTAGCGGAGCGTGCCGCCATCGAAGACCAAGTTGGAAGATACGTTGGTCGCCATGCCGATCGAGGAATTCACCCCAAAGATAGCAGAGATCCCGCTGCCAGTGGCAATGTTGGCTGTCGTGTTGATTGTGATTTGCGTCGGACTATCAATCGATGTGATCGTGAATCCGGCCGGCAAGGTGGCTGCTGAAAAAGTGTTTCCTACGATTAGTCCGGTGGTGTCATTGACTCCAACGGTGGCACTTCCAGCCGTTGTGCTGATCGTGCGGGCCAAGCCAGCTGTGCCGACCTGGGCCACTTCCAATATGCCTCCCGACAAGGTTGTAACTCCGGTGTAAATTGACCCAACGGAGGAAAGAGTTAGAGTGCCGGCGCCGGATTTGGTGAGACCCAGACTGCCCGTAGCAGCAGCGGCACCGGTGCTACGATCGCGCAAGGCGCCATCATAGGTGGTAGCGGAACTCTGGTTGACAGTGAGCACGCTGTTCGCGGTGCCAAAGTTTTCGATCACGCGGGCATTGGCAGTCGCGCCGCTGGAAAGAGCAGAGACAGTCTGGTTGAAGCCTGCCATGCGCAGACGAGCGCCGTTGGTCGCACCCGTAGCGGCGGTACCGATGGCAAGCGGGCCGTTGCCGAGGGCGTTGTTCGCGCCGAGGGCGATGCCGAAGGATCCGGAGCCTCCTCCGTCCACGAGGGTGGTGCCGCCGGTGTAGGTGTTATTCGCGCTGTTGATTGTGAGCGTTCCGGTGGAGCCCTTCACGAGGGCGAGGTTGTTCTCGTTCGCGCCCGCGCCGCCGAGAGCGACAGCGGCGCCAATGGCGCTGGTGGTGGATGTGCTGGCGAGGGTGAGGGTTCCGACGGTGGCGCCGCCGCCGACGATCTTGCTGCCGGCGGTCGCGCCGGAGGTGACCGTGCCGGAGAAGGTCGCGGCGCCGGAGACCTTGAGGACGCCGGAGTAGGCGGCGCCGCCTATGGCAAGCGTAGTGGCGGAAAGACTACCGGAGACATCGAGCGTGCCGCCGCTGCTGCCCAGACTGCCCGCAGTCCCAAGCGAAACACCACCGGAAAGGGTGGCTGTTGATTTGACCTCAACAGTCGATGCCTGGTTGATAGTCGTGCTACCCCATGACTGAACGTCGGATGTGCTGCTCCCCATCACGAATTTCGCGGTCGATGCCACTACACCCTGAGTTGCGCTTGTGAAGGCGCTTACTCCAACCGATGCCCCTGATCCCAACGTTTGATTGCCGCTAATCGTTACAGTGCCACTCATGGCCTGACTTGTGACGGACCCTTGCTGAATGCTGGTGACGTTGCTGATTGTACCACTAATCGAGGTGCTGCCCGCCGAATTAAAGCGCATGCCATAGGTGTTGGCTGGAGTCGTGGCCCCAATGGCTCCCGTCAAAAGTAAGCTCGCTCCCGTGGTTCCGGCTTCGCGGTTGTCAACGGTGAGAAGGCGAGTAGCGCCAGCGCTCGTGTTGATCTGGAATGACGAATTAATCGTCGTGACGCCGTTGGAAGTCGTATCCCCGATCGTCAAATTAGGGGTTGCACCGGAGGCGGAGTTGGCTACGGAAAGGATCGAGGCGCCATTCACCGTGAAGCCAGAAGCGTTGTCTCGGTTGAACGTCAGTGTGCTGAAATAACCGTCCGCGTTCATCGTCGCCGCGGAGCCGGAGCTAAATGTCGCAGCCTGAGTGCCGTTAAATAAAGGGAGCGTGTCGTTGTTCCAGTTTGTGTTTAGATTGATGCTAGTAGTTGCACCACCACCCGCATCCCAGGATGTCTGGGCGGAGAGTTTGCTGGAAATTGCGAAGGCAATGACCGATGTGAGGGCGGATAAGTTGAAATTTTTGAGTTTCATGTGACAGGATTATCGGGGCAGAACAATGGACTCGATTGAGTTCGTTAGAATAGTCGTTGGAAGCAGCCGGCATGGAACACTCGTCTTGGGACCCGGTGATGGGTAAGTCGAGTGAACCGTGCCGACAAAATGGCTCGGTGGCGTTTCTCCAGATCAGTTCGGATTCACGACCAGGCGGGTGAAGAGCTTCGGTGAACCGACTGGCAGTGTGTAGGAAACCGAGGTTCCCGAGCTGATGGTGAGGCTTCCTGCCGGGACGAGGCTCCACGAGGTGAGATTGGCCGAGGTTTGGATCAGGTAATCGGTGCCATAGACACCGGTATAAGATGCGCCCATCGGCCAGGTGACCGTTCCCGCGACGACGCCGGGATTGGCGGTGAAGGACGAGCCGGTGGCCCCCATGAAGTATTCCGCGCCGTTGTCCAAGCCGTCCAAATCATGATCCTGATCCACGGTTTGGCCCGGGGCGTAGAGTGATGCCCAAGCCGAGTATCCGCCTGTAGGGCTGGCGGTGACCGTCAGCGTGCCGGTGCCTGTGATCTGCGCGATTGCAGTGCCAGTGGCGGCATTTCCGATGGCCTTGTAAACTCCGGCGGCTTGTTGGACGCCGCCGATGAAGAGCTGGGCGACGGTGTCGGTGCCAGCGAAGTCGAGTTGTAGGGTAGCTCCGCTGGTGGCGATCGTGACAGTGGACGCGTTGTTATTGGCATTGTCGGCTCCGAGTTTCAGGATACCGCCATTGACAGTGGTGTTTCCACTATAGGTGGGGGTGGCGACGGAGTAGAGTGAGTCGGCCGAGCCATGCGAGCTCACCGAGCCGGCCCCGGAAACGGCGTTGATTTCGACTTCTTGCATCACATTCTCCAAACCGGCTTGATGACCCACTTGGAGCTGGCCCAGCTTTAATGTGGAGCCTGCTCCAGTCGAGACTCCCCCGGTGAGCACCAGCTTCGACACATTGGTTGAGGTGGCGGTGATTACGCCACCCGAGACAGTGACGGCTTTGCTGGAAATGAGTCCTGCTTGGGCGGATGCGCTGACCGTGACCGGGCCGGTCAGAGTGTTGGTGATGTCACTATCGACATCTTCGTTCTTGCTACGCAGAAAACTCGTGTTTGAAAGGGTGATGGGCTCAGCGTCAAAGGTGACCCCTGCATTCTGGCCGAACGCGAATAGAGACAGCAACGCGTTGGACATCGTGGTGCCGCCAGACGTGGCTCCGAGCGAGTCGGGATTGCGAATGTCCAGCTCACCGGAAGTTGCCAGAATGGTTCCGGTGAAGGTGTTTCCCAACGTCGTGACCGAGTTTTTTCCCAGGGAGAGAATTCCCAACCCACTCTTGATAAGATTGCCGCTCCCGGTCGTGGCAGATCCGATGCGCAAGGTGTTTCCCGAAGTTGCGACGCTGATTGTCGAGGTTCCGGAGTCGAGAATCAGAGGCATTACGTCACTGGTCTGGGTCGCACCGGTGAAGTTCAGGGTGCCACCTTTGAGCGTGATTGCCCGGGTGCTCGCACTGCCTCCGATCTGGTTGAGATTTGAAATGCTGAGTGTTCCGGCCACGAGGTTCAAAGGGCCACTGAAGCTGTTCGTTCCTGCCTGGGTGAGGGTAAGAGTGCCGCTGCCGGATTTCGTCAGGGAGCCGCTGCCACCGATGGTGCCGCCGCTGACGGTGTAGTCGTTGGTGCTGTTGCTGAAAACCATGTTTCCTGGATTCACCGAGCTGCCTTGGACTTCAATGGCGAACGAAGCGGTGGTGTCATTGAAAGTCACGGCGTCTCCTGCATAAAAGCGATCGGGGCTGCCGCCATTCGTCCAGTTTTGCGTGGTGGCGACGTCCCAAAACGTCGGATTGGCGGAATTTCCGGCCCACACGATCGATGCGGCGGTGGTGGGAGTGAGTGTGATCTCGGTGTTTGAATTGGTCCGAGTGACCGTTCCGCGAGAGCCGGGGACGAATTTGGCGAGGTCACCCACGGAAAATGTTCCGGACGAGCGCTTCAGGACGGCATAAGGAACGCCATTGGTCAGGGTCGCCGTGGGCGAAACGCCGACGAGTCCGGCGGCGGACAGATCCACAGAAGCTGCGGTGAACGCAGCGGTTTGTGTGGCGGGATCGAAGTTGATCGTGGTGTTGCCCGAGCCGAATGTCAGGGAGTTGGTGGTGCTTCCTTCGCCGCCAAGAACACCACCGCTTTGCACGGTGATGGGTGAGGCCAGCGCGGAGGCAATGTTCAGAACTCCGGCTTCCACAATCGTTGCGCCGGTGTAGGTGGCGGTGGTGGAGTTGATGTTTAGAGTCCCGCTGGTTTTCTTGATGAGACTTAGGTTGTTTTCGTTAGTCCCCGCGCCGCCGAGGACCACGTTGGCTCCGATGGTGCCGCTGTTTAAGGAGATATTACCGGTCGCAGAGGCCCCCGTGATCTTCGTATTTACCGTATTTCCTGAGAAGATGCCGGCTGTAATATTGCCGCCGATAGCGAGATTCATCACATTGTTAAGAGTGATGTTTTTCCAAGTCTGGGTATCGGCAGCGGACTCGCCGAGCACCAATCGCGCTGCTGTGGTAGGATTGGTGAAGCCTCCTGCGGCTGAGGAAATGGTAATGTCGGAATTGGAAAGCGCCTGGCTTCCCGCGATCGTGAGATCTCCCGCCCATGCCAAACTATTACTGCTGTTAAATAATCCTCCCAAGCCTGAAATAGGGCCAGCGATTCGGGTATCACTCGTTCCACCACTGCCGTTCCCATATCGGATATTGTATGATGCTACCGTGCTGGTGGGAGCCAAAGCAATGCCGCCGTTGATATTGAGTGCCGTGGTATCGACTACGTTATGACTATTGCCGATGAGCAGGAGATTTCCGAGAGGTGCTGCTGTGGCGACTGCTTCGACCAGGACAGGCTCGTTGATCTGAACATTGGAGGCTGCGGAGTTGCTCAGGATACCAGAGGAGTTTGCGCCGCTGTTAGTTCCACGAATGGTGAGGCTGCCACTGCCGGATGCGAGAGTGAATGAAGCTCCAAAGGTGACTCTGGTGAATTCCACAGCTGCGTTGACGGTGGCCGTGTTATTCGCAGAGGTGAATGTGACAAGGGCCGGGCCTGTCAAATCCGGCAACACGTCAAGGTCCCAGTTGGCAGCGAGATCAATGCTGGTGTCAGGTGTGCCGGTGCCGTCCCAAGTGGTGCCGGCAAAACCGGGGAGCGCACCGAAGGTGATTGCGATAATGGCAAGGCTTGAGATACGGAGGAATGGATTGATACGGGATTTCATGATGTTGGTTTTTGGTAGTAGATGGTAAGGAAATGAGAGGGTTATGGATCAAAGTGTTGGTGCGATTCCCCAGAATTCGTGGTCTGGGTCGCCATTGAGTTCCTTGGCCCGGCCGGCGGAGATGGTTTCGACGTGGCCGTCGAGGAAAACCACCACGGCCTTGCCGTCGCGTTTGAACGACCCGGATGCACCGTTGCGGGCGTTGATCGAAGCGTTGCCGTTGTCGCCGTCGGGACTCAGCGAGTGGGTCTTGCCGCTGTTGTCGGCGATGAGACAGGTCCTGCCGGCATTGAACCTGGAAGGATCCACGCTGATGACCGTGGTGTTGGCAGTGCTGTCGTCCTCGCGCTGGAAGTTGGTGTTGTAGCCATAGGAGGCGACAGACTTATTGTAGCCCTTCTCGGCGTTTGGCGAGCGGAAGGCGGTGTCTTCGTAGCCGGTGGAATATTTGGTGTTCCACATCCATGGAAGGCCGGCGGCACTCGTTTTCTGATGTAAATCCAGATAGATGTTCCTGCCAGCGGCCTCGTACCAGACGGCGGCGATTTCCTCCTTCGGCTTGGACGCGCCGCCGAAGGCGTTCGATTTGAAGTTGATGGGAAACCGCATGTTGTTCTCCGTCGCCCACGAGCCGATGCCGGTATAGATCTGATGGAGATTCGAGACGGACTTGGAGGTTCGCGCGGAATCGATGCCTTTACGCGCCATCAGGAAGACCAGTGAGGCGAGTGTGGCGATGATGGTGATGGTCACCAGGAGTTCAACGAGGGTGAAGCCGGGTTTGCGGTGGTATTGCGGGGGATGGATCATGGTTGGCGGATGGGTTTGTCTTGGTTGCCTTGAGTGGTCACAGCACCATGCGTTCACGACATCAGTGAACGCGGGTTGTGCGATTTGGGCCATACCCCAAAATTGGGGTGGAGTTCGGGCGGAGTTTTAATCATGATATGAACCTCGATGAGTTCACTGCTCCATGGTGCTGTTTTATCGCTCCTTTGCTGGAGCGCGGCCACGTTGTCGGCGTCTCCCGTGGTGTTCGACAGGGTGGAGGCCACGTATTTTTCGGGGGATCAGGAAGATCTGGCGAAGACCATCGATGGCATCGATGCCTCCGGCCGGGGCTGGAGCGTAGCCCGTCGGACGGACCAGCCGCAGGCGGCCATCTTTCAGACTGCGGCTCCGCTCAAGGAAGACCTGGTGCTGCTGACGCTTTGTTTCCAATCCGGCCGGGCTTATGGATCCATGGCGGAGTTCTCGCTGTCATTCACGACGGATGACCAACCGTCAATGAAGGGGAGCTGGGAACCGCTGACGATCGTCAACCAATCCGCCACCACCGGAACCCTGACCCTCATGCCGAACGGCCGCCTGCGGGCCGAAGAGGTGGTCGCCGTGACCACCGGGCGCATCCCGGACAACAACTATCAGGTCACGGTGCGGACCACCGGCCACGTGGTGACGGGCTTCCGGATCGATGTCTATCCGGTGAGGCGCAGCCTGCCTCAACTGCTGCCCGAAGTGGCGGAGGTGGCGGACATGCCGGTGATGGCGTGGGCGATGTATGGGGATTTCGTCCTGACCGAATTCCGGGCGACGCGCATCACCCACTCCACCAACGTGGCGCTCGGCGCGCCGGTCACGGCGTCTCATCCGCTCTATCAGACAACGATGCCGGCCGGGCAGATGACCGCGGCAGCGTTGACCGACGGGCTGCCATCGACATTCGCCCACCCGCGGCAGCCGGATCTGGGGGATGCGTTTCATTTCGAGATCGATTTGGGAAAGCATCATGAGTTGGATCATCTTTCGCTCTGGGGCAGGAATGACGGGTTGCAGAAGGAGAACCGGATGAGCCGGGTGAAGGTGCGTTTATATGACGAGGATCCGGCGGCGGGCGTGCTGCCGGTGTGGGAGGGAATCCACCGGGAGGACGGGTCGTATCCGCTGCGGGGCGAGGTGGACATCCTGCGCGCCGGCGATGGCAGCGGGCGGTTCAGCGGGCGTTACCTCCGGCTTTCGAGCGACAGTCCGGTGCCGCTTTCCCCACAGTTCGCGGAGGTGGAGGTCTATCCGGTCAGGCGGCTCACGCCCGTATCCCTGCGTGCGGACGGAAGGGAGATTGGAGTTGCTGATGGCGTGAGAATCCCGCCCGGGACTTTCCGGCTGGCGCTGGAGATGAAGGTGGCGCGGGAGGAGACGCTGCGGGACACTCCATTCCGCTGGAGGTTCGGGGGGAAGGACGGCGGATGGTTGGTTTCCCGGGAGCGGACGCTGGAAATTCCGTGTCCCGCGGCCGGGGAATATACGTTCGAAGCACAGGCATCGCACAGCGACGGGACGTGGGACGTCACGATGATGTCGCTGCCTCTGGTGGTGCTGGCTCCATTCACCCAGTCGCGGGGGTTCATACTGTTGGTGGCGTTGTGCACCTTGTTGGTCGGCGGGTTGGTCGCGTGGTTTATGTCCCGCCGCCGCATCGTCGCACTGGAGGCGTTGTCCGCGCTGGCCGCGGAGCGGACGCGGATCGCCCGCGATATGCACGACGAGGTGGGCGCTCGGCTCTCGCAGCTTTCGTTCCTGTTGAAATCCCTGGAGCGCCACCCCGCGCTGCCGGAGTCCGCGAAGGGCGAGGTGCTGCAGCTGTCAGAAACCGCCAGCCAGGCGCTGGCGTCGCTGGACGAGGTGGTCTGGACGGTGAATCCGAAGAACGACAGCCTGGAGTCGCTGGCTCGTTTCCTGGGCCAGCATGCGGCGCGCTATCTGGGTCTGATCGGTGTGAGTTTCCGCCTCGTCGCGCCGCCGGCGTGGCCCGCGCTGGTGGTTTCCGCGCAGGTCCGCCATGATCTGGCAATGGCGGTGAAAGAGGCGCTCCAGAACGTGGTGAAACATTCCTTGGCGAGTGAAGTCGAGATGACGCTGGCCCTCGTGGACAGGGAGTTTTCAGTCAGTATCGCTGACGATGGATGCGGCTTGCCCGACCCGCCGGCTGCCAGCGAGCGCAGTGGCCTTGCAAATATGAAAGCCCGCCTCGAAGGTCTCGGCGGTTCCTGTCAGATCCAGCGCCGGCAGGAAGGTGGCACCGCGGTGAACCTGCGTGTGCCTCTCGGACAGAACTGAATTTCCGAAAAACCCATGCCTCCCATACTCACCGCCATCATCGAGGACGACGCGCCGTTCGCGCGGATGTTCGAACAGCATTTCAAACGCCGCGGCTCCGGCATCGACTGCGTGGCGGTCTATCCGAATGCGGAGGAGGCGCTGGAAAAAATCCCGCTCCACCCGCCGGAAGTCGCGCTGGTGGATATCAACATGCCGGGCATGAACGGCATCGAGTTCATTTCCCGGATCCGGGCGCTTTGCCCATCGCTGATCTGCCTGGTGCTGACCACCTTCGACGATGATACGTCGGTCTTCGACGCGTTGAAGGCGGGTGCCTGCGGTTATCTGCTCAAGCGCTCGTCGCCGGATGAAATCGTGACCGCCATCGAGCAGGCGGTGGCCGGTGGTGCGCCGATGTCGCCACACATCGCGCGGCAGGTGGTGGGATTTTTCCACTCCCGGCCCGCGCCGGACAGTCCGGACACGCTGAGTGAGCGCGAACGGCAGGTCATCGAGCTGTTGGCCACCGGCCTGCTCTACAAGGAGATCGCCGAAAAGCTGGATTTGACCTTCGAGACCGTGCGCAGCTACGTGAAGCGGATTTACGAAAAGCTCCACGCCCACTCGAGGACGGACGCGGTGAACAAGTATCAAAAGCAGCGGAGGTAAATTCGCCGTGGCCTCAGGTTCCCGGCAAGTTCAGTTTTCCGAGTTCGTGATCGATGATCCGCTCGCATTCTTCGATTTGCAGCAACCGGCGGGTGCGCGCTTCTTCGGCCAATTGCTCCAGCGTGTCGATGTCGTAGAGATAAACCTCCTCGATTTCGCCCACCGCCGGGTCGATGTCGCGGGGCACGGCGATATCGATGAAAAACAAGGGCCGGTATTTCCTCGCGCGGCGGGCTTTTTCCACGTCGGCCCGCTGGACGATGGCGTGGGGCGCTCCGGTCGAGGAAATGACCACGTCCACCCGTTCCAGGACTTTTTGCCAATCGTCGAAACGCACCGCGCTGCCGCCCATTTCGGTCGCCAGTTCCTGCGCCCGATCAAAGGATCGGTTCGCCACAAAGATCGATCTCGCACCGCGCGACACCAAGCTTTGCGCGGTGATCCGGCTCATTTCGCCGGCACCCAGGATCATCACTTCGCTGTTCTTCAAGTGGCCGAAAATCTTCTCCGCCAAGTCCACCGCGACGTTTCCAACGGACGTTGAACCTTCCTGGATCGAGGTTTCCGTGCGGACTTTCTTGCCCACGCCAAACGCCCGTTGGAAAAGCTTGTTCAAGATGGTTCCAGTGGCTCCAGCTTCAAGTGCGGATCCGTAAGCCTGTTTGACTTGCCCGAATATTTCCGTTTCTCCGAGCATCATGGAGTCGAGCCCGCTGACCACCCGGCAGAGGTGGCGTGCGGCTTCATTTTTCTCCTTTCGATAGAAATGGGCGGCAACGCTGGAGTCGAGATGGATCTTTTCCGCGAGGCGAGTTTCGATAAGGAGAAATGCCGCCTGCGCGTCCTCCGCAGCCAGGTAGAACTCGGTCCGGTTGCAGGTGGAAATCACCACGCCCTCGGAGGCCTCGGCGAGCGCGACGAGTTCGTTCGACGCTTCGCCCAGCTTCGTCAGGCCTACGGCAAAGCGCTCCCGCACTTCCACGGGGGCGGTGCGGTGGTTGAGGCCGAGGCAGAGAAGTTCCATCAGACAAATGCGAAAACCACCAGCGACAGGACGAACAGCACCACCGCTGACAGCGAGAACCGCCGACCCGTCAATCCCCGCACCTGCTTGACGCCGAGCAGCACGACATACCCCAGCCAGACGGCGACCGCGGCGATCAGGTGCGCCCACGCCGACTGGGTGTGTGGCATGAGGAATCCCGCGACGATCCCGATGGTCAGCAGGACTCCGCCGAGCCACAGCAGGCGTTCCATGGATACAAGCAGTTCACGGACCGGCGGCAAGTTGCGGAAGAGGCCGCTTTTTAAATGGTGTTCCTTGAGTTGGCGGTCGAGCACCAGGAACATCACCCCAGCCACCGCCGCGAGGGCGAGGGCTCCGTAGGCGAGCACCGACATGGCCGAGTGCGTTTCATGCCACGGATTTCCGCCCGGGACCCTGCCGGGAGCCACCGTCAGCGTGCCGGGAATGAGTGCGGCCGCCTGGAAAATCACCACCACCGGCGCGGTGAAAACTCCCAGCAGCGAGATCCGGTAAGTCGGGCCGACCAGCAGGTAAAACAAGGTCAGCGACCACGCCAGAAACGCGAGGATTTCCCCCCGGTCCATCAGCGGGCAGGCGGCGCGCATTTCCCCGCGCACCGCGAGAAATCCAATCTGGCAAAGGAACGCCGCAGTCATCCAGACCACCGTCCAGTGGCTGCGTTTCCCGCGGTGGACCGAGATCATGCCCCAGGTCCCGCCCACGGCGGCAAGCAAGGTGGCGGCAATCAGAAACCAGCGGTCCATGCCCATCCATGGAGCCCGCGTGGCACCGGCGCAAGTCAAAGGCGAGGAACTTGCAGAGAATTAAAACCGGCAGGGGCAGGCCTCAATCGGGTCTGCGGAGGTGACAATCCGCCAATCCGACCTAGGGTCCCGGCGATGCCAGCTGCCACCTCTCCGCTCCGGCTGCCGCTTTTCAGGGCGCTGTGGATCGGCAGCATCATTTCGAACATTGGCACCACCATGAATGAAACGGCGGCGGTGTGGACGATGGCCACGCTCACGAATTCCCCGACGATGGTCTCGCTGATGCAGGCCATGTCGAGTTTGCCGCTGTTCCTCTTCGCCCTGCCCGCCGGTGCGATGGCGGATCTGGTGAACCGGCGCAAGCTGATCCTCGCCGCACAGGCCGGAGCCTTGCTGACGGCGCTTGGTATGGCGGCGATGGCGTGGTCCGGGATGCTGAATCAGTCGCTGTTGCTGTTGGCGACCTTCCAGCTCGGACTCGCCGCGGCGTTCACAACTCCAGCCTGGCAGGCGCTCATCCCGGAGATCGTCGGCCGCGAGCAACTCGCTCCGGCCATCGCGCTCAACGGGATTGGTTTCAACATCGCCCGCGCGGTGGGCCCCATCGCCGGCGGGCTGTTACTTGCGGCGATGGGGCCGGCACCGGTCTTCGCGCTCAATGCGGTTTCCTTCATCGCGGTGATCGTGGTGATGAGCCGGGGGACCTACATCGCCACGCCGCGCAGCGCCCAGCAGGAGCAAATGCTTGGCGCGATGGCGGCGGCGATCCGCTACGTCAGCCATGCGGCGGCGATGCGATCGGTGCTGGCCCGTGGCGGGGTGCACATTTTCGCGGCGGTGGCTCCGGTGGTGCTGTTGCCGATCATCGTCCGATCGCGGAACTGGGAGGCCTCGGATTTCGGGATTCTGATGGGCTGTTATGGGGTGGGGGCCATTCTCAATGCGATTTTCATCCTGCCGCGGCTGCGGGCGCGCTTTGGTTTTGACCAGATCCTGGTCGGCGCGAGTCTGGTCTCGGCGGCGGCGACGGCCGTAGTCGGCATTGTCCCCGGAAAATTCTGGATGGGCGTGGTTCTGATGGTGACCGGCGGGGCGTGGATGACCGGGATGAACACCTTCAGCGTTGCCTCGCAGAACGCCTTTCCCAACTGGGTGCGCGCCCGCAGCTCGGCGATTTATATGGTGGTCATGCAGGGTTCCGCCGCGATCGGGGCGATCGTGTGGGGGCAATTGACCGGCCATTTTCATGCGCCCGCCGCTCTCGGTGTCGCAGCCGCGGTGCTGGTGGTGAGCGGGATTCTCAGCCGCTTGCTGCCGATCAGCCACGTGGAAAAACTCGATCTCACGCCATCGAACCACTGGCACGGCCACGCGCTGGCCAATGAACCGGCCCCCGAAGACGGACCCATCCTGATCACCATCGAGTATCACATCGACCCCGCGGAATCCGTGGCCTTCCGCGCGGCGATGTATCACCTCCGGCAGACGCGGCTGCGGGACGGGGCGTTCCGATGCTCGGTATTTGTCGATCTGGAGGACGCCACCCTCTATCGGGAAACCTTTTTGGTCGGATCCTGGGCCGAGCACCTGCGCCAGCACGAGCGCGCCACCGTCGAGGATCAGCGCATCGAGCAAGCGGTCGTCGCCTTCCATCGTGGTCCGGAGCCGCCGGTTATCCGCCACCTGCTGATGACGAATCTGCGGGAGAAACGGGTGTAATCCCGCCTCGACCTTTCCCCGAAGCATGGTATCCGTGAATGATCAACCATGGATCAGGACCCCGCCCCAGATACGGAGAAAAAGCCGGACGCTCTTCCCAAGCCCTCGATTCCACCGCCCGACCTGTCGAAACGGCCGCCACCGCCGCCCTCGCCGATGGATAGTCTGCCGAGATCCACGCCCTCGTCGATGCCCGCGGAGCCCGCGGTGAAGGTGAAAATCCGAGTCGCCGGAGACGCTGCCGGTGAGGAAATTCCCGTCGACGGGCTGGCCCCTTTCAACCCGCGGGTGGTCGCTGTGATCATCGATTCGTTGGTGGGCCTCGGCGTGACCCTCGCCTGCATTTGGATCCTGCCCGGCCTGCTCGAATGGATCGGTCAACTGGCCGGCCTGGCCTACTTCGTTACCCGCGACTCGCTGCCGTTCCTCGGCGGCCAGAGCGTCGGGAAAAAGGCGATGAAACTCAAAGTCACCACGCTTGAGGGCGCATCACTTTCGGGAAACTGGGGCGCTGCGCTCATCCGAAACGGCATCTTGGTGATTCCATTCGTCGCACTGGTGGAACTCTACATCCTGCTCACCCGCGAAAACGGGCCGGACCGCGGACGCCGCCTCGGAGACGAGTGGGCGAAGACCCGTGTGATCGTCGATGTGAAGCCCGTCGAGCCTGAGGAAGCGGAATGAGCGAACTGCACGGAACGACGACTAGCTCTGCGGTTTTTGAGCCTACCCAATCCCGGCGCGGTTGCACTGCGATCAATTTCCCGCAGCCGCCTTTTTCGCAAGCGCGGCCTTCATCTGGTCGATGAACTCCCGGTCCGACTGGCTCAAGCGGTCGAGGGCGATCTCGACGGGTTTCTTGCCCACCAGCAGCCGGATTTTTCCCTCGCGAGTGACGGTAGGGTGGGCCGGCGGCCTGGGCATCACGGGTTCAGCGGCATCTTTCGGTGCTTCCACGACGAGGTCTTCGAAGGCGATGAGCTTCGCTTCCAGCGGTTTTCCCTCCGTGCTCGTCCACATCCGGTATTCGTAAAGCACGATGTAGGTGATATGGCGCACGTTGGGATTGGGCGTCGTGCCCGAGTCCACCAAGGCCCCCGGGTTCACGCCACCACCGATTGGGCGGGTGGAGAATTTCTTGGGCGAGACCGTTGGATTGGCGGGGAAATCCACCTGAGCCACCGCTGGGGAGGTAACCAGGAACCCGGAAAACGCCAAGCAGACGAAACTTTTCATGTCTCGAAGATGAATCATCCATTCACACTCCACAATCGTTTCCACCGCATCCGTCAGTGAACTGAGGCTCTGGGTGGTAGTTTTTCCGATTTCCAGCCTTGATGGCGGATAGGAATTCTCTAACTTTTGGACACTCGTTGAAATTGATCTCCGCTCCTGCGATTTTCTCAACCGTTTACCAGCGCCTCTTCGAAGGCGGCGATGATCGTCTCAACCGGCTCAAGACCGCAGGACACGCGCAGGAGGTTGGCGGAGACGCCGCAGCCTTCGGCCCATTCCAACTCGTGATAGTGGGCCAACTGGGTGTAAGGGCAGACGAGGGTGAACGGGGTGCCGAAACTCGGGCCCTTGCTCAGGCGCAGGGCGTCGTAAACCTTTGGGGTTTTCTTGGGATTCTTGAGGACGAAGGAAAGCAGTCCGCCGTAGCCTCCGCCCTTGCGCATGACGGCTTCGTAGTTGGCGGTGTGGGTGAGCGACGGATGCCAGACTTCCGCGATGGCGGGATGGCTGGCAAGCCACGAAGCGAGGACCTGGGCGCTTGCGTTCACGGTCTTCATTCGTTTGGAATAACCCTTGAGATTGGAAAGCAGGACCTCGGCATCGGAAATATAGAGAGGCGCGCTTTCGGCGGCATCCGCCTTGAGGAACTGCCGCAGGGCGTTCGCGACCGGCGAGCTCGCACGCACGGACGCCATGCCGGCCATCACGTCGCCTTCTCCGGAAATCCATTTCGTCAGACTGCTGGTCACTACATCGGCGAAGCGCAGGGACTCGACATTGAGCGGGCCGGTGGCGGAGTCGTCCACGATGAGCGGGGTGCTGCCGTCCTCGCAGGCTTTCGCCACGCGGTGAAGATCGACGGTGCGGAGCAGGGGATTGCTCGGGACCTCGGTGAACACTCCGGCGAACTCGCCCTGGCGGATGCGCATGAGAGCTTCGTCAAAGGACTCGCCGGTCGCCTCGTTCAGATAGACCACGCCGTGGCCGAAGAGGTCCTGCACCTTGAGCGAGTCCACGTAGGGAAACTCCAACTGTAGCGTCTTCTTGCCGGCGTGCATTCCCGGAAGCGCCCGCAGCACGGCGGTCACTGCGGCCATGCCGCTGCTGAAGACGAACATGTGGTCCGGCGCGGCTCCGGTATATTTGGATAGAGAGCGGGTGATTAGATGCGACTTGGAACCGGTGCGCATGTTCCCGTCGAGAAATTCCTGCGCCTGGCGGCTGCTGACGATCTCGCCGGTGAAGCGCCAGTAGGCATCAGCGTCCGGCTTGGCCTTGGTCGGCACGACGAGCACCTGGAGCCCGTGGAAGTCGGTGATTCTAACGGCCGTGTTCGACATGCGCTCCACCCAGCGGTGGGCGCGCTGTACGGAAGCCCGGGTGGGGAGGACGATGACCTCTTCTTGTTCGGTCGCGACCTCTGCCTTGGCGGCGGCGAACAGACGCTCCACCACGGGGTGTTTGAAAAACCGCGGGTAGCCCGTGCGCATGCGTTTCAACACCTTTTCGCGGCCCTCTTCGTAGCCGATGATGGAGTCCCAGGTGGGCAGGCAAACCGAGCACGCGTGGGGGGAATCCGGAAGCGGCAGCCCCAGATCCTTGTCCTGCCATGCCGGGTCGGCTGATAGGTCACGCGTCACCCCCCCTCCATGCCTCGCCGGGGGACTAAGGGCAAGCCGGATTAACTTGGGGAAGGGAACAAATCCGCCCGGCTGGTGGGAAATCCCGCAACCAGGCGGATCTCCCGATCATTCTTAGGGCTCAGGCACGCTCGTCGCACCGGGTGGGGACGCGGCCGGAGCCGGTTCGGAGGGCGAGGACAACTCCGCGGCGGCAAGGATTTGCGGTCCGGTGTTTCGGGAAAGGGAGTTGCTGGAGTAAGAGGCGGGGGGCAGGCCCTTTTCCAGAATGAGGCCGGGTCCCTGGTTGGAATTCGCTTGGTTGGAGACGACCGGCAGGGAGGCGGCAGCGCTGCGGATGACGAAGCCGCCGAGGAGGTTGGTGCGGGCGGAGTTGCCGGAAATCCTTCCGGAGCCGGCACTGGCAAGCACCAGTCCGAACTCGCGGTTGGCGACGAGTTGGTTGCCCTCGATGGTGGCGGAGGCGAGCCCGTTGTCCGCATGAACGCCGTTCCGGCTGTTAGCCTCGCAGCGGTTGTCGATTAGGATGACGGCGGCTCCGTCCCACGACTCGATGCCGTGCTCGAAATTACCCAGTGATTCCGAGTCTCTAACTTCCAGCGTGGTTCCAGCTCCGATGGCGGCGATCCCGTTCCAGCCATTGTCGGCGAAGCGGCTTCTGCTGATAGAAACCTGCCCGCCTTCGATCACCGCGAGACCGTGGCCGCTCGCCTCGGTGAAGCGGCAGTCGATAAATGCGGCCGAGCCGCCGCGGACGGTTGCGACGGAATAACGCTCGGTGCCGATGGCGAATGATTCGTGACGGAAAGTAATGCCGCTGATCCGCGCGCCGCGCGCGTTCGGGCCGATGGTGATGGCGCTGCCGTCTTCCGGGGCGCACTCGATGCGGGTGTCGGCGAATCCCACGCCTTGCAATTCGACACCGGCGTTGATCGAGAGCGGGCCTTTCCACACGGCGGCACCGAGCACGATGCGGTCACCGTCGTGGGCGGCGGCAAGCGCTTCCGCCGGGGTATTGAAGTCACCCGGGACACGCAGGGTGCGGGTGTAGCTGGAGAGTTTTTCGAGGCGGGAGGTGATTTCCGGATCGTCAGGGGCAAGGGACTTGGCTTCGCGCAGCCAGTCGAGCGCTTGCTGGTCGCATTGGCCCTGATCGCGGGCGACGGCCATTTTCAGCAGTTCGGCGGCTTTCGCCAGGTCGGTTGCTGTCTTTTCGATGGCGGCGGTGGCCTCTGCTAGAATGGATCTCGCATCCGCATCGTCGGGACTGGTAGCGAGGATCTTCCGCACCGTGGAGGCGGCGAGATCCCACTTCCGCTGGTCGAGCGCATCGCGGGCGGTGGCGATCTCGGCGGCCCTCGCCTGGCTGGAGTGGGCGGCGGCGATGCGGGTTAGAATGTCGGTGGCTTCCTTTTCTCCGGGGAAGCGATTGAGCACCTGCTGAGCGGCGGACGTCGCCTCATCGAGTCGCCCGCTTTCGAGTTCGGCGATCGCTTGGCCGGTCCAATAACCGACGAACTGTGTCTGCTCCTCAGTCATGCCCGCCTCAATGCTGCGGCGGCCGCGCTTGGCGAGGTCGGACCCGGGTGAGAGGGATTCGATTTCCGCGAAGGCGGTCGCGGCATCCTGCCAGCGGCGGTTCTCGATGAATACGGATCCCTGGCGCTCGAGGAATGCCATGCGGATCAACCGCTGTTCCTCCTTGGCCCGCTCGTTTTCAAAATAGATCCATCCGCCGCCGGCGGCTCCGGTTAGGAAAATCAGAAACCACGCGAAATAGGACATCCGCCGGTCGGGTGGGCGGGCGTCCGGTTCTCCTTCCGGTCCGGCATCGAGCATCACCTCGGCAGGCGATGCGGGTGGATGATCGATGGGTCTCGGGGGCAGGGGAGGCGCGGCGAGGCCGATGGCTTCCAAGTGTTCCTGGATGGCGGCGAGGGCTTGGTCGAACTCGATGAGGCCCTTCTGATAGTGGTCGGCGAGCGTGTCGCTGGGAGCGCTGCGGACCATGGTCGCGATGTGTTCGCGCGCGTCCTTGAAATCGTCGAGGTAGGGACGCGGGTCTTCCTCGGGTCCCAGTCCTAGGATTTTGCGGGCGTCGGCGAGTTTCATTTCCGTTAGCGATCAAGGAAGTTCAACCGATGAAGCGCTGGACGATGGGCATCCTGCGGCCGATGCCGAAGGCCTTGGAAGTGACGCGGAGGCCGGGTGCCGCCTGGTGGCGTTTCCACTCGTTTAGATCGACGCGGCGCTGGATCCAGCGGACGGTGGTTTCGTCGAAGCCGCGGGAAATGATTTCATCCGAGGAAAGCTGGTGCTCCACGTAGAGCTCGAGGATGGCGTCGAGAATCTCGTAAGGCGGGAGCGTGTCCTGGTCCTTCTGGTCGGGTCGGAGCTCGGCGCTGGGCGGCTTGTCGATGGTGTTCCAGGGGATGATTTCCCGCTCGCGGTTGATCCAGCGTGAGATCTCGTAAACCTTGCATTTCGGCAGGTCGGAAATGACGGCCAGGCCGCCGCACATGTCGCCGTAGATGGTGCAGTAGCCCACGGCGAGCTCGCTCTTGTTACCGGTGGTTAGAAGCAGGTGGTTTTCCTTGTTGGAGAGCGCCATGAGCATGAGACCGCGGAGCCGCGCCTGCATGTTTTCCTCGGTGACGTCTTCCGGCTTTCCTTCGAAAACGGGGTGCATCGTCGCCTTGACGGCTTCGAAGGCGTTTTTGATAGGCACCTCGTCGCAGCGGATGCCGAGGTTCCTGGCGAGGGCGAAGGAATCGTCCACGCTGCCGCGCGAGGAATACGGGCTGGGCATCGTCAGGCCGCGGACGTTCTCCGGGCCGAGCGCGTCGGCGGCGATGGTGGCGGTGAGCGCGGAATCGATCCCACCACTGAGGCCGAGACAGACGCTGGTGAACCCGCATTTCGTGACGTAGTCGCGGACGCCGAGCACCAGTGCCTGATAGAGCTGGCAGGCGTCGCCGGAGTCGAGTGGAGCGTCGTTTTCCACCTTGGAAAACGGATCGACCACGCGGCAGGTTTCGACAAATCCGGGGAACTGTGTGGCGAGGCCTCCGTTCGCGTCGGTGACCAGCGAGTGGCCGTCGAAGACGAGCTGGTCGTTCGCGCCGACCGAGTTGCAGTAGACGACCGGCACCTTGGCCTTGCGGGCGACGCCGCCGATCATCGCGCGGCGGAGCAGGGGTTTTCCGAGGTGGAAGGGGGAGGCGCTGAGGTTCACGAGAAGGTCGATGCCTTTCGCCAAGAGCTCGTCGACGGGATCGCGGTCATAGAACGGGCGTTGAAGGTAATTCTCCGTCCAGATGTCCTCGCAGATGGTCACGCCGATGCGGTGGCCTTTCCAAAGGATCGGCTCGCTGGAGCCGCCGGGTTCGAAATAGCGGCGCTCGTCGAACACGTCGTAGGTGGGCAGCAAGGTTTTCCAGATGCGGTGCTGGATTTGGCCGTTTTCCAGCCAAGCAGCGGCGTTGCGAAATGGTTTACCCGGGCGGGCCGGGTGATGGTGGTCCACGTAGCCGACGAGCAGCGGGACTTCCCGGATTTCCCCGGCGAGGTAGTCGAGTGCCTGCAGGCACTTGGGGACAAACTGCGATTTGAAAACGAGATCCCGCGGCGGATAGCCGACGAGGGATAATTCCGGGGTGATCACGAGCTCCGCGCCCGCGTCGAGGCATTCCCGGTAAGCGGCGAGGATGCGTTTCACGTTGCCGGGAAAGTCCCCGATGACGGCGTTGATTTGAGCGATGCCGATGTTCATGAGCGCGTTCAGAAAACACCCGCCACGGTCACCCGCAAAAGAAAAAATCATTTTTCCGGGTGAATACAGGGGGATGAGAAAATGAAGTCGCAAAGTTTTGATTTCAAACTTGCCAATCTGCGGGCGATGAAACCACCTTCAAGTGTCCGCTTCGGCGGATGGGAATTTAGAAGTTCTCTCACTGTGCGGTCGGCATCGACCGCAAACGATGCCGCCAAACCGACCGAAAGGCCGGGGGGGCGGCGGCGCATGTCCAGGCCGACTCTACGGGGAAAGCTAAAGGCCGTTGCGGTCGTCACAGTGCGGCTCTTCTAACTCCCCGTCCACCAGGAAGGACTCCACCAACCTTCCCATGAAACCAATCCCGCTCCTATTTTTGGCCTCAGCGGCCTGCCTTTCGCCGATTCTCTCTCAGGACGCGAAAGATTCCCTGCCCGCAGAAACGGCAACCACTCCCACCACCGCCCGCATCCTCGGCAACATTCCGGACGGCACCCCTCCACCGCCTGAGCCGCCGAGGCCCAAATTCATCGTTTCTGCAAAGGACGTGCTGGAAAGCAAATCCATCCAACAAGGCGGACGAACCATCACCGTCCGGAAAATCAATCCTATCGCTCTCCCGCCGCCCCCGCCACCGGTCGAGCCGCTCACGCCGGAAGCCGAAGCCGCCTTCCGAGAAAAAGTCGCCGCCTATCGGACAAGCCATCCCCGGACGAAAATGGCATTCCTCAGCGCGACCATTTTCCGCTCCAAGGACTCCCCGCCGCGCACGCTCGTTCGCTGCTGGCCTGAAGGAAAAAGGCAGACAATCACCTATTGGTCCTCCGCCGACTTCGGACTGATTTCCGGAATCCATGCTTTCGCCGATGCCAACGGAACCACTCACGCCCTGCTGATGGGCTGGGGCTACAAGGACCTCGAAACAATAAACGACATCCATACGGGAAGATTGAAGGCCTACGGCGCGACCGAGCTCCCC
>JANODE010000042.1:0-4768 GCA_031412525.1 Akkermansiaceae bacterium | reverse complement strand
ACTGCTTCTCGCGTTCTAATTTCAACCGCGGGAACCATGGGACCTATCCTCATCACCGATGCCTCCGTGCTGATCAATCTCGTCGCCTCCGGAGTGGCGGGGGACATCCTTTCCGGTTGCGGGATGGAATTCAAAGTCTGCCCGGACGTCATCCGCGAGGTGAAAATCCTACGGGATCGCGAAACCAGCGAAGAACATGCCATCGATCTGGAGCCGTTCTTCGCGGCTGGGATGCTTGAACGAATCGGACCGCAAACCGATTTGGAGTTCGAACTCCTGATTGACTACGCCGCGCTGCTGGGGGCCGGCGATGGTGAGGCGATGTGCTTCGCCTTGGCGGAAAGTCGCGGGCATCCGATCGCCATTGATGACGAAAGAGCGATCCGTCGTGCCAAAAAGCGGAACCCGAACTTCGAAACCCTCGGCACCCTTGAGATCCTGATCCTGTGGCAGGAGCGAAATGGCGTTGCCGATGAGCGAATGGGGAAATTGTTCCAGTCCATCTTCCGCTTCGCCCGATCCCGACCTGCCGCGTCACACCCGCATTATGCGTGGTGGCAGCGGTGCTGGGGTGAGGGATGAGCGACGGAAAACCGGTGCTATTCTGTGAATCCGAGAGGCCTGGCCCCATCCAATGACGGGTTTCTTCCTTGCCAGTCCAGTTTTGGGGGAATTCAATGGCCTATCACCGCCTATAAAAATGGATATCGTCAATTTAGTGAAAAATATCAGAAAGACTACATTGGTGAGTATTCTTGCCATAACGGCGGTGGGTTGTGGCAAGCGTACTAAATCGGAAGACGCCGCCGAATTGTTCAAGCGGGGGAATGCGTATGCACGGGGCGAAGGTGTTAGGCGAGATGACTCCGAAGCCTTTAAATTGTTTCGAATGGCGGCAGAACACGGAAATGCTGACGCTCAGTGGAGCCTTGGATATAGTTACGAGGAAGGCAAAGGTATTCCAAAAGATGACGCCGAAGCCGTAAAGTGGTACCGCAAGGCGGCGGAACAAGGACATGCCGACGCACAGTTCAACCTTGGATATCGTTATGATGAAGGTAAAAGTGATCCAAAAGACGACGTCGAAGCCGTAAATTGGTATCGCAAGGCTGCGGAGCAAGGACATGCTGACGCTCAGTCCAACCTTAGTTGGGCTTACGATAAGGGCGAAGGTGTTCGGAAAGATGACACTGAAGCCGCTAAATGGTGTCGCAAGGCGGCGGAGCAAGGAAAAGTGGCCAATCAGAAAGATCTTGGCTATAGATACTACAGGGGAGACGGTGTTCCGAAGGATTTAGTAATGGCCTATATGTGGTTTAATCTGGCGGCGGGGGCCTCGGATATAGGAGGAGTAGTAACTGCGAGAGATAGACTGGCAGAGGAAATGACCCGCGAACAAATCGCGGAAGCTCAAAAACTCAGCCGCGAATGGAAACCTAAGAGTAACTCAAATCCTCACTACTGAGCGAACGAGGGAAAGATTGCTTGCTCGTCCCTTCCCCATACGATTTCTCGGACCTTATGTATTCAGCGGGATCTTTCGAGCATCGGAATTCCAAATCTTTGGTAGTCGGAACTCCATCGACATTTACTGACCGCATTTATCTGTCCGCCGATTTGCCATGCGGGAACGGCGCTCGGCTCGGGCCAGCATTGAGTCCTTCATTCGATCCAGGCTCGGCATCAGGGTTGCTAGGAAAATTCGTTCATCATCCAACATTTCCATAAGTCGATCAGCCTCCTGGCACGGCAGTGTGATTTTCCTTATGAAGTCCTTGACGTCAGGCTCCTGTTTGCCGGCAATATGGTGCTTCCACCCGACCGTCAGCTCGATACTTTTGTCGATGGTGGGGTAATCTCCCGTCAAAACATAGTAGAGATCGGCGAAATCCGGATGAGTAAATAGTCCCGATTGAGCAGCGAGGTAGGAAGTGGTTTCCGCTTTCTCGACGAACGTGGAGTGTTGCGAAAGAAACACTTTCGCAGCTTCGGGATCGTCTGAGAAGTCAGCGAGCTCATCCTCACTGATCCGGTCGCGTTCCAGTAGGAATGGATTCAGCGCAAAAACCGCAACGCGCTTCCCTGGATCATCCATTTCGCTGTCTCTAACATTCGAGCAGGCGAAATACGCGGCAATTCGCGAATCATGAGACCAGTCGAGAATCCGCGTGGGAATCCCGTGATGCTGGGCCAGCGCCGCCACCGGGCTCCGCATCGTGAAGTTGGTGAGAAAGGGCCACGCTTCACCGAGTCGGCGAATCTCCTCGCACAGTTCAGGTGAATCGCCAAACCCTCCGAGAACTTCTGAGAGGTCGATTCCCTGTGATCGCAGAACGGCATCGAAGAAGGGACTGCTCCGCTGTTCGTATTCCGGGCAGTCCCTTCCGTTACCTTGAAACGTGGCAGCGAAGCCAAAGTCTCGCGGGTGGATTTCGACGGTGGAGTAGGGCAGTTGCATTCCAGCGGCGTTGGCATGAGCTAGGAACTCCTGTAGCATCCGAAGTTCCTTCTCCGCCTGGGAATTGACGTCTGCCACGCCTGAAGGGGTGGTCATACGGCAACGGTCAAAGTGATGATGAAAATCGGACAAGCCCTCGGCCCCGCTGTTGCTGCTGAGGTGTCTCATCGCAATCTCGGATGCCTTATCCTTACGCCAAGCCGATGGGAGAAGACGCCAACTTGCATCACGTTGCCCCCGGAAAACCCACCGCAGCTTCCCCCTTACATACGTCTGCCAATGGCACCGCGACGGCCTGAGGTAGTCTAGGAACTCTTCGGCGGTATCCAAATCAACGGTATAGTCTTCTTGAGTCATACTTAGGAGGCCGTGACGAAGATTTTAGCTACGGCGGGCGGCTTCGTGCATGCGGATGCCCATGAGAAAGCGTTCGTCGCCGGTCTTCGCCATCAGGCGGGCGTGGACCATGGCGGCGATTTCCGGTGAGGTGTCGTTCATGACTACGGAATCTCGAGTTGCAAGTATTCGCCTCCCTTGATGGAAGCGACCGCTTCGATGATCGCCGGCCCTGCGGCAAGAATCCTGCGGAGGTCGTTGGTGGAGAGTTCCAAGATGGCGATGCGGCGTCCGGCCAGCTTTTGCTGATAACGGAGGTTTTGATCGGCGGTGATGAAGAGTTCGAATTCGTTTTCCGCGAGTTTTAGAAGTTCTCCGTTGGTGACTCCGCTCCAGCCGCATTTGTATGGGTTGGTGCATTCGTGGTCCGTGAGCATTTTGCGCATCGGCCATGGAACGCATTCATCCAACAGGATTTTCATGCGGGTGTCAGAAATGCCTCTTCCGAACGAGCTAGGACGTTGTGAGCCATCTCGCGGGTGACTGAAGGGAAGCATTCCAGGAACTCATCCAGAGTGTAGTTGCCCTCCAGATACTCGAACAGCGTCTTCACCGGAACCCGGGTGTTTTTGAACACGGGCGTGCCTCCGAGGATATCGGGATCGATGGTGACGAGATCAGACGAGTTCATGGCTTTTTTCCTTTTAACTACGCGTTGATATAAACTTCCGCGCCTTTCTCGGCAAATTCTTTCGATTTCTCCTCCATGCCCTTCGCCAGCGCTTCCTCCTCGGCGATGCCTTGTTCCGCTGCGTATTGGCGGACGTCCTCGCTGATTTTCATCGAGCAGAAGTGCGGGCCGCACATGGAGCAGAAGTGGGCGGTTTTGGCTCCATCCTGGGGAAGGGTTTCGTCGTGGTAGGAGCGGGCGGTGATGGGGTCTAACGAAAGATTGAACTGGTCTTCCCAACGGAATTCGAAGCGGGCCTTGCTGAGGGCGTTGTCGCGGTATTGGGCACCGGGGTGGCCTTTGGCGAGGTCGGCGGCGTGGGCGGCGAGCTTGTAGGTGATGACGCCCACTTTCACATCGTCCTTGTTAGGTAGGCCGAGGTGTTCCTTGGGGGTGACGTAGCAGAGCATGGCGCAGCCATACCAGCCGATCATGGCGGCGCCGATGCCGCTGGTGATGTGGTCGTAGCCGGGGGCGATGTCGGTGGTCAATGGCCCGAGGGTGTAGAAGGGGGCTTCGTGGCACCATTCGAGTTGCTTGGCCATGTTTTCCTCGATCATGTGCATGGGGACGTGGCCGGGGCCTTCGTTCATGACCTGGCAGCCCTTGGCCCAGGCGCGGGTGGTGAGTTCGCCCTGCACTTCGAGTTCGCCGAACTGGGCTTTGTCGTTGGCATCGGCGATGGAGCCGGGGCGCAGGCCGTCGCCGATGGAGAAGCTGACGTCGTAGGCGGCGCAGATGTCGCAGATTTCATCCCAGTGGGTGTAGAGGAAGTTTTCCTTGTGATGGGCGAGGCACCACTTGGCCATGATCGAACCGCCGCGGCTGACGATGCCGGTCATGCGGCTGGCGGTCATCGGGACGAAGCGGAGCAGGACGCCGGCGTGGATGGTGAAGTAATCGACGCCTTGCTCGGCCTGCTCGATGAGGGTGTCGCGATAGAGTTCCCAGGTGAGGTCCTCGGCCTTGCCGTTGACCTTTTCGAGCGCCTGATAGATCGGCACGGTGCCGATGGGGACGGGGGAGTTGCGGAGGATCCACTCGCGGGTGGCGTGGATGTTCTTGCCGGTGGACAGGTCCATCACGGTGTCGGCGCCCCACTTGGTGGACCAGCGCATTTTCTCGACCTCTTCCTCGATGGACGAGGCGACGGCGGAGTTGCCGATGTTGGCGTTGATTTTGACGAGGAAGTTGCGGCCGATGATCATCGGTTCGCATTCCGGGTGGTTGACGTTGAGCGGGAT
>JANODE010000041.1:0-60075 GCA_031412525.1 Akkermansiaceae bacterium | reverse complement strand
AAACCTGCCGAACCCACCATTCCACCTCGCCAAGGCCAGGCTGCCGAAATGGGACCGGACGACAAACCCGCGTTCGATCCTCCTCCCGTAGGATATAATGTGAAGCAAGATGGCATCCCGCATGGCAATCTGGAGATCGTGGAATACGATTCAAAGACGGTCGGCACCAAGCGCAAGATGCAGGTTTACACCCCGCCGGGATACTCCGCGGACAAGAAATATCCGGTAATCTATCTGCTCCACGGGATCGGCGGCGATGAAACCGAATGGCAGCGGTTCGCATCGGTGGACTCACTCCTGGATAATGGAATTGCCGCCAAAACGGCGGAACCGATGATCGTCGTGATGCCTAACGGACGAGCCCGGAAGGATGACCGGGCGAATGCCGGGATGGGGGCGGCACCCGCGTTCGCGGTCTTCGAGCGGGATTTGTTGGACGACGTGATACCTGCGATTGATCGTCGCTTCAGCACCCGCACCGACCCCGAAGGTCGCGCGCTGGCCGGGCTCTCGATGGGCGGAGGGCAGACCCTGAACTTCGGCCTTACCCACCTCGACACCTTCTCCTGGATCGGTGCCTTTTCCTCGGCCCCTAACACCAAGCCTCCGGTCGAACTTATCCCGGATCCGGCCACGACAGGAAAACAACTGAAGTTCTTCCTGCTCACCTGCGGAAGCAAGGACGGGCTCTTCCGCATCAGCAAGAACATGCAGACCTATCTCAAGGAAAAGCAGGTTCCGCACGTCTGGCATGTGGATGACCGCGGCCATGACCCGACTCACTGGGCGCACTGCCTCTATTATTTCACACAGAAAATCTTCCGCTGATCCAATCCTAACAAAACCCAATCCCAACCATCATGAATTCCATCTCTCAAAAGCTTCTTATTATGGCCACGGCCGCTTCGCTGTCCGGCATCCACGCCGCAGAACCGGAGAATCCCACGCTGCGCGAAGTCTATCAGAAGCATTTCCTTCTGGGTGTCGCTCTCAACACCCGGATGGTCAACGGCCAGAATGCCAAGGCCGGCGATCTCGCAGGCCAACAGTTTTCCTGCCTGACAGCGGAAAACGACATGAAATGGCAGTCCCTTCATCCGCAGCCGGACCGCTATCAGTTTGATGCGGTGGATGCCTATTTCGAATACGCCAAAAAGCACAAGATGGAGGTGATCGGGCATACGCTTGTATGGCACAGTCAAACGCCGCGCTGGGTGTTCGAAGGGGAAGGCGGCAAACCTGCCACCAGGGATGAGCTGCTCAAGCGGATGCGCGACCACATCCACACCGTGGTTGGCCGTTACAAGGGAAAGGTCAAAGGCTGGGACGTGGTCAACGAGGCTCTATCCGATGGAGGGGAGGACGTCCTCCGTGATTCGCCGTGGCGAAAAATTATCGGTGACGACTTCCTCGACCATGCGTTCCGCTATGCCCGGGAAGCCGACCCGAAAGCGGAACTCTACTATAACGACTACAGCCTGGAAAACGAACGGAAGCGTGCCAACTGCGTGAAGCTTTTGAAGGGAATGCTGGAACGCAAAGTTCCCATCGACGGTGTGGGCACCCAGTCCCACTTCCAGATCGGCCATCCCTCAGTTGAGGAAATTGAAAAAACCATCAAGGATTTTTCCGCTCTCGGCCTCAAGGTCATGATCACCGAACTCGATGTGGATGTGCTCCCCAGCCGCGGCTCTGCGGGGAATGCTGACATCAGCCGTCGCGAACAGGGCGACTCCTCCACGAATCCGTATACCGCAGGGCTGCCGGATGACGTGCAGGAAAAACTCGCGAAACGCTATGCCGATATCTTCGGAGTCTACATGCGGCATCAGAAATCGATCAACCGGGTGACATTCTGGGGTCTGGATGATGGCCAGACCTGGCTGAACGGCTTCCCAATCCGAGGCCGCACGAACCACCCGCTTCTTTTTGACCGGGATCTCAAGCCGAAGCCAGCGTTCTTTGCGGTGATCAAAGAGGGCAAAGGTGAAAACAAATCCATCGAACCGGCGAAATCCGAAACAAGCCAATGATTCTGCCATCTTATCGTTTGAAGCGAGTGGTTGCCCGTGGACTGGCGGCGCTGCTGTTAGCATGTTCTGCGGCATCCGCCGGTCCCGGACACTGGGTGACCACCTGGGCGACTGCTCCCTATCTAACGGAGCAAAACAATTTGCCGCCCCAGCCGCTGGCCTACAAGACGTTGCGTCAGTTCGTGCGGACCTCGATTGGGTCCAAGCATCTGCGGCTGCGTCTTTGCAACGCCTACGGAACCAGCCCTGTGACCATCCAGTCCGCGCACCTCGCGCAGGCCGCTGGAACCGGCAGTGCGGGTAGCGGCGAAATCGATCCGGCAACGGACCGGGCATTCGCTTTCCGCGGAGCGCCCGGTGTGGTGATTCCTCCCGGAGAAACGATCTGGTCGGACTCTGTAAGCTATGATCTTCCTCCGACTTCAACGGTCGCGATCAGCCTCCATTTCGGTGAGGTTTCCGCCTCCACGATCACCGGCCATCCGGGCTCGCGGACCACGTCGTTCATCGCGGAGGGAAACGCGGTGTCCACCCCAAACCTGCCGGCTGCGGCGAAAACGGATCACTGGTATGTCATTCACGCCCTCGAAGCGTTGGGCGACGAAACTGCTAGAACCATCGCCATTCTAGGAGACTCGATCACGGACGGCCGCGGCTCGACCACCAACGGCCAGGACCGCTGGCCGGACCGCCTTGCCACCCGGCTTGCCGCCAATTCATCTACCGCCAACGTGGGCGTGACCAATCTAGGAATCGGTGCCAACGGGGTCCTCGGTCAGGGAAGTGCGGGATTTCCTTCCGGCCAGGCGCGTTTCAGAAGGGATATCCTCAACCAGACAGGCGTGCGGTATTTCATCGTCTTCATGGGAATCAATGACATTGCCTACAGCGGAATCACCACGCCGGCCGCGGCAACTGCTAGAGCGAACGACCTCATCGCCGTTTACACCGGTCTCGCCAATCAGGCACGTGCCCGCAACATCAAGCCCTACGCCGCGACCATCACGCCGTTCGGCACATCCGGCACCTACACTGCGACGCTCGAAAGCATCCGGCAGGCGGTAAATGAGTGGATCCGCACAAACTCGGTGTTCGATGGCCACATCGACTTCGACGCCGTCGTGCGCGATCCCTCGGCTCCGTCCAACATCCTACCTGCCTATATCTATCAGAACGACGGGCTGCACATCAACGCGACGGGCTATCAGGCGATGGTCAACTCGGTGAATCTCAATCTTTTCGCTCCCTGATGTTTACAGCTTCCCGTCAGATCAAGAAATGTCGAATCCCGCTACTGCTGGCTGCGTGGATGGGCGTTGACGCCGGTATTGCGGCGGTGGCCCAGTTCGATGTGAATGATTTCGCGACAGCATCCCCGACGCTCTCCGGTTGGACTCCGGTGACGGGGGCCGCCGATAATGCAGAGACTCTAACGGGATCTGATGGAGTCCACACCCTCACGCTTTCCACGAGCGGTGACGGGCAGGACCGCGATCGGAACGCCGGCAGCTTCCCCGCCGATTCAAGTTTCTGGCGTGACTTCTGGTTTGTCGCGGACAGCACCGTTGGCGGGCAGACTGCCACCGCCACCATCACCGGTCTAACTGCGAATGCATTTTACTCAGTGGAGGTCTGGGCCTTCGATCTCAATTCCACGGGAAACCGTGCGGCCTCGTGGACGGACAGCGTATCGGGAAACACCGGCACATTGGCGTTCAACGGCTCGACCACCACCGTCCCCGCCTCGCTGGGTGACAGCGTGATCAACCTGCAGGCGAGGGCAAACGGTTCCGGGGTGATCACCCTAACCGGAGCTGGTGCTGCTGGCGGTTCAGCCGGCCTGCCGAACGTTTTTGTCAGTGGAATCCGGGTTTCCGCGGGAGCGTCGTCGTTGCCTGTCGTCGAAGCGGAATCCGGCACGCTCGGCTCCGCGTTCGCCCTGAGTACTCTCGACGGTGCGGCGAGCATCACCATTTCTCCCACCTCCGCCAGCACCACGGTCCCGGGAAGCGCCGCACGCGTGGCATCCTATTCCGTGCAGTTCCCTTCAGCGGATGTCTATCAGTTATATGCACGGGTCCGGGTGGGTGCGGGTGGATTTGATGACGACAGCTTTTTCCATGGCAACGGGTTCGGAGCGAAATCGCCGACCACGGCTTCCAACTGGGTGTTCTCCAACGGGCTGGCAGTCGGTGGTTTCACGGGATTCACCGATGTGGTGACCGTGGGTGGCGGTTCTGCGGGGACGCAGGTTTGGAAATGGATGAAGTTTTCCACTCTCTTCACCGTTCCCACAGGCGGCCTTACCCAAACCTTCCAGATCGCCGGGCGTGAAGATGGATTTTTCATCGATAGGTTCGTCTTCGGCTCCTCAAGTACTGATCTAACCGTCGCCGAGTTGGAGAGTGGAGCTGTTTCGCAGCCGCCTGATTTTGTGACTTTTGATGGTCCGGACGGAATCGCGATCCATCGTTTCGGCGTTCCGTCGCTAGGAATTACACCAGACGGAGCGAACCCGGCGTCGGGGCTGGTTCTGATAGCGGGAGAGTTGCAGGGGACCACTCTCAATGGCGGCCTGTCGGGTGATGGTGCAGCGTTCCGGGTGAGTCTGGATGGCAACACGTTTGAAACCTTGGAGAGTTTCACCAACGGACTGGACGCGGCGCATCCCGAAGGCGGGCTACAGGTTTCTGGTAGTGGCTTCTTCGGCGTTTCCCAAGCGGGCGGCACCTTTGGCGCTGGAACACTGTTCGAACGCAGGGCGGACGGCACCGTGGGTGTGATCCGAAGTTTCAACAACCTAGCGGCGCATACCGGAACGAACATCGGCGGTGCGAGCCCGTCGGGTTTGTTAGCCATCTCCAGCGCTACGCTCTACGGAGCGACAGCGGCTGGCGGGACCAACGGCACCGGGACCGTGTTCTGGGTCGCCAGCAGTGGTGCGAATTTCACCGTTCTCAAAGAGTTTTCCCTGCTCGATTCCAACTTCGGCACCAACGCGGATGGCGCATATCCTCGCAGTGGCATGGTTCTATCAGGAGGAAAACTTTACGGCACTGCGACTGCCGGCGGCACCGGCGGTTCGGGTGTGGTTTTCTCCATGAATACTAACGGAAGTGATTACGCTGTGCTCCATCACTTCGCGCCTCTCGACTCGGTTACCGCCACAAACGTAGATGGTGCGACTCCCTGCGGTGGGCTCGTGGTGTCAAACGGTATCATCTATGGAACCACCCTCGCCGGCGGCACGGGAGGGAAGGGGACGGTTTTTGCGATCAATACCAACGGCGACAGTTTCCTTACGCTCTATCATTTCACTTCCACCGATCCTTTATCCGGAACCAACATGGACGGCGCATCGCCCGCCACCGGACTCCATCTATCGGGGAATGTGCTTTATGGTGTCACCTCAGCCGGGGGAGGTGGGGCGACAGGCACGGTCTTCGCGCTTGATCCTTTCCTGCCGGATTTCCGCACTTTCCACAGCTTCGAAGCTCTGACGACGGACGGTACCAACCAGTTTGGCGCCCATCCGGTAGCACCGCTGGTGCGGGTGGGGCATGCCTTGTTTGGCACGGCGTTCTCAGGCGGTCCGGGTGGATCTGGAACGGTCTTCCGCGTTCCGATTCCTCTAACGGCAGACATTTCGGCAGTCGGAAATCCTAACGGCACCGTCAATGCCAACTTCATAGGTCGCGGTGCACCGAATTCGAACTATAAAATCCAGGCTGCCGATGAACTTTCATCGTCCGATTCTTGGCAGGAAGTGATTACCCAGCCGGCAGACGCCAGCGGCTTTCTTTTCTACCCGGAAGTCAATCAGACCTCGCCTCGGAGGTTCTATCGGGTCGCAGAGGTCCCCTGACTGCCATGACGCCGCGACATTTTCTAGCAAATCTTCAATATCCAACTCATTTCATGAAACCACTCAGCCTGACAATCATTCTTCCACTCGCCGTCCTCGGAGCGGTGTTGGCCAAGCCGCTGATCACTCCGACTCCGGAGGCGAGGCGTCTTGAGGTCTTGTTCTTCGGTGCCCCTACCGCCAACGGTCCGGGCCACGACCCGATCACGCGATACCGGGTCATCAAACGTAACCTAGGCACTGAAGGCATCGACTTCACCTACACCCAGAATCCAGCCGAGGCCTTCAACCCCGAGACCCTCGCGAAATACGACGCTCTCCTGATGTACGGAAATTGGGAGCAAGGCGGCCCCATGCCCGCCGATCAACTAGAAGCTCTAACCAACTATGTCGACACTGGCGGTGCGTTCCTGCCGATCCATTGCGCGTCGGCCTGTTATGGGGGCTCACCCGAATTCATCAAGCTCGTCGGTGGCCGCTTTAAAAACCACACCGCGGGCGTCTTCAAGGCGACGAATGTCAACCCGGAGCACCCGGTCATGCGCGATTACGGTGGCTTCGAAGCGTGGGATGAAACCTACGTGCACGACCAGCACGGCGACGACCGGGTGATCCTGGAAAAGCGCGAGCAAGAGCCGTGGACGTGGGTCCGCGAACAGGGTAAGGGGCGCGTTTTTTACACTGCCGCTGGACACGATCTCCGTGTCTGGGATCAACCGGCATTCCACGATCTTCTCAAACGCGCCATCCTGTGGAGCGTTGGCCCGGAGAAGCAGGCAAAACTCATTTCCCTGAAAATCCCCAAGCTGGAACAGCAGGATGTCCAACTTCCTGGCTACGTGAAACGCGAGCTCATCACCAAGGCCCAGAAGCCGCTCTCACCCGAGGATTCGATGAAACTCGCCCAAGTGCCCACCGGCTTCGAATTGTCATTGTTCGCGTCCGAGCCAGACATCGTGAACCCGATTTTCGTGAACTGGGACCACAAGGGCCGCGCCTTCGTCATCCAAAGCACGGACTATCCTAACAATCTGCACGCCGGAAATCTCGGCAACGACAAGATCATCATCTGTGAGGACACCGACAAGGACGGTCGCGCCGACAAGTTCACCACGTTTGCCGACAAGCTCTCGATCCCGACCTCGCTGGTCTTCGCCAACGGCGGCGTGATCTCCACGAACGGCACGGACATGCTCTTCCTCCAGGATACCGACGGCGATGACAAAGCGGATGTTAGAGAAATCCTTTTCAGTGGCTTCAGCATGGGTGACACGCACGCCGGCGTTTCGAATCTGCGCTACGGCCATGACGGCTGGATCTACGCCACCGTCGGCTACTCGGGCTTCAAGGGCAACGTCGGCGGTGAAGCGCTCTCGTTCACTCAAGGCGTTTTCCGCTTCAAGCCGGACGCTTCGAAAGTCGAATACCTCCAGCCCACCACCAACAACACCTGGGGCCTCGGCACCACCTCCGACTTCGACATCATGGGCTCCACCGCGAACGGAAATCCGTCGTTCTATCTGACCCATCCGCAGGCTGCCTACGCCACGATTGGTCGCCGCGCGCCACGCACGCCGCGGGCCGATGACAACCCGATCTTCAACCCCAGCTCCACCGACATCCGTCAGGTGGACCAATTTGAGAAATACACCGCAGGCGCTGGCCATGCTTTCTATACCGCCGCCCGCTTTCCCGAAGAGTGGCGGGAAAAAACCGCCTTCGTCACCGAAGGCACCGGCAAGCTCGTCGGCACCTTCGACATCACACGTCAAAGCTCCGGCTACAAGGCCGTCCAACGTTTCAACAATTTGTATAACAGCGCCGATGCCTGGTCCGGTCCGGTCTGTGCGGAAACCGGCCCCGATGGCGCGGTGTGGATCTGCGATTGGTACAACCTCATCATCCAGCACAACCCCACACCGAACAAGCAATCGTCCGGTCTGGACGCCACGAACGGAAAGGGCAACGCCTATGAAACTCCGCTTCGCGACAAACAACACGGCCGCGTCTATCGAGTCTATCCGAAGGGCACTGCCGATGATGCGGTTCCCGTTCTCGACCCAGCCGATCCCGCAACCCTCATCGCGGCGCTGGATCATCCGAATCTGTTATGGCGTCTCCACGCCCAGCGACTGATGGTGGAAAGCGGCAACAAAGAGCTCGCGGGAAAACTCACTTCGCTCGTCGCAGCCGGGAACCGCGCTTCCGCCCACGCGGTCTATGCGCTCGCCGGTCTCGGAGTGATCGAGCCATCCACGATCACCGCCGCCCTCGGTTCGAATGTCCGCGCAGTGCAACGTGCCGGCATCAAGCTCGCCACTCCGCAGCAGTTGAAGTCAGCATTTCTGGCGGACGGCACGGTGAAACTGTCGGGTGATCGCGAGCTTGCGGAAGTGCTCGTTTCTCTAGCAGGACTCCCAGAGGATGCGGAACTGGGCAAGGCTCTCTTCAATCTGATCACCAAGGAGGAGCCGCGGATCACCGGAGAACTCACGCTGAAAGATGCATGGCAGATCGTTGCAACCTGTCATGCCACCAGCGTGACTAACGCCGCCAAAGCTGCTGGCTACAAGGGGGAGGCGGTGGAACAGCCCGAAATGCCGAACTTGCTTCCGAACCCGGGATTCAATGAGGTCGCGGATAACAAGCCGGTGGGTTGGACCGATGTCCGGGTTTATGGCGATGGCACTCCCTTCGAAGTAACCACCACGCCGGATGGCCGCAACGGCACACCGGGACTCGCGCTCTCGTCCGAGAAAGTTGTCGATGGCGGTGCCGTCATCAATGCGCGGGTCAAACGCGGCACGCGCTATCGGCTGTCCGCCTGGATCAAGGCCGTCAATCTCAAACCGGTCGGCGACGGACTCGGTGCCATGCTTTTTCTCGATGGCGGAGACCGCACCAAAAACGTCAGCGGTAATTCCGACTGGACCCAGGTCTCCACGGAAATTGATACCGGCGACCGCAACCGACTGCTCATCCACTGCCAGATCGGTGCGTTCGGTGGTGCGACTGGCAAAGTCATCTACGACGACATCTCACTAACTGAAATTCCGGGAGCGAGCGGAGCCAAGGGCTTGCTGGCGGAACTTGCCGCCAAGGCAGGTAGCGGTTCTGCGGCCCTTGTCGCAGAGAAGAAATTCAAACCCGACGCCGAAGTGCACAAACGTGGCGCGGAAATTTACGGCCTGACCTGCATCGCCTGCCACCAGCCAACCGGTGCGGGATTGGAAGCAGCATTCCCGCCTCTGGACGGCTCGGATTGGCTAACAGGCGATCCGTCCGTGCCGATCCGAATCGTAATTGGCGGACTGCAGGGTCCCGTCAAAGTCTCTGGCCATGACTATAATGCCGTGATGCCACCCCACGTGGATCTCGACGATCAGAAAATTTCCGACGTGCTCACGTACGTCCGCCAGAGCTGGTCGAACGACGCCGCGCCGATCACCCCGGACCAAGTGAAGGAGATTCGCAATAAACATAAAGACCGCTCCACGCCGTGGACCGCAGCGGAACTGGGCCGTTGAAACAGGCAGGCTCGGTCCTGATAGATTGCCGTTGAAGTCGATGAAACCCATTCAGAAAACCCTCCTGCGATTGCTCATCATGATTTTCATCATGGTGAGCGCGAACTTGTATGCACAGCAAGGGGTGCCTCTTAGACGACCCATCTCGCCGGACAAACCCATGTGGCTGATCCACATCGACACCTGGAACTATGCCGATCCACAAAAAATCATCGCCCTGATTCCTCCGGATATCCGGCCCTTCGTCGTGATGAACCTTTCGTTGTCGATCAGTCACAATGAAACCACGAGCCAGTTCCAAGTCGCCGAATATGGCTATGAAGTCGCGAGATCCTGGTTGCGGGCCTGCGCCGAGAACCGGATGTGGGCCGTGGTTCAGCCGTCCAGCGGGGGATTCAGCCAGTTCTCGGATTTCGACCTGTCAGTCTATGAGGAGTTCTATCGGGACTATCCGAACTTCATTGGTTTCAACTATTGCGAGCAGTTCTGGGGATATGACAGTCCCACGGATCCGCTTTCAGCAAAATGGACGGACCGGATCTCGCACTTCGCCAATCTGCTGGAGCTGAGCCACCGCAACGGCGGCTATCTCATAGTAAGCTGGTGCGGCAATCAGTGGTCCCCGAGTATCAACCCGATTGCCATGCTGAAGCGCACCCCGGCATTCGCGGCAGCCTGCCGGGATTATACGGAGAACTACATCCTCTGTGAAAAATACACCCAGCAGTCCTATCAGTCGGATATGGAGAGCGTCTGTCTGGGGGCATATCTCTCCGGCTATGCGGGGCAGTATGGCATCCGCTACGACGACACCGGCTGGACCGATGCGACAGGGGTTGCGAATCACGCCAGCTTTACGATGGCCACGGCCGGAGCGCCTCAGCTCGAGCACATGATGCTGACAGGACAGACCGTGGCCGACGGCCCTGAGTTGATTTGGACGCAGTGCTTCCGGGAACTGAGCACCAACGGAACAACCGACGGCTACACCATGAGGCGATGGGGAACCTTTCCGCAGTTCGACAACGTCAGCATCGATCTTTTCCGCAAGGTGCTTGATGGCACGGTCCGTATCCCGAGCCGTAGGGAGGTGATCGACCGTACGAGGGTGGTCATCATCAATAATATCAATTCCGGGGGCAATGACACGATCTACAGTTCTCCTGAAACGATGTTCCAAGGACTCTATCGGATGGATGGCGACGGAAATCTCCTGAACAACAAGACGTTTTTCAAGAAGACCGGGCGCTATCCAACCGTTCCCACCGTCTTTGCGTTGGAAGATGCCGATGCGAATTCGTTCCCGGTCAAGGTCAACCGTTCTGCCTTCTTAACCCGCTGGCCAACGGTCGCCTCCAAAGTGGCTGAATTCGAAGGGCTGTTTCCGCAGGAATACACCGGAGATCTTTATGCAGGACGCCATGAAAACGGTTGGGTGGTTTACAATCCTTACAAGACGGGCCAGATCGCAACTGGATCCATTCCTTTCAAGTATAACACCGCTGAACGAATGGAGCTGACGTTCTCTCAATACACCGCGGGAGTGGTGAAGGAATTTTCCGACAGGCTGACTTTCTATCTGAGCAACTACGATAATGTGATCGATACCGGTCTGAAGACCGACACGATTAAGATTTTTGGCAGTAACGTCGAGCCGACCTTCAGTTGGACCGATCGGGCGAGTCATCAGGCCAGCGTGGTGAGGAAGGATTGGACCGGCGGCGTTTTCACACTGACCGTCGCGCACAATGGCGCGCTGGACATCACGATTAACTGCGCGGGGACGGCTACCGGCCGCCTGACCTCCTACACGCCAGCCGGAATCACCGCCCCGGAACGACCCACGGCTTTCGCCGGCCCCCGCCAGTATGAGGCGGAGTGTTTTGACTACAAAAGCATTTCGGGCATCACGGCCGGTGGCCAGAACGGCAGCATCCGCAACTATCAGGGACAGGGCTACCTCCAGTTCGGAACCAATGCGGCCGCCGCCGTTAGGGATACGGTTAGTGTCCTGAGTTCTGGCGCTTACCGGTTGGAGACCCGCTACTCGGTCACAGGTGGAAACCGAGGCGGCATCGACCTCTACGTCAACGGATTGCGGGTGTCCGACATGCTCTTCACCGCGACCCCCACATTCAGCGATTGGGCGGTCCACCAACAAACAATCAACCTGAACGCAGGCCAGAACACCATCGAGTTCCGGTCCACTGCGACGGGAGCGAGGACCATGTATTTCGACAACCTGGTGCTTGTGCCGACGGAGTATTCTGGCGGCTTGGTCATTCAGGAAAACGAAGCGGGTTTCGGAGGTGTGGATGGCAGCATCAACAGCGACCAGTCAGGATTTACCGGAGCCGGGTTCTCTAACACGAAAGCCGCCGCGGGTGCCGGCATCAACTGGTGGCTGGATTTTCCGGCCGCCGAGATCGGGGTATTCACCTTCCGCTATGCGAGCCTGGTGGATTCAAATGCCGATCTTTTCCTCAACGGCGTGAAGCTTGTTTCCAATATCAATTTTCCTGCCTCCGGATCTTTAAGCTCCTGGAGGCTGATAACGGTCCATGCAAACGTGGGCGCGGGATTGACGAGCGTGAGGCTGCAAGCCATCTCCGCCACGGGATTGGCTAACATCGATTTCCTGGGTGTTGGCGGGGAGACTGCCGCTGGAACCATCGGACCGGATGCCGATGTCTATGTGCGGGATGGAGGTTCAGCAGGAACAAATTTTGGCCCCGCCACCCAACTGGTGACCAAGACCGACGGCGGATCTAACTCGGGGTTCAACCGGGTTACCTATCTGAAATTCGAAGTGAGCGGGCTGTCTAACACGCAGAGCGTCAAATTGAATCTCGTCCCATTCCAGGTGGATGACGGTGGGGCGACGTTGACCTGCGAGAGATTGGCCGATGATGGCTGGTCCGAGTCCGCAATGACCTGGACTAACAGACCGGCGGCGTCCGGGACTTTTGTCGCATCTGCCGGAGGATATGTCGTGGGTCAGCAGATTCAGATCGATGTGACGGCCGCTGCGAAAGCCGAAACCGACGGAGTCCTGACGCTTCGAATCAGCAATCCTAACACGGGCAACAATTTTGTAGGCTTCCACTCACGGGAGAGTGCGACCACCGCATTCCGCCCGGTGCTCGAGTACATTGTATCCCTTCCCACCGTAAGTCCTGGAGCGGTCAAAGCAGCCTATTTGCGCTTCGACGAAGGTTTCGGCACGACTGCAGTTGACTCCACTGGCAATGGCTGGAACGGCACGCTTGTCAACGGACCTGGGTGGGAAAGCGGAAGCAACGCGAAGGTCAATGGCGCGCTTGGTTTCAGCGGCGGCAGCCATGTCACTTTGCCAGCAGGCATCGTGAGCGGCGTCACTGATCTAACTGTCGCATTCTGGCTCAAGCCCGGCCCGATTTCTGACGGGGCTCGGGTGTTCGAATTTAGCAACGGAAGCACCCAGAACCGGATGTATTTCACGCCGCGGGCCGCGGACGGCATGATGCGGTTTGCGATCGATAAGAGTGGCACCGAACAAATACTCGAGGCCCCGTCTGCGGCTCATTTTCAGCCGGGTATCTGGACGCACGTGACGGTGAGCTTGGCCGGTGACTCGGCGAAACTTTACGTCAATGGCATTGAAACGGCCGCTAACCCTGCGATGACCTATCAACCCTCCGATCTGGGAGTGACGACTAGCAATTTCATCGGCAAATCGGCTGAGCTGGCAAACCCAGCCTTCGAGGGCAAGTTGGATGAGTTCCGAATTTACAACGGTGTCTTGTCCGCCGCCGACGTGGCTCGGCTTGCCGTGCCGCTTGCCGCGCCTGTGAATCTAACTGCGATGGCGTCCAGCGCAAGAGTGGACCTCGCTTGGACCGCAGTGGCTGGTGTGACCGGATACACGATCCGTCGGTCCAGCATCAGCGGCGGTCCGTATGTCATCATTGGCACCTCACTAGGTTCGTCTTTTACCGACACGGAAATCCTGAATGGTAAGCCCTATTTCTACACCGTCACTGCGGGAAACGGTCTGGCAGAAAGCTCCGCATCCGCCGAACAGGCCGCGCTTCCGGGCTCATTGCGCGCCCATCTTCGCTTCGACGATGGTAGCGGGACCGCGGCGGCGGATTCCTCCGGCCGCGGCTGGAACGGCACCCTGGCTAACAGCCCGACATGGGTGAGCGGGAGTAATGCAAAACTCGGTGGCGCGTTGACTCTGAATGGCGGCAGCCAGCACGTCACGCTACCTGCGGGAATCGTCAGTGGTCTGGACGACTGCACCGTCGCGTTCTGGGTGAGGCTGGGTTCCATCAACAACTGGGCACGCGTTTTCGATTTCAACAACGGCACCACCTCCAGCAGCATGTATTTCGTGCCGCGGACAGCTGGCGGACTCATTCGCTTCGGTCTCAACGGCCAGAATCTGGAAGCGCCTGTAGAGAACCAGTTCTCGATCAACACCTGGACGCATGTGGCCGTCACGCTATCCGGCAACATCGCCACGATGTATCTCGACGGCCTCCCCGTAACCAGCGGCGCCATGACTAACAATCCTTCGGGACTCGGAATCACCCCGAACAACTACATCGGAAGGTCCGCCTCCAGTGCCGACGCGTATCTGAACGGCAGGGTGGACGAGTTCCTGATCTACGACGTGTCGCTGAGCGCTGCCGAAATCTCCACTCTGGCAGCAACACCCTTCGCTCCCACAAATCTAACTGCGACCGCGGGGGACGGCGAGGTAATTCTCAATTGGCAACCGATGAATGGATCCGCGGGCTATGAGATCAGGCGATCCACTGCGAATGGCGGTCCTTATGGCGTGATTGCTTCCTTGCCCGGATCCAGCGCTTCATTCACCGACACCGCGGTCGTCGTTGGTACCATTTATCACTACGTAGTAGCGATTACCGGTGGGGTGGGGCAGGGATCGGTTTCCGCACAAGCCTCCGCGACACCACTTGGGATTCTTCCTCCGCCCACGCCTCATGTCTGGCTTAAGCTGGATGAAACCTCAGGTCCCACTGCGGCGGATAGCAGCCTCAATGGCAGGAACGGAACCCTCACGAACGGACCAGTCTGGGCTGCGGGGAATTTCGGGAACGCCGTGGACCTTGACGGTGTCAATGATCACGTCGCGCTACCCGCGGGAGTCGTTGCCGGCCTCACGAACTTCACCATCTCCACATGGGTTAAAATCGATGCGCTCGGGAACTGGTCGCGTGTTTTTGATTTCGGGAGTGGAACTAACAATTACATGTTCCTCACTCCGCGCGTCGGGGACGCCGGCAATGCGCGCTTCGCCATTCGCACGGCGGCTCAGGCTGAATTGGTCATCAATGGCAACGCCCCTTTGCCGATCGGTGTTTGGACGCATGTTGCAATCACTCTCGCAGGAACGACCGGCACGCTTTATGTCAACGGCGTGGTCTCCGGTACGCCTAACTCAGGCATCACGATTAACCCGTCAACCCTCGGCAGCACGACCAACAACTGGATCGGCCGCTCGCAGTGGGCCGGAGACTCCTATTTTGACGGGCGGATTGATGACTTCCGGATCTATGCCACGGCGTTGGCTCCCGCGGATATTGCCGGCCTCGCAACACCGCTTGCAGCAGCCTCGAATCTATCAGCCATAGCGGGGAATGCCACCGTCTCCCTGGCGTGGAACCCGGTGGCGGGAGCCAGCGGCTATGCGTTGAAACGGTCCGTCACCAGCGGTGGCCCTTACTCACTCGTCGCCACGGTTACCGGAAATTCATACTCGGACAACGATGTCGTGAATGGCACCCTCTATCATTACATCGTGACCACCGAAAGCGCCCTAACTTATGGGGGCACCACGGCGGAGGTAAGCGCCAAACCCGCGCAGACATTTGCTCAATGGACCGCCGCCGTATTCTCAGGCCAGACGAATCCGTTAGTGGTGGGCCCGACGGCTGATCCGGACTCGGATGGACTGCCGAATCTGGTAGAATACTATTTCGGCACCTTACCCGGCGTCAGCGATTCCATCGGAGCGACAAGCGCGGATTTTTCTCCAGCCGGACATATCGTTTTTACCTTCCGGATGGCGAAAAATCTCACCGGGGTGAACGCCAAAGTCCAGACCTCCACCGGCTTGAACACATGGACGGATGCTGGGACGCCGCCGACCATGGTGAGTGATCGAGGAAATTACTATCTCATGCAGTCGTTAATTCCGAAGAGTTCATCGACTGCACTTTTTATGCATCTTGCGGTGGAGATGCCATGACTGCCACTGGTAACACAAATCAATCAGACAGCGGTAGCCGGAGAATGGCTTCGAAGGCGGGCTTCGGCTGATGGTTGCGGTTGAATAGAAGTGGATAGTTGGTGCGGTTAGGAACGGGATAGTCATTCTTCCAGGACATGGCGTCAGTCACACCCCACACCGTGACCCGGTCGATTTTGTCGCGTTTCTTGTAGAAGATGCCAAATAATTCAGCATAACGATCCTTCAATTGCTGTTCTACCTCCACAGGCAGCCCGCTTTTATAAGGATCTAGATATTGTTCGAACTCCTCCAGTTGGAACTGCGGCTCGCTCATGCTTTGGCCGATGATCTGACCCTCTTTCGTCAATGGCAGGACATCAACGTCCAGTTCGGTGATCATGACTTTCACGCCCAGTGCGGCATAAGCGTCGATCGCGGCTTGGATATACTCATTCTTCGGGAAATTCAGCCCCCAGTGGCCTTGGATCCCAATGCCGTCGATGCGGATCCCCGCGCTCTGGAGCATTTTCACCATGCGGACAATCCCGTCGCGTTTCGTGGGGCGCCAGGCGTTGAAATCATTGTAATAAAGTTCGGTGTCAGGCGCATACTGGCTGGCGAACTTGAACGCGTATTTCACCATCTCGTCACCATCGCCAACACCCTTGACCCAAGTGGTAGGGCGGTAAGAACCGTCGTTGTCGATGACCTCGTTGACCACGTCCCACGCATCCACCCTTCCGGCGTAGCGTCCCGCGACGGTTTCAATATAGCTCCTCATCCGCTCGATCTGCTCCTCCTTCGTGTTAGGCGTGCCCGAGGCGTCCCTGAAGAACCATTCCGGGGTCTGGTTGTGCCAGACGAGGGTATGGCCGATGATGAACATGCCATGCTTTTTGCCAAACTCGACAAACCGGTCAGCCGCTGCGAAATCGTAGACACCGGGTCGCGGGTTCAGAACCTCGGGCTTCATGACGTTTTCCGCCGTGATCGTGTTGAATTGATTGATAGTGATCGCCTGACTTTTCTCATCCTGACCGGAAAGGATCGATTCGTTGACGGCGGTTCCCATCAGAAAAACATCCTTGTAGGCGTCCTTCAGCCTGTTTGGGCGATCCTGCGCGCAGGCCGTGGAAAGCATACCGAGAATCATGACTACGTTTGGAAAACAAATTAGGAGTTTTAGCTGCATTTTCGTGAAAAGTGATTGATGAATATTGATCTCCGAAAACTAAGAATTGTCCGCTCGAACAGCCAGAAAATTTCCGGGTTTCATGGCAGTTCGGACTGGTGTTGATGCTCCCATGGTTCACGCTGTTTCCAACCCATGAAACTTCCGAGATTATCTTTTTTTATCCTGAGTTTGCTAATGACTCCAAACGCTTCTTCCGATACCGAATCCATTGAGGTTTCAATCGACACCCGCAAGACCGGCGCGCCTATCAATCCGTTCATCTACGGCCAGTTCATCGAGCACATGGGCCGATGTATTTATGGCGGAATTTGGGCCGAAATGCTGGAGGACCGGAAGTTTTATTTCCCGATCACGGCGGATTACAGTCCCTACAAGGATCTCGTGGATTCCGAGTTTCCGGTTGTCGGCGCGTCACCGTGGGAGATCATCGGCGATGCGAAAGGTGTCTCGATGGTGGCTGACGCAGCGCACGTCTTCGTGGGTGAACACGTTCCCCGTCTAACCGCTGGCACCGGGATCCGTCAGCGTGACCTCGGTGTCGTCTCCGGTCAGCGCTACGATGGCTCTCTGCTGGTGAAGCCAGTCGCGGGTCCGGCGGAAATCGAGGTTTCGCTCGTCTGGGGTGAGGATGCCTCGGCCCGCGCTAGCACGCGCGTTAGTTTCGACGGTTCCGATTACTCGAAGAAGACTTTTTCCTTAACGCCTGCTGCGACACTGCCGCGTGGTGCGATTTTGGAGATACGGATTGTTTCCGGCGACGTGTTTCTCGGTCCGCCGTCGCTCATGCCTGGAGACCATGTGAAGTGCATGAGGCGTGACACGATCGATTTGTTAAAACAGCTCAACAGCACGGTTTACCGTTGGCCCGGCGGAAATTTCGTGAGCGGCTACAATTGGCGTGATGGTATTGGTGATCGCGATCGGCGGCCACCGCGCAAGAATCCAGCCTGGACCGGCGTCGAACACAATGATTTCGGGACGGACGAGTTCATCGTCTTCTGCCGCGAAATCAATACCGAGCCGATGATCGCCGCGAACACCGGCTTTGGTGACGACTACTCCGCCGCCCAGTGGGTCGAGTATTGCAATTCCCCCGCATCGACCATCGGTGGGGGCTGGCGGGTGCAGAACGGAAATCCTGAACCCTATCAGGTGAAATACTGGTGCGTGGGAAATGAGATGTTTGGCACCTGGCAGCTTGGTTTCATGCAGATGCAGCACTATGTGCAGAAGCACAACCTGTTCGCCGACGCCATGTGGAAGGTGGAGCCCACCCTCAAACTAACAGCGGTGGGGGATCTTACTTCGATTAACAAGGATCACGATCCCGACCAGGCGAAGTCCGGGAAGACCTGTTCGCACATCATGCTGGAAGAGTGCGCGGACCACATGTCGATGTTGTCCGAGCATTTCTATGCCGGGCGGGTGCCTTGGGAGAAAAACGGCCGTGTCGATCCGGTCGAGCACATCGGCCTGCTGCGGAAGGCGATTCGCGAGAAGGCGGAAGGGCATCGGGTATTGCAGGCGAAGATTCCAAATCTGAAGGGACGCCTCATGCCGATCACGATGGACGAATGGAATTACTGGCATCGTGAATACAAGTATGGCGAACTGGGCTGTATCTATGAACTTCAAGACGGCCTGGGCGTGGCCGCTGGACTGCACGAATTTTACCGGAACAGCGATTTGATTCAGATGGCTCACTATGCACAAACGGTTAACGTCATCGGTGCCATCAAGACGACGAAAATTGCCGCTGAAATGGAGACGACCGGTCTGGTGCTTCAACTCTATCGGGCGCACTACGGCACCAAGCCATTGGTAATCACCAAGGATTTCGCGCCCTACGACGTGGCCGCCGCCCTCAGCGAGGATGGCGCCAAAATCACCGTCAGCATCGTCAATCCGACCAAGAAAGCCGTGGAGATGAAGCTGGATTTCGGAAGCTCGGGAAACTCTGGTAAGGCGACTTGCTGGGTGATTTCCGGCCCAAGTGCAGAATCCCATAATGCCCCGGGGAAGCCACGCGAGGTCGATATCAAGAAGACATCCGACATTGACACCACGAAACCGTTGCAAGTGCCTGCGCTGAGCTGCGCGTTGTTCGAAATTTCCATCACATTACCATAAACTCATGAAAAAAACTTTTGCGTTCCTCGCCCTCGCAGGTCTGCTCGTCATACCGGCTTTGGCTGCGTCGGAAGATTTTTCCAATACCACGATCAGCATCGGAGTCGTCGTCACTGACCTCGACAAGGCGGTTGACTTCTACACCAACGTCGTCGGCATGGTCCAGACCGGCAGCTTCGAAATTGGCGCGGAGTTTTCCAAGAAATCGGGCTTGGCCGATGGGAATGCGGCCCAAGTGAAGGTGATGCGGCTTGGCCAAGGCGAGACTGCCACCCAGTGGAAGTTGATGAGCTTTGGCGACAAGGCGAAGCCGATAAAAAGTGATTTTGTTCATAGCCATACCGGCATGCGGTATATCACGATTCAGGTGAAGGATCTCGGGTCCATTTTCGAGCGGATCAAGGCCCGCAAAATCAAACTGATGGGAGAAACCCCGGTGCCACTTGGTAACGACAATCACTTCATTCTGATCCAGGATCCCGAAGGCACGTTCATCGAATTGATCGGTCCCATGAAAACCACTCCATAACAACACCATGAACCCATCCCCATCCGCTGCTTCGTTTTCCCGCATGCAGCAGCTCATGACTCCGGCACCCGTGCCATCGATCTCGACGGAATTGCTGACGACGGCCGACGGCGAACTCAACCGCGAGTTAAACGCTTTTCTGTTTGACCCTCCTTCGGATGCTCACTTGTTGGATGGCAAGCGAATCGCGATTTGCTGCACCAACGGAGTCGAGGAAGTCGAAATTCTCGGCGCACATCGCTGGCTGATAGAGCACGGTGCGACTGTGCACGTGGTTTCGCCAAGGATCGGTGAATTTCATCCGACGCTCGGGCTGCGGTTTCCGCCGATTGCAGCGACGCACGTTCTGGCAATCCGGCTGATGGAGAATGCGGGTTGGATCAAGATCGATCGTTACATGGATGAGGCCAAGGTGGGGGACTATGATGCGTTGATCCTGCCCGGCGGCTGCTGGAATCCCGACGCATTGCGCATGGATGAGCATGCCCGCGCCTTCGTGAGAGACATGCATGCCGAGGGAAAGCCGACCTGCGCCATCTGCCACGGCCAGTGGGTCATGGTCAGCGCAGGGATTCTCAAAGGCAAAAAGGCGACGGCCGTCTGGAACATCCAGATCGACCTGGAGAACGCCGGAGCCATCGTGTCTGATGAACCCTGTGTGGTGGATGGCAATCTGATCACTGCTCGTTTCCCCTACGACCTGCCGCGTATGGTGCATGCGATGGTGAAACAACTCGTATCCTCGAAGTAGCGAGTTGAGTGTTCAGCCTGGAGGCAAACCCACTGCTGATTATCATGAAGCGACTCTCCTTTTTGATCTGCTTCCTTTTCATCGCCACGCGAGTGTCCGGTGCGAACGAGCCGGTCATCATCCAGGCGGAGAGTGGTGTGTTAGGGGCGGATATTGGCATCGGCAGTAGTGGAGGAGCCAATTACATCGAATCTTTGGCCAGCGCCACTGGCACATCACCGGGTTCGGCCTCGCGGGTCGTCAGCTATACCGTGACATTTCCCGCTGCGGGAACCTACGAGCTATACGCCCGACTTCGGGTGGGCACCGCCGGAGGAAATGATGATAGCTTTTTCTACGCTGCTGACTTTGGTCAGATGGTACCCGGAAATGATTCTAACTGGATCCTCGCCAATAACCTGAATCTGATTGGCCAGACCCAGGCGACAGTCATTGCCGACGTGGGGACCGCAGGCATCACGACTTGGAAATGGGTGAAACTCTCATCATTCAACGGCGGGGAAGCACCGGTAAGTTTCACCGTGGCCGCTGGCCCGCTAACAAAGACATTTCAGATTGCCACTCGGGAAGACGGGCTTCGGTTGGATCGTCTGGCATTTGGACACCAGGGGATCGCTTACACGGTGGGGAATCTCGATTCCGGCACTTCCAGTTCCAGCGTTTTCGTTCCGCAAGGGCCGCCCTTGGCTTCAGGCTCCAGCAAGTTTCTGGGTAGCGTTCACAGCACGTCGCAGGTCGTGAATTTTCCCGCCTATTGGAACCAGGTGACACCGGAGAATGCGGGAAAATGGGGCAGCGTCGAGGGTGTCCGCGATGTGATGATCTGGTCCCAGCTCGACGCGGCCTACAATTTCGCCAAATTCAACGGCTATCCGTTCCGTATGCACGTGTTGGTCTGGGGATCGCAGCAGCCGGCGTGGATCGAATCGTTGGCGCCCGCAGAGCAGCTTGCTGAGATCGAGGAATGGTTCGCAGCCGTCGCAGCCCGGTATCCTGACATCGACTATCTGGAGGTCGTGAACGAACCGCTCCACCAACCGCCCAGCGGCGCGGGGACGGGAAACTACCTTGCAGCTCTTGGCGGAAGCGGTAATTCCGGTTGGGACTGGATTCTCAGCGCGTTTCGACTTGCTAGACAACACTTCCCTGGCACGCCTCTCGTCCTGAATGACTACAGTGTCACCAATACCAACAACTCCGCCATCGCCTACCTTGGCATTGTGAACCTGCTTCTTACTGAGAGCCTGATCGATATCATCGGCATCCAGGGGCACGCATTCGAAACCACGGTGCCCGCCGCTACCACCAAGACCAATCTCGACCGGCTCGCCACCGCTGGCTTGCCTCTCATGGTCACCGAGCTCGATATCGACGGACTCACGGACGAACAACAGCTCGAGAGCTACCGGCGGATTTTCCCGGTGTTCTGGGATCATCCAGCCGTGATCGGGGTGACGGTCTGGGGATACCGACCGGGGATGTGGAGGACCGATCAAGGGGCTCCGTTGGTCTACACTAACAATTTCGAGCGCCCTGCACTCACCTGGCTTCGCCGCTATGTGCGTGATCTTCCCTCCGTCATCGCTCCGGGTCAGGCCTTCGTGGTTTACTCCGGTATCGCTAACAATTCATTCGTGGGTTTGGCACGCACTGCAGAGGCGAACATGGACTACATCCCCCTGAGTTGGCAGATCATTGGCGGCAATGGAGCGGGGATTTTTTCCATCGAAGCAGCGACAGGTGTGATCCGCGTGGCGAACGCCGCACCTCTCGCCACCGCAGGAAGCACGTATGCGCTCACTCTGCGGGTGACCGATGAGTTCGGAGTCAGCGATCCAGTCAACCTCAGCATCACGGTCTGGCCTCCCGATCAGGACGGTGATGGCATGCCCGATTCTTTCGAGCAGCTCCATGGGGGTGGTCCCACTTCGCTCGGCCCCGTTTCTGATAGTGATTACGACGGCCTGCCTGCAATGATCGAATATGCGCTGGGGTTGAACCCTAGCCTGCCCTCCGGCAACGGGCGCCCTTTTTCCGGAACTGTCCTGCATCAAGGGCAGATCTACCTGACGCTCACTTACCGTCGGTCCGTTAGTGCGAGCCAGACCGCCGCGATGGTTGTCGCGCTAAGCACGGAGCTCGGAGTATGGCTTGATGATCAAACCGTGCCAGTCTCCACAGTTCCCGCGCCGGGAGAGCCTGGCATCGAGTTGGTTACTGTTCGTTCCAATCTTCCGCTGGGATCCCGTCCCGGTGAGTATCTCCGTGTTGAGGCGAGACCGTTGACGCCTTGAATGGGGTGGTGAATTAGTCCTTCGGATAGTCCCGCCACATCCAGCGCATGGCGTCTGGAAAGAGCGCGGTGCCGTGGCGGGCGCTGTGGGTTCCTTCGCCGAGGACGAACTGATAGTCGTAGCCTTTTTTCTCAAAGGCTGCCGCCATGGCCTTGTTAGCCTCCGTCCAACTGCCGAACTGGTTGTTTAGGTCGTTCTTGCCGTCCTGCAGATAGATCCGGATCGGCTTTTTGGCCGCGCGCAGGATCATGTCGGGATACTTGTTGCCGCCGCGGATGTTGGTGTAGCTGCCGATGGTGGAGAAGCACTTGCGGAACTGATCCGGATTTTCCCAGCAGACGGTGAAAGCGCAGATTGCGCCTGAGCTGTTGCCCGCGATGCAGCGGCCGTCGGGATTGTCGGTGAGCGTGTAGGTCTTCGCCACTTCCGGGAGGATTTCCTTGAGCAGGAACTTGGAGTAGTCCGTGCCCAGCGTGTCGTACTCGACGCTGCGGTTAGAACGCGGCTTTTCGGCCTTCTCTCCATCCCGCTTCCGGCGCTGCTTTTCAACAATCGTTCCCGGATTGATGAAGATGCCGATGGTCACCGGCATCTCCTTCTTGTGAATCAGGTTGTCGAAAACGGTCGGTGCATGATAGGCGATGCCGTCCTGGCAGACGAAGACCGCGGCGGGCTTGCCCTTCTTGTATTGGTCTGGGACATAGATCCAGTACTCGCGAGTGGTGTCCGGATAGACCTTGCTCTTGTCCCATACGTGTTTCGTGATCTTCCCCTTGGGCACCCCGGATTGTTCCTTGGAATCTGGACCAGTGACGTATTGGTCGTCCGGACCTTGCGCGAGGGCGGCCGGTGTTGCGAGGAGCGCCAGCGGCAGGAAAAGCGTTGCGGGTTTCATGATGGTCATTTGAAAAAAAGCTGGAGCGTTTCCGCCAGATAGTGGCGGGCGTTCATCCATGTGTGACCACCCTCCGTGATGAGCGACTTGTGGGCGAGCTTTTTGGCTGCGAGGTATTCCTTGAAGGTGGTCGCTTGTTGATAGAGGAAATCCTCCTTGCCGACGCCGAGCCAGAGGAGTTTGAATTTCGCATTGGTGGCGTCGGGCTGGGCAACGAGTTCCGGGAAATTCTTGTCGCACACCTCCGGCGTGAGATAGGCCGCATAGGATCCGATCCACGCGAACTTGTCCGGGTTGTTGAAGGCGGTGAACAGCGACTGTCCGCCACCACGCGAGAAGCCGGCGATGGCGCGTTCTTCGCGGTCGGCAAGGACTCGATAGTTGGTTTCGACAAAGGGAATGACATTTTCTATCAGCTCGGCATTGAAGATCCGGTACATGTCCGCCGCCTGCGGTGAGGAAGGCGTGGGCGTGCCCGACATCATGTTGCCGTAGGGCATGACGATGATCATGGGGACTGCCTTCTTCTGGGCGATGAGATTGTCGAGGATGACATTGGCACGGCCGGCCTTGAACCATGTTTCCTCGGTGTCGGTGGTGCCGCTGACCAGATAGAGCACGGGAAACTTGTCGGTGCCCGCTCGATAGCCGGGTGGCGTGTAAATGACCAACGGCCGCGTGCGGTTGAGCGCTTTGGATTCGTAGAAGCCATGAGTCAATTCACCGCGCGGGACGTTCTGGACGGTGTGGAATAACGGTTGGTCGCCGGGAATGTCCACAAGGCTCGGCTTGAAGCGTTCGTTAGGGAAGACATCGGGGTTGGAAGGGTCGGAAACTCCCACACCATCGACGACGAAGTTGTATGGATAGAGATTCGGCTCGATGGGGCCGACGGTGATACTCCAGAGGCCGGAGTCGTCTTTTTGCAAGGGTTGGTTTCCTTTAAGAAACTGGCCGCTTAATTCGACTTTTGATGCATCTTTGGCCGAAAGGCGGAAAGTCACTCGGCGATCGGGGTGGAGTTCGGGGGATAGCACGGGTGCAGGGCGAGCGGCCGCTTCCACAGGCCTGTTTTTGTCATTAACCGATTCCTCGATGAGGGTCGCGACGCCGCGGGGGTCTTCCTGTTGGGCGACGTGGCCACCGGAGAAGGTGCGGATCGTCCAGCCGCGGGAAACGGCGCGCTGCCAGCTTTTGTCGGTTTTCGCACGCTCCTCGGCGGATTTGTCCTTTGGCACGAAGGCGACGTAGGTGACGTCGAGCGCCTTGGCTAACGGATTTTTATAGGAGACGGGTTGGTTGAAGCACTTGATGGACTGCTTCACATTGTGCGGCGGTTTGGTGTCAGCTGTGACCCAAGGAACCTGCATGAAGCCGTCTTTAAACCGGGTTGGATCCTGCGGGCCGTTGTTTCCAAACAGATCCCAGATCGACATGCCATCGTCGGGCACGGCGGCGTCAAGAAAGACGACGTGGCGAATGCGGTCGGGGACCCGGTCCATGACGCCGGTGATGACCATGCCGCCATAACTGTGGCCAGTTAGAACAATGTCGTCGAGGTCCTCAAACAGGATCAGGTTCACCACGTCGGTGATGTGGGTCTGGAGATCGATCTCGGGGCTGTTGAGATGCATGCGCTCCCCGAGGCCGGTGAGAGTGGCGCGATGGACTTGATGACCGTCTTCCGATAGAAAGTTACCGGTCTTTTTCCACTCCCAGCCGCCGGCTGTGGCTCCGTGGACGATGACGAAAGTCTGCTTTCCCTTGGTGTCGGCCGCATGGACGGTGCCGAAAAGCGCGAGCACGAAAACGACGAGACGGAATCGATGGTTTTTCATGTCGTTAGGGTGCGAGATCCAAGCCCACGCGGAAGAAAAGGGTCGTCGCCGCCGGAGCTGTAAATTCGAGAGTGACGAATTCAGTGACGCCGTCGCCCGCCGGCACGGGAGAGCCCACCGTCGTGGAGGTGATCGGGATCCAGCTACCGCTGCCGAGATCCGCTGATCCTTGCACCTGGAATTGAAGGCCGAGCGCGGCATGGTCGGTCCGGCGGCGCACAATGAAACGGAAGGTTTCTCCCGTGTCATGGGCAAACTGCGGAAGGAGCGGGCCGTAAAGATCGGATAGACCGGACAGCCCCGGATTGCTTCGTGTGGCAAACTCCCAGGCGTTGGGAATTCCGTCCTTGTCAGGATCGGCGTCCGGTTCGGCATCGATTCCAGATAGACCGTTGAGGGCAAGCCACAACGCGTATTCAGCCGGGTAGTTGGAACCAGGGACGACCCAGATGTTGCGGAACATGACATCGCCGGTGGCGGTTGAGGCGTGGTCCTGCAACATGAATGGGAAAATTCCCGGAGCCTCGGCGGGCGAAAACGAGCCAGTAGGATTCGGAACCTCGACGTTGTTGTGGACGAGAGCCCCGTTCCAGAAGGCGGTGATACGGGCGTTCGAAGTCTTCTGCGCGCCGTTCCAACGTGGAGCGGTTAGCCAGATGTCGTAAGTCTGCCACTGGCCGGGGCCGAGGCTGGCATTCGAGTCGGGTGATTTGAATTCATAGATTGAGCCCGCCAGATTGTTGGAGTAAGAACTGATGGGAATGGTGGGCGGCGTGTTGAGGATCTGGATCTCATAACGTTGGGCGAGTTTCACCCCGCTGTTGCCCGCCTCCTGGCCACTGCCGCCCGCGGGCGAACGCCACTCGAGGTGCAGGTGGTAATCGTTGAAATTGCGCACGGTCCGGATGCTGCCGGTGCCTTGGTTGATCTTCAAATGACCTTCCGCAGTGACACTCCATCCGATTGTTCCGCCATTGGTGCCGTCCTTCTCCCACTCGCTGGTTCCGGTGCCGTCGAAGAGGACGATCGCGCCTTCTGGTGGAGATCCGTTAGGGTTGATCGGGGTGACTTCGAAGGTCGGGCCGACCTCAGGTGAATTTTCGTTGAGGGTATACCAGGCTTCGGTAATCCATGGTGAGATGCCCGAGTCGTTCCTGAAATTCTTCACTCGCAGATAGACGCAGCGGTCTCTGGCCAGGCCAGGAATGGTGAGCTGGACTTTTTTCCGGTCCGCTGAAACTGCGACACTTGCGACGGTGAGCGTCTGACGGCCGACGCCTTGTCCTGCTCCGTAACCATATTGCGGGACATTCTGCCACATCGAGACTTCATAATTCGCGGGATTGGACAGAATTGAAAACGGCACGGCCTGGGTGAAGGCCATTTCAAAACCCTGCGCCCGTGACTTTACATGGAGGATTTCAAAAGTCGTCGCTCCGTTAGGTTTCAACTGTTGTATACCGTATTTGGTGCCATTGTAGCTCCAGTTTCCGTTGCTGCCGACGCCGCCGACATAGAGCGCTCCGTCCGGTCCCCACGCGAGGCGGTTGATGCCGACTTCAAGGCCCTGGGTAAACTGATAGGCGCAGCCCTGCCAGACGCCATTGATTTTCTCCAGATTCGCCCGGCGGACGCCGCCTTGCGTGAGTTCGCCGATGACCATTTGTCCGGCGTAGGGGCCCGACGGAATGAGGGCCGGCTGGCTGGACGAGAGTGAGATGCGGCCGTGTTCGAGCCAAAGCACCGGCCGTTCCCAATCAGCCGTTCCGTTTTGCGTCGCCTGATGATTGTAGTTTGCACCGGCGTGATAGTGACGCATCAGGGAAGCGGGCAGCCAGGAACCCTGGTTGTCGCAGCCGAACATTTCTCCCTCAGGTCCGAGACCCATGCCATTGGGCGTGCGCAGGCCGGTGGCCGCGATTTCCCATACGCCTGTGGCCGGGTTCACCTTGATCAGCGAGCCAGCGCCAAGTGCGGAGGGAAAGGCGGGCGCACCAGCTGGCAGCAGGCTGGGCGAATAGGCGGTGACCGCCGTTTTCAAAGGCACGCTGGTGGTGGTCCACAGCGAGCCGTCTTTTTCGACAAGATTGAACTGCACTTCATGGTAGTTCGGTGCCATCGGCCAGCCGTGGGAAACGGCGATGTATTCGTCGCACCAGTCGTCACCGTTAGTGTCTACCAGCCGCGTGATTTCGCGCTTCTGGGCGACATGGATGACACCGTCGACGACTTTAAGCCCCAGTGGTTCTCCTAGACCCTCGGCGAATTTCTTGAAGACGGTCGTGGCTGGATTTCCGTTCTGATAGTTTTCGACCAGATAGACCGCGCCGTAGTTGAGGCCATCGGGCGTCCAGGAGCTGATCACCATGCGGCCGTCTGGCAGGAAATCCATGCCGGCGACACCGGGTTGCACTCCAGGTGGTCGGAACGTGCCCAAGGTGAAACTCGGGTGGATGCCGGTTAGCGGCTGGCCGTCGCCGGGTCCACCCGCCGTGCCACCGGAAGCGCCTGGATAGAACCACAGCTTGTCGCCGTCTGACGAGACCGGCGTCTGATCCGCCTGGGTCTGCAGGGCGCTGGAGGGGACCGGGCTGAAGTCCGCGTCACCGGGTTTTTTCCACTCTAGCAGCAGACGGAAGGAACCGGTATCCTGATAGAACTCGACGGTGATCGGATAGGTCCCGGCGGTCACACCCTGGATGGTGCCGGTGGCGGATGAAAGGCCGGCCTGTGAATCGTCCGCCACGAGCGCGCCGGTTTGGAGGGCGGCGTTCGGATTGGTGTAGGGATTATACGCCCGGTCGCGGTTGAAATAGAAGCGTGCGCCATCGTCGGCGGTGAGCCGGAACTCGTAGGTGCCCGCCGTGGGAATGATCAGCCAACCCCAGACGAGTCCGACGTAGGATTCGTCGATCAGTGAATCTCCCGAACCTGCGGGTGGCTGCCAGGGCTGTGAGAAGTCGATGCTGTCGTGGTCGCCGGCGACGTTGGGTGTCTGCCCGGCAACCACCACCGGCAGCTCGGTGAGGTTGCTTTCGACATTGTATACCCAGGCCGTGACACCCGGTTTCATTGCCTGTGCGACAACGATCTCCGAGCAAAATAACAGTAGAAGCGGAATGGTTTTCATCACGGAGTCCAACTGCTGGTGACGGTTGCGGTGCCGTTCGCGGCAAAATCCAGGTAGGTGACGCCGCCCGTGGTGCGCAGTGCGCCAACCCCGGTGCGGTTCCAGCTTTCGGTGTAGGTGGACCAAGCAGGGTCGCCGCTGAGGCGGAGCGAAACGGTGGTTCCAGCTGGTAGTCCCGTGACGGCGAACCGACGCTCAAGCTTGGGTGCTCCGGTTGTCTGCGGCAGGGCTTCCGGTGTTTCTTCCACCAGCACGATCGCCCCGCCAGCGAGGCGGAGCTGATAGCGAAGGGTGACCGAGTCGTCTCGGTTGAGTGTGCGGTAGCCGAGCCAATTGGGTGTTAGGTTGATCGGGCCCGCGGAATCAGACGCCGTCCAGCCTTGGTATTCACCTTCCAAGGTGATGTTGGCATACTGCCCGTTCTGGCCGGTGAATCGGAACCGGGTGTTCGGGCTGCGGGAGATGATTTCCTTCAGGTTGAATTGATTGGTTAGATTCGGTTCGGTCGAGAAGAAATCCTGTGAGGTCCAGGTGGCACCGTTGTTTTCTGATACCTGGATCCGCAGCGAACCAGAGCCGGGGAGAAGGTTCCAGTTCGTTCCAACGGCCTGTCGCTCCTCGTAGAACATGACGATCTCATTGTGGCGCGAGAGGTCGTAAGTCGCGCTGGTGACCGTCGTAGTGCCGATGAATTTAAACCAGCGGTTCGCCCTCTTGTCCCGCAGTGAATTGATGAATGAAGTGCCCTGCGTGGCGCTGGTGTGGTCCACACTGCCGGAATCCACAGTCCAGCCCGCGGGGAAGGCTGACTCGTCCGTGGCCTCGAAAATGGAGTTCGGGAAACGATGATACATCGGGCCGTTGATCCACGAGTTCCTCTGCGAATCGTCGAAAACTTTTCCGTAAAACCTCATGCCGCCGGACCACGCACGGTCGATGCAACAGTTGCCGGGATTGAAAGAGAGCCAAAGATTGGAATGCAGTGCTGCCACCAGCAAGCGCGTGCGGTTTTCCATCAGCGTGCGGAAAACCCAAGGGGTGTTAGGGCGGACGGGCGTGCTGTCGATCAGGCCGGAGGTGATCCGGAGTCCGTTCCAGCGTGTGATGTTAGAAGGGGAGTTTTCACGGACGACGATCTCGAAGGGTGTGCCATCCGAGGTGAAGGAAGTGAGTGCCGCTGTTTCACTGAATGGGAACTGGGCGGTCAGGATGGTGCTATTGAATGTGCCAGCAGGCCGCTTTTCAATCTGGATGATCCCGCCGGTCACGTTCGGGTCGTAGTGCCACGATTCGAGACGGTAGGGGCCAGCCGGCAGGTTGGTAATTCTAACGACGATCCCGGCGGTCTCGTTGGTTGCGGGATTGTAAACGAAATCCGAGGTCAGTTTTCCTGCCACTGCCGGGCGATAGGCGGAAACAAGGTTGTTCGGCCGGAGTTCGAAGGTCGCTCCGTTGATAGAGACAGCGGACGAGTCCGCGCCCAGCAGCGGAGCGAAGCCGGATTGGGTGGGGGAACCCGCGGTGCCGAAGTCGATGGCATAAGTTCCGGTGGGCTGGGGAGGCAGGACCACTGGTGGGCCGGGTGGTGGATTCGCGGGGTCGAAAAGCTCGAAGCCATTGCAGGCGAGAATCGCCTGCGAGATATCCGAGGACGAGGAATACGGGACGAAGCGGACCAGCACGTCCTGACCGGCCACCGCGGTGATCGGGAAGGTGATGGTTGACGACAGGTTGCGCGGATCCGGATCGGCGGAACCTGTTTGGGCGGGGTCCTCCGACGCCACTCCCGCAGTCATTTCGTATGTTCCAACCGGTGCATAGCTGGTGCCGCCGTTGGTCGAAAGCTGAACGGCGAAATTCATGTTCTGATTGCTCGTGTCGTGATGATACGACCGCCAGGTGTAGGTGCCGGCGGGAACACCGGTGAGTTTGAAGACAAGCCGCGTCGGGACGCCGGTCGTTCCGTTATAGGCTCCTTTTCCACCCTCCGTCGTGCGGGTATCGACGCCGATCCAGTCGGTCAGCAGATCGGGCCAGGCTCCCACCCAACTTGTGTCCGGGCGGTCGATCATTTGTTTGGTGGTATTCGCCGTTGCGTCCGGATAGTTAACCGTTAGGGAAACCGTGGTGCCGAACGCGGTGTAGGTTCGAGCGGCGTTGAAATCCGCCGAGACCTCGTGGCCCGCCTGATAGGACTGGAAACCGGCCAGGTTGTGTGGGCCGCCATCCTGGTTGGTGGAGTTGAAATCCACGCGCAGCTGGGCACCGCACAGGGTTATGCCGGCAGCGAACAGGAGTGCTGTTAGAGCAAATGGATTGGCGGTGGTCATCCTCAGGGTTTTGAGGTGGTTTTTTTCACAATGAGGGACAGCATTTCCTCGCCGTATCGCCGACCTAACATACGATAGCCTTCCGGGGCGAAATGAAGGCGGTCCGGGCGACTCTGGCAGCCCATCGAGGAAATCACGTGGGCTGTTGGAATGGTTTCTGGCAGTTCGCCGATGATGGCGTTCATGCTGGCGCAAACGCCGTTCTGATCCGCATTAACGACTTCACCTGCCAGAAGCGGCACGTCTTTTGCGTGGAGATTTAGATCCTTCAGAAGGCTCTCGTAAATGCGGCTGACCTTGGCGGGCCATTCCTTGTCGTTGGTGTTCGACTCTCCCTGATGGAGGAGAATCCCTTTGATCACGCCATCCTTCTGCGCCAGCTTCGCCATCTCGACGAGACGGTGATAGGGGCTTCCACCGTAACTTTTGAGGGTGCCCTTCATCCATTGCGGCGCGCTGGCCGTGTAGGCCTCGATTTCAGCCTGGTCGAAAACCTCGATTCTCGCGCCGGCGACTGCCACGTTCACCACTCCGACCTTGATGTCCTTCGGCAGCTTCGCGACCAGTGTTCGGCCGAAATAATCGGTGGGTCCGAGGCCAGCGCCGGGGCGGCAAAGCGGTGGCATGGCCGGATGCCACTCTCCTTGTTTTCGGGCGAGATCCGGAAAATCGACCGCAGCCATGACCTTGAACCGCTCATCGATTGGTCCATTGTCCTGCTCCTCGATTCCCCCCGGGAAGCCTTCCATGTTCGACTGGCCCAACGAGAGGAAGACATAGAAATTCGGGTCTTGGGAAAACGCCCCATCAGTCGTTAGAAGAAGGCTGGCCAATATCCCGAGTATGGTTCTTTGCTTCATCGAACGTGGGTTTTCGAAATTTGATCAAGCTTCCGACACCCGACCCACAGGGAGCCGGGCTTGAGCCATGGGGAACAGCCAGTTAGTTTTTCAGCGACCGGCGGCGACGGAGCATCAGGAGCGTTCCGGCAAGGCCGAGGACAGCACCTGAGGCAGGCTCGGGGACAGCGGTGGTCCAGACGAGGTTGACGTCGTTGCCAGTGTTGGTCGTGGTGAACATGCCGAGCGAGGACCAGGCAGAGTTGTCGATGGCGGCGAAGTTTCCTGCCAGATCACCTGCTCCAGTGTTGTTGATGATACCGGACCACGTCTGGTCGGTCTGCCAGAACGAGATCGCAGTGGGGGCGAAGGCACCGAGGCTGAGCTGGAGCAGCGCGCCGGAAATATCAACGCTTCCGGCGGTGACGGTGACGATATCAAAGTCCGTCCCGGGATTGGTGGTGGAGAGGGCTCCGAGTTCCCAGGCGTAGGACCCTGCTAGAGTCAGGCCATTGCCGAGGATGAGGTTGCCCGCGCTGTTGCCGGGGGCGAGGGTGGCTCCGGAAGCAACAGTTAGGTTTCCTCCGATAGATCCTGAGCCACCGATGGTCGCGCCCGTGGTAACGGTCACGACGCTGGTGGTGATGTTGCCGTTCACGACGAGTTTTCCATCGGAGACGGTGGTTGGCCCGGTGTAGCTGATGCTTGCGCCGGAGAGGGTCTGGGTGCCGGTGCCGCTCTTGGTCAAGGCAACGGTCCCCGAGCCGTTTTGAATCACACCGCCAAAGGTTGAGTCTGCGGAGGAGTTCGTGGTGAGCGTCATCGATCCCGCGACGCCGGAGGTGATCGTCCCGCTCGCGCCGGAGATGCCGCCCACGCTGGACGTTCCGCCGTTCATGTCCCAGGTCGTGCTGCCCTGGAAGTCCAGCCTGCCTGTGTTGGTGATTGCCGACTTGAAGGTGTTGCCGCCCTTAAGGGTGATCGTCCCGGCGGCGGTGCCATTGAATTTCACGACATTGATGGAGCTCGCGTTGGTGCCGACCGTGATGTTTCCGGTGGTGGTGTCGAGTGTGGCCCCGCCGGCCGCGACGTTGACGGTGTTGTCGGAGTCGAAGAGGGTGATGCCCGCCGCGTTTCCGCTTTTGAGTGTGCCTCCATTGAATGCCACGACAACGGCCGCGCCGCTGGCGAAAACATTGCCGCCGGACTCGATGACGCCACCGTTGAGGTTAAAGCCCCGGAAGTCGCTGTTGCTGTTGGAGGTGACGCCACTTGATCCGATCACCACATTGCCAGAACCGACGTTGATGTTGGTGCCGAATGTATTCATCTGCAAGCTGCTCGCCAGAATCGTCCCGGAAGGATTGAGATTGAGGAATCCGGTTCCGTTTGAGGCAACGATGAGAGCGCCATTTCCCGAACTCGAACCGGTGATGGTCAATGTAGCAGGGGAACCGAGGGTCGTACTGCCTGTGTAGGAATTGTTTCCAGCCAGGGTGAGCGTGCCGCTGCCGGTGTAGGTCAGGGCCGAGGCATTGGTATTGGTCCCAGCCGCGTTGTTGCGGATGGCTCCACTGACCGTTAGATTGCCGCTGCCGTTGATGGTCGCCGTGCGGGAAGCGGTATCAGTGTCAGTCAGGGAAACGTTGGTTCCTGAAAAGGTCGTGGCCGCGGAGTTGTTTACGGTGAGTGTCCTGCTAGAACCGCCGGCGAGGATGACCTGGCCGCCGATTTCAAGATTGTTGGATCCTCCGATGATGGCGGTGCCTTGGGCGTTCGCTACGGTAAGACCGTTCGTGAGCTTGTTCGCACCGCTCAAGTCAGTGGACGCCTGTAAGGTGGCCACGCTGCCCGGGGTGCTGGAGTTGAAGGTGATGACACCCGAACCAAGTGCGGATTTGTTGCCTGCCGACAAAGTGCCTGCAATGAGCGATGTGCCACCGCCGTAAGTGTTTTCGCCAGAGAGTTCCATCACGCCGCCCGCGCCATTTTCCGTAACCGAGCCGCTTCCCGAAATTACTGCGGAAATGGTTGAGGTGCCTGCCGTGTTGGTGCCCGTGACGGATGAGGCCGCCAGGGTGCCGTTAGAGATTGAGCCATTGCCACTCATGGTCACTGCCCCTGTGGTTTGGCTGGTGCCACCGAGATCCACGGAGCCTCCTGTCACGGTCACTGCGCCAGTTGCCGCGCCCAAAGTACCGCTGCCGGACAGGGCAAGCGTGCCGGCGTTCACCGTGGTTCCGCCGTTGTAGGTGTTGGCGGACGAAATCGTCACGCTGTTGGAACCATTCTTGATCACGGACCCGGCTGCAATGCCGAAGCTGCCCGTGCCGGAAACGGTGTAGGACTTGCTGCTGTTATTGAAGGTCGTGACGGTGGGGCTGACGTTCGCCGTGTCGATGTTCACCACGGTGCTGGTGGCGCTGTCGTCGAACAGCACGATGTCGCCGGTGATGAAAGTGGTAGGAGTGCCTGCGACGATCAGAGCCCAGTTGCCAGTGGCGGTGGTGTTCCAGGAATTGCCGCTGCCGCCCGTCCACTTCGGGGTGTCGCCGCCGATGTTGAGGGTGAGGAATTTAGTGCTGGTGTTCAGACCGAGTGCGGCGGTCTGGCGGATATTCAACCCGGCGACGGTACCCAGGGTGAAATCGCTGACTGAGCCGGAATAGCTTCCATAGCCCAGAAGGTTGTAGGTGGTGCCGCTTGACCACGTTCCGGTGACGGTTGCGTTGACGGATACCTGACCGGAGATGGGAGTGGTTGCCAGTGCCCCAGTCACGTTCACGGGGGCGGTCGCACTAACACCGCTGTGGGCGAAGTTGATGGTGCCTGCGCCGGTGAGAGTGAGGCTGCCGAGAGTGAGGGTGCCAGTGCCGCCGTTGCCGTTGGTAATCACGCCGCCAGTACCATTTCCGACCGTCACCGCGCCGACGCTGCCAGTGCCATCCAAAGTGCCTTGAGTGAGGGTGATCGCACGGGTTGAAGCGACGGAGCTGGTATGCACATACTTGGCTCCCGAGCCGTTGATGGCGATTCCGGTGGTTGAGTTGATCGCGCCCGTGCCGTTTACCAGCAGAGTGCCGCCGTTGATGGTGGTGGCTCCGGAAAACAAGCTGGCATTGGAAAGGGTTAGAGCGCCGGTGGAGCTTTTAACCAGATTTCCCGAACCCGAGATGACGCCGGACAAAATCTGGTTGGCCGAGCTGCCCCATTCGAGCGTCCCGTTGTTGGTGATGTTGGTGGCATAGGCGCCGAAACCGCCTCCGATCCCCAGTTGGGCGGCGTTGCCAAATTTCATGGTGCCAGCGCTGACGACAAGTGAGGCCATGGCGTTTCCAAGACCCGTGCCACCCCCGTTTTGAGCGCCGTTAAAGGTCAGCGTACCTACTCCGTTTTTTGTTACCGTGGTAAAATTGCCCTGACCACCCAGAATGAAATTGCCATCGATCTGAGTGTTACCGGAGCCATCAAAAGTGACGGTCCGATCAGTTCCCCCGCCGTTGTTCCAATTGGTGATGCTTGATCCGAAAGTGAGGACGTTGGAGCTGCTGTTGGTGATCGTGGCAGGGCCTCCACGGAAGACAATCTGGGCAGTTGGATTGATGGTTACGGCACCTGCGCTGCTTTGAACGGTCACGTTGCCAAGGCCGATGTTTTGGTTGCCCGCAAGAGTCAGGGAACTCGTCTGGGTGGAGGTCACGAGGATGCTGGTTCCTCCCCCCGTCGTATTGCCGCTGGTCGGGGTCCAAGCTGCGTTTGAAGTGAGAGAAAGCGCTCCGGTCACCGTCCCGTCCCATTGGGCGATATCTCCGACGGCGTTGGGGAGAGCATCGCCACTCCAATTGGTATTTAAATTGAGCACGTTCGTTCCTCCGCCGCCATCCCAGGTGCGGGTCGCTGCCTGGGCGCTTGGTTGAGCCGCAGCAAGACCAAGGCATACGGTGATGGATTTAACGAGTAGCGGTGAAGACAGGGCGGAGAGTGGCTTGGGTTTCATAGGATGTAGCGGAGACGAAACAAAATTAAATGATTAATCAAAAACGTGTAAAAATGTTAGGGAAGTCGAGAAGAGCCGGGCCGCCACTGGGACGGCCCGGCGCAAAAGACGGGGATGGTCAAGGATTCTTGACGGCTTGCAGACGTGCGAAGAATTTGCCGTTCACCGTGTTGCCAGCGCGGGGAATGACGACGCTTACGGTGTCGAGATCCGCTGTCGGCGAATCTTCGGTCACGGTTACCGCGCCAGCGCTGACTGCTCCGATGGTGGCGAAGTTCGTCCAAGTGCCCAAGTCACTGCTGAGCTGGACGACTTGGGTGGTGTCCACTTCCGACACGTCGAAGCGCTTGAACGTCAGGGTGACATTGGTTGCATCGACCGTTTGCACCGGCAGGATGGAGGTGTTGGAAGACCCGGTGCCAATCGGCAGGCCGCCGAGCACGTATTCGAGGAGGTTCGAAATCCCGTCGAAGTCCGGATCCTGGCCGGTGCCGTCATTGACACCCGCCGACAGTCCCTTGCTAGCGGCCCATACGGCATAACCTGACGATCCCGGGACGGTCAGTGCCGTGTAGGTCAGCGTGGTGCCCGTGAGGGTGAAGGTTCCCGTCCCCCCGGTCACTGCAAAGGCGGACGCGTCTGCGGGCACCAAATCCGTGCTGGCAAACTGGAGCAAGGTGTAGGTTTCCCCTACTTTGCCCCCGCTGAAGTTGAAGGTGACGGTGCCGCCGCCTTTCGTGAGCACGCCGGTGATGGCGAGACTATCGGATGTATTGTCGGCTGAACTCAGATCGTAGTTGAACGAGCTGGCCGTAGGTGACAGCACGAGGTTCTGGGTAAGTGAGAGTGTCCCAATCGGTGTGACGCCATCTCCAGGTGCCACGCCACCATTGGCGAGAGTGACATTTCCACCGAGGGTGCCGTTGCCGGCCAGCACGGCTCCGCTGCCATCGATCGTGGTAAGTCCCGGAATGGTGCTCAGTATCCTCAGGGTGCCATTTTGAATGATCGTTTCACCCGTATAGGTGTTGCCAGCCGAACTCAGGGTCGTCGTGCCTGCACCCGACTTGCTAACAGCGACATCTCCCGTGATGGCTCCCGCGACGACCACATTGCCGGCACCCCCAAAATTAAAGGTGCGGCCGGCGGTATTCGCGCTCAAGGCTCCGTTGAACGTTAGAGTGCCGGAAAGAGAGATCAGGTTTGAAACACTTCCGATGCCGGCGTTGTTGAAGACGACGGTACTCGCGAGGCTGTTGTTTCCGGTGCTCATGATCGAGCCTTCCGTGTCATTTGCCTCGGCCTCACCGTGGGTAACCACTTGCAGCGGCAGGGTGATGTCGTTCTGCAAGTGAAGCATGCCACCGGTCATGTTGAAGTTTCCTCCCCCACCGGTGCCCAGTCCCTGGTTGTTTCTTACGATGACGGTGCCGGCAGTGATGGTTGAAGCGGCGACGAAATCATTGGCCATGTTGAGGATGGTCGTCCCAGTGCCGTTGAGAATCACCGCGCCCTGAATGCCTCCTGTCAGCAAGCCGAAATCCACCCCTTGGGTAATCACGTCACTGCGATTGGTGGAGAAGCGGCCGTTGTTGCCCATGGAAATGGGGCTCAAAGGATTGAGGGAACCCGAAGTTCCGCCATTGCCGAGCCGGAGGACGGCTCCGGAGGCGACGAAGGTAGGTCCGGAGTAGCTGTTAGCCTCAGTCAGTAACAACGTGCCGCCGCCACCATTCACATTCAATGCTCCCGTTCCGGTCAATTGTGCCGAGACCGTTACGGTGCCGGCCGTATGATTCGCGTTGAAGACCGAGGACGACAACGTGCCATTGGAAATTGTGCTGGGACCACTGACCGTGACCGCTCCGACGGTTTGGCTGGTGCCTCCCAAATCAAGGTTTGCGGCCCCGAGATTCAAGGCCCCGGTTGTTGCTCCGAGTGTGCCTGCGCCAGAAAGACTCAGGGTTCCGGAATTGGCTGTGGTCCCTCCTGTGTAACTGTTTGCTCCCAGAAGAGTCACCAGGCCACTGCCGGCCTGCGTCACACTTCCGCCACCTGCGATGCTGGCGGAAATCTCGGCAATGCCAGTGGTCGTTACCGAGACCGAAGTCGGAGTGATGGTGCCATTTGCAATAACACCCGTGCCCGACAAGGAGACCGTCCCGACGGTTTGCGAAGTTGATCCAAGGTCAACAAAACCTGCGCCATTGACGGTGAGGGCTCCGGTCGACGCCCCCAAGGTGCCGGCTCCGGAGAGGGCCAGTGTTCCATCGCTGACGGTGGTCCCACCATTGTAGGTGTTGGCTGTGGAAATGGTCACCGTCCTCGATCCCGTTTTGATCAGTGCGCCACCGGCGATCCCGGCTGCACCGGAGACGGTGTAGTCGTTGAGGCTGTTGTTAAAGGTTGTGAGTGTCGGACTGACGTTTGTGGGGATCGTGACGGCCGTTGTTCCGGTCGTAATGCTGTCATCAAACAAGACGGAATCCCCGGCAATGTAGTTGGTTTGGCCGGTTGACGTCTTCCAGTTTCCGTTAGCACCAGTGGATCCTACCTTCCACTCCCCGCCGCTATCTAATCCTGTCCATACCGGATTGTCCCCGGCGATTTGGAGGCTGAGCTTGTTCGCACCAAGAATCAGGGTCGCGGTTTGCCGGACGGTGGACAATCCAGTGATGGTGCCCTTGGTAAAGTTAGCAAGCGTGCCGCCGAAACTCCCAAACGTCATCAGGTCATAGGTGGTTCCACTTGCCCAGGTTGTTTGTGAGGCGTTGACGGTAATCACGCCGCTTGATGCGAGTGCGCCAGTGACCACGATTCCCGGCGTCGCGACCGTTCCGTCTTCGGTGATATTTATGCTGCCGGGGCTGGTGAAGTTCAGGCTGCCGATCGTCAGGGCGCCCGTGCCGCCGTTGCCATGCCGGACGTTGCCGCCGCTGCCGTCGACCGTGACAGCGCCAACTGGACCCGTGCCATCAAGAATGCCCTGGGTGACTGTGATTGGAACAGCGGAAGCGACAGTGCTTGTCTTCACAAACTTGGCGGTGGGGCCATTGATGGTGAGTCCGCTGGAGGCCGATTGGCCGGTGCCGCTGAGGATCATTGTGCCGCCGGTGATCGTGGTGGCTCCGGTGCGGCTATTGTTGCCAGTGAGTGTCAAGGTGCCGGCGCTCTGGGACAGGACGCCCGTTCCTGAAATGGCGCTGGAGATGGTCTGGCTGCCCGAGCTTTCAAATGAAAGTGTTCCGTTGATGGCAACCACGCCACCGAACACGGCCAGAGGACCGCCCAGCAGTCCAGATCCCCCCACCACCACTTTGCCCGCATTGATGTTGTAGGCGGTGTTCTGGGTGGAATTGGCGTTGGTAACAGTGAGAGTGCCGTTTCCGTTTTTCACAATGGTGAGCGCTCCACCATTTGTCGTCGATAAGGCGGTTTTCACCAACCAGTCTCCAGTACCGCTAACAACCAGGGATCGGGCGGAACCACCGCCGGTTTGGAGAGCGATGTTTGCCTCGATCGTGGCGGGGTTGCTGCTGTTGTTGATGAGCGGGATATCTAACGACGCAAAGCCCGGTGGCGAAGTTGCTGAACCACCCGCGCGGAAGATGACGACCGGGGAGCCGGTGCCGATTGGCGCACCGAGGGTGAAAGCACCTGCTCCGGAGGCAATGGAAATTCCATTAACGCCCAGTGAGGAGGCGTTGGCCGTGTTGTTGAGGGCAACCGATGCCGTTTGTCCAGAGGTGAGGAACAAGCCAACACCGTTGCCGCCGAATCCGCCGATCTGGCCATTCCACAAAATCGAGAGTGCTCCGGGCTGTGTGCCGTTCCAAGTGGCGGTGTCACTGTTCGCGGTCGGCGCAGTCGGAGTGGTGCTCCAGTTGGTGCCAGTGTTGAAAATGTTAGTGGTGGTACCAGTCCAAATCGAATCAATCGCCAAGGCCGGCGTCGCAGTCATGACTGCAAGCGCGATGGTTGCCGGGGAGAGGCTGACAGTGAGGGACTTGAAGATGCGGGTTTGTTTTGGTTTCATGGGTTTCTGGGAATTTGGATTGGGATTTTTGAGAATGGATTTTTCTAGAACTGTCGAAACCTAATCCATTTCCGACCGTCGTTGGAATAGGTGCAAACACCCATGAATTCGGAAGGTCAGGTGAGGAGAGTGTCGGCGGTGGGGCGATTCGGTTCCCGCGCAGTGGGTTTGGTGGGGGAAATTCATGGCACTCGAGCGATTTTCGCAGACGCTGGCAAGGAAAGAATAAAACGTTTAATTCAGCTTGGTTAGAATAATCGAGTGACGTGTTGAGGAAGAAGCGTTTCCGGTTACGAGACGCGCTGCTCCTGATAGAGGAAGCGCGAAAAATCTGCGTGCAGCCGTTGTCCGGTCAGATCCTGGCAGCACATCCCGACGAAGGCTCCGGTGAAGCCGAGGTGGGAGTAATCATCCGAAAGGACGGCTCCGTTCAGTGTGGGACCTATCGATTTCCAGCTCCCGCCGGGCAGGGAATATGCGAAATTCAGGGCGGCTCCCTTGAGTGTGAGGCGCAGGCTGATCTCGCCGGTGTCGGGCAGTGGCACATCGTCGGCAAGCAGCTCGCAACTCGTCGCTGCATCGGTGGCAATGATGTTGAGGGTCCGCCCCAGCGTTTCATCGTGGCTGATTCGCAGGTAGAAATGGTTTTCCGTGTCGTAGTAGGCGATCAGGCCGGCCATCTGTTGGAAGGTGGTTGGGTGGAAATCGACCGTGGTTTCGACGGTGATGTCGAAGGACTGCACGCGACGTGCGAGCAGGCTCTGCCGGAACAGGCTGACGGTAGGCTCGGCACCGATCAGCCGGAGGAAACCGGGACGTTCGGTGAGACTGAGCCAGGCGTCGGTGATCGGCTGGCGCAGGCTTTGGAAGTGGAGGTCGAGCGTCGGCGTGTCGAACAAACCATTCCATTTCTTTTGTGGAAACGGGGCAGGAGGGAGATCAACGGGGCCTTCTGCGGCGACCGCAGGAATCATGCCGCCCTGCACGAGATAGAGCCAGTCGTCGTCCTTCCAAACGCATTTCTGAATGGCCGTCTCCCGGCCGAGCGTGCAATGCCTGCCATCCACCGGCCGGCCGCAGAGGTGCGCGAGAAACCACTCTCCGTGCTGGGTTTCCACCAATGATCCATGGCCCGCTTTCTGCAAGGGTGCCTCGGGATGACCGTATGAACTCACGAGATGCTTGTCCGGGTGGACCTCATACGGACCTTCGATGTGGCGGGAGCGGGCGAGTGTCGCGGCATGAGCGTATTCAGTCCCGCCCTCAGCGGTTAGAAGATAGTAATAGCCGTTGCGCTTGTAGAGGTGCGGGCCTTCTACCAGGGCACGGTCGGTGCCTTTGAAAATTTGCCGGACCGGACCGATGAGGGTGCGGGTCTCCGGGCAGAATTCCTGAAGCAGGATGCCAGCGAAGCGGTTGTTCTGCTTCCGATGATCCCAGACCATGTTCACGAACCATTTGCGGCCGTCGTCATCGTGGAAAAGCGATGGATCAAATCCGCTGCCGTTCAGGAAAACAGGTTCCGACCATGGCCCGGTGATCTCGGGTGCGGTGACGAGGTAGTTGTAGGCAACCTTGTAAGGCTCGCGTTTCCAATACTTCACATCGGTGTAGATCAGGTAAAAAAGCCCGTCGGCGTAGGTAAGGCAAGGAGCCCAGATGCCGCCGGAGTCCGGATTTCCCACCATGTCGAGTTGGCTCGGACGGTCCAACGGACGCGTTAGAAGCCGCCAGTTGACCAAATCCCGCGAATGGTGGATCTGCACGCCGGGGAACCACTCGAAGGTCGAGGTGGCGATGTAAAAATCCGTGCCGACCCGCAGAATCGAGGGGTCAGGATTGAAACCCTTGAGAACCGGATTCTGAATGACTGAAGTGGAAACGGCCAGTGTTTGCATTGAATTGAACGTTTTATTAATCCGGAAAAAAAACAAGAATCAAGTGCTTTGGCCGAGAATGAGTGTCGGACGATGTGCCAGAGACGGCAACGTGGTTTCGGCTCCGCTGGCGACGAGTTCGAAGGCCATTTCAGCGGCCTTTCTTCCCATCTCGTAGGATGGAACCTGGACGGTGGTCAGCCGCTGCCAGGCACTGAGTGAGGCGTAGTCGCCATTGAAACTGGCCACCGCCAACGAGTCGGGAACGCGGAGGCCACGGTCGTAGGCGGCACGGCCGATGAGATTGGCCAGGTCATCGTCGTAAGCGATCACGGCGTCGTGGCGTGCGATCACTTCCCAGTCGGTTTGCGACAGTTCCACATCAAGGCCGACCACTCCCTGTGTGTGGACCGTGTGGCAAGGGGCGTGCCTGCCCGCTTCGAGCATGGCCTTGCGGTAGCCCGTTTCGCGATCGATTGCGCTGTGGTGCATTTTCTCAATCGATGGACCGCCCTCGGTGTGGCGGTGCAGGAAGCAGATGCGCTGGTAGCCCTTTTCGATCAAATGCCGCGTGAGCTCGATTGCTCCCCATTCGTCGTCGACGTAAACCGAGTTGGTTTCATGGCGGTCGTTGACGAAAATGACCGGAAGACCGCTGGCCTGAATCCTTTCGTAAATCTGATAGGCCAGCTCGCTGTAACTCTCGATGACGAGGGCATCGAGGTTCTGCTCACTGAACACACTGGGCATCACCTTGCTGATGTCATCCACCGTCATCGGCAGGCGGATCAGCGTCATGCGGAACTCCCGCTCCTCCGCGACGTCGTGCACGCCGGCCATGTAGCCGTAGGGGGTGTTGGTGAACTGCCCGGTTTTGGCGACGAAATAACCGATCGTGCTGAAGCTGTTCGAGCGGATGGAGCGAGCACCGGCGTGGGGCTGGTAGTTCAACTCCTGTGCCGCCGCTTTTACCCGGTCCACGGTTTCCGGCGGAAGCTTGATGTTGGATTTCGGCTGGGGCCGGAGTGCCTGTGAAACCGTGGCCGTGCTCAATCCGACATTGCGGGCGATGTCCTTGATGGTGATGCGGCGGGCTGGAGGCATGGGTGGAGAGGCGGAAAATAAAGCGATTTGCCGCCTTGAAGTCGGATTTTTCCTGTCTTCTGGCAAGCAAATTGGCCGTTCGGAAGTCGTTCGCATCATGTTGTTGGAACCCTGATCCATCGATGAATTATTTCCCCTGAATCGGTCGGAGAACCGGGTTTTCCTTTCCCCACCATTCGATCCAGCGGGTGTGATCGACGGCATCGTAAATGCTGTCCGTGATGTTCGTGTCCACCGCGGTCTTGCCTAGCAGGAATTTTTCCACGAAAGCCTCCACATTTGGCCTCTGCACTTCGGGGAGTTGGCAATGGCCGTGACCTCCCAGAATGGAAAAACCAAAGCGGTCTCCGATGCCGAAAGTTTTCCAAACCTCGTGTGCGGCGCGGCAGGAAACGTAACCTGATTCATCCGCCAGCCACTTGAAGTCCGGATTTCCCAACACGAACAACGCGCGGGGCGCGACCATGGCCATTAGTTCGTGGTGGTCCATCGGCAGCCTGGCCACATCGGCTCCGGAAAACTGGAACATGTCCTCTTTAAACCACGCGTGGCTGGTGGATCCCAAAGTCTCAACTTTCCCGAGCGTTTCCGAAACCCGCCATGCCGCGGCTCCACCGCCGCCGGGTTCCTGGGCGATGGTCAGCGCGATCCGCTCGTCGAATGCACCGGCAAATAGAGCCATTTTCCCGGCGAAGGAACATCCGGAAACGGCCAGGCGGTTCCGGTCGATGGGCAGGTCCTTTTTGACCAGCTCCAGGCCATCGATCAATCTGCTGACCCCCCAGGACCACGCGCTGTAGGCGCCTATGTCGGTTAGCTCCGGATAGAGTTTGTTGATAGGCTCCTGGCCCCGCTTCTGGGTGTGGGCCATGACCTGCTCGAAGTGATAGGTGATGAGCGCGACGTTTCGGCTTTTGAAAATGTCGGCCGGGAGACTGCCGGAACTCCGACCGATCCCGATAAGAGCGGGGAAGGGTCCGTCACCGGATGGTAGGGAGATTTCGGATGTGAGTGTCAGGGTGTTACCCTTCACCGTCACATTCACCGTGAGCTTGTTCTCGGCGAAGCTTGCGGTGATCTCCTCCGGTCGGTTAGGTTTTGCTCCGATTTCGTAATGTTCAATTTCCGCTTTGATCTCAGCACGGCGTCGGCTCCACTCGTCAAAACGTGACACGCGGCCACTGCCATCCGACCACATGAACGGATCAGGAAGAGGCTCGATCACTGGAAGATCCGCCTTGCCCGGCAAGGGCGGCGGTGGGAATTTTGCGCCCGTGTTTTCGACGACATAAACGAGCGGGAGTTTTGACGTTAGGGATATTTCGTCGGCTGCCATGACGCAGCAGGCCAATCCTAACAAACTACTCACTCTGAGTGATGTTCTGAGGCCGGGTTCGCGGCGGAAAGTCGGTTGCATGGTGGGGTTGTTAGTTCTCCGGCGGTCCGAAATAACTGGGTGGGAGGTTGCCGTCGTGGATGATCAAGGATTCGAGAACCAAACCCGGATCGACCATCCACACCTTGAGTGTGTGGAATCCCGGTTCGGTGATCTGGTGCTTCGATTTGAGCGTCCGGGCGTTGTCGCGGACCCAGTTCGCCCAATCTTTGATTGCAGGCGACGAAAGATCGCCGCGCTTGGAAGGGTCCGCATAAAACTGGCCACCAAACGCGTCGATGATCTGTGGCGGTTGATCATCGAAAGAAACGGCCACACGCAATCCCCTATCGGGCTGCACGTTGAGCGAGGAACCGGCGATGAGATCGACATGGACCTCGCCGCCCGGGACGAAAACCGAGTATTCCAACCGCGGCGAATTTGCAGGCGGTTGAACGCTGACGGCAGTGGTCGGGAATATCGCCATGCCGGAGCGGCCGCGGCCGTAATCGGGAATCGTCTCCCAGCGAACGCCACCGGCTGCAATGTTCGCGCTGGCGCTTTCTGCAGGGATGACGGTGGGCCCGGTTAGGCCGCCGGGGGCTTTCACGTTCTCACGAGTGAATAGGTCGGAGCGGAGGGTGGTTAGAAGGACCTCCACGTTTTCGCCACCGGTGCGGGAAACGTTGATCACGGCATCCTGCGATCCAACAGGAACCTTCTTCCAGTCAATGCTTACCATCACCCGCTGGTCTTGTTCCATAGTGCCGGAACTGGCGCTGAACTTCACCCACGGTTGATTGGCGGAAAGTGAGAAAGCAAAGCTCTCGTTGCCGCGCCGGAATACGTCGATCCAGCGGGTCTGTTGATTGATCGAGTCAATCAGCGGCAGCATCGGCTTGCCCGAGTCGCCCGGCCAGGCTGCCGGCGAGCCTTCGATGGAAACTCCGAGCGAGGCACCGGAAACGGGTGTCACTTCGTTCAGTTTCGGCAGGATGTTGGTTCTTGGATCCCTCCAGCTCGTGTAGCCGATGCGCGTCTGTGCCATCATGTGGTTCCACTTGCCACCGGCCAGTCGATGATAGGCGTCTGACAGATCCTGGTCCTGTCTGAACAATTCGCGGACGCGCGCCGCCCGGTCGTTCGCGCTGGCGCGTCCCTGGGTGGCGTGGAGCCGGTTCCTGCCGGTCTCAATTTGGAGTTCGACGACGGTGGCCGCCGCTTTCGCCGGGTAGAGCACCAGTTGATAGAACGCATCGCGGGATTCGGACGGCAGCTGCGCGTTGATCTTTTCGGCTTGGCCGGTGATGGCCTGCCAGGCAGCCAGCACGCGCTCGGCTTCCTGATAGTTCGTCAGGCTGAAAGTATAGGGCTCCAGCAGCTCGGGTTTCCTCCAGGCACTGTATTTCGCGGCTTTTGAAACGATGTCGGCGATCTCAGTCGCGTGTTCCTTTCCAAACTCGCGCTCTGCCCAGCGGCGGGTGAAATCGGCGATTTTCTCTTTCGGCAGGGCTTTGGGATTCCACGCCATGCGGAGGAAGAACTCGATCGGGAGCTCCATCGGTTTCAGGTCGCCGACGTTGACCACCCACACGCGGTTGGCGTCGTAATCGTTGGCCATGTTCATCTGTTCCCAGATCTTGGGAAGCGGGTTGGTGTTGAGCCACTTGTAGGAACGCGGCGAGCCGACGTAGTCGAAATGATAGTAAATGCCCGCACCGCCGGAGCGCTTGCGTTCAGCAGGGGTGGGGAGTCGGCGGATGTTGCCCCAGTTGTCGTCGCACCAGAGGAGCGTGACGTCGTCGGGAACCTTCATGCCGTGCGCGTAGTAGTCGGCGACTTCCTTGTAGAGGGTCCAGAGCTGGGGGACCTTGGTGACGTCTGGATTGACCGCCGCGGCGATCAGTTTGCGTTGGTCGGCGACGATTCGCTCCAACAGCTCGATATTCGCCTTCATGTCGCCACCTTCGGCCATCGGTTCGTCGCCGTCGCCGCGCATGCCGATGGTCACGAGGTTTTCGTAATTTTTGTTTCGCTCGATGCCTTCCTGCCAGAATTTCCAGAGCCCCTCTTGATTGGTGTGATAGTTCCACGCGCCGTTGCCGATCCCGGACTTGCGTTTCGTCCACTCCTGTTGGGCGCGCACCATTGGTTCGTGGTGCGAGGTCCCCATGACAATGCCGTATTCGTCGGCCAGACGGGGATTTTCCGGATCGTCCTCGTTGAACGCCTTGCCCCACATGGCGGGCCACAGATAGTTGCCGCGCATGCGTAGGATCAGCTCGAACATGTGCCTATACATCTTGGAATTCACGCCGCCAAATTTTTCGCGCGCCCAAGGACCGAGTGCCGGCTCCTCGTCGTTGATGAAAATGCCGCGGTATTTCACGACCGGTTCGCCCGAAGCGAATCTTCCCGGCACGACGTAGGCTTCCTTCCGCTTTTTCACCGGCACATCCGCCCACCAGTGCCAGGGCGATACACCTAACTGTTCGGAGAGTTCGTAAATGCCGAAAATCGTCCCGCGCTTGTCGCTGCCGGCGATGACGAGCGCCTGATCAATGCCAGGTGCGGGTTGGGAAACGGTGGTGATGACGAAACTCTCCCACTTGCCAGTTAGGTCAGCGCCATCGAGCTTGCCGTCTTTCACCAGGCGGTCGATCAACGCGCTTTTTCCGAGTGTGCCGATGATGACCGGAGTTTTGGAGCTGGGTCGTTCGGTGGTGATAGACGGTTTGCGTCCGGTGACGCGCTCGATGTCGGTTTGAAAATCACCGATCGCACGGATGACTCCCTTGTGGTCTGCCGCGTCGAGCCAGAGCGGGGATTCGCTACCGGCCACCGTTAGGGGAAAACCGATGGGAGTTTCGCTGATCAAGTTTTCAGGCAGCCCGAGTCCTGCTGTGGCACGGGAGGCCATCACGAAACACGCGGCAGCGATCACGATGGAAGCGAAGGTTTTCATGATCCCGTTGATAGATGTTAGGGTGACCTGCGGGCGTGAGGACCTGTCACAGCCCCGGTGAAATGCAGTCCGCCGCCTGCCGCCTCCACGGTGACGGGCTTGATGCCGGCGGGTGCGGTGAATTTCGCCCATTCCTTTCCATCAGCCGACCATTCGAGATCGAGCGCGTTGATATTGGCACTGAAGCGCAACGATAGCCGGGAACATGCCGGCGCGGGTGCGCGATGAATGATGGCAGGGGCTCCACTGTTGGCGAGTTCCACGAAGATCTCGGAACTGCCATCCTCGGCCTGCCGCACGGCGAGGAAGTAGTGGTTTTTTTCACTCTGGAACATGGTCAGTCCGGCGTCGATGCCCTTTGCGGGCGGCATGTCGAGCGTGGTGCTAACTGTGAAACGGGCGTGCTGGACGCGGCGTGATAGAAACGCGGGATGTTCATTTCCCGCCAGCTTGACGGGACTTGCCGCAAGCAGGAGTTTGCCGTCCTTCTTTCGCCAGTTAGGTTTGTCACGAGGCGCGCGCAACATCAGCCAAAATGGATCGAGTGCGTTACTGTTGAAATCATCGGTCCAGGTGAATTCTCCGGTTAGTGGTTTTGCGGCAATGGGGCCAGGAGCGACGAGCGGAACTCGTTTTCCCGGCTGGAGGATCACAGGCCAGCCGTCGCCGTTCCATGACACGGGCAGGAGGAAAGTCTCGCGGCCGGTGGTGAGCTGACCTCCATCCGGCATGGGTCGGCAGCCCAGGAATACCGACCACCATTGCCCGCCGGGACCTTCGATCAAATCGGCGTGGCCCGTGCAGGTGACCGCGCCGGGAACTTTGGGATCGAGATCCCGCTGGGTGAGGATGGGGTTGCCGCTCCAAGGCACGAAAGGTTCGGTGAGCGAGCGGCTGCGGAAAATCACCTGTGAGTGATCGATGCTGGTGCCGCCTTCAGCACAATTCAGGTAATACCAACCGTCGCGCTTGAACAGGTGCGGGCCCTCGATCCAAACCGGTTTTTTCGAAAGGTCAACGCCACCGTTCACGATGATGCGCGCCTCTCCGATCATGCGTTTGGCGACCGGATCGAACTCGCGCAGCCAGACCGCGCGGTGTCCCTGATAGAGCGGCTTGTCGTCTGGCGGCTCGCCATTGTGCACCAGCCAGACGCGGCCGTCGTCGTCGAAAAACAGCGAGGGATCGATGCCGGGAAAATCCAGCGCCACCGGGTCCGACCACGGACCGGCCGGATTGTCCGCGGTCAGGACGAAATTGCCGATCCCGTCAACCATGGTGCAGACCAGATAGAACACACCCTTGTGATGTTCGATGGCGGGTGCGAACAACCCGCGCGTCACGCCGATGCCCTTGTAGTCGAGTTGCCCCGGCCGGTCGATCGCATGGCCCATCAGGGTCCAGTTGACGAGGTCCTTGCTGTGGAAGATTGGCAGCCCGGGAAAATAGGCGAAGGTGGAATTGACGAGGTAATAATCTTCCCCGGCGCGGCAGATGCTCGGGTCCGGGAAGAATCCGGCGAGAATTGGATTTCGATAGTGGTTAGGCGGAAGGGCAGGGGCATCCAGGTCGTTTCCTGAGTAGGTAAAGGAGTCGAAGGCGGCTTCCTGAGCCGCAGCGATCGAAACCAGCGTCCAGCCTATCAGCGACAGGGTGGGGATACCTTGCAATCGTGAGAAGAGGCGTTTCATTCGGGTGTCGAGGTCGAGTTGATTGTTAGTGAAGCCGGTTGCAGTGAATCGGATTCCGCTTTGAGGACGATGGAACCGGGTTTCCCGGGAAGGGCGCGGACGATCGCGAGGCAGAGACCGTTGAACGCGTGGCGCTCGGGATTTTGGAATGATTCGAGGTTGGCAGGGTCACCATTGTCGGTGGCCACGATCTCGCCCGGGCCCTCGACGGTGAACCTGATCCGGTTCTTCGCGCTGGGGCTGGTGAGTCCGTTGGCATCCGCCACCCGGAGAGTCACGAACGATAGATCGAGCCCGTCGGCTCGGATTTCGGGACGATCCGGCGTGGCCACGAGTTTCGCCGGAGCACCGGTGGTTTTTGTGGTGTTGGATGCCCAGGGTTTTCCGTCTTTGTAGGCCTCCACCTTGAGCTCGCCGGGCTCGTAAATCACGTCGTCCCAGCGCAGCCGTGATTCGTAGGAGCCCTTCTTTTTCCGTCCTAACGATTTCCCGTTGAGAAAAAGCTCCGCCTCATCTCCCGAGGTGAAGACATGCACCGGCGTCACTTCGCCGACGCGTTCCGGCCAGTTCCAATGCGGCAGGATGTGCGCCATTCTGAGATCGGGACGCCAGTGTGACTGATAGAGATAAAAGCGGTCTTTCTTGAAACCGGCGAGATCGATGATTCCGAAGTAAGAGCTGCGGGCGAGATAGAAGGGGGTGGGTTCGCCGAGGTAGTCCCAGCCGCTCCAGACGAATCCGCCGCCGACGAAGGGATGTTGGGCCTTGACGGCGAACACCCGGTCCGCCGAAGAGCCGAAATCGACGGCATAGAGCTCGTAAGCGCTGACAAACAGGTTTTTCGAATCGCTCCCCGCGCCGTCCTTCTGCGGGGCGCTTGACCCTTCGTGGACGGGAAACAAATACTCGCCGCGGGTGCTGATGGCGGCGGCATTTTCGCTGCTGAGAATGGCTTTCTGAGGGAACATCGCGTGGAAGGCGGGATAGAGCGGGGGAGTGCGAATTCCCTTGAGATGGGCGTGCGCCGGTGTGTCGCGGATGCCTTCTCCCTGATAGTTGAGGTTGATGACGTCCACAACTGCGGGAAGCGGCATGTCGGGCTTGGCGTAGTTCATCGAGACGGTGGTGGGGCGGGTGGCATCCTCCTCCTTGACGATGGCGTTGAGGCGTCTGGCCAGGACCGCTCCTTCCTCGCCGGTGTATTGCTCGCCGACCTCGTTGCCGAAGCTCCAGAGGATGACCGACGGATGGTTGCGGTCGCGGCGGATCAGCGCGCGTAGATCCTGCTCGTGCCAGTCCGGGAACACGAGATGGAAATCGAGCGGGGTTTTCTTTCGCTCCCAGACGTCGAAAATTTCGTTCACGACGAGGAAACCCATTCGGTCGGTGAGTTCGAGCAGCTCACGGGCGGGCGGGTTGTGGGCCATGCGGATGGCGTTGCAGCCCATCTCCTGAAGGATTTCGAGCTGGCGTTCGGCCGCGCGGACGTTGAAGGCGGCGCCGAGAGCTCCGAGGTCGTGGTGCTGGTTGGCGCCCTTGATGTAAATGGGCTCGCCGTTGATGTGGACGCCCTTCACGGGATCAAATCGCAGACTGCGGATGCCGAACTTCGTTTCGTAACGATCCACGGTCTTGTCTCCCTGTGTCACGGTGGTGACTGCCAGATAGCGATGGGGGATCTGGGTGGGCGGCGGTCCCCATAGACGGGGGTTGGTGAGGGTGATAGAACTTTTTACCTTGGCGTTCGATCCTGCGGGGACCTTTGTTTCCATCGGGGCGATCTTCGCGATCGCCGGGCCGGTCTGGTGGCCTTTTTCGTCCAACGCGAAAATTTCGTTATCCACGCTAACAGTGGCGCTTGTTTCGGATTCGTTGTCGATGGTGACTTCCAGATCGATGGTGGCGGATTTCTTGGAAACATCGCCTGTCGTGATAAAGGTGCCCCACTGGGCCACGTGCACAGGTTGGGTTTTGACGAGCCAGACATTGCGATAGATTCCACCACCGGGATACCAGCGGGATGATTCAAGAGGGTTGTCCAAACGGATCGCCAGCTGGTTCGAGCCGCCGGTGCGGAGGAAGGGTGTTAGATCGACTCGAAACGAGGTATATCCGTAGGGCCAGCCACCGGCGAGTTTGCCGTTCACCCAAACCATGGCGTAGGACATTGCGCCATCCACATCGAGAAACACGGACTTGCCGGCGTCGGCGGCGGGGATGTCGATTTTCCTGCGATACCACGCGACGCCCTGGATGGGAAGGCGGCCCATGCCTCCGCCGACTGCGGTGTCCCAGCCTTTGTAGAACGGGCCTTTAATTGCCCAGTCGTGTGGGAGATTCAGCAATTCCCACGAGGTGTCATCGAAAGTGCTCTGGACAAAAGGGAAGTCGCTGCCGGGATTGCCTTCGGGACGAGAGTGGCGCTTGGCGGGGTCTTTGATGAAGTCATTGCCGGTTGGGAGGATCCAGGGTTTGAGGACTTTGCGGGTCGATACGACTTTCTCCGCTTCCGTGGGTTTTTCATCGGCGGGCCGGACGTCCCGCTGGTCCTTGATTTCAGGACGGACGTCGTAGATCAAGTCGTCGACCGCCGTTTCCGAAGCGTAACGCATGAAGCGCCAGCCGTCGTTGATCGAGATTTTTTCACGGGGTCCCGAAGAAGAGGTTTGCCCGGACGCCTCCTGAAACCCCGCAAACAGGAAAATCAATGTCAGGGTGAGGATGAGTTTCATGATTCCAGGCGAATTGAAGCGAGGAGCTCAGCGCACCTTGATCGGGTCGTTCGCCATGACTTCTTCAAGCGTGTGGGTGGGCTTGTCAACGGAGGCGGGGAAGGGGAGCTTGGAGAACGTTTGGAAATAGAGCAGGCAGGCGTCACGCCACCGGATGGCATCCTTTTCCTGGATGGCGAGTTTTGCGGCAACGGCGGAGTGCCGTTCGGAATCGATTTTACCCGCAAGCGAATCCCACTGCTTTCTGGCAGATCGCGTCCAGTCTACGCCACGCTGGTAGCGCAGGGAAAGCTCGTCCCACAGCTTCCGGCCGGTGCGCATCCTGTGATCCCACGGCACGTGGTGGAACCAGAGCAGGAACTCGTCCGGGCATTTGGATAGATCCGCGAAAAGCTTCCTTGCGCCCGGGCGGTATTGGGCGAGCGCGTTGCTGCCCTTTTCCGTGCGGTCGAAGCCGAGGCCGGCGGCGGCGGCGCGGTGGAAATAAACCGGATTCCAGTCCTCGCGTTTCTCTTTGTCCCACCACGGTTGCGGGCCGTAGTGGTGACCCGTCCAGATGAGATGGTGCAGGCCTAACGGCATCGAGTAGTCGACGACCGCTTCGTGCGATTCCAGCAGCAGGCGGACAATCGTTGCCGTGGTGGCGGGGTCCGACGGGAAGGTCTGGCGCGCCCATTCTTCGGCGATTTGTTTGGATGATAGATCCGGGTTCCAAGCGAGGCGACCAAATGCGTACCAGTTTGCCTGGGCCAGCAGGTGCCCGGTCCAGTTGCGGTCGGAGCCGGTGTTGGCGACGCCTGCGATCGCCGTGATTTTTCCGCCGAAAAGACTGCCATCCACTGCCTTGGTCACGGTTGAACCCGGGCCCTTTGCATGTGTATCCGCATCGAAAAACTCGCGCCACATCGGGGCGAGGAAGGCGAGCTGTTGGGAATGGCCGAGGTATTCCTGGGTGACTTGCAGCTCCGGCATGACCTGGGTGTTAGGCATTCCGCCGAAGAGCTGGTGGAAGGGTTCCCGCGGCATGAAATCCAGCGGGCCGTTTTTCACCTGAACCAGCACGTTTGCGGCGAATTTTCCGTCGAACGGTTTGAGCGAATCATAAGCCTGGGAGATGCGGTCCTTGCCGAGTTCGGGTTCATAGACAAACGCGCGCCACATCACGACCCCGCCGTGAGGGGCGACCGCCGCGGCGAGCATGTTGGCACCGTCGGCGTGGGTGCGCTTGTAAGTGAGCGGGCCGGGTTGACCCTCGCTGTTCGCCTTGACGAGGAATCCGCCAAAGTCGGGGATCAGCGCGTAGATTTCATCCGCCTTGGCCTTCCACCACGCGGCCACTTCGGGATCGAATGGATCGGCGGTTTTCAGTTTTCCGATCTCGATGGGGGCGGAAAAACGGGCGGATAGATAGACTCGCAAGCCGAAGGGCCGGAATGTGTCGGCGATGGCGGCGGCTTTGGTTAGATAGGCGGCGGTTAGACTCTGGGCCTTGGCGTTCACGTTGTTGAGAACCGTGCCGTTGATCCCGAGCGACGCGTTTGCGCGGGCATAGTCGGTGAGACGCGGGTCAATGCTGTCGGGTAAGGATTCCCATTTCCACAGCGAGCTTCCGGCATAGCCGCGCTCGACGGTGCCATCGAGGTTGTCCCAATGGTTGAGGAGTCGCAGCTTGAAGCGCGGTTTTTCGATGATGTCGAGTGCTGTGATCGGCTGCCGGGTTTGGACGAGCTTGAGGAAATGAAACGCGCCATAGAGCGCCCCGGTCTCTGTCGCCGATGCGATCACGGTGGCTGCGTGATCGCCGATTTTCATCGAACGGATGATGAATCCGTCCGGGCCGAGTTTCGCGAGCGTTTCATCCAGAGCGAGACTGGCGACGGCCGGAGTATGTTTCGGCGTGCCGATGAGCAATGCCCCGTCACCACCCACGGTTTCCGCTAGGGAAACGGGATGATCCAACATGGCGGAAAGGCCGCGGGTGAGTTCCTGGCGGATCGCCTTCATGGTCGCCGAATCGCCGGGTGCCACCAGCGTTGTGATTCGGGCCCGATAGACCGCGGCTTGTTCGGCAGGCAGCGCATCGTTGCGAAGCCACAGGCGATAACCGTCGTCGGCTCGTGCGGCCGGGCCTGCTAGCAGCTGGAAGGCTGCGGAAATGCAAATCGCCAAGGCGGTTAGACGTGGAAACGGTAAGGACGATTTCATGGGATTGCGGTTTGGGACTTTTCCGCGTGACGGAGGCCGAGCATGAGCCCGCGAATTTCTGCCAGCCCGCGCATGCGGCCGATGCACGGATACCCGGGTGTGATGCCGGGGGGCTTGCCAAGGTCGTCCATCATGACGTGCCCGTGGTCGGGCCGGAAGGGGATTTGCCAATCGGTGCGGCCTTCCGAGCGGTGGCGGTCTTGCTCGTCCAGCAACGCCCGCACGACCGCTGGCATGTCCACCGAACCCGCGAGGTGGCCGGCTTCGTAAAACGAGCCGTCAGGAAGGCGTTGCGTGCTGCGCAGGTGCGCGGCGTGAATCCGTGGCGCAAACTGTTGGACCATTTCCGGCAGGTCATTGTCCGGGCGGGCACTGAACGAACCGGTGCAGAAACAAAGGCCGTTCGCCGGACTGTCAACCATGCCGAAAATCGTCTCGATGTCCGATGCTTGCGAAACGATGCGTGGCAGTCCGAGCACCGGGAACGGCGGATCGTCGGGATGAATGGCAAGCCGCACCCCGCTTTTTTCAGCCACCGGAACGACGGCTTCGAGGAAACGCGCGAGGTTCGCTCGAAGTTCTGGAGCGCCGATGCCTTCGAAGCACGCCAGCCTGGCGCGGATATCGTCTAACGACAGCGTCCATTTTACCCCGGGAAAGACATCGATGATCGATTGGATGAATCTTTCCCGCGCGGGCTCATCCAGGCTTTTCCACCAGGCGGCGGCAAGCTTGCATCGTTCCGGTGAGTGGTCATCTTCCGCCCCAGCGCGTTTCAGGGCGTGAATGTCGAATGCCGCGAATCGCACCGGGTCGTAGTGGAGGCACTCGGCGCCATCCGGCAGTTTCCAGTGCATCTCGGTGCGCACCCAATCGAGCACCGGCATGAAGTTGTAGATCACCAGCGTGACTCCCTCCGCGGCGAGATTGCGCAGGGTGAGGGTGTAGTTTTCGATGAGGCGTTTCAAATCACCGCGACCGGTCTTGATGTCTTCATGCACGGGCACCGATTCCACTGCTGACCAGCGGAGCCCCGAGGCGCTCAGGATTTCCACACGCTCGCGGATCGCGTCGCGCGGCCAGCATTCTCCGTAGGGAATCTGATGCAGTGATGTAAAAATGGCGCTGGCACCCGCCTGTCGGATGAAAGGTAGCGGGACCGGGTCGTTAGGTCCGAACCAGCGGAAGCCTTCCTCTAGAAGATCAAGTGGAGTGCCGCTTGAATTCATCGTCAGCCTCCCGAAAAAGTGGTGGATTCATCATCTGCCGCAGGGCTTGTGATGGAAAAGTCGGCCGGAGCTCCTATGTCACCGGTGACGAAGAACCGATAGGTGAGGTCAGCGTGCATGTTTCGGGTTCTGATAGGACAGGAAGATTCACGATGTCGCCGCACCTTCGAGACCCGCATGCGTGCGCCGGCGGTCGAGCTCCTCGGCCATGTCGATGGTCGCGCGCTTGTTGAGTTTGTAGGCCGCTAACAGGGCGGTGCAGACGGCAAACATCAGGCCCACAACGATGCTGGAGGTAAAACGGTAGCCAGCCACCGCGTCTGGCGCATTTGGCAGCTTGGTGTCGTAATGAAACGCCAGATCCATGATCCACAGAAACGACGCCGACCCGAGCGCGAGACCGGCTTTCAGGCAGAAACCGATGGTGGCGAAGACCATGCCGGTGAAGCGGCGACCGGTGGTTAGTTCGGAATAATCCGCCACGTCCGCGAAGATTGCCCAGATCAGTGGAATGGTCGGCGCATAGACGGCGGATCCGACGACTGTTAGGAGGATCATTCCGTTCACATTCGTCGGCTCTAGCAGGTAAAACGCGAAGGCGAGAACCGTCGAAAGCGCGAATCCCGTCACTGCGACTGCTTTTTTCCCGAACCTCCGGGCAAATGAAGCGGAAAGCATGATGACGATGATGATGGTCAGGGTGCCCACCATGTTGGCGATGCTGTTGAAAACGTCTGCGACATTTGAGGCTGCCAGATTGTCGCGGGTGCCGTGGACGATGTATCCTAGCAGCTCCAGCAGGCCGCCAGGTTTGGCCGCGCCCGGTGCAAGCGGAGCAGCGGTTAGGCCTATTTTCTCCAAGAAATCAAACATCGCGGCCTTGTCTGCGAATTGATGATAGTAGTTGTAAAGCGCACCGCCGCGGAACGAAAGGATGGCAAAGTGGACGAGCGTCATCAGGGCCATGATTTTCCACGGTCCGTTCTTGATCAGATCCTTGAAATCCTCCTTTGGCGGGCTGTGGGTCTGGACGACGGGTTTAATGCGTTCGCGCGAAGTGAAAAAGGTGATCATGAAAAGGGCGAAACACAGCACCGCCCAAATCGTCATGGTGACCTGCCAGCCATGCTGGCGATCATGTCCTTCCGAGAACTTGGCGACCAGTGGAAGAGTGAATCCACCGACAATGAACTGCGCGATGTTTACGGCAACGAAGCGGTAAGAGTTGAGGCTGGCGCGCTCGTTGAGATCCGCCGTCATCACTCCGCCTAGCGCGGAATAGGGCATGTTGTTCATCGAGTAGAGCGTCATCAGCAGCGTGTTGGTGACGATCGCGTAGGCGATCAGCGCACCGTTGCTCCAGCCGTCGGGCGTGGTGTAGGCGAGCGCCAATGCCGTCGAGAACGGGACGGAAGTCCACAGGATCCACGGCCGGAATTTGCCCCATCGCGTGTCCGTGCGGTCAGCCAGGATTCCCATGATGGGATCGAAAACCGCATCCCACAACCGCGGCCAGAGCAGGACCGCCGCGGCGGCGCTGGCTGATAGTCCGAAGACGTCCGTGTAGAAATTCAGCTGGAAGAGAATCATCGTCATGAAGACGAAGTTCGCGGCGGCGTCCGCCATGCCGTAGCCGGCTTTTTCGACAAAAGAGAGTTTCGGGGAATTCATGGGTTGGGTTCAATGTGGCGCGCAAACCAAATTCTAACCGACGTCACGCAGTCGTGGACGGCCGGACGGCTTACGGAGAAATCTTGCAGGTATTCTTGGACGCCCAATTGATCAAACTGGCAACAAGGAAAACTCTGTTGACTCAAACTTCCTGTTATCTCTTGGGAGGGAAATTGCCCAGGTCACGTCCTTTCGGCCGGGGAAGCACGTATTCGTTAGGGGTCATGGTCTCCACGTGACCATCGACGAAGAGGATCGGCAGTTTTCCATCCACGAGGAAGCCTTTGATTCCCGTCTCCAACAGATCATTCGTGGAATAGTGCCAGTCGCCGCGGGGAGAGACGAGCGGCGTTCTGCCAGGTTCGGGAATCATGGCGAGGTTCACCTTTTTCGACTGCGGGCCTCCTCCGCCGGGCTTCCAGTCTCCGCCTCCAAGGCCGAGATTCGAGACGATCTGTAGATTGATGGCATAACCGGGCCACCAGGGCTTGAACGGCTGCGGCAGGCTCTTGGCGTTGGCGAGCGGGTTTTTCACGAACGGTTTGTTGGCGAGCCACCAGGTTTCATCCCCCATTCTGGTCAGGTCCATGTAAGGATTGGTCAGGAGCAGTAGGGTTTGATGCCAGTGCAGTCCCTCCACCGGAGTTCCATTCGCGGACAGGACGTCTTCGCGGCCGGCAGGGAGATTGTTCGAATTTTCCGCCATGTAGACTCCCACTGCGGCGCCGATTTGACGCATGTTCATCACCGACCGGGTCGCCTCGCCGCGTTTTTTCATCTGGGTCGTCATGGTCATCCCGAGTGCAGCGAGCGCCGCGATGATGACGACGACGACCAGCAGCTCTACCAGGGTGAAACCTGCGGACCTGCCTGAGTTTCTGGCAGGAACAATTTGGAAAGGATTCGATTGGGTTTTTTTCATCGGGATTGGCCTTTGAGTGTGCTCACACCGTCTTTCGCCAGTGGAGTGAGAAGGAAATGATGAGAAATCGTGGCGTTGGCAAGCCAAAAATTAAACGTTTAATTCACAAGAGCTTTTTAGCGGCGTATTTCCTCCGTGAGGCAAAAAATCGGCCTGTCTCTGCAGAAAATCGGCGCGTTTAGGCGGATCCCGTCATGCCCAAAAGCTGGTGATCCTACCAGTCCCTGACTGTCAATATCGTACAAAAGGAGACCCCCAGCGATGTCACTCACTGAGGGTCAAATGGTGGAGGCGAGGGGAGTCGAACCCCTGTCCGAAACGCCGTCAACACTGGCATCTACACGTTTAGCATGCGGTCTGGAGCTTCGGAAAAACTGGGCCCACATGCGGCGTTGTTCTTCCTAGAAACCTGTTTGATCTCGGAAAGCAGCCCGGTTACCCGACTTCAATCCCAGCCTGCTAAGTTGTCGCCATCCCCCTCAGCAGGTGTCGGGGTTCTGACGTGGTCGTCAATTAAGCGGCCAGTGCGAGCTCGTTAGAGTCTGCATTTATTTTTTTTGAGCGGCTTTTTAAAGAGGCCAACCGATCAACCTCTACGTGCAACCAGCGTCTCAAGCATCCCGTCGAAACCAGAACGCCCCCATGTCGCTTGTGAGCTGTGGGAATGTGCACCAGTTTGTGGTTTGATCAATGAGAATCTAGAAATTCGCCAGGATGCGAAGAAGCGTCAAAATTGGAAGCTTGCAGCGGTTGGGTGATGCGTGGGCGTAGCGGCGTGATGATGCCGGTATCGAGTCCGTAGATCCAGCTGTGGATCGAAATTTCCTGCCCGCGCTCCCAGGCGTCTTCCAAAATGGTGGTGCGGGCGACGTGGCGGGCTTGGGCGAGCACGTTAAGCTCGCAAAGCCGGTTGACGGCGGCATGCGGAGGGAGGGCGTCGAGCTCTTGGCGGTGGACTCGACTGATGGCGCGGATGCCGGCGAGCCAGTTGTCGATCATGCCATGGCGGAAATTTTCCAGAGCCGCCTGGACTCCACCGCACCCGTAATGGCCGCAGACGATGATGTTGCTGACTTTGAGGACATCGACTGCGTATTGAATGACGGCGAGGACGTTGAAGTCGGTCTCCGCAACAACGTTGGCGACATTGCGATGGACGAAGACTTCACCAGGGGCAAGGCCAGTGATCTGGTTGGCGGGCACGCGGCTGTCGGAGCATCCGATCCAGAGGTATTCCGGATGCTGTTGACCGGCGAGCTGTTTGAAAAAATCGGGATTGCTGGCACAGACGGATGCAGCCCAGTCACGGTTGTTGTTGAGGAGGTGAAGTAGGGAGTCCATGTGTGATGGGCTACAAGTTACTTGACAGGTGGGTCCTCCGTCCACCTCAGCTTTTTGAAAAGCCAGTGGCGTGCCACGATGAACAGGGCGGCAAGGGCAGCGGCTTCCAACAAGGTAATGACAAAAACAAGGGAGTTGGAGACCAGCGGCGGGAAATTTTCCAGAAACCGGGCGCCATTGAGTCCAAGCGCGATCACTAATCCATGGAACACGTAGATGCCGAAAGTGGGCGCTACGAGTTTAGCCAGCAGCGACTGAGATCGCGGTGACAAGTGGATTCCGTCAACCGCCCGGGCTAACGGGCCATCCCTCGCGCAGAGTGATGCGGCAGCCAGTGCCAGCAGCGGATAACCCCAAAGACGAGAACCGTTCGCCCGCAGAGGGAATTCGTAACCGAGGCTGCCCAGGCTGAGTCGTCCGGCAGAAAGCCACAGGTTCAATGCACCGGCAATGAGGATGGCGGATAGAAAAAGCGGGAACCAGCGACCAATCGCCGGAAGGGATCCGCGGCCCATGAGGATCCCCAAAACAATTGCCTCCAGATGGCAGAATGGCATGCAGTAGAGAGATTCCGCATCACCCACGGAAAGCGACCGGAACTGCTGGCTGCTAATCAAGATGAACGACAGCCGGAGCAAGAGCCCGATGGCAAACACCGCAGCGATGATTCGCACCGGGGAAGCGGTTTCCCACAGTTTTCGCGAGGCATAGAGAATCACCTGAAGCTGAAACAATGCTCCGATGAACCAGAGCGGACCAAAAACCGCGTCTTTCGGCAGGTCGTAATCGAAAAATGGAGGTGTCAGGTTTTGGAGGAAAAACGGCGCTGTCCCGGCGAACCACGCCATGCCGGCGGTGCCTTTTCCCAGAATGAGGGCGAGGATGACGATCAACCAGATCACCGAAACCTCCGGCAGCAGTCGCCGCGCCCGCGCCCACGCGTAGGAGGTGAGCGGCGGTTGGCGTTTCAGCGCCGAAGCCATGTTCATTCCGGCCGCCACGAAAAACAGCTCCACGGCCATCCATCCCGCCTGGGAACCGGGAGCATTGGTATGGAAAGCCACGATTGCCACCGCTCCGGCCAACTGGATGAGATGCGAACTGATGGAGTGGGTCTGCGGAACCGGCGCGACGGAGGTCTTGGTGGCGTCTTCCATGGAGGCGAATGAGAAGCAGGCTGTAAACCAAAACAGGGCGTGGGAACGAATCCCACGCCCCGTTTGGCGAATTTTAGATCAAGGTGCGATCGGTTTCAGGCGGATGTAGCGCTTGGCTCCGGGGCGGACCGGGGTGTTGTCCCGGACGGTGAGGACTTTGCTGTTGTCCTTGAGCA
>JANODE010000040.1:0-54193 GCA_031412525.1 Akkermansiaceae bacterium | reverse complement strand
TAGCCTGCGGCAAGCCATCGGGAACAAGACAAGTTCTTCCAAGTGAGGCTCCAGTAATGTTAAGAAGAATGTCCCCTGAGCGGACGCGTGAACCTCTTAGATCCTCGTCGGTTTCTTCCGTGATATAAACCACGTCATCCAAGAAAAGACCCTCGTCGTATACGTTCTGGCTACGGAGAAAGACAATGCCTTCTGTGGAATAGGTTTCCGCTCCGCCTGATGGAGTCTTTCCACTTCCAATTTTGCTGCAAAGGTGGCCGAGCGGTTTCACTTCCCAATGCTCCGGCACGTCCCCCAGCCATTCCACGCCGCTGGGTTTATATTTCGGGTAGCGCGGGAAGCTCATTTCGAGAGACCTCCGATCATTTTCAAAATCTTGTCGGTCACGCCTTTAAGCTCGGCATCGATCTCGGCGAGCGGGCGCGGCGGGGTGAAGACGTAGAAGTGGCGGTTGAAGGGGATTTCGTAGCCGACCTTGGTTTTCTCGTGATCGATCCACGCGTCCGGGGCGTGGGGCAGGACCTCGCGCTTGAAGTAGGTTTCCACGTCCTCGGCGAGCGGAACGTTTTCGGTATCGCGCAGGGAGGAATTCGGCTGGGGCTTGCCTTTGAGCTTACCCTTTTCGCCAAGGAGGATTTTCCCCTTCGCATCGCGCAGCGGGCGTTCGACGGTGATGGTGCGGTAGCCGAAGTCGGTGTTCTTGAAAATGCGGCTGATCGGGACGCCGTCGCGGGTGGATTCCTTGAATTTCCCGAAGAGCCGGGTGATGTCCTCAATGTGCGCGGGGCTGAGTTCCTTGCGCTTGCTGCCGAGGCTTTTCCGCATCTTCTGCCAGAAGCCGCTGGCGTCGATGAGCTGGAGCTTGCCCTTGCGTGCCTTGGGTTTCCGGTTGCTGACGATCCAGACGTAGGTGCTGATGCCGGTGTTGTAAAACATGTCGGTCGGCAGGCCGATGATGGCTTCCACCAGATCGTTCTCCAGCACGTATCGGCGGATCTCGCTCTCGCCGCTGCCCGCGCCGCCGGTGAAGAGCGGGGAGCCATTGAGCACGATGCCGAAGCGGCTGCCACCATCCACGGCGGGCCGCATTTTCGAAATGAGGTGGAGGAGAAACAGCAGCGAGCCATCGCTCACGCGCGGCAGGCCGGGACCGAAGCGGCCGTTGTGCCCCATCTGCTCCGCCTCCTTGCGGATTTCCTTCTCGATCTTCTTCCACTCCACGCCGAAGGGCGGATTGGACAGCATGTAGTCGAAGTGTTTGCCGTGCAGGCCGTCGTTGGAAAGGGTGTTGCCGAAGATGATGTTGGCGATGTCCTGGCCCTTGATGAGCATGTCCGCCTTGCAGATGGCGTAGGATTCCGGGTTCAGCTCCTGGCCATACATGACGAGGCGGGCTTCCGGATTGTGGCTGGTGAGGTGCTCCTCCGCCACGCTGAGCATGCCGCCGGTGCCGGCCGTGGGATCGTAGAGCGAGCGGACGATGCCGGGCTTGGTCAGCGCCTCGTCGTCCTCGATGAAAAGCAGGTTCACCATCAGCCGGATGACCTCGCGCGGGGTGAAGTGCTCCCCGGCGGTCTCGTTGGAAAGCTCGGCGAATTTCCGGATGAGTTCCTCGAAGACGGCACCCATCTGCGCGTTGCTGACGAACTGCGGGTGGAGATCGATGTTGGCGAATTTTTCCGTGACCTGGTAGAGCAGGCCGGACTTGGCGAGCTTGTCGATCTGGGTGTGGAACTCGAAGCTCTCGAAGATGTCGCGCACGGCGGGCGAAAACGCCTGCATGTAGGCGCGGAGGTTTTCGCCGATGTGGTCCTGATCGCCCATCAGCTTCTTCAGATCGAGCGGCGAGGTGTTGTTGAAGTGCTGGCCGGTTTTCTTGAGGAGGAAGGGCTCTGGATTGATGCCGGATTTGTCGCGGACTTCCTTTTCCTTCAGCACGACGGCCTTGGTGGATTCCAGCACGCAATCGAGGCGGCGGAGCACGGTGAAGGGCAGAATGACCTTGCCGTATTCGGATTGCTTGTAGTCGCCGCGCAGGAGATCGGCGACGGACCAGATGAAGGAGGAGAGATTGGGATCAGCCATGAAGGGGGTAGAGGCAAGTTTGCGCCCAAAGGAAAGCAGGAATGCTGATAGGAGGAAGTGCGAATTTCGACTTTAGCGCCTGTCATGATCCTTCGCGGCAGGCTGTGTTTTCAGCCGTATGCAAGGGTAACAGCCGTCCGCTCACGCCCGCCCGGCGCGGATGACCTCAAGCCCTAACAAGCAGACGTCATCATCGAAGTGCTGCGATTCGGAAAACTCGAGCACGCTCGACAGGATCCCATCCAGCAGGCCCTCCAGGGGCTTTTGGCTGCTTGCCGTGATGATCTCCATCAGGCGGTTTTCGAAAAACGGCTCGCCGTCCTGATTTTCCGCTTCCAGGACACCATCGGTGAAAAGGACCATGCGGTCTACTTCTTCAAATGCAATCTCGCAAGTCGGGTAGGAAGCCCCCTGGAAGAGGCCGAGTCCGGGGCCTTTTTCGAACCGTTGGGTAGCCAGTTGGCGCACCCCGTTTTTCCCCGCAGTGATCGGGCCGGGATGACCGGCGCAGGCGTATTTCAAGGTGCCTTCTGCCAGATCGATCAGCCCGAAAAAAGCCGTCGCAAACATGGTGGTGCCCGCCCGGTCCAGAATGGCTGCGAGGCCGTCGTTGAGCCCCTGGAGGAAAAGGCCGGGATCGTTCACCTGTGCCCGCTGTTTTTCTAACAATCCCCGCAGCATTGCCACGATGAGGGCCGAGCGCACACCATGTCCCATGACGTCACAGATCAAAACGCCCACACAGTCATCACGCACCTGCATGACTTCGAAAAAATCACCCGCAAGCCCGGAGATCGGGATGTAGCGCGCGCCGAACGCGATCTGACTCACCTCATTCACCCCGGCCTTCGGGAACTCGCCGCCAGCGAGGGCCTGTTGGATTTCCCGTGCGAGATGGAGCTCTTCTTCGTAGGCTTCGTTTTTCTGTTGGAGAATGGCAGCCAGTTCAGTGGCCTCGTGCTGGGCTTTGACGAGCTTCGTGACATCGCTGGAAACGCCAAAGGTTCCCTTGATCCGGCCATGGCGGTCCCGCCACGGAAACTTGGAAGTTAGAACCCACGTGGCGTCTCCTTCATGCCATGTTTCATGTTCAAGCTGACCGGTCATCGGCAACCCGTTTTCCATCATACGGCGCTCGTCCGCTTCGGCGGGTTTCCAGTGATCGGGATCGAAAAAATCCTTGTCGTGTTGTCCTATCAGATCGGCTTCTTTTGTGAATCCCATCCATTCGGCCATGCGCTGGTTCGTCAGAGTGAACCGCGATTCGACATCCTTGAAATAGATCTGCAGCGGCACGTGATCGATCAACTGCCGCAGCAAAAACCGCTCGTCCTCCACCTGAGCCTCGGCGGCTTTGCGGCGGCTGATGTCGATCATCGATCCAGCGATCCGCAAGGCTTTTCCCGTCCGGTCTCTCACCACCGTGCCGCGGATGCGAAGCCAGCGGAGGTAACCGCCGCCGGTCACCACGCGCGCATCGACCGCGAGCGTTTCCGGACCGCTGTCTTCCAGAGCCTGTGAGACGGCACGGGTGAAGGTGGCGCGCTCGTCCTGATAGATGCTCTCGTGTGGCGGCAGGAAAACATTGGGTGCATGATCTTTTCCGCATTCGAGAAATTCAAGAATCCTCCGCGAGTAGAAAATTTCAGAGCGGTCCGTCCACCAGTCCCAGATGCCTTCGTTTGAAGCGCGCAACGCGAGCTCCAGTCGATCCAGTTTGATGCTGTTCCGGTCGTGCGGAATGTCCCGGTCCTCATTCATCTGGTCGGTAGAATGGCACTCCGGTGCCTGTTCGCAACCGGATTCGATTTTTCTCACCCCAGCTCGGGGGATGTTTTCTCTCACAGAACTTGCCGCCGCTCACCACGGGTGCATGCTGCAGACCGATGAAGAGGGATATCGGAAACAACGTGCTGAAGGGAGTTTCTCGTTCTTTCTACATCACGCTGCGCCTCCTGCCATCGCCGATGCGCCCAGGCGCAAGCCTCGGTTACCTGCTGGCCCGCACCAGTGATACGCTGGCAGATACGGCAACCACATCGATTGAGGCTCGCCTGAGCTGTCTCGATCAGTTGCGGCGGGCGATCGCGGATCGATCGGACGCGCCCCGATGGCCGGTCTCGATGTTGAATGCCATCCCGGATCCGCGCGAAAGGCAGTTGCTTGAGTGCACCACCGCGATTTTCGAATGGCTGGGGAAAATCCCGGAGGCTGAGGCCGCACTGGTGCGGGAGGTGCTCGCGACGATCACTAGCGGCCAGTCGCTTGATTTGGAACGATTTGCAACCGCGACTCGTGAGCATCCAATCGCATTAGCCGATGGCGCCGCGCTGGAGGATTATGCATGGAGAGTCGCCGGATGCGTCGGTGAGTTCTGGACGAAACTCGGCTTTCTCACTCTGGGCTGCCGGTTCTCTAACGCCTCCCTCGATGAGCTTCTGCCGCTGGGACGCAACTTTGGCAAAGGCCTGCAACTGGTCAACATTCTGCGGGATCTACCCGCCGATCTGGAGGCTGGCCGCTGTTACCTTCCGGTCGCCGACGTCAAGAACCGAGTCGCGTTGCTTGCCTGCCACCGACATTGGCTCGCCCGTGCGGCCGAGTGGTTGAATGATGGAAAAACCTACGCAGCCAAGCTGAAATCCCGCCGCCTGCGCGCGGCAACGGTCTTGCCCGCTCTGCTGGCGGACAAGACCATCGAGCTGCTGGATACAGCCAGCTGGGAGGAATTGAAGCACGGAGTCAAGATTCCGAGGAAATCAGTCTATCAATCGCTGGGCCGCGCGTTTTTCTAACACTCATTCGGATTTCCGTCGGCCGGTTAGGATCTTGTAAAACGAACGTGAACGGATCTCCTCGAGCGTCAGTCCGGTTTCCAATGCTTCGGCTTCCGTAATCGCACCGCAGGCGATGCCGCGCAGGAAGAAATTCAGCAGTCCCTGGCCGGTCGCGGCGTCGTCAAACACATCGCCGAAAAGTGAGGCAAGCGCTGCCTTTTCTACGAATGCTTTAAGTCGGCCGGACGCAGCTTCGAGCCCTTCGAGGAAGAAGCTGTAAACCGCGGCATAACGGGCGACAAGCTGCGCGGGGTGAAGATCCCATCCCTGATAGATTCCATTCACCAGCGAATGGAGGTTGTCGTCATAACCCAGCTTCCAGGCTCCGTGCACCGCAGCGAAGTTCTGGGCGATCTGCTCGTCCGTTAGATTCGCACCGCGGTTAGGGCCGACGGGGAGAATGTTGGTGGCTCCGTCAGAAATGTGGACGCCGGTGCCTGCCAGGGAAACGATCATGTGGGAACGCGCGAAGTCGCAGGTGGGATGGCCCATTGCCTGATAGGCCGCCGTGATGCCGCTGGAGGCGGTGTAATCGTAAACGCCGAAATGCACGCTTCGGCAGCGTCCTTCCGCCGCCTGGACAATCGCGAGCAGCGGGCAGTTTCCGTGGCGGTCGATGATCGACTGCGGGGTTTCGATCATTGGCTCGATGGGCAGTGAGCCGTGGGGCAGACCGAGCCTTTTTTCCAACAGAGTAAACAGTGCCGAAGCCGCCTTCACTTGCGCGGCGAGCTGAACCTTGGGCAGCGTGACCACGAAATTCGGCGGAAGTTTCCCGCCGGTTTCCTTCACGAGAGTCGTGATGAAAATGTCCAGCGTGCGGAACGCGCGGTCGCGCAGGTCCTCATTGAACGGCTTGATGCGGATGCCGATGAATGGCGGCAATGTTCCCGCCGCGAGGCCCGCCGCGACTTCTCGCGCTCCCTGAGCCGCGTGGCCGTCCTCCTCGCTGTCCACGCGGTTTCCATAGCCGTCTTCGTAATCCAGCCGGAAATCCTCGATGGGCTCTCGGGTCAATTTTTCGGTGATCCGCGCGTAGAGTTTTTCAGCAAAGGCCGGCTGCCAGTCGGCGCCCAGAACTTTGGCCAGTGAGGCGGCGTCCGGCGCGTATTCTTTAAGCGAACGCAGGGCAACAGTGCCCAGTTTCCCGGTGGAGTCTGCTTTAAAAAGATGACCACCCCCGTAAACCGTGTGCACCGCCTGACGCCGATCCGATTCTCCCGGATAGGTGCCCATGAAAGCACGGTTTTCTGATGCTAGGGCGGTGACGATCGGTGCGAGATCGTCCGGACTCAAGGTGGTTTGGCTCATGATGCGGCGGAAGGTTGGAAGCGGGAATCGTGGTTCCCAGGGCTGGGAGCGTCAAGAGCCCACCAGCCGGAGCCAACCTGCATTTTCAGCGCCAAGTTTTCTCAATACCGTTCCATCGCGCCGGAAATTCCGCCACCGGGTGTCAGGTCGGATCCGATCCGAACTGGTTGTGGCCGAAGGTCCCGCGCAGGCATCCGCACTCGATGAACGACCAGATCGGCCCCACCAGCGGGATCAGGGCGATGAGGACCCAGGCTCCGGATTTGCCGCGGTCGTGCCAACGTTTCACTGCCAGTGACAGACTGATCCAGATCATCGGGATCATCACGATGACTAACAAAATGATTCCTATCGGATTAACACCCGGCTCTTCCGCCGTTTGATCCACACCCAGCATCATCAGCGGACTGATCAGCGATACCAAAACAATCGCTGCCACGGAAACAACGATGCGCCAGAGCCAGAAGATGCGTCGGGGAATCCGACCATCGAATGAAAACAAGATCTGTTTGATGCTGAGCTGCGGCGATATCGGCGGCGGGCCGAAACCAGGAGGCTGTGGACCGGAGGTGGGAGTCTGATAGGGATTGTTTTCCATGCGGGTGGACGTTGGCATGATTACTTGTCGAGTGGCAACACGGAAGTTCTGATGGAGACCCGAATGCCCGTCGATCATCAGCGGACGCTAACATCTGAAATGTGAAAACTCAGTTTGGGAAGGATGGATCACCATCAGTGGCCGTGTCCTGGGCCAAAGTTTCCCGGCATTTTGGGTGCATGGACCGATTGGAAAAAAAGCAGTCTTTCGAGAAGATCGGCAAGGAGCAGTAGCGGCAGGGCTGACCATGGTTGGAACAATCCGATAGAAACGGCGAGCAGGGCGAAGGCGACGCGGGCGCGGAGGATGATGCCTAACGGAGCGAGCTGAAGGCGGGCACTATGAACATCTGGCGACCACGGTGTGTCTTCATCGTCACCCAGTTGCAGCAGGCGCAGCTCAGGGACGAGTTTAAGAAGGACGGCCGCGGTAAAGAGAATTCCAGAAAGGATTCCAGGCTCTCGGATCAGGAAACCAAGGCTGGCAAAGGAAGCTACGGTCCCGAAAAAGCGGGTGGCACCAAGGGGGATGCGCCATAGCGAACGGCGGGTGTCGTGATAGATCATGGCGCTTGTGAATACTGCAGTTAGGCCTAGAAGAAGAGCCGAGTGCGCAGTGATCCGTGAGCAGAGGGGGAGGAGCTCGGTGACGAAAGGTGGAATGGGAAGTTGGGGAAAGTGCGGGAGCGCTGCAAAAGCGACGAGTGCCATCGGGATCGGCGCGAACATCGAAAAAGCGAGGATTTCCCGCGAGAGCCATGAGGTGCGCAGGCCGAGGAAAAAGCGCCAGGCCTTCAGGGGTTGTCCAAGGTGGAAAACAGACGCAGCCATGCCGGCAAAAAAGATTCCAGTGCCGATGAGAGTAACGACCAGATGACCTCCAGCAGTCAGCAGCAGTCCGATGCCTGCCTGTGTTAGCATCAGCATCAGCACGAGCGGCCAATGGGCGTGCTGTGGGATCAATGACTCCCGATCGGCGGAAGTGGCGGATTCCGGTATTTCCCGTCCCACATAGCGGGTGGTGGGGCGGGTGATGGTGGAATCAGGGATCGTGGATTGGGGATGGTGGATGGAAGATGGGAAAAGGGTGCCGCCCTGCGATTTTTTCACATGGACGATGCGAATGGCCTCGGTGGGGCAGGCTTGAACGCAAGCGGGAGCTTCGCCTTCGGCGAGGCGCTGATGGCACATGTCGCACTTCCTAACAATGCCACGCTTCTTCGAGTATTTTGGAACATCGTAAGGGCACTTGAGAATGCAGTAGGAGCAACCGATGCATTGGTCGTCGAGGTGGCGGACGATGCCGGTGTCCTTGTCCTTTTCATAGGCACCGACCGGGCAGCCGTTCATGCAGCCAGGATCCTCGCAGTGATGGCAGGCGGTGGTGATGGTCTGCTGCCATCCCACCGAACCGTTGCCCGTTATCAGGGTTCCGACATCGCGCCAGGCTTCGTGATCGTCGAGGCCATTGAGCGAGTGACAGGCGGAAACGCAGGCCTTGCAGCCGGTGCAGCGATCCAGTGAAACCTCGAATGCGTATTGTTCTCCATCGCCGGGTTTTGTCAGCGGGATGAGGCTGCGGTAGTGATCGGATAGATCGGGCTGCCGCTTGTGATGGATTTCAGAGAATCGCGCGACAGGCGTTTGAAGCTGTTTTTGCTCGGCGAGGAGTTGGTCGATGAGATTTCCCTGCTCGTGATCCGGCTTTGAAGAAGCTTTCAAAGCGGGGATGCGTTGGAGGGTGTTAGGCACGGTGGAGAATCTGAAATTTAAAATCCCTAGGCGGCAACGAGCGCTTCTTCGACTTGGGAAATCCAACTGGCGAAGGTTCTGTCGTAATCGACATCGCACTCGACGATGGAAGTGATGCGTTTAGCGCCAAGGGCTGATAGGCGGTCGTCGAAATCGTGCCCACATTTACAAAAGTCTGGATAGCTTGAATCCCCAAGGGCGAGCACGGAGTAGCTTACCTCTGTGAGGGTGGGCGCATTTTCGTCATGAAGAGCCGCATGGAGCGCGGCGGCGTTGTCCGGTGGCTCACCATCGCCATAGGTGGAGGTGATGATGAGCACCTGTTTGCTGGCAGATAGATCGGCAAGCGAGACATCCGCCATGTCGCGGAGAGTGGGGGAGTGGCCTTTTGCGGCGAGGGCTTTACTCAGCTTTTTCCCCAGACTTTCCGAATTGCCGGTTTGCGAACCCCACAAGATGGTGATGGGAATTCTGGCGGGACTTGCGGTGGCTGGAGTTACGCTTGGTGAGGCTGGGCTCAGGGCGGAGTTGATGGCGTCGAGGTAACCCTTGAGCCACATTTTTTGTGCGCCAGAAAACGGGGCGGTGCTGGGGACGGAAAGTGGCATTGAAATGAATGTTAGATAATCAGGCGGCGGCGATTTTGGCAGGGTTGCAGAGTTCCGTCAGGCGCTCCGGCGTGTGGCGGTTGGCAAATTGAGCGAATGTTTCGTCTTGGATGCGGTCCCGCAGATAGACGATGAGAAGATACTCGATGAGCACGGGCATTTCATCGGCGCGCACGGATTTCCAAATCTCTCGGGCAATGGCCTGCGTGTCATCGACGCCGCCGCCGAGAACGATATTGTAGCCGTCCACGGTGGAGCCATCCTCGATTTTTACGCGGGTGCCCATCATGCCGATGTCGCCGATGTAATGCTGGGCGCAGGAGTTCTGGCAGCCGGTGAGGTGGATGTTGACCGGTTGGTCGAGAATCATCCGGCTGGTGAGGTGATTGCCGAGGGCGATCGCCTGTCCCTTGGTATCCGCGGCGGCAAACTTGCATCCGCGGCTGCCGGTGCAGGCGATGAGGCCGCCGGTGAGCGTGTTGTTCCGGTGATCGAGGCCGGTTGCCTGAATCGCGGTGATGGCAGCCTGGAGGTTCTCTTCGGCGATCCCGGGGATGATCAAATTCTGCCACACGGTCAGGCGGATCTCACTGCGGCCGAATTGATCGGCAATGTCCGCGAGGGCTAACATCTGCGCAACCGACATGCGGCCGACGGGTGTTAGGACTCCGATGTAGTGTTTTCCATCAGACTGTTGATGGATGCCGAGGTGTCCATGCTTTGCTTTCGGCGCGGATGGATCGCAAGCTTCGAGTGGCAGATATCGCAGTGGAAAGGTGAGCTTTTTCTGGGTTTCCTCCAAGGTTTTTGAAATACCCCAGTCATCTACCAGATACTTGAGACGTGCCTTTTTGCGGTTGGTGCGGTCGCCATTCTCGATGAAGAAACGAATGAGCGCAGCAGCGACAGGGATGGTTTCCGCGGGGGTGATAAGCACACCGCAGTCGTCGGCGAATTGCTGGTGGCCGGTGATGCCACAGAGTTGCATGCGGAAATAGATGCCGGGTTCGATGCCTTGATCGTTAGAGTCGACTTTGACCGCGTAGAAGCCGATGTCGTTCGTATCCGCGCAGACGGAGACGGCACCGCCGGAATCGTAGGAAATGTTGAACTTGCGGGGCAGCCCGTAAAGGTCGCGGTTTTTCAGGATATAGTGATGCATGGCCCGAGCGTAGGGCAGGACATCGATGAGTTCGGTCGGATCGAATCCGGTGGTGGGCGTGGCGGTGATGTTGCGGATGTTGTCGGCACCGGCACCTTGCGAGGTAAGGCCGATATCAGTGAGTTTCATCAGGATCTTCGCGCAATTTTCCGGCATGATTTCCCGGACCTGAAGATTGGCCCGCGTCGTTAGATCAACGTGACCGGGACCCCAGTCGGCGGCGATTTCCGCGAGACCACGAAACTGATAGGTGCTGAGCGCTCCGCCAGCGATGCGGCAACGAAGCATGAAGCTCTCCTGTGCGGGCGTGACGAAAAACAGGCCGTGGAACTTGTAACGGAAAACGTCGCCATCGCTGGGAAACGAGTTGGTTTCTGCGTTGGCGAGGATGGTGTCATAACAATCGAGGCCGTTCTTTTCGTGTTTGATGACTTCCTCCCGGGAGAGTTCGTCCACGGGCGTGCCGAAAACGGTCTCGACAGCGTCAGCTGGCTGGTGAGTGAATCGGCTCTGAGCGTCCTGCCCGAGAAATGGCAGATCGCGCGCTTGCAGGATGCCGGTGACAAATCCGGATAGGTAGGAGGTTTGATCCTCGGTGAAGCCTGAGTTGTTGAAATCGACCATGTTGGTGGGGCGGGTTACGCTCGAATGAGCACCTGTCATGCCATGGCACCGGATGCGGCAGAACGATCAAGGAATCGGAGCCATCACGCGAATGAGTGGACCTCATGCGCAGCACTGCATCGCCTCACGCGACGGCCGGGCTGCTTGCATTCAGTAAATAGGCTTCCGCGGCATGATAGAGATCTTCGCGAAAAATCCTTGATAGAGAACCGCAAGTGCCGTCCGGAATCGTCCCGGTGCTGCGCATTCCAGCCAGCGCCCACGATGCCTTGTCGATGGACGGACGGTTGAGCGAATCCCCATGAAACACGTGAAAAGAAGCAGCGCTCTTCTGATCGACGCCCGAATTAAAATACGGTCCGAGGCTGTTTTTCAGGACGTTTTCCGCCGCTCCGGTGTAATCCTTGCAAGCGAGGATGCTCACCATTTCTCCACGGAACGCGGGACTCTGGCACAAGGCGCAGGATTCCAGCAGCGCGGCAGACAGCGCGATGGATTCCTCCCGCCGCTCACGGAGGAAATTTCCGGAAACCAACAGAACCTTCTCCGGGTGGCCATGTGATAGATCCGCCGAGGTGACAGGGCACCAACCGGTTCCTGCCATGATGGATTCCGAGTTCCATGGCTCACCCACACAATAGCCGTCGATATGGCCGGCCTTGAGGTGCCGGGGCATGAGCGCGGGAGGTAGGAAAATGATTTCAACGTCGTCGGGAGAAACCACGCTATGACGTTTCAGCCAGGTTTGAAGGAGTGCGAAATGAGACGAGTAGCGATGGGTGACGGCTAGAGTGAACGGCCGGTCTTTTTTCCAGAAATGCGTTAGATAGGCCGAGAGATTTTCCCCGCGGCCGATCTTGTCAGGGCCGAGTTCGGTGGAAATCGTGACCGCATTGCCGTGCAGACTGAGCACCAGCGGGACCGCCACCTCGCAGCGCATTTCGTTGAAACCGAGGCCGAGCGCGAGAGCGATTCCGGAAATGGACTGAGCGGCATCCAGGTGACCGAAGATCATTTTATCCCGAACGCTGGCCCATCCGAGTTCGCGGGAGAGCACCACATTCAGTCCGTGGCGGGCGAAAATTCCCGTCTCTTTTGCTACGGCGATCGGCGCACAATCGATGAGCGGGACGAAACCCAGGCGGATCGGCGCTCCTGTGCTGTAGAGATTGATCGGGGCTACCATTTGGGTTAGTTAAGCTTTTAGAATGCCAAAATCCCGCAATTTTCAGGGAGGACGGGTCTTCTGCTAGGCTGCCTTGTTTCAATGGGCACGTAAAGCCGCTACCGGCGCGGTGAGTTCGCCTGCGCCGATGGTTTCCGTGCTGTGAAGTGCGGCGATGCGGCTGGGGCGGATGTGGGAGCGCTCGTTGAGGAAGGTAAGCAGATGGTTGCGGATTTCCAAATACCGTGGATCCGACATGACCTCACTGCGGATGCGCGGACGGGCGAAGGGGATGTTAAGGATGTCGCCGACCTCCGCCTCGGGACCATCCGTCATCATGACCACGCGGTCTGATAGGAAAATCGCCTCGTCCACATCGTGGGTGACCATCAGCGTGGTGAGCTTGTTGCGGCGCCAAAGATCAAGCAGCACTTCCTGGAGCTCCATCTTGGTGAGCGAGTCGAGCATGCCGAAAGGTTCGTCCAGGAGAAGCATCTTCGGCTGGAGGGCAAAGGCGCGGGCAATGCCGACACGCTGGCGCATGCCTTGTGAGAGATCGGCGGGGAACTTGTGCATTGCATCGCCGAGGCCGACGACGGTGAGATAGTATTCCGCAAGTTCGCGGCGTTCCGTCTTGGAAGCGGTGAAATACACCTGGTTCACGCCGAGCATGACGTTTTCAAAAGCAGTCATCCACGGCAGCAGGCAAGGGGATTGGAACACCACCCCGCGGTCGGGTCCCGCCTCGTTGGTCTCACGGCCGGCAAGGATCATGCCGCCGTCGGTGATGTCAGTGAGTCCGGCGACCATCGAGAGCACGGTGGATTTCCCGCAACCGGAATGGCCGATGAGGGTGATGAACTCGCCGGCTGCAAAATTCAGCGTGAAATCCTTCACGATCACCGCAGGCCCTTTGGCCGATGGGTAGGCCTTGGTGAGCTTGAAAAGTTCGAGAACGGGTGCGTGCGTGGTCATGAGACTTCGAGGTGAAACGGAATTCCTATGACTCTTAGGAGCACCCGCCATACCAAGCGGCCTTTTCCCTTACCCCCGGTAGAAAATTTCTGGCATCCGGAGGATTAGCCCCGCTCATGCTAATTTGCGACGGTTCCAATATGCGGGCCGCAGGGCTGGTAGGGGTCATTTGAACCACGATTTCCCGGATGGCCCACGGATACTGCTGTTTCGTGGCAGATTTTGAGGTCGCCAAGTCGGTCATCGAAGCTGATCTTAGCGCACCGCATTCGAGAACCTCAACCGCATCTACGATGAGAACGAAAAGGGCTAAAATGCCGTCGTGCTCCGCCTGGGTGTAAGCCTCTCAATTTCATTTCTTTCACCCTTCAATTGCGCCAGTGGGCACACATCAAACGTCCGGAAAAAATGATCCGCATCTACCAGCAGGGAGATCACATCGCTATCGCAGAAATCTTCTCTAGAGCCGTCCACGAAATTGCTTCCAAGGATTACACCACGCAGCAATGTCTTGCTTGGTCAGCTCGTGAACCAAGTCCAGAACGCTGGAAAAAGCGTTGTGAGCTGAAGAGGCCGTTTGTTGCGGTCGTCGACTCCCACATTGCTGGATTCCTGGAGCTCGACACCGATGGCCATATCGACTGCGCCTACGTCAATCCGGATTACAGCCGTCGGGGCGTGATGACAAAGTTGGTGCAACATGCGATCAACGTCTGCTTTGAAATGGGGCTTCCACGCGTCTATGTTGAAGCTTCAATATGTGCAAAGCCGGTTTTTCAAAGTCAGGGCTTCAGTGTTCAATGCGAAAATATCATCACGATCGGCGATGTTGGCCTGCTGAACTATCGAATGGAATTGCCCAATCCAGATGCGGCGAAACCGATGGATCGCATCGTTCACCAGCCTCCCAGTTCTTGATGTTCCCGAGTATAATGAAGGTTCATCCATTCAGGTGCGTGCTCTTACAGGGGGAGTGGCATCAATCATATATTGAACGATCAAATTGATGAAGATCATCCTTCTCGGGAATGCTGGATCAGGAAAGAGCACTCTAGCGAGAATGCTCATGGCGAAACACTCGATTGCTTGTCTGTCTCTGGATGAAGTCGCGTTTTGTGGTGACGCGAAACGACGTCCACTCAAAGAGAGTTTATCCGCAGTGAAGTTGTTTATTGAGAAAAACGATGGCTGGGTGATCGAAGGATGCTACTCCGACATTATTGAAAACATTCTACCTGATTGTGAAGAACTCATGTTTCTTAATCCGGGCATTGAGACTTGCATTGCGCACTGTTACTCCAGGCCGTGGGAACCTGAGAAGTTTGTATCCGACGAAAAACAACAGGAGAATCTTGAAAATCTGGTGAGCTGGGTTCGCACTTATGAAACTCGTGAGGACGAATACGGACTAAGTCGTCACCGGAAACTTTATGAATCTTTTCGAGGTGGAAAGTGTGAGTATCGTGATCCTACCCAATATCACTAGATTTGAGCCCTAGCTCGACACGCAGCCCTGAAAATTCCTGGGGGACTGCCTGAGATCTGTCCGAAAGGTGGCTGCGCTCAGGCTGAATTGTCATATAATTATGGCTAGAATCTTCAAAGTGATATCTCCGGATACGCCTACCCACCATTTCCCAAACATCTCCTCAGACCTCAACCTTGATTTCCTCGCGGGCGAGTTGGGAGCGGCGGCGGGGTTCGGGGCGGTGGAAGAGAGAAGTCGACGGGCGTTTGATGGCGAGATCTTCCGGCAGGATGTCAGGGATGGCGAGCTTGCGGACGATGGTGGGAGTGCTGTCCTTTTTCGCACCTAACAGTGTATTGACGAGCTGAAGCTTGAGGTCCTTGAATTCGAGGGTTTTCAGAACTTCGCGGCGGTCTCGTGGGCGGGCGATGGAGACGGGAATTTCCGCGCCGAGGGTGGCTCCGTTGGCGCCGGGAAGGAGAGGGATGACGCGGTCGGCGACGAGAATGGCTTCATCGGGATCGTTGGTGATCCAGATGACGGTGGTGCGATTGCGCTGCCAGATATCGACGATTTCATCCTGGAGGGTGGCGCGGGTGAGTGCGTCGAGGGCGGAGAGCGGTTCGTCCAACAGAAGGATGCGCGGATTTGCGGCGAGGGTGCGGGCGACGGACACGCGCTGGCGCATGCCGCCGGAGAGTTCCTTGGGGTATTTGCCGGAGGCAGGGGTGAGTTTCACCATGTCCACATAGCGGGCGGCGTGATCCTTGCGCTCCGCTTCAGATAGATGGGGGAAAAGCTGGTCCACGGCAAGACGGACGTTTTCGGTAACAGTCAGCCAGGGGAGCAGCGAGTAGTTTTGGAAAACGATTCCTCGCTCGGGGCCGGGGCCCTCGATGGGCTTGCCGTCCATCAGGGCGCTGCCGGCGCTGGGCTTGAGCAAGCCGGCAACGAGGTTGATGAGAGAACTCTTTCCCGAGCCGGAGTAACCGATAATGGAGACGAAATCGCCTTCCTGTACGGTGAGATTCACATCGCGGAGCACGGTGTGGAGTTCGTGGGCGCGGCCGTAGCTTTTAGAAACGGTTTTGAGTTCTAGGATAGGGCTCATAGGTCGTATAGGTCTGCTGGATCCTATCTTATCAAGCCGAGCGGAAGCGTCCTTCGACGAGGCTCATGGCGCGGTCCAGAATGAATCCGATGACGCCGATGGTGAGGATGGAAAGGATGATGTGGGCATAACTGTTCGCATTGTATTGCTGCCAGAGGAAGCCGCCGACGCCGGGCTTTCCGATGAGCATTTCCACGGCGACGATGACGAGCCAGGCGATTCCTAACGAGAGTCGGAAACCGGTGAACATGTAGGGCAGGGCGGACGGGATGAGAATTTTGAAGAGTGTTTTCATCTTCGAGAGCTTTAGGACTTTCGCAACGTTCAGATAGTCCTGCGGAACCGCGCGGACTCCGACGGCGGTGTTGAGGACAGTGGGCCACATCGCACAAATGGCGATGGTGAAAAGCGCTGCGGCATCAGAGGTGCCAAAAACCGAGCGACCGTCTGCATCCAAGATTTTCAACCCACTGAAGAGCACCATGCCGAGCGGCAGCCAGGCGAGCGGGGAAACCGGGCGGAGGATCTGGATGATGGGATCAAAGGCACGGGTGAAGTTTTTTGATAAACCAAGAAAAAATCCGATCGGTGTGCCGAGGATAAGCGCAATGGCGTAGCCTTGAGCGACTAATTTCAGTGAGAGCCAGGCGAAGCGGAGGATGCCTTGATCGAGTTCGCCGCGCTTGGCGAAGGGCTCGACGATGTACGGTTTACTGGCGGTCCAGGTTTCCGTCGGTGAGGGGAGGTTTTTTGATAAACCAAAGCGTTCGGTCTTGGTCACTTCGTCGCCCCAATCGTCCACGGAAACAGTAGTCTTGCCATGGCCCGCGATGGCCGCCCAGCCACCGAGGCAGATAAGCAGGGCGATGACGGGGAGCAGGATGGCGTCGAGTTTGAGTTGATAGAAAAGTTTCATGAGGAACTGGATTGAGAGAATGGAGGGGGAGCAAATGCTCCCCCAACGGTCTGGGGCGTAACGCCCCAGCCGCGTAATTAACCTTTGAGAGTTTTGATGGTGAAGGAACCGGCGTATGATTCCATGTCGCCGGCGGGATCGAAGGTGGTGCCATCGAAGAAGGTGTCCTTTTCAATGCTGGCACCGCCGTGGGTGTATCCCATTTCCTTCATGGCTTCTTCGTAGATATCGGCGCGCATGACCTGTTTTGCGACGCCTTCATAATCCGGCGCACCATCGGTGAAACCCCATCGGCGGAGTTGGGTCAGCCACCACTTGCCATATTTAAGTTGTGGGTAGTTACAGTTTCGATCGCTGAAGATCATATAGTTCGGGTCGCGGATCTTGCGGCCGTCGCCCATGTCATATTTGCCCTGAAGGCGCGGCAGGATGGCTTCTGGCGGGCAGTTGATATAAGTCGGGGCGCTGACGATTTTCGCCTGCTCGGGGCGGTTGTCCATCTGGTCGAGCCAGACGCTGGCTTCGTGGAGCGCCTTCAGCACGGCTTTCACCGTCTTGGGATTCTTCGCGGCGAATTCCTCGGTGAATGCACAGACTTTTTCCGGATGATCCTTCCAAATGTCTTGAGTGTTGATGGCGGTGAATCCGATGTCGTCCTTGATGGTCTTGCCGTTCCAGGGCTCGCCCACGCAGAATCCGTCCATTTTTCCCGCTTGCATGTTCGCCACCATCTGCGGAGGTGGAATGGTGATGAGGGAAATGTCGGCACCGGCTCCGGAAGCGTCGCCTGGATTGATACCTCCGGCGGCCAGCCAGTAACGAATCCACATGGCGTGGGTGCCTGGTGGGAAAGTCATTGCGAAGGACATGGGAGCACCGGCCGCTTTGGCGGCATCAACGAGCGGTTTCAGCGCCTTGGGATCGGCGGCGACTTTGCCTTTCAGTGAGTTGGCGAGGCTGATCGACTGGCCGTTGCGGTTGAGGATCCACGGCGCGATCATTGGTTTTTTCGGTGCGCCGCCGAGGCCCATCGTGGAGGCAATGGGCATGCCTAACAACATGTGGGTTGCCTGGATGTCGCCATTTGAAAGAGAGTCGCGGATGGCGGCCCAGCTCGCGCCCTTGGTGACGGTGGAGATGATGCCGTACTTTTTGAAGAGGCCCTTTTCGTGGGCGATGATGATGGGCGAGCAGTCAGTAAGAGCGATGATGCCGAAATTCACATTCGGCGATTCCGGAGCTTCGCTGGCCGTCTGTGCTCCCACCCAGCCGGTAGGCAGGCCGGAGGCGAGCAGTCCGAGGGCGGTGGTCCGGGTGGAGACGGAAAGGAATTTCCGGCGTGATAGTGATTGATTTGATTCCATGGTCGATGTGTTGGCGTTGGCTCGAAATGGAGCTTCAAGAATGCCAATCCGTTCCCTGCACCAGAAGTTTGCCGGATGACGCTTCATTGGCGGGATGAGCCCAGCTCATGAGCCCTGTGCGCATAGCGTGGCAGTGTGGAAAATATCCTCCCGATAGATGCGTGAGATCGAGCCACATGTGACGTCCGGCAGAATCCCGATGCTGCGAAGTCCGGCGAGAACCCATGAGGCTTTTTCTACGGTCGGGCGGTTGACCGTCTCGCCATGGAAAACATGAAACGAAGCAGCGGCCGACGAGCCTGCACCAGTCTCAAACGTGGGCCCCATGCTGTTGCGCAGAACCTCCTCGGAGGCTCCGGTGTATTCCTTCATGGCAAGAATGGATACGAGGTCATTCCGGAAAGCGGAGTCCTGGCAAAGCCTGCAGGCGTCGAGCAGCGCGGCAACCAGTGCGACGTTGTCGTCCTTCCGCTCTCGCAAAAATTTACCTGATACCAACAGCACTTTTTCCGGATGACCGAATGAGAGATCCGATGAAGTGGCGGGGCTCCAGCCCGTTCCTGAGAGGATCGATTCTGAGTTCCACGGCTCGCCTACGCAGTAGCCATCGATGTGTCCGGCCTTGAGGTGGCGCGGCATGAGTGGCGGCGGCAAAAAGATGATTTCCACATCGGACGGCGAATTCAGGCCATGCCGTCTGAGCCAACTGTAGAGCAGAATGTGATGGGATGAAAAACGATGGGTAGCCGCGAGCGTGAAGGGTCGGTTTTTCTTCCAATGATGCGTTAGATAGGAGGACAATCCCTCGCCCTTGCCGATATCAGACGGCTTGATTTCATGAGTGAGAGTGATCGCGTTCCCATGAAGATTGAGAATCAAAGGAACTGCCACTTCGCAGCGTAGTTCGCTGAAACCCATGCCCAAGGCAAAAGCGATTCCTGCGATGGATTGCGCGCCGTCCAGATCCCCATAGAACATCTTGTCCCGAACGCTGGCCCATCCCAGTTCGCGGGAAAGAACCACATTCAGGCCATAGCGATCGAAGATCCCGGTCTCCATCGCCACGGCAATCGGCGCACAATCACTCAATGGCACAAAACCCAGTCTCAATGGAAAATTTTTTTGCTGGTTCCGTGGTGCCGCCATTGGGTTTCCGTAAAGCGCGTTGAGTGCCAAAGGTGATGAATTGGCATAAGCATTGCTTTTCAATGGATGGGCTTTCGATGAAAGCGTTTCATTTTTCTTATGGACTGGGTTCCCGATCTGAGGCAATTGAGGGCGTTTGTCGCCGTGGTGGAGGAAGGCAGTTTCACTTTGGCAGCCCGCAGGATTTTTGTAACCCAATCCGCAGTTAGCCACTCTCTGCGCACGCTGGAAGAACAGCTCTCATGCCGGCTGCTGGATCGCACCGGAAAACGGGTGGCGGTGACCGCGGAAGGCGAGCTACTCATGCGGCGATGCAAGCGTGTGATTTTCGAACTCGAACAGGCAAGTCGCGACCTTGATGGCTTGCGGCGCTGGGGCCAGACTCGGATCCGCATCGGCGCACCCCACACGCTTTGTCATTTTCTGGTGCCGTCGGTGCTTCGGGAATTCCGCGATTGTTTCCCGAGATGTGAACCCGTCATCGAAGCGGGCGACACCACGGTTCTGCTGGACCGCCTTGCGGGCGCCGATTTGGATTTGGTCGTCGGTTTAAAACCACGAGGCAAGGGGGATGAAGGCTACCGGCCGATGTTTAGGGACCGCCTCGCCTTTGTGGTCTCGCCGTTTCACCCGTGGGCGATCGACCACTCAACCGTTCTTTCCTCTATCAATGATCACCAGTTCATCATCTACGCAAAAGCAACCGAGACCCACCGCCTGATAGAAGAATGGCTGGAACAAAAAGGCGGCCGCGGGAAAAAACCGCTGGTTCTGGGTGACATGCAGGCCATCAAGGAAATGGCGAAACTCGGTATCGGTGTGGGTATCGTCGCCCCGTGGGTGGCCACCCGCGAGATTGATGATGGAAGTCTGAAGGTCGTCAACATCGACGAGCCTGGAATCGAGCGCGAGTGGGGAGTTTTTCATTCACCGAAACGTGAGCCGAGTCTCGTCGAGGAAGCGTTCATCGGCTTGTGTGAAATGGCGTTCGCCGCGATGCCTTCCAATCTAACGGAATAGTCGGTCCTGAAAGAAAAGGCCGTTCCGATTTTCCGGAACGACCTTTTCTCAAGCAACCGAATACCCGGAAAAATCAGAAGGTGTAGTTGAGTTCCACCGAGAAGCGAGTGGCGTCGGGAAGCGCGACCGGGCCGACATAGCCATCGTCCTCGCTCTGGAAATAGGCGAACTTGGCAATGGCCGTGAAGTTGTCGTCGAACTTCTTGGTCAGCACCGAGTCATACTCCCAACCGTAACCTGCGGAGATTTCGTTGTCTCCCATCGCGTGCAGCACGTTCATCCACTTGATTCCGTAGAACAAAGGTGTGGTGTGGGATACGTAGACGTCCGTCAGGCCATTATGCGCACCGGAGATGCGCGCGCCATCAGTAACGTCCGAGAATCCGTTGAAGGCATGCACGGTCGCGAGTGGGGTTTTGAATCCCGCGTCGAGGTGTTCGATCCCCAGTGTGAAAGCCTGATTTCCGAAGAATGTTTTCGATGCGGTGGCATGGGCGTAAAGCGCGTCATCCTCGCCGGCGAGTCCAGCCTTGTCCTGATAGGCAAACTCACCGTAAAGCGCGACTCCGCCAAAGGTTCCCTTCGCGCTGATGCCGAAGGTGTTGTTATCCCATGCCCCAACAACCTCAAAGTTCATGATGTAGGCATAACCTCCGAGCGTGACTCCTTCGATGCCTGAGTAGGATCCGTTGATCAGGTGAATTTCGGATTGGATGTCCTGGACATTGGTGAAACCCGGGAGAAATCCGATTGGTGAATCCGCGTTGGAACCGAAAATCCGGTTCACCTGACTGACGTAGGCATAGTTGAAGGTCAGACCGTCGATTGATTTGTTAGTAAAAGAGGCGGCGTCATAGGTTTGTTCGTTCTGCCGCCAGCCCACGTTCCCGATGAATGCCGCGTTGTCGTAGATGATGCGCTGACGACCCAGCCTAACGGTGGTGTCGAAACCTTCATATTGGATGTAGCCCTGATTGAGTTCATTGGTCTCCGGATCGAAGATCGGTGAATTCGCAGGATCAAACGGATCGGCATCCGGACCGGCACCGCCATTGTAATCGTCCGCGACGGCCTGACTAAACTCACCTTCGATCAAGGCGCTGAAGCCATTCCACGCCATGGTTTTCAGCCCGAGGCGTTCGCGGACGGTAAATGCCGTGGAGGAATCAAACGGCTCCACATCGGCGAATTCGAAACGGGCGCGGATGTCGATGAGGGGCTTGATCCAGGGTTCCGGTTTGGCCGCGATGGTGGTTTCCAAGTCGGGACTACCCGCACGGAGAAGGCTTGCAGTTGATAGAAACAACAGTGTTTTCGTTTTCATGTTAGTCGTGGTCTCGTTTACCCGGGCAGAGCAGCGCCGGTGCTGCTGGATGAAGCGCGAACCCTGCCACGTGGCTCCCGCACGGGTGCATTAGCCGTGAAGAATTTTCCCGTACCGCATGAAGGAGAGTCATGTCCGGCCGAGCCTCATGAGGAGGAATTCCTGATCTAGCGGATTTTACGATGCGAGAGGGCGGGGGAGTTCGGACTTCAATCCTCAGGGGGTGGCCCCTTGGATGAATTTCACCAGATCCGTCCGCGTCTTGATGAGATCCGGAGGATTCAGATAGAACATGTGGCCACCGTCGTAGGTGGTCGTGCTGATGTTGCCACGGACGTTTTCCGGCAGATCCAGGAGGTGCCGGATCGAATAAGCGACTCCTTCCGGCGGTGTGGCGAGGTCGGTATAGCCAGCCATCACGAGGACTTTTAAATGAGGATTGTCACGCATCGCAGTGGCCAGGCGTTCACTGAGATTTACCACCTCGTTGTTCGCGTTCCATTTCCACGGCATGACTTTACCGGTAAGGATTTCATAAGGCTGATCCTCCTTGTAGCCAAGATCACGTCCGAGGTAATCGAGCATCGCCGTGGAGAACGCACCGTAAGCCAGCGAGTAAGAGGGATCGTAATCCGGGTATTGGGACGCCTTGTCGGTGGCATCCCACGCGACTCTCGCGTCGAAGCGACCGACTACTTTGCCTTCTTTTCGCAGCAGCTCTGCCCGGAACAAGGTAGAATCGATCCTCAGCTCATGCGCAATCCAAGTGGCCGCTGCGATCCCGGTGAACTTTTCGAGTTTCGCCGCCAAATTCGCCCGGTCCGCCGGATCGAGGGCAGTGCCTTTGAGAAGTGCCGCCGCATACTCGCCGAATGCAAATTCCGCGCATTGTTTGACCAATGCATCTCGGTCGCCGCTGATTTTCTTGTGAAAATGAGCGGTGCCGGTGAGTGCCGGCAGGAAAACCTGATAGGCGAGATCATTGCCTTGAGCCGGCTGAAGCGTGGCGAAATCCAACAACGATGACAACAGGACCACACCATTGAGACTCATGCCGTAGCGCGTCTGCAAATGATGAGAGAGACCGGCCACGCGGATGCCGCCGTAGGATTCGCCTAGCAGAAATTTAGGAGAAGCCCAGCGGTCATGTTCGCTGATCCAGCGCCGGATGAAATCACCGACGGATTCAATATCTTCGTCCAAGCCGTGGAAATCACCAGGTTTGACATCCTTTTCCGCGCGACTGTAGCCAGTGGAAACCGGATCGACGAACACGAGGTCACAGACGTCGAGAATGCTCAGTGGATTGTCCGCAACACGGGCAGGGGGCAACGGTGCCGACGTGCCATCACCCGGAAGTTTAATGATTTTCGGCCCCAAAACGCCAATGTGCAGCCACACGGCCGACGACCCCGGACCACCGTTAAAGGCAAACATCACGGGGCGAGTGGAAGCATCCTTGACGTCAGTCCGCTCGTAACTGACGTGGAAAATCGAGGCACGTGCCTTGCCGTCGTCCTGCTTGAGCTGGAGTTTTCCCGTGCTGACCCGATAGGGCACCTTCAGGCCATTGATCGAAATCGAGGCCTCGCGGACAATCGGCTCCGGCAGCTTCGCGGCGGCGACTTCTTTTTCGGGAGCCTCGGCGGGCTTGGGAATTTCAGGTGCGGCGAATGAAAAAAGACTGAGCGAGATTAGAACGGGAACAACGCGGGTCATGGGCTGCATGCTAATGAGAAATCTTCACTTGTCCATGGCTCCGAGTGGTCCAGTTGCTCAGGGTTCTTGCAAGTAGGTTGGAAACTGACGAATCACTCGTGGACGAGCCAATCTCCGATTCACGGAGTATGGAAATGATCCGATTTCTTCCATCGTGAGAATCTTATTCGTGATCAGCCCAGCCATCTGAGGATAATGAGCTCCGAACGAAACCGCGTTTCCGTCAATCAAGGGCAGCCTGCCAGCAGGATCTTTACTTGTTACAATATATGTAATGCGGAATTGAAAATGGGGAGAGCTGAATCGTATCTCCCCCTGCTTTCCTGCCACGACACCCAACGCTTCCGAGTCGTTTCCCGCTCTATTTCGAAGAAAGTTTAGCCACGGTGGCGGCATCCACGTCGAAAGTTCCTGTGCCGAAAGGCTTTGCCGATTCGCCTACGCCGATTTGATACTCGAAGGCCTTGATGGGTTTCTCGCCCGGGATGTTGGACATCAGATAGACCCGAATCGTCATCACTTCCTTGCCTGTCCCGCCCTCAAGTTTTTTCACGGAATACTGGACTTCATTCGGTCCATCGAGCGCCCCACCGATCACCACCTCGGCTTCTTTGGCATTGGCGAACCGGTGGCGGCTGATCTTGTTGATCTGGACCTGGACCTCACGACCCGGGCAAAACACGTAGACCTTTGCGACATGCTTCGCTGGATTGGCGGAAAGCGGCGTGATCGGCACCTGTCCGGATGGCTGGGCTTCCGGCGTTTCCTTGAGGTATTTCAATTCACCGGCAGCGAGCTCTTTCCTAACGGCAGGCAACGCAGTTAGATTGACGTAATCCGCCCGATCGTAGAGCCATCCCCCACCGCCCTTGAGGAAGGAGAGAACGATCAGGTTTTCAGAGGGATCGCCACCAATGCCGAAGTCGATTTTCCCGAAATACGATGCCTTGGCCGTCGCTCCGTTGACCTTTGCTTCGAGAAATTTCAGGCCTTGAAGACTCGGCGGCGGTGCAGGCAGGTCGAAGACGGCTGCAGGAAACGGGAGCTTTTCGGAAACGATGCGGTTCCTTACTTCCACCCGCCGGTGCTCCGCGGTGACGCGCTGCCACGCCGACGGATCACGGCGGATCATCGCCTCGCGCCAGGCACTGTAGGTGGTTTCCAACGCGGGGCGCAGATTGTCCTGCGCGGCTGCTAGAGAGCAGAACAGCAGCGAGAACATAAAAAATAATCGATTCATGGGCGAAACGATTGGACAAGTCGGGCCGTTTCACAACAAACAAATTGCAGGCCGATTCGATTGAGCGCGGCGGGAATTGAGCAATGAGCAGTATTTTGCAGAGGGTGGCGCCAATTGGCGAAGCGCGTGATCGGGAGATCCTCAAGGACGCGGCGACCTATGTTTATGAGCAGCGTCCGCAGGGCGATGTGCTGGCGCATGTTTTTCTCCCGGAAAAGTCCACGGGTGGACCGCGGCCGGTGGTGGTGTTTTTCCATGGCGGCTTTTGGGATTCGCCCACTCCCACACAGTTTGTTCCCCATTGTCTTCATTTTGCCAGCCGCGGTGCGGTGGCAGTGGCAGCAGAAACACGAACTCTGGCGAAACACGGCACAGGACCGTTAGAAGCGATTGAGGATGCGCGCGATCTCATCCGCTGGTTGCGCCATAATTTCGACACGTTCAACCTGGATCCCGACCGTCTAACCGTCGGCGGCGCTGGTGGTGGGGCTTTCCTCGCGCTTCTAGCAGCCATGCCCAAGGCCAAGGAATTACCGCCGGTGGATGGCCTGACTTGCACGCCCCAGGCACTGATCCTTTTCAGCGCATTGGTGAACACGGCTTCGAAAGGCCCTGCAGCGGAGCGATTTCCGGATGCAAAGACCGCCAAGCGCCTCAGTCCCAGCAGCCTGATGCGCCGCAAACTGCCGCCGATGTTGTTTTTCCATGGAAAATCCGATCGCATCACACCCTACGATGAGGTGGAGAAATTCCGCCGCCGGATGCGCTGGCGTGGCAACGTATGCGAGCTGGTCGACTTTGAAAAAGCGGAACACAGTTTTTTCAACTTCAACGTCAGCCACAAGAATTTCGAGGCGACACTCGGCTCGGCAGACCGTTTCCTGGTGGACCGTGGATTGCTGCCGCCGGAAGAGCCACCCGAGACTGCGTGATCCCCACAGGTGCCTGATTGTTAGGCACAATTCCTGCTTGGCAGCCTCTTGACGCTGCCGTTTATTCCGCCCCCGAACCGGCGTTGTGACCGGGGCCTGATTTCCGCATCCTGATGAACGCGTTTTACCATTCCAGCACCCCTCTCGTTCCCGGTTCACTGCACCGGCTTTCCCAAGAACACGACAACTGCGGCATGGGGGCCATCGCCCATTTGAAAGGAAACGCGAGCTATCAGATTCTTGATTATGCGCTCACCTCGGTCTGCTGCATGACCCACCGGGGCGCCGTCGATGCCGACATGAAAACCGGCGATGGCTCTGGCGTTCTCACTCAGATCCCCCGCCCGCTTTTTCGGAAAGCCGCGGAAAAACTTGGCTTCGTGGTGGAAAACGACGCAGACCTCGCCGTCGGAGTTTTCTTTTTCCCGGCTGAAAATGCTGCTGCCATTGCCGATATCCGTGAAATCGCCGCGGAAGTTCTCGCCAAACGCGGGATTCGCGCGATCGGCTGGCGTGAAGTCCCGGTCGATCCTGATGCTCTCGGAAAAATCGCCCTCGCCACTCGTCCGCAGATCGAGCACCTGCTGATGATCCGCCCGTCCGCGATGGCGGCTGATGATTTCGAGCGAAAACTCTACCTGTGCCGCCGCGAGATCGAGCATCGCACGAAGACGATCCCGAACTTCTATGTGCCGACGTTTTCGAGCCGCCTGATTTCCTACAAAGCGCTTGCCATGCCAGCCGCGTTACGGGCGTTTTACCTGGATTTTGCCGATCCCGATTACGAAATCGCGATCGCCCTCTATCACCAGCGGTTCTCGACCAACACCTTCCCCGCCTGGCCTCTCGGTCAGCCGTTCAGGATGATGTGTCACAACGGCGAAATCAACACGGTGGAAGGCAATCGAAACTGGATGACCTCCCGCGAGGAGTTTTTCGCCTCGCCTGTCTGGGGCGACGACATCGAGCTGGTCAAAAACCTCATCCGCCACGGCGAATCCGATTCCGCGTCGCTCGACCACGCTTTGGAACTCCTCATCCTGTCCGGTCGCTCACCCGAACATGCCATGTGCATGCTGGTGCCACCGGCTTACCGCAATGATCAGGATATTTCCGACGAAGTCCGGGCATTCTACCAGTTCATCCGGTCGTTTTCGGAACCCTGGGACGGTCCTGCCGGACTGGTTTTCACCGATGGGACCAAAATCTGTGCCTCCCTCGACCGCAACGGCCTGCGACCTTCCCGCTACAAGATCACCGAAGATGGCGTTCTCTACATTGGTTCCGAAGCAGGGGCCGTGATTTTCGACGATGCAACGGTTGTTCGCAAAGGTCGCCTCGGACCAGGCCAAATGCTGTCAGCCAACACGCTGACCGGGGAGTTTAAATACGATCGTGAGATCAAGGAAGAGCTCGCCAAGCAGAAACCCTACCGCCGCTGGATCGACGACAACGCGCTGGCACTACGGAAATTTGTTTCGCCTCAAGCCCACGTGCCAGAAGTTGACTATGGACCTCTGGAACTATCACAGAATCAAGTGGTTCATGGCATTTCTCTGGAAGAACTGGACATGGTGTTTCCGCCCATGATGAAGAGCGCGCAAGAGGCGGTTTTTTCAATGGGCGACGATATTCCGCTGGCGATTCTTTCCACGCAGCCACGACTTCTGTACACATACTTCAAACAACTGTTTGCTCAAGTGACGAACCCGCCGATCGACCCGATTCGCGAATGGGCGGTCATGTCGCTGGGGGCCGGACTTGGCGGGGAACGAAACCTCCTGGACGAGACGCCGCTCCATTGCATGACCGTGAGTTTGGACAGCGCCATTCTCTTCGAGCATCAACTCGAGAAAATCAAACAACTCGAAGAACACGGATTCCCATCGGTGACCCTCGACTGTAGCTGGCCCGCTGCGAGTGGTGCGGCTGGGTTGAAAATCCGCTTGGACGAAATTTGTGCCGATGCGGAAACCGCAGTGAAAGCGGGTAACAATGTGCTGATTCTCTCGGATCGCGCCATTTCTGCGGAGCGCATTCCCATTCCAATGCTGCTCTCGATTGGCACTGTCCACCACCACCTCAACCGAATTCGCATGCGGATGCGCGCTTCGATTGTGCTGGAAACCGGCGAAGCGCGCGATGTTCACCAAATCGCCTGTTGTTTTGGCTTCGGAGCTACGGCCATTTGCCCGTATCTCGGCTACGCGACTGTCCGCCAATTGGTTGCGGCTGACGCCGGCAAGAACAAGCTCGGTGAAATCACCGCCCAAAAAGCGATGACCAACTACCGCAAGGCACTCGAAAAAGGGATTCTCAAGATCATGTCCAAAATGGGAATCTCAGTTCTGAATTCCTACCAAGGCGCCCAGACCTTCGAAGCCATCGGCGTGGGCAGCGAAGTGGTCGATTTTTCGTTCACCGGTGTCCCCTCAAAAATCGGTGGAATCGGGTTCAAGGAAATCGCCGAAGAATCCATCATCCGCCATCGTGCAGCATTTGAAACAGTCGTTCCAGATGGCGAGGCACTTGATTTAGGAGATCCCGGTTACAACCGTTACCGCAAGGCGGGTGAACGCCACGTTTACACCACGGAAGTGATCAAGAATTTCCATACTTACGTTAAGTCCGGCAAGGCCGAGGATTACGAGGAATATGTGCGCGTCTCATTGGAAACCAAGCCAGTAGCCATCAAAGACCTCATCGATTTTGTGCCGGTTCCCAGTGGCCCGATTGCGTTGGAAGAAGTCGAATCCATGGAAAGCATCCGACGTCGATTCACCACAGCGGCGATGTCTCTGGGAGCACTCTCTCCCGAGGCACATGAAACTCTTGCCATCGCCATGAATCGCATCGGAGGGAAATCCGACTCGGGTGAGGGCGGTGAGGATCCGGTCCGTTACAAACCGTATGCGAACGGCGATTTTGCTCGCTCATACATCAAACAGGTCGCCTCCGGGCGTTTTGGCGTATCCGCCTACTACCTGGTCAACGCAGACGAACTTGAGATCAAAATGGCTCAAGGTGCCAAGCCGGGTGAAGGGGGGCAACTTCCCGGCCACAAGGTTAATGCTTTAATCGCTCGTTTGAGAAACACCCAGCCTGGCGTCCAACTCATCTCACCCCCACCGCATCATGACATTTACTCGATCGAGGATCTGGCCCAGCTCATTCACGATCTGAAAGAAGTCAATCCCCGCGCCCGGATCACGGTCAAGCTCGTGGCGGAGTCGGGTGTCGGCACTGTCGCTGCCGGTTGCGCCAAGGCATCAGCAGACAACATCCTCATTTCCGGACATGACGGCGGCACGGGTGCCTCTCCTCTTTCCTCGACCAAACACGCGGGTTCGCCGTGGGAACTTGGGCTGGCGGAGGCCCAGCAAACCTTGTTGATCAACAACTTGCGGGATCGCGTCATTCTTCGGACCGACGGCGGCATCCGCAACGGCCGCGATGTGGTGATCGCCGCGATTCTCGGAGCTGAGCAATTCAATTTCGGCACCACCGCGATGATCGCCATGGGCTGCGTTTATGTTCGCAAGTGCCACTTGAACACTTGTCCAGTCGGCATCGCAACGACAGATCCGAAGTTTCGCGCAAAATTCAAGGGTACGCCGGAGATGGTGATCAACTATTTCACCGCTGTTGCCGACGAAGCGCGCGGCATCATGGCACGCATTGGAGTCCGCACATTGAACGAAGTCATCGGCCGTCCAGAATTGCTATCACAGCGCCATATCCCAGATCATCCCAAGGCCAATACGTTGGATTTAAGCGCATTGCTAAAGGACGTGGTTCCCACCCTCGCAGAAAACTCGGGGCGGTCCGTGGAATCGATTTCCCGCATTTGCGCGCGGGACCGTAATGACGGCCTGGCAAAACCGGCGCTCGATCTGCAGATTCTTTCCGATCTGGTCGCGTCTCTCGCGGGGGATCCTCCGTCAGGTTCACTCCCCGAATATGGACCCGATTCTGTCCCGGCATCGATGCTCGATGCAATCAGGATTCTGCCAGACCGCCCGCCGGTCGTGCTCAGCTACGATGTGGTCAACACCGACCGTAACATCGGCACCCGCCTGTCGGGACGCATTGCTGAAATCCATGGCGATCGAGGCCTGAGCGGCAACAACGTCCATGTCATCTGCCGTGGCAGTGCGGGCCAGTCGTTCGGCTGCTTCCTGGTTTCAGGAGTCAAATTGGAACTCATCGGCGAAGCGAATGATTATGTCGGCAAGGGCATGGCTGCCGGAGAAATCATCATTCGCGTGTCGGAGAGCGCAAAATTTGAAGCCGCAACGAATACGATCTGCGGGAATACGTGCCTTTACGGAGCTACTGGCGGCAGGCTGTTTGCGAATGGCCGCGCCGGGGAACGCTTTGCCGTGAGAAATTCAGGCGCGACAGCGGTCGTCGAGGGCGTGGGCGATCACGGATGCGAATACATGACCAACGGCAAAGTCGCGATTCTCGGTAAAACCGGAAAAAACTTCGGCGCAGGCATGTCCGGCGGCACAGCGTATGTCTATGATGTCGACGGCAAATTCTTCTCGCGCGTCAATTCCGAGATGGTTGTGGCCCTTCCAATCAAGCGTGCACAGGACGTGGCCGAAGTGAAATCCCTAATCGAGGCCCATCTCGACCGCACGGGCAGTCCGCAGGCGAAAAAGCTACTTTCCAACTGGGACGAAACCATTCGCAAGCTGGTCCGCGTGATTGCCAGAGAGCATGCGGAACTCGAGGCTGCCGAAGAACAACACGAGGCGGCCTCCATTCCTTCTGACGTCAAGGCGTGACAAGAATCCTGCCTCCGCCGGGGTCGATGAGCCGATTTACGACTCATCGACCTTCAAGAAAACCACTTGGGTTATGGAAGAGCTTTAACCGCGAAGTTGTCGAAAGTGACTTTTCCTTCTTTTACAATCCGCGACTCGCCAAATCCGAAAAGCTGGATGCCGAACTGACCTTTAGGCTTCAATCTCCAGTTGGCACGGACATCGCCCTTCTGGCCGGTTGGCGAGAAGGTGCCGATTTTGAACCACTTGTAGCCTTCCGTCTTGTCCTTGAGTGAGACCGCAAACGACATCAGTTTCGTGGCCGCATCGAAACGGACGCGGATGCTGCCTTTCGGTGCTCCCACTTTTGCGGAAAGTTTGCCCACAGGGGCGTCTTTGCCATTAACGATGACCCCTGCCTTGATGCCGGAAATTCCATAAAACTCGACGAACAGATAGTCCTTACGATCCGCCTCGTTGAAAATCATGAATCCACAGCCGGCATTTTTTCCGGCGTTGGAGCTGTTGGTGAGATCGACCGTCATCTCCCAATTCTGGGAATAGCCGGGATAAGCGTTGCGGAGTTCCGCCGAAACGAAATCTTCTTTCGTAAATTCCGGCAGAACGGTGAGGTTCAGCTTCATTTCCTTATCCACCAGTTTTGGAACGAGGATCGCGTTGCCGACATTGTATTGGTAAAAGCGGATCGGGTCGAGTTCGCTGCTGCTGAACTCCTCGACAATCGGGTTCCCGATCTCCAAGGGTGCGGCGGCAAAACAATTTCCAGTCAGGACGGCTGCGATGGCGAGGATTGGATAAATGTCGTTGATTTTCATTTTTTTGGGGGGACGTGGGGTTTGAATGCCTTGTTGGCAAGACGGATACTAGAAGTTTCTGCGTGAGTGACAAGCATCCTTTGACTCACGGAAAATGGCGTGCACAGCGGGCTTCAAGCAAGGAGACGAGCCTGGCATCCATGTAGGTGTAATCGTCGGGAATATCGAGCACGACGATCTTTTTTCCTGCCAGATACTGGTTGAATTTCTGGTTCAGGCGGGTGCGGTGCACTTTTTCCATGACCAGGATCAAGTCCGCCCACTCAAGCTGTCCTATCTCCAGCGGGACTTCGGCATCCGGACTCAATCCCGCTGAATCCACCGACACGCCAGGTCGCCCGGAAAACAGGGCTTCGGCGGTAGGACTCCGCAGCTTGTTCCGGGAACAGATGAAGAGGAGTTTTTTGTCGGTCATCCGTGATGGATCATCCAAAGGTGGGAATCGGCCTCAAGCGCCAAAACATTCGACTGGAATTTACTCTGTTTCCTGATCCCAAACCGTGGAATACACTGGGGCATGCCGAACGACCGCGACCCGGACGAACCTAAAATCTATTTCCTGCCGAATCTGATGACGGCCTGCAATCTGGCGTGTGGATTTTTTGCCGTGCTGATCATTTTCCACGGACTCGTCGAGGTGGGAAACGACAAGCTGGCACCGAAGGAGTACTATGGCCAGGTGAAGCACTACTACGAGTACGCGATCCTGTTGATTTTCGGGTCCTGCTTGTTTGACCTGCTCGATGGCCGCCTTGCGCGGTTGGGCGGACAGGAATCGCCATTCGGGCAGGAATTTGACTCGCTGGCCGACATCATTTCCTTCGGCATGGCACCGGCGATGCTCATTTATAAGGCCGTGTTGTTTCCCCTGGGAAACATCGGCTGGGCGATCGCGCTGGTCTATCTGGTCTGCGGGGCGATGCGGTTGGCGAGATTCAACTGCCTCTCCTCCATGCCGAAAAAACCAGGTGCCTCCACCGATTTCCGCGGACTGCCGATCCCGATGGCGGCGGGTTTCATCGCTTCGATCACGTTCCTGCTGATCGATCTCTATCAAAACGACCACGAACTCGGAGCGTGGAAATACATTCTTGCTGGAGCGATGCTGGGACTTTCGCTGCTGATGATCAGCGATGTGCGCTATCCGAGTTTCAAAAAGGTCGGCTGGAGCACGCGCGGCACGCTGGGTGCCATCGTGATCGCGGTGCTGGTGCTCTTTGTCACGGTGCAATTCCGCTACGTGATGCCGGTGGTATTGTTTAGCCTCTACCTCTTGTACGGACTGCTGGTGCGGCCGTGGATTTCCAGTCGTTTGAGAAAGGAAATCGAAGTGGAGGACGAAGATGAGATTCTGCTTCAGAAGGAGGACTGAGCCATGGATGAGCCGACCAAACGTTCCGGATGGATCACCCTGTTGCTCGTGCTGCTGCCACTGTGGCTGGTAGGTTCGGGCGCCGCTGCGATGTGGTATTATTTTCATCGCGAGAAAAAAGAGGCGCAGGTCGAGCAGCAGCGTTTCTCCCAGGCAGTCTCCATCCCATTGTTAGAAGACGACCTGCGGAAACTGGTGGAAGTGATTGGCGAGCGGAACGGCTCGTCGGAGGCTGCAGCGGCAAATCTATCAAGAACGGCGGCGATGATTGAAGGGATTCTGGGGCCTTCTAACACCGGCTACGCCGTGAAACGCCACAAGGGGTCTTCCGAATGGCCGATCCTCCAGGTGACCATCAGTGGGAAAGAGGCGAAAGCCCCCGCCGTCTGGGTTGTCACATCGTACGACAGTCCTGCCGGATCGCGCGGCGCGGAGGCAAACGCGACGGGTCTCGCCGCAACATTGGCGGCTGCCCAGGCGCTGGCGGGTGACAAACCGAACGTGCCGGTCCATTTCGTTTTCCTCCCTCACACAAACGATCCCGAAGCGCCGGTCATCGAAACGGCTGCAAAAGTGTCCGAGTTCGTGAAATCCGCGGGAGGCGCGCGATCGTTGCTCGCAGTCGAAGCCATGGGTGGAGGAGAAATGTTGTGGCTCAGTTCGCGCGAGTCCTCCGCAGCACCATTGAATATGGGAGGCGGGTTGGGAAATGTGTATGGAGCGGACGACATCTGTCTCGGCGATGACACGGACCTAGCGAGTGTGCTTTTCGAAATGAACCTGCCGGCCGTCCGAGTGTCGACCCGTTCACATGTCACTGCGGGTGAGGAGGATGGGAAACTTCCTTTCACTCCGACGGTCGCCTCCTCGACTGGACGTTTGATTGAGCTGATCCGCCGCTGCGTGACCCCTGCAAAGTAGTGTCGATAGATTCCCTGTTGCAGAATTCCCGATGCAGTTCAGAATCACCCACCAAACGCGTTCGCGATTTTTCCCACTTTTCCATGCGACCCTCAGACCTTGCACCCGCCTTTCTTTCCCACTCGCCCGGCTACTGGTCGGAAGATGCCATGGAAAACTGGCACGACCACCGCTGGCAACTTCGCAATCGCGTCGATTCACTGGCGGATCTCGATCTCCGGCTGAACCTCACCGACGAGGAGCGCGCAGGCGTTCTGCTTGCCGGCACCAAGCTGGCGATGGCGATCACGCCGCACTTTTTCAATCTCATCGACCGCGACGATCCGAACTGCCCGATCCGTAGGCAGGTGATTCCGCGCATCGAGGAAGGCTGGAACGCCCCCGAGGAGATGGCGGATCCGTGTGGAGAGGATTCGCACATGCCGGTGCCGGGGCTGGTGCACCGCTATCCGGATCGCGTGCTTTTCCTAGTCACCGACCGCTGCGCTTCGTATTGCCGCTACTGCACGAGATCCCGCGTGGTTTCCGGCGTCGGCGAGCAACACCTTGAGACCCAGTGGGAAATGGCGTTCAAGTATCTGGAAAAACACACGGAAGTCCGCGACGTGCTTCTTTCCGGTGGCGATCCTCTCCTCTTTTCAGACGACAAGCTTGATAAAATTCTCACCCGCCTGCGTGCCATTCCGCACATCCAGTTCATCCGGATCGGCTCGCGAATTCCGATTTTCCTCCCCCAGCGGATCACGCCTGAACTGTGCGCGATGTTGAAAAAACACCACCCGTTGTTTATTTCCATCCACACGAACCACCCGCGTGAGCTTACCACCGAGGTCCGCGATGCTCTCGGCCGCCTCGCTGATGCCGGCATTCCGCTAGGCAACCAGAGCGTCATGCTTCGCGGCGTGAATGACAGCGTGGAAGTCCAAAAAGCGCTCGTCCAGAAGCTGCTGATGTGCCGTGTGAAGCCGTATTATCTCTATCAGTGCGATCTCATCAACGGCTCGTCTCACCTCCGGACGCCGGTAGCGGAAGGCGTGGCCATCATCGAAGGCCTCCGCGGCCACACCACCGGCTACGCGATTCCCCAGTTCGTCATCGACGGCCCCGGTGGCGGTGGAAAAATCCCGATCAACCCGAACTACGTCGTCGATACCGCGTCCGGCAAGATCACGCTGCGGAATTTCGAGGGAGAAATCTTCGAATATCCCGATCCCACACCGATTTCAAGGACGGACCTGGATCGACTGCATCAGGAAGCGCTCAGCCGTTCGATCTGATCTACCGCCCATTCCGCTTGCCCTCGTGATCTGGGGTCCTAGCATCCAGCGCTTTCCAAAGCTCTGTAGCTACACCCATCCATGAATCGCATTTTCGTTGAAAAAAAGGCCGGTCACAATGCCGAGGCCCAGCATCTATTGCATGAACTCAACGAGTCGCTCGGACTCACTGGACTGACCGGAGTCCGCCTCGCCCAGCGCTATGATATCGACGGTTTGACTGATGACGAGTTCGATGCTGCAGCAAAGACGATTCTATCGGAACCGCAAGTCGATGAAATTTGTCCCACCCTCCAACTTGCTTCCGATGAAACAGCCTTCGCCGTGGAGTTTCTGCCCGGACAATTTGACCAGCGGGCGGATTCGGCCGCGCAGTGTGTGCAGATCCTGACGGGAAAAGAGCGCCCGCAGGTTTTATCCGCGAAAGTAATCATCCTCAAGGGCGACGTGACCAGTGATGAACTCACCAAAATCAAAAGTTTCGTGATCAACGCCGTGGATTCACACGAACTTCCCGTAGCAGCGATCACCGGTCGCCGAGAAACCTCCTCGCCCCCCGACGTCGCAATTCTCATCGGCTTCACCTCCGAGAACCCCGTCGAAATCCGCTCCCACTTCGGCCTCGCCATGACGACCGAAGACGTCGCTTTCTGCCAAACCTATTTCCGTGACGAAGAAAAGCGGGATCCCAGCATCACGGAAATCAAGATGCTCGACACCTATTGGTCTGATCACTGTCGCCACACCACCTTCCTAACCGCCATCGAGGAGGCCATCTTCGATCCCGGCGCCGAAGTCGTCGAACGCGCCTGGCAAACCTACCTCGCCACCCGTGAGAAACTCGGCCGAGGCGGAAAACCCGTCACCCTGATGGACATCGCCCTCATCGGCATGCGCGAACTCCGCGCGTCCGGCGAGCTCGATAACCTCGAAGTCTCCGAAGAAGTCAACGCCGCCTCGATTGTCGTTCCTGTGGAAATTGACCACCAACCCGCAGAAGAGTGGCTCGTCATGTTCAAGAACGAGACCCACAACCACCCGACCGAGATCGAACCCTTCGGCGGCGCGGCCACCTGTCTCGGCGGCTGCATCCGCGATCCTCTATCAGGTCGTTCGTATGTCTATCAGGCGATGCGTGTCACCGGTGCCGGCAATCCCCTCACCCCGTTTTCCGAAACGCTTCCAGGCAAGCTCCCACAGAAAAAAATCTGTCAGGTCGCTGCGCGTGGTTACTCGTCCTACGGCAATCAAATCGGCCTCGCCACAGGTCAGGTTGCGGAAATCTATCACCCCGGCTATGTTGCAAAACGGCTTGAAATCGGCGCAGTTGTTGCCGCTGCTCCACGCTCGCAGGTCTTTCGCGGGACACCCGCTCCCGGTGATGTGATTCTCCTCATCGGTGGCCGCACGGGACGCGATGGCGTCGGCGGTGCAACGGGTTCCTCGAAGGAACACACCGATACCGCGCTCGAAAACTCTGCGGAAGTCCAGAAGGGCGACGCCCCGACCGAGCGCAAGATCCAGCGCCTTTTCCGCAATCCGGAACTCACGCGGAAAATAAAAATCTGCAACGACTTCGGCGCGGGTGGCGTTTCCGTTGCCATCGGAGAAATCGCGCCATCGCTGGTGATCAATCTCGATGCCGTTCCCAAAAAATACGACGGACTCGACGGCACCGAACTTGCCATCTCCGAATCCCAGGAGCGAATGGCCGTTTGTGTTGATCCATCGGAAATCGACTATTTCATCGCCGAGGCCGACAAGGAAAACCTTGAGTGCAAACACGTCGCCGACGTTACCGACAGCGGCCGCCTGATCATGACCTGGCGCGGCGAAACCATCGTCAATCTCAGCCGCGCATTCCTCGATACCAACGGCGTGCAACAGACTGCAAAAGTCCACGTCACCGCCCCTCCTCCCTACAGCCCTGCTCACTGCCCGCTGCTCACTGATCACTTATCTTCCCTCAACATCTGCTCGCAAAAAGGCCTGGGTGAAATGTTCGACGGCTCGGTGGGTGCGGGCACCGTTCTGTGGCCGTTTGGAGGGAAAAACCAGCTGACGCCTCCCGACGCGATGGTGGCGAAACTTCCGCTGTTGGAAGGAAACACCGACGTTGCCACCTTCATGTCGTGGGGATTCGATCCCGATCGATCAACTGCCTCGCCTTTCCATGGTGCGGTTTACGCCGTGACGGAATCCGTCTGCAAGGCGGTCGCCGCCGGGGCGCGTCTATCAGACATCAGGCTCACACTGCAGGAGTATTTCCCCAGACTCGGCAACGATCCAAAACGCTGGGGGCTGCCGTTCGCCGCTTTGTTAGGAGCCTTCCATGCACAACACTCGCTGCGACTTGCCGCCATCGGTGGCAAGGATTCGATGTCCGGATCGTTCAACGAGCTCGATGTGCCGCCGACGCTCGTTTCCTTCGCACTCGCCCCCGGCAAGGCCAGTCTCGCGCTCTCACCAGAATTCAAAAAAACCGGTTCTATCATTTCACTGGTCCAGGTCTCCCGCGATGCCGACGATCTTCCAGATTTCAACGAACTGAAGCAAACCGCCGCCGCTCTCCATCAGTTGAATGTGGATGGAAAAATCCTCTCGCTTCATCACATCGGACGGGCTGGCATCGCTGCAGCTCTGGCAAAAATGGCATTCGGAAATCATATCGGGGCGGAGATCAACAGCGCGCTCGATCTCATGTCGGAGCGCTATTTCTCCTTCCTGATCGAACATGCAGAACCCCTCCCCGCAGAGTTTGATTCGGTGGAGCTTGGAAAAACCACCGAGGTTGGTGCGCTCGTCCTCAACAGCGAGGCCCACACTCTCACTGAATTGGAACAAGCGTGGACTGCGACTCTCGAGCCGATCTATCCGACGAAACCGGAAATGGAAGACCAAGCGGGGACGAATGTGAAAGTGCCTGAATTCTCTTCATCCAGAATCCAGAATCCAAAATCCAGAATCTCAAAACCAAAAATCCTGATCCCCGCCTTCCCGGGAACTAACAGCGAATATGACTCCGCAAAAATCTTTCGCGAGGCAGGTGCCGATGCCGAGATCCTCGTTTTCCGCAACCTCACCGCGAAGCACATTGATGAGTCGATCAAGGCCCTGTCCGAGCAGATTGCGAAAAGCCAGATCCTGATGCTCCCTGGTGGATTCAGCGCCGGTGATGAGCCCGACGGATCAGCGAAATTCATCGCCACCATCATTCGCAATCCGCGTGTTTCCGATGCCATCATGGAGCTGTTGAAAAACCGTGACGGCCTCATTCTCGGGATCTGCAATGGCTTTCAGGCGCTGATCAAAACCGGCCTGGTTCCCTTCGGCGAGATCCGCGATCCCCAGGCTGACGCTCCGACGCTTGTTCATAACAGCATCGGCCGTCACATTTCCTGTTATGTGAACACACGGATCGTGAGCACGCTTTCACCGTGGCTGTCGAACAGTGCGTTAGGTGAGGTTCACAGCGTGCCCATGTCTCATGGCGAAGGAATGTTCCACGCAAGCCCAGAGATCATTGCAGCCCTCGCCGCCAGCGGCCAGATCGCCACTCAGTATGTCGATGCAGATGGCTCGCCGTCGATGGACATCTCGATCAATCCTAACGGCTCTCACGCATCCATCGAAGGCATCACCTCCCCGTGCGGAAGAGTCTTGGGTAAAATGGCCCACACCGAGCGTTCCGGCAGCTCGGTGGCCAAAAACATTCCTGGTCTCAAGCACCAGCCGATCTTCGAAGCCGGAGTCGCCTGGTTCAGCGGATGACTGACATTCACGGGTCCAGCTTCACCGTGGCGGCACGCCGGAAAAATTCATCGGCATCACCATGGCATTCCTCCATCAGCCGGTGGAAAGCGGGAACATGCTTCTGATAGGTGATGATGGAAACAAGGTGGGCGTTGTTCAAATCCTCCGTGAGCCAGGATTCCAGCCCGTGACCGCCCCAGCGTTTTCGTAAATCCCGGAAATGCTGCCGGAGTTCGCTGAGGATCGCGGATTTTTCCCTACGCATCTCAGTGGAGGGTCTGCCGCTGGCGTAGAGGGTTTCCAGCTTGATCCGGGTCAGGTCGATCTCATCGTAGAACTGGCTGCGTCGGATGAGGAGCTGTTCGTAACGCCGGAGGTCTGCGGGGCGTTTCTGATGGATCAGCCAACGCCGCGTGCAATCCTCTGCATAGGCGGTGGCCAGCGCCTCGTTGAAGGCGGTATCGCCATGGCGGAACAGCTTGCGGTGGGTGAGCTCGTGAAAGATGAGTTCTGCCAGATAGATGTCGGGATTGTTGACGAAACAATTGAGCACCGGGTCATGAAACCAGCCGAGAGTTGAGTAGGCTTCTACTCCCAGGACTTCGACGTCGTAGCCGTCCTGCCGAAGACGTGCGGCAATCACTTCCGCGTCCGATTTCCTGAAGCAGCCGCGGTAGTCGAGATTTCCAAGAGTAGGGTACCACCAGGTTTTGGGTTTCAGCGAAAACTCGGGCGCGGCATAGACCACCCAGGTGACATACTCGCGGCCGAGATCGGCGTAAGTGCCATAACTGTCAGCGCCGGGAAGGGAGAGATGTCCGGTGGCGAAGGACCGGAGGCCTTGCACCGCTGTCAACTGGCGGTGGAGGATGGCGTCCGTGCTCGGATCGGCAAGGATCCGCGGGATCGGTCGGCTTTTCCCCATGATTTCTAACTGCCCGCCGACCGCCTGCCCGTAAAAATTCACGGTGTGACACGACGGAAGGAACCACACGCTAACGAACAGCGCAAAAAGTTGGAGGAACGGCCGCATCACGATCAAACACCGGGAGTATCAGCGGCATCCCTGGCGGCTGCAAAGTGAAAGCGGAATTTGCCCTGCAATTCTCTTTTGACCGGACAGGGTGCTGCCGCTACGGCTCTTGCATGAATTTCCTTAAATGGGCTCCGCTCGCACTGTGCACACTTGCAATCGTTTCTTGTGTACCTGCGCCAGCCCCACCGCCATTAGCGGACGGAAAACCAGTGAGTAAACCGAAATTGATCCCTTCCACCTACAAATCAAAAGGCGCGGCGACCAGCATCGGTCTTGACGAGCTTTTCCAACTCCAACAGGCGGACAAAGCGTTGATCTACGACGTGCGGGTGCCGTATTTCTATCAAATCGACCACATCCCCGGCGCGATCAACTGGCCCTACACCGATTATGCGGCTCAGGTCGAAGCTCGTGACATCGAGATTCAGAATGCACTGAAGGCGGGCAAAACCATTGTCGTTTATTGCTTCAACCTCGGCTGCCCTGAAGCCCGGGGCGTCGGTCGCAAGCTTGCCCGGCGGGACTATCAGATATCCATCTTCAGCATGGGAATTGATAGCTGGCGTTCGGCAGGCCTGCCGTTGGAATGAAAAACGGCCGGTCCCCTTGCGGGAACCGGCCGTGAAATGAACTTCAAACGATCAGATGAATTCGTTGATCAGGTTTTCCAACAGTTCCTGACGGCCCGATGCGAGAACCGGCTCGGGGGAATTGAGCACGTGTTGGGTGATTTCATCGAGGCTGAGGGCCTTCTTTTCAATTTGCGCGCCGATCCCTTGGTTCCACGAGGCGTAACGTGTGGCCACGAAATCCGCGAGACGTCCGTCGGCGCGGATGGCGGCAGCGGTCTTTAGTCCCCGGGCGAAGGCGTCCATCCCACCGATGTGGGCGTGAAAAAGATCTTCCGGCTCATGCGATTCGCGTCGGCGCTTGGCATCGAAATTCAGACCGCCGGTGGTAAGGCCGCCCATTTCGAGGACTTTGAGCATGATGGAAGAAGTCAGATAGAGATCGGTCGGGAACTGGTCGGTGTCCCAGCCGATGAGTTCATCGCCTTGGTTGGCATCGATGGAACCAAGTGCGCCGGCGTCGATGGCAACGGTCATTTCATGCAGCATGGTATGGCCCGCGAGAGTGGCATGATTGGTTTCCAAATTGAGTTTAAAGGAATCCATCAGGCCATACTGGCGGAGGAAATTGAGGCAGGCAGCCGCGTCAGAATCATATTGGTGGGTCGAGGGTTCGCGCGGTTTCGGCTCGATGTAAAACTGGCCGGTGAAGCCGATTTTTTTCGCATGATCCACTGCGAGATGCAGGAGCGCAGCGAGGTGGTCGAGCTCGCGCTTCATGTCGGTGTTGAGAAGCGTTGAATACCCCTCGCGGCCACCCCAGAACGTGTAGCCTTCGCCGCCGAGCTTGTGGGTAGCGTCCATCGCCGCTTTCACCTGAGCGGCGCCATAGGCAAACACTTCGGCATTCGGCGAAGTTCCTGCGCCATGGGAATAACGCGGATGCGAAAACAGGCAGGCGGTTCCCCACAAGAGTTTCTTGCCGTGGACTTTTTGTAGCCCTAGCAGGTGGTCGGTGACTTTTTCCAGTGCAGCGGCGGATTTGGCGAAATTGTTCAGCTCAGGAGCGATGTCGCGGTCATGGAAACAGTAGTAATCGATGTCGATTTTCTCAAGAAACTCAAAAAAAACGTCGGCGCGGTTGAGTGCGTTTTCCACCGAATCCGACTGGTCATCCCAAGGCATCAGTGCGGTCGGCCCGCCGAACGGATCGGAAAGGCCGTTGCGCATCACATGCCAGTAAGCAGCACCGAAGCGCATGTGATCCCGCATTGATTTACCCTCAACGAGTTCGTCTGGATTGTATTGTTTGAAAGCGAATGGGTTTTTCGAGGATGGCCCCTCGTAGCGAATTTTTGGGATGCTCGGGAAAAAAGGCATGACGTGGGTTATAAAGATCGGATTTGTGACGCAAGGCCAAATCCAATACACCGTCCTCAAAACAGAGTGTGCGAGCCTCACGAAGCGTTGGTGTCCTGATTCAATTACTCGGAGTTGAGAAAGACAAATCTCCGGTTTCAGCCTGCAGAACTCCCTGCCCATGTTACTTTTGCGTATTTCTGGCCGCCGCTTTGTTTCTGAGTCTCCTTAAGTCAAACAATAAAGTTTATCTTAATGGCACAAAATTTGCTGCTTTTTACAAGAAGGCGTCCTAGTCTCGCTCCGGCAACCTGCTTGCCAGTAGCAAATTAATGTCAGACGCCTTCCTCCATCAGTCGCTTTCCCAACAGCAAACACTTGCGCCACAGATGCGTAAGAGTTTGGAGATCCTTCAAGCGGGGACTCTCGAACTTTCACAGTTGGTGCAGCAAGCTCTCGAGACCAACCCAGTGCTTGAAGACATCACGGAAAGCATTTCCCTCGATGAAGAGAGCCCGGATCCCGAAGAGGCGGATTCCCTCGACTACATGAATCAAACGGATGACGACTGGCGTGACCGAACGATTCTCGAAGGAAAAAGCTCCCCGTGGACCAGCGAGGACGAGGAAAGGCGTCAGCGGATGTACGATTCAATCGTCGCCCCGGAGACCCTTCAGCAACACCTTCAGAACCAACTCGATCTATCGATGGTCGACCCAGAAATCCGCGAGGCTGCTCAGGCGATTCTCGGAAACCTCGATGAACGAGGCTTTCTCGACTTGCCTGCAAAAACCCTTGGCGTCCGTCTTGGCATCCGACCCCAGGATCTCGACGAAGCACTGGTCCTCGTGCAGTCCTTTGATCCAGCCGGCATCGGCGCTTCAGGCATCCCTGAATCCTTGCTGCTTCAGCTCGAGCGCTCCACCGGCAGGGACACTATCGAATACAAGATTGTCCGTGATCATCTGGAAGATCTCGCGCGCAAACGCCATCCTCAGATTGCACGCGCGCTGGGCACCACGGTGGAGCGCATCGCCGAAGCCGCCTCTCGGATCGGTCGCCTAACACCCAATCCCGGCGGCGAATTCGATCCAACGGGAAATCCGTACATTCTCCCGGACGCCGTGATCGAGCGCAATGACGACGGCCACTGGTATGCCCGCCTCACCGGCGAACACCTCCCCAATCTCCGGATCAACGATTTCTACAAGGACATGATCGGAAAAACCGGTACGGACTCGAAGGCACGCCAGTTCCTCCGTGATCAGATCCGAGACGGGCGCAGCCTCATCCATGCGATTTCGTTGCGACAAGAGACCATTCTCGCCATCGCCCACAAGCTCATCGAGCACCAGCCGCTGTTTCTATCAAAAGGCCACCGCCACCTGCGCCCGTTGACGATGAACGATATCGCGGACGAACTCAGCCTTCACGCCACTACCATTTCGCGGGCGGTCGCCGGCAAGTACGTGCTCACCCCACACGGGCTGATGGAGATGCGCGCGTTTTTCGCCACTGGCTATCAGACCAGCGATGGTTCCGAAGTTTCCAACGCTGGTGTCCGCGAGGCAATCCAGCAACTTGTCGCCGCAGAAAATCCTTCAAAACCTTTGTCCGATGAGGTGCTCATGAAGGCACTCGATAAACAGGGCATCAAGGTCGCCCGCAGGACGGTGGCGAAATACCGCGAGCAGTTGAACATTCTCCCGTCGCACCTTCGGAAAACGTTCTAACATTCAGTGGTGTGGCTTACGGAACCGATAGTGGGAGACGATCCACTCTTCACCGCCACGGTATCCCCACAGCTCGGCACAGGCCATGAAAAAGACCCGCCAGTAAACCCACCAGCGGGTTTGTTGGTCAGCCCCGTAGGTCTCGCGGATCAGCGGCATCAGTTCGTCGCGCGCCGCATCCATGCGGGATAGCCACGCCTCGGAGGTTTTCTGATAGTGCGCGCCGTTGACGTGCCAGTGACCTTCAATTTTCAAATGATCCTGGAAGTATAACAGAAGGTCGTCTGACGGCATCTGCCCGCCGGTGAAAAAATACCGTGCCATCCAGTCGTCCTCGCCCTCGGCCTCGTAGTGATAGGCATATTCGCGATGGGTGAAAATATGCACGAACAACGCACCACCCGGTTTCAGCCAGTTGGAAATGCGCCCCATCAGCTCCTGATAGTTTTTCATGTGCTCGAACATCTCGACCGAAACCACACGGTCGAAAACCCCAGTCCCCTCCCCTTGGTATTCGATCATGTTCACGGTTCTTACCTCCACGTTGGACAGCCCCCGTGCGGCAAGCTGAGCGTCGATGTGGAGCTTCTGTGTCCTCGAGTTCGAAACCGCCGTGATCCGTGAGTTCGGATAATGGGCCGCCATCCAGAGGGTGAGCGAGCCCCAGCCGCAACCGAGTTCGAGAATGCGGTCGCCGTCGATGAGACCCGCTCGCCCGCAGGTCAGCGCCAGCATCCGCGACTCGGATGTCCCGATGTCGGTAACTCCCGCATCCCAGTAGCCTGAGCTGTATTTCAAGTTAGGCCCGAGCACCCGTTCAAAGAACCGGGTTGGCAGTTCGTAATGCTGCTCGTTGGCTTCTGCAGTCGCAATTGCGATCGGGCTGGCGCGGAGTTCTTCGACATGCTGCATCACCTTGGCCTGTCGTTGCTCGCAGTTGAGTTTTTCAAATGGCGCAAGCGTGCCAGCCAACCGACTGCGGATACCCACGCGGATCAGTTTGTCTGGGAGGATGTCTTTGGCGAGAAGCTGGTCGGTATTGATCATGGTGATTCGTGCTGAATCTTGTGGCGCGGCGGCCAGGGGATGAACGCGCTGGTGGATTCCTGATAGCGGCGGTAGGCGTCGCCCTTGCGACGGACTGCGGCCGCTTCTGTCGGGGGAATTCCGGTGACTTTCAGTAACAGATAAAGAATCATGAGCGGCGCGTGAAGCGTCAGCCAACCCCAGGCGGATCCGCAGGCGTAACAATAAAATCCAAACCAGATCACGGATTCGAAAAAATAGTTGGGATGGCGGGAATAGCGCCAGAGTCCGGTCTGGCAGACGGCGTGCGTCTGCTGGTTCGAGCGCTTGAATGCCGACATCTGAGAATCAGCCAGTCCTTCACCGGCGATCCCGACCAAGCCAAGCGCCAGACCGGCAGTTTCCCAACCACTCCATGCCGCGTCCGGATCGTGGAAAACCAACAGAAACGGCAACGCTAACAAAATCACCGAAACCGCCTGCGCCTGGAAAAACCAGAAGAATGCTGAGCTCACACGGCCCTGCCAGACTTCCCTCAACCTGACATAGCGCGAGTCCTCAGTTGGATGATGGGACCGGATGCGTTTCTGCAAATGCCAGCCGAGTCGCAGGCTCCAGAGCGCCACCATCGCCAGCGCCACCCACTGCTTCGGCTGCCAGTCGTTCATGGAAAACCAGAAGCACGCCACCATCCCGATGCCGAATGCCCAAACCGCATCGACCAGCGAGTAGTTGTCCACCTTCTTCGCAAAGACCCATGCCGCTGAAAACACCAGCATCATCAGCAACAGGCCCAAGGTTATTGACCATCCGATGCTCATAGGGCGACCTCCTTGCGCTTATCCATCGTCCTCTGCAACCGCCTCAGTGCAATCAGTGACACGGTTCTTATCAAAAGCGCTGCGAATGGTGCGACCACCATCCACGCCACAATGCCGTGCAGGGCTGCAACGCCGAAATCGCGGCAGAATTGCAGCGGGCTTTCCTTGAATCTTTCTAACATTTCCGTGATAGAGAAGGAAAGCTGCGGCGCGTTGAATAGGTGCTGGCCCGCGTGGATGAATACCACGATGAGCGCCAGATGAAGCGGATAGACCACGTTGCTGAAAACGTGCAGGACCGGTTGGTTCAGCCGGAACGCCCAACCGGCGAGAAAACAAATCAAGGTCGTTGTCCCCATGATCGGAAAAACCCCCAGCACGATCCCCGCGGCGATGGCCCACGAGAGGCGCTCCGGCGTGATGCCACAGGACAGCTGCGCGAGCACCGGTGCCACCAGCCAGCGCCGCCACCAGCTTGGTTTTTCATCCGCCATCATGGAATCCGAGGCACCCATTACGATCGGTCTTCGGTGAACGGACGGTGCAGGATTGAATTATTAGGCCGGGTGTAAACCGCCTGCACCACGGAAATGTTCCGCGTCCTGAAGGCAGCCTCGCAATATTTCAGATAGAAATTCCAGCTCCGGATGAATGGCTCGTCGAAGCCCTGCGCCCTCACCGGATCCAGCACCGCATTGAATCGGTCATGCCAGGTGGAAAGTGTTCGCGCGTAGTCCGCTCCCAGATCTTCGAGATCGTGCATGAAAAGATCTCCCGTCCTCATCAAGACCTCGTTGATCCTGCCGACACTCAGCAGCAACGAGCCGGGGAAAATGTGCTTCTGGATCCAGTCCACATTTTTCCGGAGGCTGGCATAGCTGCAGTCCGGCACGGTGATCATCTGCACGCCCAGTAGTCCGTTAGGTTTCAGGACTTCAGCACATTTGGCGAAGAACGATTCGTGATACTTGTCCCCCACCGCTTCCAACATTTCAATCGACGCGATCTTGTCAAAGAGTCCGTTCACGTGCCGGTAATCCTGTATCCGAATTTCTATCCGATCCTGCAGTCCTTCATCCTCGATGCGCTTTTTTGCGTAAGCTGCCTGCGCTTCCGATAACGTCAGTCCCGTCACCCGGCAGCCGTAATTGCTCACTGCGTGAACTGCAAAGCCGCCCCAGCCGCAACCGATCTCCAGCACATGGTCTTCGGGGGACAGCTTGAGTTTCCGACAGAGCGCGTCGTATTTCCCGACTTGTGCTTCTTCCAGCGACTGGTCAGCCCGCTCGAATCGCGCACTGGAATAGGTCATTGTCGGATCGAGCCATAGCCGATAGAAATCGTTACCCAAGTCATAATGTTCCGCAATGTTGCGCCTGCTGTTAGCGATGGTGTTCTCGCGGCGGAGATGCCTGAACCAATTGACGATTTTGAGCAGGTTCACTCCGCGGAGGCTGGCGGACGAAAACTCCGCACCCTGGAGTGCGTTTACATTGAGGATGAACCACGAAATGACAGCCGCGATGTCATCGGTCTCCCAGATGCCGTCGGTGTAGGCCTCGCCCATGCCGATATTGCCGTAGAAGGCACAGCGCTTGAAAAACTCCTCATCGTTCCGCAGGAAAACACGCGCCGTGACGACCGCTCCGGGAGCGCCGAAATGCCGCACGCGGCAATCCGCATACTCCATCCGCAATCCGCCCAGCGGCATTTTTTCCAACAGACGGACGACCATCCGCTCGGCAAAACCGAATACCGGAAGAGCGGTCGCACGCTCGGGAACCAGTTCATCCTCAAAATCCATCAGGGCATTCATGGTTGGTTTTCTTTCAAAGTCGGGTGGGGTCTCATCACGTCCTGCTGCACTTCGACGCGTTCGGATTTCCGGAAATACGGTACCTTCTTCAGCCACAGGAGCCACGCATGCCAGTGGATGAGGCCGATGATCTTCAATGACAACATCGGATACCTGAACGCATACCAAAGCAACCTGCATGCTGATAGATCGTTGCGCTTGCCACGCACCGCACTCAGCAGGGTTCTTTCGGTCGCGTCGTAGTCATCGATGTTCACCTGCCAGTGCTCACCGGGCAGACCGAGCCGGAAATCAAACTCCAAGCCAGGGTCAGAGAACGGCGAAACGTAAAAATTCTTCGCCACGCGGCGGTGCCAGATGCCGTCCGCGCCGGAATGATCGAGAAGATAGAGTTTCATCTCGCGGAAGGTGTTCACAACTTCGGCCACCGCCATCAAGGGAACCCCACCGGCAGACTCGATGTAATAGAATGACACCGGATTGAACCCATAACCGAGCACCCGGGGAAACGTCAGCAGGCGGATCCGCGCGCCAGAGGGAAGCTCGACGCCCTGGTTCTTGAGCCATTTTGCCAGATTTCCGCGTATTCCGCCAGGTTCGCCCGTGTCCACGTGGTCTGCGTCGTAAATGGAAAAAAGATTGAACCGGTTGTGTCCCAGCCACGGAATCCGCTTCGCGACGCCTGCGATCTCATCGATGTTCAGGGAGAACATGAAAACCTGATAGTTGAACGCGTGTCGCTTGGGCTTCAAGCGGCAGTGAGTGACGGAGCATTCGTACAGCGCGTTCATGACCACGGGCTCCTTCCCAGGATTTCCGTGCACACGTTCACCGCCGACCACAGGCCGTCTTCGTGGAAGCCGTAACGCTGCCAAGCACCGCAAAAGTAGCGGCCGGATTCGCGTCCCGCAATGTGCAGTTCGGGCAAACGCTCTTGAGCTGCTATTGATTTCAGGCCGAACAACGGGTGCTCGTATTCGAGGCGGCGCTTGATCCGATCCTCCGCAGGCAGTTCAGGCGGATTGATCGAAACAAAGTAGTTTTCTCTATCCGAAACGCCCTGCAGCTCGTTCATCCAGTAATGTGTGGAGTAGCGGTTCTTTCCATCAGAGCCACGGTCGATCCGGTAGTTCCACGAAGCCCAGCAACGACGCGTCCCAGGCATAAAGCGGGCATCAGTGTGCAGCACGGCTTCGTTCTTCTGATAGGGAAACGCCGGAAGCAACTCCGTTTCCAGTTTGGTCGGATCTTCCAACATACTCTTCGCCTGATCACCGTGCGCGGCGATCACGACACGATCAAACTGAAGTTTCGCACCATCCTCTAACGTAAGCTGAGCGCCACCTGCCGCAGTTCGGGAAACCGATGCAACGGAAGCACCGCGGTGGATTTGGTCGGTAAATGGCCCCACCAGTTTTTCCACATAACAACGTGAGCCGCCATCCACCGTGCGCCACGGATGCTGGGTGTCGAGGCCGAGAAATCCATGGTTGTGCCAGAAACGCATCAGCGTGCGGGCCGGAAACTCATCGATCCTTTCGGGCGGGCTCGACCAGACGGCGGCAGCCATCGGCGAGAGATACCAGCGGAGGAAATCACCGCCGTAGCCGCGGGCTGCGACGTATTCGGATAGGGACATTTCCCCGAATGATGGTTTCGCCAGTTCCTCGACGGTCTCCCGGTTAAAGCGATTGATCTGCAGCAGCATTTTCCAGTAACGGAGGTTGAGGAGATTCCGCCGTTGACCGAATAACAGATTGAGACTGCCACCATTGAATTCGAGTCCATCGCTGTGATGCTGCACGCTGAATGACATGAGCGTCGGCTTGGTTTTCACTCCGAGCTCCGCGAACAACCGGGTGAGCAACGGATAGGTCACCTCATTGTAAACCATGAAGCCAGTGTCCACCGGAATTTCCCGCCCGTTCTCAGGGACCATCACGGTATGCGAGTGACCACCTACCCGATCATCCTTTTCGAACACCGTCACGTCGTGATGGCGATCGAGAAACCACGCGCACGCCATGCCGGAAATCCCCGATCCCACCACAGCGATCCGCTCGCGGTTCATACGCCGGGCTGCCGGTTGGCAGTGGATAGATGGCCCTCTTCCAGAACTGCTTTGGGCACCGGGCGCAGATCCCAGATGAGTCCTGTCCATGAGAGGATCTTGAGGCCGTAATACGTCAGATCGAGTTCCCACCAGCGGAAGCCCTGCCGGACCGAGTGGGGGTAGCGGTGGTGGTTGTTGTGCCATCCTTCACCGAGCGTGATGAAGGTAAGGAGCCAGCTGTTGCGGCTATCGTCATCGGTTTCATAGCGGCGTTTGCCCCAGACATGAGCCAGTGAGTTGATGAAGAGAGTGCCATGCAGGAGGACCGTCGTGCTGATGAAAAAGGTCCAGATGAAAAACTGCCCCATCGTGACGCCGGTTTGCGGGAGGAAGGCTTCCAGTGCCCAGCCGATTCCTAACATGAGGAAGCCGTAGGCGAAGGGAACCGTCTGGTCGTAGCGGTTTAGGAATACAAGCTCGGGATACTTTGCAAGATCGGGGATGCTCTTGTAGGCGGTGGGGAAGTTTTTCATCGAGGTCAGCCAGCCAATGTGCGACCACGCGAAACCGCTGATGACCGGCGAATGGATGTCCCCCTCGTGATCCGAGTGCTTGTGATGATGCCGGTGCGTCGCCGCCCACCACAACGGCCCGCGCTGCATGGAACTGTTGCCGATGACGGCGAACATGAACTGACCGAAGCGCGATGTCTTGAAAGTCTTGTGGGAAAAATAGCGATGATAGAAACCGGTGATGGCGAACATCCGTAACAGATAGAGGAACGCCGCCGCCAGCACGGAGACCCAGCTCACCCCCACCCAGAACACGGCGAAACAACCGAGATGGAGGAAGATGAACGGCAAGGTCCGCTGCCAGTCAACCCGCTCGGGTAATGTCGCTGGATCCGGTGCGTCTTCACGGCGGTAGTCTGAATCCAGCCACTGGGCGAATGTGAGAAACGCCGTGCCTAAGATGCTGCCGCGTTTTGTTTCAGGTGATTCCATCGTGCTCGTCTTTGAGTTTATTCCAAGCGCTTGCGGATGAAGCCAATCACGCCGCCGGCGACCGGAAGATGGGCATAGAAGTTTTTCGCCGAATCCCAGAAATCCTGATGGAACGCCACCCTGCCATCCTGATCGAAACGCACCTGGCTGACGCCGACCGAATGAACCGGCTGCCCTCCGCTCATCGCGGGTGCCGAGAACTTCATCGTCCATCGGATATAGTAATTTTCGCCCGACTTCGAAACATCATCGATCACCACCTCGCAAGCGCTCATGTTTCCGGCAGTTTTCACGAAGTAATCACGGATGGAATCCGCTCCGCGGTGAACCACCAAAGTGTCATCGAGAAAGGCATTTGCGGAGTAAACTCTCGAGGTGTTTTCCTTGATGAACCCGGCATCGCCAATGCCCTTGAGAAAGCCCTTGAATCGCTCCAATGCCGCCAGTTCTGCAGGGCTGCCTGCCGTGAACCCGCTGTTCCCACTTTTCCCGATTTCCAGGTGATAGGTTGAAACCATGGCGGCCGATCCGTTGGGTGCGGTGCTGCTGCTGACGAGCCAGCCAATCACGGCCAGCGTGAGCAGCACGCCTGCGAGAAAGGTAATGAACGGGTGGGTGAAAAATGAGGTGATCACAGTCGGGAGTTTTTCGCCCCGCAATCCCCGCTGCGCAAGGGGGAAAAATCCAATCGCACACTTCGCAACCTTGTCGCTCAAGGACTTTCGGCCGCATGCCAGAGCTACCACGAATCGACCATTGTCCCTCCGCAAGCCTCGATAGCGACGAGGCAGACGTCATCATCGTATTGTTTTCGCTTCTGGAAAAACGTCACGTCGCAGACGATTTTCGCCGGCATCGCGGCCATCGGTCCGTCGAGTGCTTCATCCATACTGGCAACGAGGCGCTTCAATCCGAAAGGTTCCCCGTCAGGATTTTCCGCTTCCACCGAACCGTCGGTGAAAAGGAGGAATACATCGCCCGCATGCAGTGGCGATTCGAAAGATCGATAAGTGAAATCCTTTACGAGGCCGAGTGCCGGTTGCCGTGGGGATTCAAACCAGAGTGGCTCCGGTTGTTTGCCACTGCCTCGGCGCACCCGCAAAGGTGCGGGATGTCCGGAAACGGCCCACGACGCTTGTCCCTGCCGTGTGTCGAGCACGATGTAGAAAGCCGTTACAAACAGCGATTGCCCGCTGCGGGTGATCATGTCGTGCAAGTGATGGTTCAACTCTGATAGAAAAACACTGGGATCACTGGCGGCGGCCGTATGATTCCTCACCAACGCCCTCAGGATGGCGGTGACGAGGGCGGAGCGCGCGCCGTGCCCCATGACGTCGGCGATCAACACGCCCACGCGATTCTGGTCGAGCTCTATCAGATCGAAAAAATCGCCGCCCACGGTGGACGCCGGTTGATAGAAATGGGAAAATTTCAGGCGCAGCGGGTTACTGATTTCCAAAGGCGGCACGTCCGGATAGACGGACGGTAGCAGCGCGTTCTGGAATTCCCTCGCCATTTCCAGATCCTCACGGATGAGGGCGGCTTTCGCCTCCACTTCCGACTCGAGCTCACGATGATACCTCAGGACTCGCGACGTCATCACAGCGAGATCATCCGCCAGTGATTCCACTTCGTCGCCGGTGTGAATCGCCTTGATGCTTTCCAAATCGGCTTCCGCACGGCGCCGGCTTTCCTGAACTTCCTTATCATCCTGCGCACCGAAATGCTGGAGTCGTGCACTTGTCGAAATCGACCTCGCCGCCTGGCCCAGGGTCGATAGCGGTTGGAGGATGTTCCGATCCACATGCCGGAATCCGGCCCACGCACAGACGCCGATTAAAATGGCTCCGGTGAGCCCCATCCATATCACGTCTCGTCGCAGCGGGGCCACGACGTCCGCGCTGCGGGAGGAGAAAATCACGTAGGAATCCGGGCTGCCATCGCCCGCTCCCAAGGTGACGAAGCCCGCCATCCGCGACTCGCTATCACCATCGATCATCGATGACCAGCCCTTGCCCCGGACCCTGAGCACCTGGAGGTCCGCGGGATCTAGTTTTTCCCACAACGAAACAAAGCTTTTTTTCGAACTTGCGAGAATCCGCCCGTCGGGAAGCACAATCTGCCAGCGTTCTCCCATCGCCTCGCCATCGAATCCAAGGTGGGTGAAAAGCGAAGTCACATCGATTGCCATTTTTGCCACGCCGGTAAACTCATCACCTAGGTAGAGGGGCACAATGACATCCAGTGAAAACACCCGTGAACTAACGTCGAACCGCAGGATATCCACCCATTCCTGACCCTTGGTGAGCGACTTCCCCTGTTGCCACCAAGCTTCGTCGGCCTGGTCGATGTCGGTGCTTTTGCCAGTCGCGGCGATGAGGCGACCGTTAAGATCCGTGACAAGGACTTCCGCCAGTTCCGGATAGAGGGATTGGAATTTCCGCAGCTCCGTCGAGCCCGCGTTTTCCAACAAGGCGAGCAGCCGCGGATCACGATCGGGAAGCGCCTCCCAGTCCTCGTCAAGGCGGCCGGTCTCGACCGCGACTGCCTTCGGGTCTCGTCCGACCAATGAGCGGTTTTTCTCGCTGACAAATTCGAGGATCCGCGGGTCTGCGGCGAGCCAGTTCCGGAGCTGACCGGCTTGCGCTTTTGAAGCCTGATTGAGCGCCCGCACCAGCGTGTATGCCTGCATCTGGTGGAGCTTTCCACGTTCTGCCAGAAGTTGCCGGTAACCCAGCGTTTCGAGGAAGACAAGCCCCACCAATAGCGGCAGCACGGCGGCAATCAGCAGCGCTCCGACAAACTTGCCACGCAGACCCGGCGAAACCAATTTCATCGGTGCCATTTACCACTGGCCCGAGTGGAATAGCTAGGAACATTTTGCAACGATCGAAGGACGGCGTTCAGGCTTTGTCCCGCTCGTTTCGCCAGAAATCGAGCCGCTCCTTGATGCGCTTTTCCATGCCCTGCATTCCTGCCTGATAGTAGGTCCGTCCTTCCGGCAAATAAGCCTGAGGGACATACGCACCTTCGTAATCATGCGAGTAGAGATACTTCATCGCCTCCTCGGTTTCGCCCGAGGCCGCGGCAAGTTTCTTGCGGGTCCTTGTCCGAAGATGCGGTGGGACGGCGAGCGTGCGGCCGTTTTCCACATCCGCCATCGCCAGCCCGAGCGCGGCATAGGCAGTGTTGGACTTGGGCGCGGTGGCCAGATAGACGGTGGCATGTGCCAGTGGTATCCGGCCCTCCGGCATACCCACAAATTCCAGCGCACTGTGCGCATCGAGAGCAACCCGCAGCGCGCCCGAATCGGCCAGTCCAATGTCCTCCGATGCGGAAATCACCAGACGCCGCGAAATGAAGCGCGGGTCCTCACCGGCATGCAGCATTTTTGCCAACCAGTAGAGCGCTGCGTCCGGATCCGACCCGCGGATCGACTTGATGAACGCCGACGCCGTGTCGTAATGCGCATCGCCATCCATGTCATACACCACGGCCTTGCGTTGGATCGATTCCTCCGCGACTGCCAGCGTCAGGTGGATGACTCCGGATTCACCGGCTGGAGTGGTCAGGCCGGCGAGTTCAAGGGCTGTCAGGGCTTTCCTCACATCGCCATCGGACTTTTCCGCTAGATGTCGCAACGCTTCGGGCTCTGCGGCGATTCGGTATTCCCCCAGTCCCCTTTCGCTGTCGGATAGAGCGCGCTCCAGCATGGCGATCACGTCGTCCACGGGCACTGGCTCCAGTTGGAAAATTTGTGACCGCGAAACCAGCGGTGAGTTCACATGAAAGTACGGATTGTGCGTGGTCGCCCCGATGAAGCGTACAATTCCGCGCTCGATGTGGGGCAAAAGCACGTCCTGCTGGGATTTGTTGAAGCGGTGGATTTCATCGATGAAAAGCACTGTCGTTTGGCCGCGCAGCTCCCGCCAGGTGCGGGCTTGGTCGATTTTTCCCCGGATTTCCGCGACGTTGGATTCGACTCCGTTGAGGGATTCGAACCGCGATCCCGTCGTGCGGGCGATCACACTGGCGAGCGTGGTTTTCCCCGTCCCCGGTGGGCCGTAAAAAATGAGCGAGGTGAAACGATCCGACTCGATCGCCCGGCGCAGAAGCTTGCCGGGTGCCAGAATGTGTTGCTGTCCTGCCACTTCCTCCAAGGTCCGAGGACGCATCCTCGCCGCCAACGGTTCGGCGGGAGTTGGCTTGTCCGCGGACGCAGCGGGAGTGGTAAAAAGGTCAGACACGATTGATCCCAGAAGTTTCATCCGTGTGAACGCCGCTTTCCAGTCCATATTCCCCCTCCTGTATGGGAAATTTTCAAGACATCCTGACTTCCAACCCCGATTTTGCCGCTTGTGGCCGTTTTTGGGACCAGTTGGCCGGAATCGGGACCATCAATTGCTTTCGCTCTCCTGATTTTCAGGTAATTTGATTTTGTTCGCAGGCGCTACGGCCTCTGGGAATTCAGCCTTCAAAAGCTCAGCCA
>JANODE010000039.1:0-47692 GCA_031412525.1 Akkermansiaceae bacterium | reverse complement strand
CGTTTCCTTCCCATCTGGCTCGCACGGAAAGGCAAAGCGGCGGATTGATCTTTCCGGGATCGCATGTTTGATTGCGTCGTCCCATGGCCCGTATCACACCCTTGCACCTCATACCCGCGTTGATCGCCGCCGCCTCCCACGCCGGGGAAATCACCGTCGAGCAGCGCCCGTTTTCCATCGAGAAAATTTTCACTGCCACTGCCCTCCCCGGCAGCGATGCCCTGCTCCTCAGGCTAAGTCCGAAGGCGTGGAGCGAGTTTGAAATCCTCCAAATCGCCGATCACGGCGCAAAAGTAGCCAAAGGTGACGTGCTCGTGCGCTTCGACGCGGAAAACATCGACAAAAAAATCGCCGATGCCCGCAACTCCCTTGCCGCCAGCAACCTCACGCTCGCACAAGCGGAACTCGATCTGAAACTCCTGCTGGAAAATGCCCCTAACAAACTTGAGGCCGCCCGCCGCGCCGCAGAAATTGCGAAAGAGGAGAACACCTATTTCACCCAGACCCGCCGCAAGGCTGAAGAAGAAAGCGCCGGGCAGAGCCTGAAACGCAGCCGGCAGATCCTCTCGAATCAACAGGAGGAACTCAAACAGCTCTCGAAAATGTATGAGGCGGACGACGTCACCGAGGACACCGAAGAGATCATCCTCATTCGCCAACAGGACGCTGTTGCCTCCGCCGAGTTCGCCCTCCGCATGGAAATGCTCGATCACAAGCGCACCCTCGAGGTTTCACTTCCCCGGGAAGGCAAAACGCTTGCCGATGCCGAACGCGACACCGCCACCGCGCTGAAAAAAGCCGAGGTTGAAATCCCGCGCTTGATCGAACTCGAACAGCTCAAGCTGGACGCCCTGAAAACCACCCACCAACGCGAAAAGGACACGCTCGCTGAACTGGAAACCGACCGCGCCCAATTCGATCTCAAGGCATCAGCCGACGGGTTTTTCTATCATGGCCCGATCGAGAACGGCAAATGGACGCTGGGCGATCTATCAAAGGTGCTGGTGCCCCACGGCCGCCCGCCCCTTCACCGTGCCTTCGCCACCTTTGTTCCAGCATCGGCAAGACTCAGCCTGATCTCCTTCCTCGACGAGGCCAGCTTCCGATCGCTCAAGCCGGACCTCACCGGCGCTGCCACCTTCGCCGGCCGCGAGGACCTGGAAATCCCGGTCAAGCTCATCACGCTGGCCTCCGCACCCGCTTCCGATGGCACCTATCGCGCGGATTTTTCTGTCACCTGGCACACCGAACTCATCCCTGCCGCCGGCACTACCGCTGAGATCCGCCTGATTTCCTATCAGCAACCCGCCGCCATTGTCGTGCCTAACAAATCTCTCGGGTTCGACGGCTCCGGCTGGACCGTCGAGGTGAGGCTTGCCGACGGCAAAACCGAGCGCCGCAGCGTCAAACGCGGCCGCGCCTCGAAGGAAGAGACCGAAATTCTATCAGGCCTAGAGGTCGGACAAGTGGTGCTCGTTCCTGAGAAGTGAACCGCAAAACACGAGATCAGAGAAAACCGCCATGTCGCCCACCTCTTCTCTCGTGTCTTACGTCCTCTCGTTTTGCATCGTAATCTCGGCTCTCGCCCAAGGTGCGGAGATCCCCGCCATCGACGCTTCCATTGCCCGTGGGGTCGATTTCCTGCTCTCCCATCAGAATACGAACGGCTCGTGGGGCAACGCGACGCGTACAAAGAATCTCAACATCTACGCGCCACTCCCGGGTGCCCACCACGCCTACCGCGCTGGTGCCTCCGGCCTCGCGCTTTCCGGCCTCATCGATGTCGCTGACTCTCGTCCGGAAGTCAACGCTGCCATAGCCAAGGCCGCCGACTGGACCGCCGCCGAGCTACCAAAACTGCGCCGCGCGGACCAGACGACCACCTACAACGTCTGGGGCCACGCCTACGGAATGCGGGCGATGTCGCGTCTCTATCAGAGCGAGAAGGACGTCGCAAAAAAAGCGGAATGGCGGCGGCTCGCTCAGGAGCAGGTCGAGCTGGTGGACCGCTACGAAGACGTGAACGGCGGCTGGGGATACCTCGATCTGTTCGACGGCGTGGCCACCAAAAAACCTTCCGGCATCCCGACCTCATTCACCACCGCCACAGTCCTGTTAGCCATGGACGAGGCGCGTTCCATCATGGGCGTGAAACTGAATGAAAAGCTCGTGCGGCATTCCATCGCCAGCATCAACTATCAGCGGACCCCGGATTTTTCCTACACCTATTCCTTCGACCACCGGATGCGACCGCGGGCTGACATCAATCGCCCGGCCGGATCACTTGCCCGCTCGCAGGCCTGCAACGCCGCCCTGCGAGTCTTTGGGGAAAAAGCCGTCACCGACGAGGTCCTCATCACCTGGGCCGATCGTTTTCTCGCCCGCGAGGGATTTCTCAGCAACGTCCGCAAACGCCCGGTTCCACACGAAGGCCAGTTCCGCATCGCCGGTTATTTCTACTACTACGGCATCTATTACTTCACCGAATCCGTTAGGCTCCTGCCGAAGGAAAAGCACGCCGCCTACGCTGAAAAACTGGCAGCCATCCTGCTGGAGCGTCAGGAAAAAGACGGCTCGTGGTGGGATTATCCGCTCTATGACTATCACCAGGCATATGGCACCGGCTATGCACTGATGAGCCTCGCCTGGTGCCGTGAAGTCCTCGCCCACTGAGATCCCCCGCCTTTCAACCACCATGCCGCTCTCACCGGAAACCCTGAAAAAGCGCGCGGTGAAAACCGGCGTCAAGGCGTCCATCAAACGCCATCACGTCGTCAACGAGCAGGAACTGCTATCGCTGCGAGTGCAGACCATGTCTCCCTTGCTCCGGATCGCGCTCGTTCTGCTAGGCAGCGGCCTCATCGCCGCCGCATGGTTCGCGTGGCCTTCCACATCCACTCCTGTCCAAATGATCGAAACCTTTTCAGGCATTCTCTCGATCCTATTCGGTGCATTCGGCATCCGCCGGACGCTCAGGGAGGTGCTTGATTCCCTCGACGCCGTCGACATGGTCGAATCCATACTTGATCTGATAGGCAGCGCGCTTTCAGGCCTCGACTTCTGAAGTCTTGAGTCCCTACCCTGCCCCCGTAGTTTTTTCCCGACTCATGACCACCCTCCCAGCACCTGCCACCGCGTCTGCGATCCTCTCGTTCGATTTCGACGGTACTCTCCATCATCCTTCCGATTCGCCACCGGTGCCGGTGGAGTTTTTTGAACTCATCCGCGAGATCCGCGAGGAGCACGGTGCCGTCTGGGGCATCAACACCGGGCGCTCGATGGCGCAGATGGTCGAGGGCTTCATCGAAAGCCGTTTTCCCTTCCTGCCCGACTGGGTGGTCGCGCGCGAGAGGGAGGTTTATTTCCCTAACAATTTCGGCCGCTGGCTGCCTGAGTCGAAATGGAACGCCCGCTGTGAGAAGGAAATCCACGGACTTTTCAAGCGTTCGAAAAAACTCCTCGCCCGCATCCGTCACGAGGTGGAGGAACACACCGGCGCACAATGGATCGAGCTCGACGGCGAGCCCGCCGGGATCATTTCACGCACGGAGGAAGAGATGGAATGGATCGTCGGCCACATCGCGCCCATCATCGGTGCCGAACCGCATTTTTCATGGCAGAGGAACTCGATCTACCTGCGCTTCGGCCACCGGGATTTTCAGAAGGGCAGCGCGCTGTGCCACGTCGCCGGCCACTATCAGCTTTCTGTCGACCGCCGCTTCGCCGTCGGTGACAGCCATAACGATCTCGAAATGCTCGATCCATCTAACTGCGGCATGACTGCCTGCCCCGCGAACGCCGTGGGAGATGTAAAAGCGAAGATCACCGCGACGGGTGGGCTCATCACCGCAGCGAAATACGGGCACGGCTCGATCGAAGCGCTCCGACATTATTTTTGTAAATGAGCGGGCGGAAAAGTATTTTTTAAAACTTAACTATTTACATCCCCTTAGTTTTGGCTAGCTTCCTAGCAACCTCGCGCGAGCTGCAAGCAGACCGGATTCCGGGGGGAAATCGGTTTGCAATCATTGCTGTGCTACCCCACGCGAGAGGGGATATGTATAAGGCGCGGACATCAGAAATGAGTCCGCGCCTTTTCCTTTCCCCGTCCTAGCAGAAGATGCGCCCGAGCTGCGGCGGCACCCGATCGGCCGCGTCATACAACAGCGGCCGCAGCGTTTCGATCAGTTTTCTAGCAGCCAGGCTGTCACGGCACAGCGCGCGGATGACATGCACGCCTCCTGTCAACGGACCGTGGCCGAGATAGACACCGTCGCCACTCAGCGCATCGAGCGTCTCCGTCGGCCAGTTCGCCGCCATTTTCCCCGCCGCGTAAACTGACAGGTAGTGGGCCGCAGGGAACTTCGCTTTCAATGCTTCCAGGCTGTGGTCGTCCGGCCGCAGGTGATAGCGCTCGCGGGCGATGAGTGTTTCATCCAGAGTGAGATCCATTTCCCATCGCAGTTCCTGATAGCTAAACACCTCGCCCATCGCCACCCGCCCCGGGGCGATCCAATCGAAGAACATCAGGCTTGCCGAGGGGTGCAGGTGAATTTCCGTCTGCTGGGCGTATCGCGCTCCGGCATGCGGGATGAACGGCTCGGGGATCCACTCGAGCGATGCGTTTTCATCCACGCTGAATTTCTGATAGCTCACCGCCGCCTTGCCCGATCGCGTTCGATAGACACGCGAGGCGGATGGTGTGCTGAGCACCAAATTTGCGCCGGCAGCGACGTGGACATTGCTTTCGAGGCGGTCACCATCAAAGAATCCGGCAGTCGGGTTGACGATGCTCTGAACCAGACACCCGTGATCGATGTGCGACTTGCTCAAATGAATCGGCGCGCGGAAACTTTGTTCGGAAATGAACGGGACACCGTCCGCCCGGCATTCGCACCGGAGATGGAGATGGCCGCTCAACGACCGTCCGGAAACACTAGGCTCAGACGAAGAGGTATTCATGCTTCAACCAGGCGATGAGATCTTCCTTCCCCTTCTCCGATTTCAAATCCGCGAAAAGAAACGGCCTTGCCCCCCGCTGCATTTTTGAATCCCGTGCCATGACCTCAAGGTCCGCTCCGACATAGGGCGCGAGCTCGGTCTTGTTAATAAGCAACAGATCGCTCGTCCTGATCGCCGGGCCACCCTTGCGCGGAATCTTGTCACCTTCCGCGACATCGATGACGTAAATATAGGCGTCCACCAGTTCAGGTGAAAACGTGGCTGATAGATTATCGCCGCCGCTCTCGATGAGGATGAGTTCAAGGTCCGGGTGGCGGTTCTCCAGATCGATCACCGCCGCCATGTTCATGCTCGTATCATCACGAATCGCGGTATGCGGGCAGCCGCCGGTTTCCACGCCGAGCACCCTGTCCGCGGGCAGGACACCAGCGCGCAGGAGAAACTCCGCATCCTCGCGAGTATAAATGTCGTTCGTGATGACGGCTAACGAAATTTCGTCCTTCAACCACTGGCTGAGGCGCAGCACGCACATGGTTTTCCCGGAACCGACCGGGCCACCAATGCCGAGACGGAAAGGGCGCTTTTTTGAATCAGGAGATGAAGAGTCGGTGGTTGGCTCGGGCATGGCGGAGTGAGGCGATTTCTAAAAGTGGATTGAACCAACCGTCGGCGTCCTGGGAAAGCGCGACGTCGATTTTTTCACCCAGCAGGACCAGCGTGCGGCGGGAAATCTGCTGGCAGGACGTCTGGCCGATCCGCATGAGCTTCATGGAAGCGGCGGTCAGGCTGGCGATGGTTTGAAAAGCAAACGCCCGCGCGGCCTGCGCGACCGGCAGGCCGGAAAGCTCCAGTGCGGTGACGACCAGGTGATGGCTGCGCGGAGATTTCTCTCGATGCAGAAGCACCAGCGGCGATGGATCGAGTCGGGCTAACAAGTCGAGCCGCTGCGAACCGATCCGGCGTGAAGCGTCGCGCAATTCGGCTGGGATCCGCCACGCATCGAGCTCGACATCAAGTTCTAGCAGAACATCGGCATCCCCTGAAACCGCCGCCGCATGGGCGCGGGCGAAGAAAGGAATTTCGAACGTTAGCAACGCGGGCAGGATCTGTTTTTCGAGGAAATTTTCCAGATGATCCGGAGTGCGGACCACTCCGGTTTCCACCAGCTCCTCGAGCCCGAACGAATGAGCATACGCGCCGGACGGATACGCCGTGTCGTTGGCCTGGAGCAGCCAGAGCATGGGATCGGCACTCATGGTGCGTGGGCGACGGCTTTCATCGGAGTGAACAGGACCACAGGTTCGGAATAGTCCCAACCCTCCCTAAGCAGAAGTTGGGCCATCGCCTCATCATGAAGGACATGGATGCGGTCCGGATGAATCTGAGCGGGTAGATGCAGGTTCCCGACCTTCCACGCAACAAGCGCGGCATGACCCGAGGAAGCAAAAGGGACTTCATAGACCGCCTCGGGAAGCTGGCGGACGATGAAATCACATCCCTCGTGATGAAAGATCACGCCGCCATCGGTGAGACGGTCTTCCAGATCGAACCCGAACTCGGTGCCGTCCTCCGCGATACCCCGCCAGCGGCGTTTAAGAAACTGCCGGCGTTCAGCAAAAAGAGTGACCTGCCGCTCCGGGGAAAGCAGGGATTTTTCCGCGAGCAGGCATTGGATCAAGTGCATCGGTGGTCGTTAGATAAACGATCACAACTCCGCTTGCAAGAATCGGAAAAGGCCACATTTTCCAAACACCCGTTCATGACAGAATTCGCGGCCTAATTGCTTGTGCCATGTGACGAATTGCTCATGGTTCCGTCCTTAAATTATCCCAGCCGACTGGCACTGTTCCGGCTTCCTCCCCATTTCGACCCCATTTCGCAAGAAATGGAAACCCGCTCGTCAATCAACCGGACCCGCCCTGAATCCGCGTGGTCCCACTCCCCAAATGACACCCCGGTTTTCATCCTCCGTCGTTGCCGCAGCCCAACTTCTGCTTGCCTCCATCAGCACCGCCGCAGAGCAAGGCGGCGAACTCGTGACGGTGGAAAACCAAGTGGACCGCTCGCCACCGCAGACCGCATGGACGAAAGCCGCCACGGGAGACAAAATCCAATGGTCGGAGCAAGTCCGCACTGGTGAGCTGAGCCGGGCTGCCATCGAGCTTTCCACCGGTGGGGTTCTGCGCGTGGGCGAGCTGACCAGCCTGCGCCTGCAACCGCCACCGACCGGGCAAGCGGGTGGCCGCAGCCGGATCGATTTCGGCAAGGGCGTGGCCTATTTTTTCAGCCGCTCTGAGGAAGAAGCCGATATCGAAACTCCGACTGCCAGCCTGAACATCCGCGGCACGGAGTTCGTGTTAGAGGTGGGGACAGGAGGAAAAACCACGGTCACCCTGCTCGATGGCGCGGTAGGAATTTCCAACAGCTATGGAGCCATCGATCTCGCAAGCGGTGAACAGGGCATCATCGAGCCGGGCCGCGCACCGCGCAAAACAGCGGTGCTCGACGCGTCCGAGCGCATCCAATGGTTTCTCTACTATCCCGGCATTGTCGATCCCGCCACTTTTGCGAGCCTGGCAAATGGCCGCTTCGCGAAATCCCTCGCGGCCTACGCCAGCGGCGATCTGCTAGGCGCTTTGGAATCCCTACCACTCGCGACGACTCCGGAAGAGCACCGTTTTTCCGCCGCCGTGAAACTCGCAAGCGGCCGCATCGACGAGGTGCAGGAGGATCTAGCAAAATCCGGAAACCATCCCGTCACCGATTCACTCCGCCTCTTGATCGACGTGGTGAAAAAACCGTCTGTGGAGATGGCGGAAATCAAAGCACCGCCAACTCCGGAAGGACGGATGGCGCTTTCCTACGCGCTGCAATCCCGCGGCGATCTGGACGGCGCGTTGAAAGCTGCTAGGGAAGCGGCCGCCGCCTCGCCGGATTTCGGCCTCGCCTGGGCCCGTGTTGCCGAGATCGAATTCAGCTTCGGGCGGAATGAAAAAGCCATCGAAGCGCTCGACAAATCACTCGCACTCGCCCCCCGCAATGCGCAGGCCATCTCGCTCAAAGGCTATCTGGAAATCTCGCGCAACCGGATCCCCGATGCGCGGTCACGTTTCTCGGAGGCCATCGCGATCGATCCCGCACTCGGCAACGCGTGGCTCGGACAAGGACTCGCTTGTTTCCAGGCAAAGGATCGAGCTGCGGGCCTTCGCTCGATGACCATCGCCGCAGCGGTCGAGCCCAACCGTTCGTTTTTCCGCAGCTACCTCGGCAAGGCCTTGGTGGAAAACGGCCGCGATGAAAAGGCGTCCAACGAGCTGCGCCTCGCCCGTTCGCTCGACCCGGGAGATCCGACCGCGCCGCTCTATCAGGCGCTGCTCGACCAGCGGAGGTATGCCTTTAACAGCGCCATCGGCAACGTCGAGGAATCCATCGCGCTCAACGACAACCGCGCGATCTATCGTTCCTCGTTCCTGTTGGACAAGGACCGCTCCGTCCGCCAGGCGAACCTCGCCTCGCTTTACAAAAACGCGGGCATGACCGAGACGAGCCTCGAAGAAGCGCGGCGCTCGGTCATCAGCGATTATCTGAATCCATCCGCCCACCTGTTTCTATCAAACAGCGTGGACGCCCTGCGCGACGCCCGCCGTGTCCAGCTCCGTTACGAGACACCATGGTTCAACGAACTTCTCATCGCCAACCTGCTCTCGCCCGCCGGCACCGACCTGCTGCCGCAAAACATTTCCCAACAGGAATATTCGCAACTCTTTCCCGTCAACCGCCTCGGCCTGTCCACCCGCACCCGGTTCCGTAGCGATGGGGAAATCCTCGCGACCGGGACGATCACCGGCCGCTCGGACAAGACCAGCGTCGCGCTCGACTACGACATTTTCAGCTCGGACGGACAATTCCCCAACCAGGACGTGGATCGACAAACCGCTTACCTCCAGTTGAAACACGCGCTCACCCCGCGCGACAGTTTCTATCTGAACCTGAAATTCGAGGAGATAGAACGAGGCGACTCGCGGACTCTCTACGATCCATCCACGCTCGATCCGGACCTCCGCATCCGCCAGGAACAGGCTCCCGTCACCATCCTCGGCTATCAACACGAATGGTCTCCCGGAAGTCGCACGCTTTTGCTGGGAGGCGCGCTGACCGAAAGAATCGAAGTGGACAACCCGAAGGCCAGGACGGTGCTGATGTTCATTGATCCGCAGTCCCCGGTGGTGACCAATCCCCTGTCATTCGGAAGCGATCTAACGCAAGTGCGCGAAACTGAAGTGTATTTCGGCGAGATCCAGCATATCTGGAGCGACGAACGCCAGACACTTCTGGTTGGGACCCGGTTCGACAGCGGCAGTTTTTCCACCCGCAACACCTTCACCAACCAAACCGCTGGAAGCGGTCTATCAGGTGATCCGGACGTGATCCGCGTGGACCCGGATTATTCCCGCTGGGTCGGCTACGCCTACTATACGCGCGAGCTGGCAAAAGGGCTATGGGCCACTGCGGGCCTCGCCTATGACTGGCAGGAATATCCCTTCAACACCAGCAATGCCCCGGCGGGCGACGAGCTTGAGAAATCCTCAGGACTCCTGCCGAAAGCCGGAGTCATCTGGACTCCCAACGACAACCTAACACTTCGCCTCGGCTATGCCCGCAGCGTCGGAGGAGCGACCTTCGACGAAAGCGTCCGGCTCGAACCCACGCAAGTGGCGGGCTTCATCCAGTCATTCCGCACGCTGGTCGATGGCTCGGAAATCGGCGGTCTGCCATCGCCGGAATTCGACACCACCGGAGCGGCCATTCTCTACAAATTCCCCACCCGCACCTACCTGGGTGCGGAAGGTTTTTTCCGCACCGCGAAGGCGGAGCGCGGCATCGGCGTCCTCACCCTGGACCGCACACCCGTCGACTACAGCGGTTCGCTCCAGCTCCGGGAAAAAATCGACTATCAGGAATGGGGCGGCTCGGTTTACATCAACCAGCTTCTATCCGATGAGTGGGCGCTCGGTGCCCGCTATACCTATACCCATGCGGAACTCGACAGCGACTATCCGGAGCTGTCCGCCGCCGGGATCAACCAATTCGCCACTGTGGAAAGTTCTGCACTCCACCAAGCCGAGACCTATCTCATCTGGAACCACGCGGACGGTTGGTTCAGCCGCCTGAGCGCCCGGCTTTTCGCACAGGACAACTCCGGCTACGGCACGCCGAGGCCGGATGACACCTGGAGCCAGCTCGACCTCTCGGTGGGCAAACGCTTTTTCCAGAACCGCGGTTCGATTGAAATCGGCATCCTCAATCTCACCGACGAGAATTACCGCCATAATCCGCTCATCTCGCTCCCCGAGTCGCCCCGCGAGCGCACCGCCTTTGTCGAACTCAGGCTCGACTACTGAACAAACGATTTTTTTCCGCAAGAATTCCATTTCAAAATGTCATACAACCAGCTCCCGCTCCTATGAAACTCCGTGAAATGTTAACACAGGCACTCCTCGCATTGATAGTCTTCGTGAGCTTGATTACGTCCTCCCAGGCCGCCACACCCGTGGCGAACGCGGGGCCTGATATCACAATTGCGGACTATGACGGCAATAACTCCGTGACCGTGAGCCTCAACGGCTCTGCTTCCACCGATGCCGATGGAGATATCGTTTCCTACACGTGGTCTTGGGCGGGCGGCAGTGCGAGTGGCATCACGCCCGAGGCAGTTTTTCCCGCAACTAACCTGCCTGTCACTGTCACCCTCACGGTGATTGATGCCACCAGCGGCACTTCTACCGATACGTTATCGCTCATCGCCTTCACCAAGCAGGTCGGGCTTTTCACCGATTTCAAAAAGCCTGCTTACGCGGGGATTAGCACGGCATTCTCGCCCTATGACTCGCGGGTCGTCGCCAGCTTGCGGGAAGATACGCTGGTCATCGATCCGAAGGGACCAGGCATCCCCGAAGTCTATCGGTTCAGCGCTGGAAACTGGATTCCTTCGCCATTCGCAGCCAGCGTGGCGGACATCCGGGCCATCGATGCGAATACCCTTCTCAGCGGTAACATCGCTTCAGGAAATGGTTTCACCGCCCATCGCTTCGTGTCCGGGAACTGGGTCGCTACCACCCAGAGCGTGTCGATCATTCCGCCCGGCCGACGCATTCAGGACAATGCTTACGAAACAGGAGCCGTCGCCAGCTCGAATTCCTTCGATGATACCTACTTTAACAACGCCGGTCGCGCTTTTGTCTATGATTGGATTGGCAACACTTGGACCCATAGCGAACTGTTGCCGCCGGAAGGCTTCATTGCGGGCAAGCGCTGGGGAGAGGGCATCGATACCGACGGCACTACCACCGCCGTGACAGAAGGGTCGGGCTCGGGCAGCGGGACCAGTCTCAAAATCTTCAAGAAATCGGGAAGCTGGACTCATCAAGTTTCTCTCACCCCGCCTGTCGAGCCGGGCGGATTTCCGCAGTCTTACTATAGCGGCATTGTCGCGGTGGGCAATGGCATCGTGGTCGCCCAACGGGAGTTTCCCTACGCTCTGTTCGTCATCGAATTCAACGGATCAACCTGGGTGCAAACCAAGCTCCCCATCACACCGCTGATTCCATCGGGTGGCTACTTCGGCTTGGAAATGGATGACGACGGGCAATCCTTCGTGGCATACGATCAATCAGGCCGTTTCATCCTCTATCAAAAAGATGCGATTTCTCCGAACTGGGCCTCGGCCACGGTCACCCAGCGGCGGCTTCCCATTTCCGAAATGTTTGGTGGTAACCAGCTCCTCTGCACCGAGTTTTCTGGTGGAAAAATGGTGCTCTCGGACTCGGTGAACGGTGTTGTCCGCATTTTCGACAAGAATGCTCCTTTCGATACCGCCAACGCCGAACCCATCGCCAACGCAGGCGATGACGTCTTCACCGCCAGCTTGGACGGACAACCCGTGGAGCTATTTCTCGATGGTAGCCTCTCCTCCGACGCGAGTGCCAACGAAACCCTCTCCGCCGTCTGGTCATGGAGCGGTGGCAGCGCGACTGGCCTAGAGACTTTTGCGATGATTCCTGTGAGCGTGACCACCATCACCCTCACCATCACCGATAGCAAAGGAGCGATCTCCCGGGATAGCTTTAACACGAACATTATAAGTCCCCCCGTCATCAATCCCGGAAGTAACATTGCCATCGCGGATTCTGATGCCAATGGTTTGGTTCGCGTGCGGGTCAATCCGACGATCGTTTCACAAAGTCACCCCATCGTTTCATGGGAATGGAGCTGGTTGGGAGGTAGTTTCAGCGGTCAGTCGGGCGTCCTAAACCTTGGCCCTGAAGCTGATGGGAAACCGATTACATTGAGAGTCATCGACTCCGCAGGTTTAGCGAGTAGCAGCAGTTTCACCTTTGATCTGCTCAAGCCCAATCCCACTCCAGACATCATCGTGCCGGCAAACGGGGTATCACTCGACCGCTACGGCTGGGCCGTAGGTATCCACCAAGGAGTCGCCCTAACCGGGGCACCTTTCAAGACCGGGAACGGCACCTACTTTGCGAAGAACGTCAATAACAGGTGGAATCAATACTCTATTGCTTCATCCGACAAACGCGGCCAGGCGGTGCTGATCGATGGCGAATTTGCTTTCGTCGGTGCGGGGTTTCAAGCAACCGGTTCGGTGGTCGTTTACAAAAATGTTGGAGGTTCATGGGTTGTTTTTCAAACGCTGTCACCCGGAGATCCCGAGGGATCCGGCTTTGGACACTCGATTGCCCGCAGCGGGAATACGCTGGTCATCGGTGCGCCGAGAACCGGCGTTTTTGGTGCGACCACTGGAGCGTTTTACGTTTTCGAGTTGAGCGCTGGAACGTGGAGTCAGGTGCAGAAAATCGTCACGCCAGACCCACCGACTTTCTTCGGAGATGATTTCGGAGCGAGGGTCGCCATCCATGGGAACTTCCTCGCCGTTTCCCAGCCGGGCTTTGCTTCAAACAGCGCGGTATTTGTTTACGAGAAGATCGCTTCGTCATGGACTTTCCGCTACAAGTTTCAAGCGGACATCCCAAGACCGCCTCAGGGCCGCAGTCCGAATACTGAAGGATTCTACTTCGGCATCGGGCTGGCGATGAATCAAGACGAGTTGCTGATCGGCTCGAGGCAGGATGGCCTCGTTTATCGCTACACTCGGTCCGGCTCTGACTGGACCCGCAACGGTTCGATTCTCAAATCAGGCAACAGCCTGGCGCTGCAAGGTGGCGTGCTGGCCATCGGCTCCTATCCTGACGACTCCGGACGAAGCTTCCTGGATGCCGACTACATACCGGGAACTGTTTTCATTTTCTCCTTGGTCGGCGGAAATTGGCAGCAAGTAGGGAGCGTGTGGCCGAATGGAACCTTGGACCCAAACATCATCGAGGACCCAGAATACGGTCACTCAGTAGCCCATGATGGCAAGGATTTGATCGTCGGCCTACCCAGAGCGAGAAACAGCTCTGGTGTGCAAACTGGCAAGGCCTACATCTATCGAAACTACGCCCCCCTTAACCCGAATGCGAACTACGAGCCTCTGGCCAACGCAGGTGCCGACATCAACGTAACCGACACCATTGTCCGCGGCCCGGCACCTGCCTACCTGATCACAGAGCCGTTAGGTTCCCAGCTTGTGACTCTCAATGGCGGCGGATCGACCGATCAGGAAAACGCCATCGTTTCCTACGAATGGACTTGGCCGGGTGGAAGCTCCAGCGGAGTTAGCCCAAATGCGAGGTTCCCCGTAGGCACCACCATCGTCACTCTAACGGTCACCGATGCCCTTGGCGTGGTGAATTCGGATAATTTGAGTGTGACCATTTCCCTGCCTCAACCGCTCCCGGTGGCGCTCGCGGACACATCCGCCAATACCCTCGCTCTCGACCTCCCATCCCCCGATGCGAAATGGCGGCTCTCCTCCGAGTTTCTCTGGCACGGATATAACGAGTCCGCCACGGGCATCGTCAATGGGGCGACCTATCAGGTAGAGATCATCGCATTTCCTGGTTCCACCGACATCATCACCACTTTCATCGAGGCCATGGGGTCCAACACCAGCCAGGTCGTCGAACTTGAGCTGCCATCACCTGCCACCGCCACCAGCTCCATTTCATTTCCCGAGACCAGCCAGGGCTTCGCATGGCGGCTCTCCGGCGAGGCCACCTGGCGCGATGTCACGGATGACGGCGATACTTTCTTCGAGGACATCACTTTCACTCTGCCCGTCGGCGATCTCCGCATCGAATACAAGCCGGTGGCGGGATTCACCACGCCGCCACCGCGCAATATCACGGTGACAGAAGGCGAATCGCTAGCGCTCGACTGGGCGGAATATCTCCGCATCAACAGCTTCGATCCTTCCAAGACTTTTGAAATCACGACGAACACCACTGCCGCTCCCTATCAATACGTCGGCATGATCCGCTCCCCACTCGGGCGCGGCACCGGCACCGTCGTCGCGGAGCGCGTGGTCCTCACCGCCGCGCACCTGTTCTTCGATCCCAACGGCCTGCAATGGGCTGATACGCAATGGTTCTCACGCCAGAAGCAAGGCGAGCGGCAGGCACCGCCCATCACTCCGCGCGGCGTCCTCTATCAGACGAGCTATGCGAAGCTCATCGCGCCGGATTCCGTCGAGGGCACCGTCGCCGATCTGCCGGAGGACCCACAGCAAGTCGATTTCGCCGTCCTTTACTTCAGCGCGGAAACCACCTGGGACCAAGGTTCCGCGAATTTCCTGCAAAGCACGCCTGACAAAAACTGGCTAACAGGCGGTGAGAACAAACACGCCATCGGCTACCCCCAGCGCAGCCAGCAGTTCGAGAACCGTGGGAAAATTTTCACAAAACAGTTCGCCAGCCCATTGGTCTCACTCGGCACCGGACTTTACGAAACCACCGCCGTTTTCGGAGACGGCGGCGCGAGCGGTAGCGCCCTCTTCGTCCAGCCCGCTGGTGGCGGCACTTTCTATCCTGCCGCCATCCTGTTAGCCGGTCAGGGCCGCGCCGTTTACCGGGTGATCGACGAGCCAATCACCCGCATGATCAAGGACGGCGAAGATGCCGCCACGGGAAATGACGACGTCCTCAACGGCGACTCCTCGCAGCTCACTTTCGATGGTCTCGGGGCGCTCACCACTATCGGCGTGCAGGTGTTTCCCTCCTCGATCCGATCCCGTTCCCGCTGGACCATCACTCCCGCCAAGGGTGCCAGCAGCGCCAATATGCAGCACACCAAGCAGGTCGGCTTCGACGAGAAATGGACCAACTTCACCATCAACTTCACCGCCATCTCCGGTTACAAGACACCGCCTCCGCTGAAGGTCTTCAACGGGGCGGTGGACCGCGGAGAGTTGAACAATTATTCGTTCACTTACGTTGTCATCCCACCGCCCACGACCCCGTCGCCTCTGGAAACCTGGAAAAACCTGCATAACATCACCAGTCTGTCCTCGGACGGAGACCATGACGGAATGTCAGCCCTGCTAGAGTATGCACTGGACAGGAATCCAGGGACCTCGGATTTCCGCGCAGCGATTAGAAACTCCGCCGCACCCTCGCAGTCTGTTTTCGCGGAGTTCGACGTCTATGTTAGCTCTACTGCAGCAGGCATTGTTTACACGGTTAAAGCCTCCAACACCCTCGATCAGAGCTCCGCCACCGCGCTCGCCACATTCACTCATGCGGACGGGAGTTCCGCCTACCGCAAGGTCACCGACACCCAACCGATTTCCTCCTCGACCCGACGCTTCGTCTGGCTCGAAGCCATCGCACCCTGACCGTGGCCCGATTTCTAACTATAAAGTTCCGGAAACGTCTGGCAGCCGCGCTTGTCGTTGGACTGATCGCATTCGTGTGGGGACTCATGCTGTCGAAACTGACCCTCGGCAACGGTCTCCGCCTAGCGAGTTACGATTTGCCCTTCCTCTTCGGCGAGCATCCACCACCGGAGAACATCCTACTCGTCACCCTGGACGAGGCCTCCCATCAGGAACTCAACCAGCCGCTGGCAAAGGCATGGGACCGGCGCTTGCATGCGAAACTCGTCGAACGCCTGACAGACGCCGGGGCACGGATGATCGTTTTCGACATTCTCTTCCACGATTCCAATCCGGAGCAGGACTCGTCTTTTGCGGAAGCAATGAAGAAGCACGGCAACCTAATACTTGCAGCCGAGATCCTGCGCAGCGGCACGGATCAGAACATCCAACAGAGCCTGTTGCTCGCCACACCGGATCTCCGCCGCGCCGCTGCCGGCTGGGGCCTAACGGACGTGCCTATCGACCCCGACGGTGTTGTCCGCCGAATTCGACATGTGATTCCCACCGACTTCGGAGACAAGCCCAGCCTCAGCGAATTCATCCACAGGAAAATCGCCGGTGGCACCTCCATCGTGGAGAGAGGCACGGAGTTTCTCAACTACTACGGTCCCGCCGGTAGCTTCGCGGGTTACTCATACAGCAGAGTCCTGCTAGGCCGGGGCATTCCTGATGGTGCGTTTCGCGACAAGATCGTGATCGTCGGAGCCAGCCAGAAATCCGGTTTGACCAATTCGGGCAAGGACGTTTTCCCCACGCCCTATCTTCCCATGCCGATCAGGGATCCATCGGGAAAATTGGTCCGCAAGTTGACTCCAGGGATGGAAATCCAAGCGACCGCCACCGCGAATCTGTTGGAGGGCCGTCGTATTCATCAATTCCCGCCCGCTTCTGAAATCTGGATTGTCGGAATTGCCGCTCTTCTGCTATCGACCGCCGCCTGCCTGCTGCCTCCGGTTCGCGGCGTGCTTCTTTGCGTTATGTTAGGAGCGGCCCTCGCCGTCGCCGCGATCCTAACACGCCAGCACTCCGGTTTTCAGTTCATCTGGACCATCCCGGCCTTCGGACAGATGCCCCTTGTCGCCGGACTCGCGCTCGGTGGTCACTACTTCATCGAATACTCCGCCCGCTGGCGGCTGCGGCGGGCGTTCAGATCGTACATGTCCGAGGAACAGGCGCGGCAGATCGACGAAAACGCAGTGAGCCTGGAACTCGGCGGGAAGGAGGTGACGGCGACCATCCTTTTCAGTGACCTAGCAGGTTTCACTTCGATGTCGGAAGGCCTTCCGCCGCAAGCGGTTTCCAAAGCGCTCATCGGCTATTTCGAACGAGCCACGGAAGGCATCCTCGACAATAAAGGCACGATCATCAAATACATCGGAGACGCCGTGCTGGCCACCTGGGGCGTGCCGGTGAAAGTGGATCGGGAAGCAGACCGGGCAATCGAGGCGGCGATCCAGATGCAGCTCGCAAGCGCCTTGCCCGTCACCCTCCAGTCTGCCGACGGTGCGATCGAGCAGGTTCTGGAAACACGCGTCGGCATCAATGCGGGGCCAGTTCTAGCAGGCAACCTGGGCAGTAGCCGCCGCTTCGACTACACGGTCATCGGCGATACCGTGAACACTGCGGCGCGGCTCGAAGGACTTAACAAAATGTTAGGCACATCCATCCTTGTCTCCGAAGCCGTGCTTGCGAAATGCGAGGAGCCGGAGGGGTTTCTCAAACGGCGGATGGGGAGCTTCGTGGTGAAGGGGAAAAAACAATCCATTGTTGTCTTCGAGATTCTAGGTTTCAGCCGGGATCCCGAAGCCTCGATCCGAATACGGCGGCCGGACTACCTGGATTTCTATCAGCAAGGCGTCGATGCCTCTACGAGCGGTGATTTCGAAACCGCGTCGGCCTGTTTTGAAAAAGCCCTGCTGTTGCACGACCGACTGCCTGAATGCCCAGCCTCCCGGCTTCACCTTGAGTCCATCGAGGTGGCTCGTGGAGCGCAGGAAGAGTGGCGGGGGGAAATCGTGCTGGATTCAAAATGATCTAACGCCCAGTCCGGAAGATTCCCATCATTTTCCCGAGAAGAACGGCAGCAAGACTTTGCTGCTTTTGTTCCGGGTCATCGCCATGAGAGGCGTCCACCTTCGCCTGGCGGCCAAGGTTCCGCTCCGCGAGATTGCGGCTGAGGACATCCATGAGCGCTGGATCCGACTCCAGAATGGGAGCGATGGCCGCCCGCCTGATCCGATAGACGCCGCCGTCGGTCGTTGCTCGAATGGTCGCCGTCCGAGGTTCGCCGGTAAGCAGCGACATTTCTCCGAAATAATCGCCGGCCTGCATCCGCGCCACCGTTAGTTCCCTGCCCTCCACGGTAATGAGCACCTCCACCGCACCTTCGACGAGGAGGAACATGTCGTTGTCCATTGCCCCTTGTTGGATGAGGATGTCGCCACGGGAAAATACATGATTTGCGATCTTGCCAGCAAGTTGCTCAAGAGTTTCTGATAGAACACCATTGAAAAGCGCGACTTGGCCCAGCACTACGGCTCTGGAAACCGGGAGGGCGGCATTCAGTATCTCGCGCTTCTCGCGATGAAGGATGACGTTTTCCGCCAGCGGAATGCCTGCTAGCTGGAGGTGGCGGAGGACGCTGCGGGAGACGAGGTCGATGGCCAGATCGTAGGACTGCACCGACGGATCGAGCCAGAAACGGATCCAGTATTCGACACCGGAAGCCTCAAGATCCGTGATGAGCACATCGGGTGAACTATCAGAAGAAGGCCCGCTCTCGACGTCGAGGGTGGCTTGTACAGCGGCGAGGAGGATGCGCCGGACACGGTCCGAGTTGATTTCCGGTGGCAGTTCGACGCGGATTTCATAACGGCTGAGACGAGATGGCCGTGAGAAATTGGTGATGATCGCCGTGCTCAACGTGCTGTTAGGACAAATAATGAGATTTCCGGAGCGGGTTTTCAAATGGGTGGTGCGCCAGTTGATTTCCTCAACCCAGCCGGTGAAGTTTCCGCCGCCATTGCGACCGTTGATTTCGATCCAGTCACCGATGTGAAAGGCGGCATCGAGGTTTGCACTGAGTCCGGAAAAGATATCGAGAATAATCGGTCTCAGCGCGAGGCCAATGACCACGGCGATCACGCTGGAAAGCGCGATCAAGCCGGTGAATGTGCCACTGTAGAAGATATTGATCGAAAACAGCAGCGCCAGAACTGCCGCGGCGAGGCCGATGATGTGCTTGAGGATCTTCGGCACCTGCCTGCCGGTGGCCCGTGCGAGGAGAACATCGAGAACAACGGAACAAATCAGCCGATAAGCAAACGCAATTCCTAACAGCAGATAACCGATCGAGACCACCTTCTCCATATGGGCCACACGGATGGTTTCGCTCCGGACTTGTGAGTCGAGCAGGGCGACAAGACCGAGCCCGACGACGGGCGCAGCGATGGTCCGAATGACGCGGACGAGGTGGTTTCGAAAGCCCTGTTTTTCCATCAGTTCCTAATATTCCGCGCGATCCTAGGGGGATGGCGCAGCGGAAGTCGAGCGCTTCGAATCACGGGGAACCCACGTCGGCATGCGACGGTCAGAACAGGAAATAGCGCTGGGCCATCGGCAAAACCGAAAGCGGCTCACAGCGGAGTTCCTCGCCATCCGCGGTGACCGTGTAGGTGTCGGGATCGACGGTGATTTTTGGCAAAGAATCGTTGAATGGCAGATCACGCTTGGTGACAGAGCGGCAATTCTTCACGGCAACGAGGCGTTTTGTCAGGCCCAGCCCTTCAAGCGATCCGGACTCCAGCGATGCGGCGCTAACAAATGTCACAGAGGTTGATGCAACAGCCTTTCCGAACGCGCCAAATTGCGGACGATACATTGTCGGCTGCGGGGTGGGGATCGATGCGTTAGGGTCGCCCATGTTGGCCCATGCGATGAGCCCGCCCTTGAGGATGGTCTCCGGTTTGACCCCGAAAAATGCGGGCTTCCAGATCACGATGTCAGCGAGTTTACCAACTTCGATGGAACCGACTTCGTGGGAGATGCCGTGAGCAATGGCGGGGCAGATGGTATATTTCGCGACGTACCGGAGGGCGCGGAAGTTGTCAGCGGCAGGATGGCTCGGACCTTCGAGTTTTCCAAACTGCACCTTCATCTTGTGTGCCGTCTGCCAGGTGCGGGTGATGGTTTCACCGATGCGGCCCATGGCCTGGCTGTCGGACGACATCATGGAAATCGCGCCGAGGTCGTGGAGGCGGTCTTCGGCGGCAATGGTTTCCGGGCGGATCCGGCTTTCCGCGAAAGCGACGTCCTCCGGGATGCGTGAGTCGAGGTGATGGCAGACCATCAGCATGTCGAGATGCTCGTCGATGGTGTTGGAAGTGAAGGGGCGCGTCGGGTTGGTAGAGGACGGCAATACATTCGGCTCGCCGCAGACGCGGATGATGTCGGGCGCGTGCCCGCCGCCAGCACCTTCGGAATGATAGGTGTGGATGGTGCGGCCCTTGAAGGCGGATAGAGTGCTCTCGACGAAACCAGCTTCGTTGAGCGTATCCGTGTGAATGGCAACCTGGATGTCGAACTCGTCGGCGACTGTTAGACAAGTGTCGATGGCCGCCGGGGTGGTTCCCCAGTCTTCGTGAAGTTTCAATCCGATGACACCGGCCAAGACCTGCTCGCGGAGTGGCTCGGGAGACGAGCAATTTCCTTTGCCAAGAAATCCGAGGTTGATGGGAAACGCCTCGGCGGCCTCCAGCATGCGGTGGATGTTCCATTTTCCCGGTGTGCAGGTGGTGGCGTAAGTACCATGAGCGGGACCCGTGCCGCCACCGATCAGGGTGGTCACTCCCGCGGCGATGGCATGCTCGATCTGTTGGGGGCAAATGAAATGGATGTGGGTATCGATCCCGCCGGCGGTGATGATGCAGCCTTCGCCAGCGATGACTTCGGTTGCGGCGCCGATGGTCATGGTGATGCCGTCTTGAAGGAGGGGATTTCCCGCATGGCCGATGCCGACGATTCGGCCGTGCTTGATGCCGATGTCCGCTTTGATGATGCCCTGCGCGGCATCAAGGATGAGGGCGTTGGTAATGACGAGGTCGAGCGAATCGGCATCACAAGCGAGCGGTGACTGGGCCATGCCATCGCGAATGACCTTGCCGCCGCCGAATTTCACCTCGTTGCCGTAGCCGCCATTTTCGGCGATGAGGTCGCGCTCGACCTCGATGAAGAGTTCCGTATCGGCCAGGCGGACCTGGTCGCCGGTAGTCGGGCCGAACATGCCGGCGTAGTTGGCGCGGGTTTGTTTCATGCGTCTAGCAGGCCGTTGACCCGATTGTTGAGGCCGTGGACTTCACGGGTTCCGGCAAAGTCCACGAGTGGGATTTCCCGGGTGTCGCCAGGCTCAAAGCGAACGGCAGTACCGGCAGGGATGTTCAGCCGGAACCCGCGGGCGGCGGATCGATCAAACTGGAGTGATTCGTTGACTTCGAAAAAGTGAAAATGACTGCCAACCTGGATCGGACGGTCACCGGTGTTGGCAACAATGATGCTAACAGTCCTCAGTCCCGTGTTCAATTCGAGATCGGCGGCTCCGGCGGGGGTGATGATTTCTCCGGGGATCATCGGACGGGGTTGTGGACGGTGACGAGTTTCGTGCCATCCGGGAAAGTGGCTTCCAACTGGACGTCATGGATCATTTCGGCAACACCTTCCATGACCTGGTCACGGGTTACCAAGGTGGTTCCATAATTCATGAGTTCGGCTACCGACTTCCCGTCACGCGCGGCTTCCAACAGCTCGGCACTGATCAAAGCGATGGTCTCGGGATAGTTCAGCTTGAGTCCGCGTGCGCGACGACGCTGGGCGAGATCACCAGCGACCACAATGAGGAGCTTTTCCTGTTCGCGAGGGGAGAGATGCATGGTATCTCCGGATTTAGAGAGCCGAAATCACCGAGAGTGAAGCGATCGCAAGCGTAAGGGCACTAAAGCGGACCGACAGCTTCTGATTCATGCAAGCGACGAGGAGGTTGATGATCACGAGCAATGCCAAACCGCATTCGAGAGGCCCATGGGAATGAAATAGAGCGGCGGTGAAAAAATCGAATTCGTCGGTCTCGTCCGGATGATAATGTCCGGGATGGGCGCTGGCCATGACGGGCAGCAGACAGACGCTGGAAAACACAAAGCACTTGAGATAGCGAAGGCGAAGACCGAAAGTGGTGTGGTTCATAAGGAGATGCTAACGGGCGAGCATTGGCCATGCCAAGCGGAGAATGAAAAAACCATGCCCCCCGAAAAAAGGGCATGGTTTGATTTTTGATGCACAGCTAACCGAAACAAACGAGGGGAGATTATTTATAAGTGCCTTTGAGGAAAGGTTCGCCAACGATACCCTTGTATTCCTTGAGGATCTTGAACTGGCCATCGGCTCTTGTTTCGCCGATGTAAACATTCTTGGTGAGGTGGCGGTTCTTCTGGGTGGTCACTTTGCCGCCAGGACCGTCGAATGTGAGGCCGGACTCAAGCGCGGCGTTCACCTTGTCGACATCGAATGAACCCGCTTTTTCCACGGCAGCTTTCCAGAGGTAGACTCCGTTGTAGGAGAGCACCATTGGCGAACAGGTCACGCGACCTTCCTTGACGATTCCGGGGATGTCCGACTTGGCCAGCCAAGCTTGGAAGTTCTTGATGAACTTGGCGTTTTCAGGGCTCTTGATCGACTGGAAGTAAGTCCAGCAACCAAGTTGGCCGACCAACTGGCTCGCAGGAAGTCCGCGGAACTCATCTTCGGAAACCGAGAAGCTTACAACCGGGCAGGACTCGGCAGTCAAACCAGCGGCGGCATATTCCTTGAAGAATGGAACGTTGGTGTCGCCATTGAGGGTGCTGACCACGCAGGCGTCACCACTGGCGGCGAACTGCTTGATCTCGGAGATGATTTGTTGATAGTCCGTGTGACCGAATGGGGTGTATTTGCCGGCCGAGATGATCTTGCCAGCGCCATCCTTGGTGAATCCACCGCCGATGTTCTCAAGAGGCACACCCTTGCTAAGAAGATACTCCAGAAGCACCAGGTTGGTGGTCTGCGGATAAACATAATCAGATCCAAGGAGGTAGAACTTCTTCTTGCCCTCGGCGATCAAATAGTCAACGGCTGGAGTGGCCTGCTGATTGACAGCCTCAGCAGTGTAGAATATGTTAGGCGACATCTCCTCACCCTCATATTGGACCGGGTAAAAGAGCAGACCCTTCTTTTCCTCATAGACAGGAAGCACCGACTTGCGGCTGACGGAAGTCCAGCAGCCGAACGTTACGGCCACCTTGTCTTGCTCAAGAAGCTGTTTTGCCTTCTCGGCGAATAGCGGCCAGTTCGATGCACCGTCAGCGACAACGGGCTCGATCTTTTTGCCCATCACGCCACCGGAGGCATTGATTTCGTCGAAGGTGAAGAGGAGAACATCGCGGAGCGAAGTTTCACTGATGGCCATGGTGCCGCTCAGGGAGTGGAGGACGCCGACCTTTACGGTTTCCGCCGCTTGTGCGGCAGTACCGGTGATGGCGAGTGCAGCCACTGCGGAAGTTACAAATTTAGGGATCATATTGTGGGGAGATTGGTATTGAATTGGGGATGGGAGTGACCCAGCAGGAGGCAGGAGAGCATTCGGCAAGGGCTGCCCGAGAAGCCCTCCTGCCACCACCGCTGGACACGGAAACAATTTTCAGATCAGAACTTCACCAGCGCTTGGACACCGGAGAAAAAGGTATCCACCACCGAGTCGGTGTAGCTCAATTCGGCACGAACCAAGAAGTGCTCGTTGAAGACATAGGTCGGCGAAACGGTGTACTTGTAATTGTCAGGAGCAGTGACGGTGGGTCCAGTGGACTCCACTTCATCGATACCGAAACGAAGGACGGTCGAGAACTGCTCGGTGAAGTTATACTTCAGGAAGGCAAGTCCGCCAACAGCACTGTTGGCTCCACTGAGAGAGTTGTCCGTGTAGATAACTTCACCAGCGATCGAGAGCTTGTCGGAGATGTCATAGCTCGCCCAGAAGTTGTAGGCCGAGAAATTAGGAACATCGTCCGTGTCGTCATAGGCAACGCCCGCCCAGAGGGTCAGCTTGTCGATGCCCTTGTAGGTCACATAGGCTTCGTAACCGAGTCCGTTGTCCCACTCTGCATCACCTTCCCAGAAACTTGGGCCGCGGATGGAGTCGGAAACGTTGACACCTGCTGCCCAAACGTCGGTGATATAATCCACTTTGATCCCGGTGTGGTAGGCAGGAACGCCGCCTGTCGTCGAGTTGGCGTAGGTGAGTTGGCTCATGTTCACCGTGTCGAAGGCTTCGTATCCGAGCCAGCTGAGGTATTTACCCCCGGTGATCTTGAAGTTACCGGTGGTGTAGGTGACGTAGGCATCAAGAATGCCGGCTTCGCTACCGCCTGCGAATGAATTCGCATCGCTGTTAGGGGAATAGAAGAGGCTTCCGTAAACGGAAATGGGACCTTGAACCGCTTCAAGGCCCAGCTTCACGGCATCGAGCGGAGTTCCCGCATCAAACAGGGATTCGTCGCTATCACCATCCTCGATATCCGTGTAGGTGTAGGAGGCGGCTGCGTAACCACTTACCTTGAGCCATTCCGGAGTGGAAATGGGAGCAGGTGCTGGAGCCTTGATCTCTTCGCCGCCCATAGCGGTGGCAGAAGTGAGGATAAGCGCCATTTGTGGCAAACGGAATAGGTTGAAACGATTTTTGATTTTCATGTCCGATTGGTATTGTTGCTGTTGTTGGCGGAACTCCGCGCAGCGTGCAATAAGCTTCATTCGTGCCATGACTTTGGCTTTTCTGTTTCAGCAGTGAATGAAATTGAATCAACACGGCTCAAATCATGAGCGCCGTTCATGCTGACCGTTTCAATCCGCAAAAAAAACAGGTGCCTCCCGGGGATGGCACCTGAGTCACATTGGGAAGGAGGAAAAATCAAACAGTTAGAAACTCCTTCACCACGTCATCCGTCAAAGCGCTCATTTCACCTGATGCGGCCACGGAGCCACGTTCGAGGATGGCGAAGTCATCGCCGAGCTCCTTGCAAAAATCGAGGTATTGCTCGACTAGCAGAATACTCATCTCGCCTTCCGCACGGAGCATTTTGATCGCGTCGCCGATTTGGTCGATGATGTTCGGTTGGATGCCTTCGGTCGGCTCGTCGAGAATCAGGAGCTTCGGCCGGGTGAGCAGCGCGCGACCGATCGCGAGTTGTTGCTGCTGGCCTCCGGACAACATGCCGCCTTTGCGGTGGAGGAATTCCTTGATGATGGGAAACAAGGTATAAATGCGATCCGTCTGCCTCGAATCGCGTTTTTGTCCGCGGGCATTGAGGCCGATGAAAAGATTCTCCTCGACAGTGAGATGCGGGAAAATCTCGCGACCCTGAGGCACATAACCCAAGCCCATCCGTGCCCGATCCGCGGAGGCAGCGCGATCCATTGGCACTCCCTCGAGAGACAGTTTTCCCGAATCCGCGGGAAGCAGGCCCATCAGCGCTTTGAGGGTGGTGCTTTTTCCCACGCCGTTGCGGCCCATCAGGCAGAAAACCGTTTTCGGTCGAATCTTCAGATTTACTCCGCGCAGGATGGCGCTGCCACCGATTGAAACTCGCAAGTCGGAGATGGTGAGGCTTTCGGTGATTTCTGGGGCGGCGATCATGCGGCTTTGGATTTGCGACCAAGATAAACTTCGATGACCCGTTCATCGGACTGCACTTTATCAACGGGTCCTTCGCAAAGCACATGCCCCTGATGGAGCACCGTCACTTTACGACCTTGGGAAATCTGGCGGACAAACGTCATGTCGTGCTCGATGACGACAATGGTATGCTTGCCGGCGAGTGATAGCAGGAGTTCACCTGTCCGATAGGTTTCCTCATCGGTCATCCCGGCGGCGGGCTCATCGACTAGCAGCAAGCGCGCTTCCTGTGCGAGCAGCATGCCGATTTCCAACCATTGTTTCTGACCGTGAGCGAGAATCCCGGCCTTGCGGTGGGCGTGATCCGTGAGTTTCACGATGCCGAGAATCTCGGCAATCCGGTCTTTCTGCTGCGGGGTGATCTTACCAAACAGGCTGTGCCAGATGCCGCGGGATCCGGCAAGGGAGAGCACGAGGTTTTCCGTGACGGTGTGATCGTTGTAAACGGTGGGAGTCTGGAACTTCCGCCCGATGCCGAGACGATAGATTTCATATTCGTTGAGTTTGAGGAGATCGTGTTTCCCGTCGTCCCAGAGCAAAGTGCCGACATCGGGCCGGGTGCGTCCCGTGATCAAATCGAGGAAGGTGGTCTTGCCTGCTCCGTTAGGCCCGATGACGGTTCGCAGCTCGCCCTCGTCGAGATAAAAGTTGAGATCGTTGATGGCTTTAAAACCGTCGAACGATCGGGTCAGCCCTTCCGCGGCGAGAAGGAATGGCTTGGTATTCAGATGCGGAGATTCGACAATCATGGGTCGGTGGCTGGTGATTTTTCGGCAGAAGAAGGAGCATCTTGTTCCTGTTTCTTTTTCAAACGGCCAATGACTGCCTGGATCTGGCCGGGTATGCCCATGATTCCTTTGGGCATGAAAAGCACAACGAGGACGAACGCACCACCGAGCAGGAGAGGCCAGAAATCCGCAGTGGCTCCGGAGGAGGCCCAGCTTTTCAGGACATTGACGCTAATCGCACCGGCGATCGGACCGACAATCGTTCCACGGCCTCCAAGGGCGACCCAAACGACGGCCTCGAGGGATTTTCCGGTTTCCATTTCACTCGGATTAATAATCCCGACCTGGGGCACAAAGAGGGCTCCGGCAAAACTGGCGATGATCGCACTGATGACGAAGATGAAGAGCTTGAAATTCGCCGTGGCATACCCAGAGAACAGCACGCGGTTTTCTGAATCCCGGATCGCCCGCTGAATGAGGCCGAAGCGCGAATTCGTAAGCCATTTGCAACCTGCCACAACGGCGACGAGAAGAATGGCCGTGGCAATGTAGAGGCCACGCTTGGTGGACATGTCACGAAGGGAAAATCCCAGCAAGGTGCGGAAGTCGGTGAAGCCGTTGTTTCCTCCCATCAGAAGTTCGTTTCTGAAAAACAGCAGGGCCGCGCCGTATGTTAGGGCTTGGGTCAGGATGGAGAAATAAACCCCCTTGATGCGGGAACGGAATGCCAGGTAACCGAAGACTGCCGCAATGAGGCCAGGGACGACAATCACCATCGCGAGTGCAAAAGGAAAACTGGTGAACGGGCTGAAGAAGGACGGCCACTCGGTGCGGCCGACCATGCTGAGGAATGTGGGCACACCTTCTCCGCCAATCATGCGCATCAAATGCATGCCCATCATGTAGCCACCCAGGGTAAAAAACAGCGCCTGTCCGAGACAAAGCAGACCGGTGTATCCCCAAAGCAGATCGATGGAAATGGCGAGAATCCCATAGCAAAGGTATTTCCCCCAGTTCCCCAAAGTGAAATCCGATATATAGCCAAAGGCATTCAGTGTCGGCATGACGACCACCAGGAAGATGGCCGACAGGATCAGCAATGGCAACTGGACCCGGCTTGTGAGCGGTTGTTTGTTCATCGGTTAATCAAGGCTGCGGGAACGGGTGACAAAGAGGCCGGCGGGACGCCATTGCAGGAAAAGAATGATGGCTCCGAGAACCAGGATTTTTCCGATAACCGGATTTCCGAGATACTGCTGAAGCGTCTGATCCGCCAGACCGATGCCGAGTGCGCTGATCACGGTGCCCATGATGTTGCCAACTCCACCGACGACTACGGTCATGAATGAATCGACGATGTATAACTGGCCCATTGACGGACCGACGTTGCCAATCTGTGAGAGAAACGCACCGGCCAGTCCGGCCAGCCCGCAGCCGAATGCGAAGGTCATGGTGTTGACCCGCTCAGTGCGGATGCCCATGCACGCGGCCATGTTGCGGTTCTGCATTACCGCGCGGATGAGGAGACCGAGAGACGTCTTGTTCAGGACCAGCCAAGTGACGACGATGATCAGGACCGCAAAACTAATCACAAAAATGCGGTTCCAGCCGAACACGATGTCGTTCACCGTCCAGTTTCCGGAAAGCCAAGCCGGGCTGGTAACCTGCACATTGTTAGACCCAAAGATGAACTTGAGGATTTGCTGCAGGACGAGGGAAATTCCCCAGGTGGCCAGGAGGGATTCAAGCGGGCGCTTGTAGAGGAACTGGATGACCGACCGTTCCAAGAGAACCCCGACCAGCGCGGCGATGATGAAACTCGCGGGAATTGCCACCACGAAATACAAGGCCATGCTGTTTCCCGTTAGGTTCATTCCGGGAATCGACATTGAGACACCCAAAGGCGACAGCTTTAATCCTGCAGCGAAAATGTTCTGAATGACGTAGGTCGTGTAGGCTCCCACCGCGATGAGCTCGCCGTGGGCCATGTTGATGATGCCCATCAATCCGAAGGTTATCGCCAGTCCGATGGCGACTACGAGAAGCACGGAGCCCAACGACAATCCGCGGAAGGCGGTTCCGGCGGCGTTGATCCGGGCGATGTGACTGTCGATCGAATTCAGCGCTTTCTTCGCAGCATTGATGGTGGCCGTATCCTTCGCCGCTTCCGCTTCTGTCAGGATGGTCTTGATGGTGTCATTGGCGGCGAGCGAATGGAGGTCTCCGAGCTTGGTGCAGGCCGCCACTCTCTCGGCTGCCACCGGCGACCGCAACTGGATGATGGCGATGGCTTCATCCAGAGCGCGAAGGGCGGCCTTGTCCTTTTCGGTTGTTTTTAAAAGCAGCAATGCGGGAAGTTTTTCCTGCTTCTGGCCGATGGCTGAATCCTGAATCGCACGGATACGTTTCGCTGTGTCGGGGTCGGCCAACGCCGCGAGATCCGACACTTCCTTCATCGCACGCCGCAGCCCGGAATCGGTTTCGGCGAATTCAACCTCCTTCGGATTGATGCGAATGGCAGTGCCATTCGCCGCGAGCAGTGGTGAATTGTCGGAAACGCGCAGGGTGGCAAACGAGCCGTCTTCCGCAGCAGCTCCCGTCAGAAGAACCGGCGTCACGACTCCCTCCGCACTTTCATGAAGAAAAATTTCGCCCTCCTTCCACTTGTCAAACCATGAGACCGCTTCTGGTGAGGGCCTTAGCTTGAGCGCAAGGATGATGTCCCGCTGCTCCGAAGGTGTTGGCGCAGCAACTGCGGCGGCTATGGCTTCGCGCACCGATCGCTCCGGTGCCTGTGCAAAGGCTTTCGGCTGGATCATCAGGCCGATCACTAGGGAAAGGATCAGCCGCTTTGCGAAAAGATGAGCGAAAAGCTTTTGCATGGAATCCAGCGCTGCAAAGCACCCACTGTGCCATGCGCCACTAGAATTCCTTCGCACCCTGCAGTGTGCCCCCGGCAGCGCGCCTATCTCTTACCATGCGGGACGCGTCTTGTGCCGTTGGTCCCTTGGATCGAGCCACCTAGCAGATCCAAAAACCCCTGCAAAATCCGCTTGTTGCTGCTTGACCCCGTCCCGCCATCCCTCCAACTTGCCGCCCCGCCGTTTGCCCCGATGGCAGCGGTGTGCCCTAATCGAACCAACCTACCGAGCAGCCATGGCCGCGAAGATCTATACCACCAAGGACGCCCCGATCGCTCCCCTGAAGAAAAAAACCCTCGCCGTGATCGGATTCGGCTCACAAGGCCACGCCCACGCGTTGAACCTCAAGGACAGTGGCCTCAAGGTCATTATCGGCCTTTACAAGAAGTCGAAGTCCCGTGAAGTCGCCAAAAAACTCGGCTTTGAGGTCATGGACACCGCTGAGGCGGTCAAGGCAGCCGACGTGATCTTCGTTGCCACTCCGGATACCGTGATTCCTTCCGTTTACGAAAAGGACATTGCGCCCTACCTCACCAAGGGCAAAACCCTGCTGTTCTCCCACGGCTTCGCGGTCCATTTCAAAACCATCGTCCCGCCGACGGACATCGACGTGATCCTCGTCGCCCCGAAAGGCCCCGGCCACACCGTGCGCTCGCAGTTCGTCGCGGGCAAAGGCGTTCCCGGCCTGATCGCCATCTATCAGGACGTCTCCGGCAAGGCCAAGCAAACCGCGCTCGCCTGGGCCGGTGGTATCGGCTGTGCCCGTGCCGGTGTCTTCGAAACCAACTTCCGCGAGGAAACCGTCACCGACCTCTTCGGTGAGCAAGTCGTGCTCTGCGGCGGCGCCACCGCTCTGGTCAAAGCCGGATTCGAAACGCTCGTCGAAGCCGGATTCCAACCGGAAATGGCCTACTTCGAATGCCTCCACGAACTCAAGCTCATCGTCGACCTGATGAACGAACAAGGCATCGCCGGCATGCGTTTCTCGATCTCCGAAACCGCCGAGTGGGGCGACGTTTCCGTCGGACCAAAAATCATCGACGCCTCCGTCAAGAAGCGCATGGTCAAGCAGCTCAAGGAAATCGAAAGCGGCAAGTTCGCCAAGGAATGGATCGCCGAATACGAAGGCGGCTATAAAGTCTTCAACAAGCTCCGCAAGGAAGGCTCCGATCACCAGATCGAGAAGGTCGGTGAAAAACTCCGATCCACCATGAGCTGGATCAAACAGTCCAAGATCAAGAAGGGCGCCAGCCAAGCGAGCTTCACTTCTTCCTCGAAGTAAGACTCCGAGGTTCGAAATTCAAACGCCCGGTTCCGCAAGGAAGCCGGGCGTTTTTTGTGTGGAAAATTCAAGCAACAAAAAGCCCGGCTGCCTGCGAGGCATCCGGGGCTTCTTGGGCCATGAATGAAAACGAAAAATCAGCGGCGGCGGCGTAGGACAGCAAGAAGGCCAAGGGCACCGAGTAGGGTAGACGCAGGTTCGGGGACGCTGATTGTAAGTCCATCTATCGCAAGGCCTGCATCACTCCCACCATCGTTACTGTCCTGAAAACGAAGATAGAAACTTTCGCCCGGAAGCAGATTCAAGCCTGTGAAGGTGAAAGAACGGGCAACTTGGTTTGTTAAGTTATTACCGTCCAGAGCCCCATTTGACGCTCCGAATGCAGGGCCGACCAAGCTAAGTGTAGTCACCGCAGTAAAACCTGTTGTGGATGAAAGAAAGTTTGCCGACGTAACCCCAGCTGATCCGGTGGTGGCATAGGAAGCTGCGATGGTGTTGACCGCAACCGTCGAACCCCGCCAGTTCTCTTGTGTGAATGAAACAACAAACTCCGTTAGTGGTTGCGCTGCGCCATTAATCATTTCAAATCCGAAACCCATCACGTTCGTGCCTGAAGCTAGTAGTCCCAGTGCCCGATCCGCGTCACCAGTCGGTCCATAAGAATAAACTGCTCCTGAGGCGCCCGCACCATTATCGACGACCAGGCCCGAAGAATTAAGACCTGCCAAGGTCGAACTCCCAGAGAGTTTCGTCCCCACGAATTCCGTTCCAGTGATCGCTGTTTGGACACCTACCGTGGCTGAAAAGAAATTGGCTTGATTTGTTGCAGGTAGTCCGGCGAAGGTTTCGGTGATGGTCGTTCCGCTAAAAGTGTAAGCACCTTGAGAGGATGTTGTCGCAACGAGTCCGAAAGCGGAGAAGAGAGGGAGAAACTTCATTGTTTTGATGTAGGTCTGTATTTTTGAGTAATTTTTAAATCAAAATTCCATGGACGAGAAGCACGCCTTGGGCCAAAAAGAAAACCTAACCTTCCGCAGCCCCTAATTGATCTAGATCATTTGCGTTTCAATGCATTTTGAAATACTCCAAACTAAGGCCTAAGCTGATATCGCACTGTTGGGGGGAGCACATTTTGCACGATAAAAGGCGATCCATTAGGTCGGTTGCTCGCCCCGCGCCATGACGACTTTGCCGGTGCGGACGGTTTCGATGATGTTGAATTGCGAAAACATCGTAATCGCGGCGTCGATTTTCGGGCTGTCGCCGTTGATCATGACAATCATCGAAGTGGGCGTGAGATCGACGGTTTTTCCGGAGAAATGCTCGGCGATCTGGAGGGCCATCGAGCGCTCGGAGGGCGAACATTGAATCTTGATGAGCACCATTTCCTTGGTGACCGAGTTGTCCGAGGTGTGCTCGAAGCAATGGATCACGTCGATGAGCTTGGCGACCTGCATGATGATTTGCGAAAGACCCTGTGGATCACCGGAGATGCCGATGGTCATGCGGGAGAAATTCGCATTGCGGCCTTCGGAAACGACGAGGGAATCGATGTTGAAACCCCGGCGCGAGAAGACCTGGCAGATGCGCATCAGCACTCCGGGCTCGTTGCTCACGAGGATGGAGAGGGTGTGCGTGGGTCCTCGGGTGAGGGAAGGTGCCTCAACGGGAGTTTCGGTGGTGACGATGGTCTGGGGCATGGCAGGAGATTTGAGAATTCAGAGTTCAGAGGTGGAATGCCGGATCACGTGGAACCGACCGGTTTGGCCATTTTGCTCTTGGGGGCCTCGGTGATCATGTCTTCGAGCGCGGCACCGGCGGGGATCATCGGGAAAACGTTTTCGGTTTTCACACATTCGGCATGGATGAGGATGGGGCCGTCGTTGTAGGCGAGGGCTTTTTCCAGCATGCGGGTGACATCAGCCGGGCGCTTGATGTGGACGGACGGGATGCCGTAAGCTTCTGCGAGTTTGCAGAAATCCGGGTTGCCAATGAGGTCCACGCCGGAGGTCCGGTCTTCATAAAACAGCTCCTGCCACTGCCGGACCATGCCGAGGTAGTGGTTGTTGAGCACAACAATCTTGATCGGAAGTTTGTGGATCTGAGCAGTGGCGAGTTCAAACAGAGTCATCTGGAATCCGCCGTCGCCGGAAATGGAGATCACGATTTCATCCGGGCAGGCGAGCTGAGCGCCGATGGCGGCGGGGAAACCGAAGCCCATAGTGCCGGCACCACCGGAAGAGAGCCAGTGGTAGGATTTGTCGTTCTTGTAAAACTGTGCTGCCCACATCTGGTGCTGGCCCACGTCGGTGGAGACGATGGCTTTTCCCTGGGTGAGTTCGTAGAGCTCATCGATCACCTGCTGCATTCGGAGGCCGCCCTGCTTCTTGTAGGAGAGGGGGAATTTCTTCTTGTAGCCGTCGAGTTTGGCAAGCCACTCGGTGGTTTCGAGCGGGCCGATCTTTTCATTGATCTCGGTGAGCACGGCCTTCGCGTCGCCGACGATCATGAGGTCAGGCACGATCATTTTGCCGGATTCGGCGGGATCGATGTCGATATGGATGATCTTGGCATCTTTGCAGAATTTCGATGGCTGGCCGATGATGCGGTCGTCGAAACGGGAGCCGATGTTGATGAGCAGGTCGCACTCGATCATCGCCTTGTTTGCGTAAGCGGTGCCGTGCATGCCGAGCATGCCAAGCGAAAGCGCGTGGGTTTCCGGGAAAACGCCTTTTCCAAGAAGTGTCGAAGTGACCGGACAACCGAGCGTTTCCGCAAGGTAGAGCAGTTCCTTGTCGGCGCGGGCGATCATGCAGCCTTGACCAGCCAGAATGACGGGGCGCTTCGCCTTCGAAATGAGATCGGCGGCTTGTTTGATGGATTCCGGGCGGATATCGAACGCCACTTCCGGGTTGTATCCAGGCAAGTTGAACGGCGGGTTCATTTCCCCAGAAAACGGGCCTTGGGAAATGTCTTTCGGCACATCGATCAACACAGGGCCCGGGCGGCCGGTCGTAGCGATGTGATAAGCCTCTCGCGCGATGCGCGGGAGGGCATTCGTTTCTTTCACGAGGTAGTTGTGCTTCACCACCGGGATGGTGATCCCGAAAATATCGGCTTCCTGGAACGCATCCTTGCCAAGCATCCATGTCACGGTCTGGCCGGTGATCACGATCATCGGCACGGAGTCCATCATCGCGGTCATCAGGCCGGTGACGGTGTTTCCCGCACCCGGGCCGGAAGTTACGAGAACCGCGGCTGGCCTGCCAGTCGCACGGGCGTAACCGTCCGCCATGTGGACCGCGCCCTGCTCGTGGCGGACGAGGATGAATTTCATCTTGGTCTTGACCGTCTCGAGCGCGTCGAAGATGGGGATGGCCGCTCCACCGGAGTAGCCGAAGATATACTCGATGCCTAGGTCATCGAGGGTTTTGATAAGCGCTTGTGCGCCGTCCATTTGCTCTTTGCTCATAAAAATGCGGGTTGAGGACGTAAACTAGGCTTACAGCCACCCGCAATCAATCGAAAATTGCCGTTTTTTTGACAAATCTTGGATTCGGCCGACTTCCCCTTGGCAGAAATGCCGGGTTTTGCACGTTCTGCAGCAAAATTCCAGTCGCCAGAATTCAAAATACTTCAGCCGATGAGGTAACAGCAGACACCAGCAGCTTGGAAACCACGTCAGGCCACATCGGTGAGCTTCACGCCCACAACGAAAAAACCCTTTTGCCCCGTGGCATCGACAAAAGCAGCGAAGTCGCCCTGAACCTGCGAACCAGTGGACGTTTGATCCGCCTGGCCGTTCGGAGTGAGGGAAAACAATGCGATCTGAAGTGGCGACGAAAGGTCCGACTGATAGCGGATCTCATAATCTGCTCCGTAGCTGGTGGGGAAAACGAGCTTCAGGCGGATTCTACCATTCTCCCCCTGCTGATGAACGCTGATAGAGTCGATATGCAAGGCGAGATCCGGGATAGTGATGGCGATGAGATCATTAGCCGCATCATAGCTGGTTTCGAAGCGCCCGAGATCGTCCGGAGCCGGTTCGGTGGAATCGCCAAAAGCGTTGCGGAACACGCGGCCCTCGATGTCATAACGAGAGCCATGGCAGGGGCAGCGCATGTAAAACGCCGACAGCGGTGGATTGATTCTCAGGATGTGCTCCTTGTAGCGCCCCACGGTGCATTGGCTGTGGGTGCAAATGGTGTCGAGTGTCACGAAACGATCCGCGGCGACGCGATTCAAGGTGAGCGGTTTGTTGCCCGCCATAAACCCGAGCTGGATGGATCCGCCAGGATTGGCGAGTACCGGGAAGGATGATGGCTTGAGGCGCAGGACGCCGGGACCGGGACCGGTAGACACAACTTCTGCTAGAACACTTGAAGACCAGCGGGGGCCGATCAGTGCGGCGGCGGAGCCGAGCATGAACTGTTTGACCCAGCGACGCCTGTTAGGTTCGGTCAGGTTGGAAAGCGGAAAGTTCATGATGGTAGTGGTTAGTCGCCGGCAGCACCACTCAGAAGCTCTGAGCGGCGGTCCGGCGGGATTGCATCGAGCGGGATCTCAGCGGCAGTGATCCGGCCGTTGCGCAGGGCAACGGCGTGGATGTCGAAAAGCGTGTCGTCACGGAGGTTTCCGTCCGGTAACAGTTTGGCCCATTCCATCGCCACGGTGAGATCGCCCTTTTCGGAAATACGGAAGGCGATGAAACTGATGGCGGGTTGGAGGTCGTCGTAGGTGGATTGCACGGCCAACCAATCCCGCGCTGCGGACGGGTCATGTTCGAACCAGGAGAGCGCGGCGGACTGGATCGCTGGAAGATCGTTTTCCGAAATGGCCCGGGCGATGCGCGCCGGGTGATCGATCGGTGCGGCGGAGGGCAAGACCCCAAGATCTTCAGGGCGGATGAAACTGATAGAGAGTTCGACGCTGGAATCAGGAAAGCAGGCGGTATCCCGGATGCCGTGAAGCGCGTGGGGCGGGCGCACAGGGATCGGGCCTAGCGGAGTCAATCGGGCCGACCCATCGTCCCCGATAAACAACAGGACTCCAGCGGCCAGTGTTAGAAGAACACCCATGGTCATGTGGAGTTTCATGTGGCGACGGGGATTTCCAAAACGTCAGGCGAAATCAATCCGACAGGGCGTTTCTCCTCCATGCCATCGAAACGCAACAGCCGGGCGCTGTTGAAGATGACGAAAAACGCGCTGAACTCGTGGAAGAACGCGGCGGCGATGGGATTTACATAACCCAGCGAGGAAAGCGCGATGGCGATGATGATGAAGGCGAATCCGCATAACAGATTCTGATTGATGATGCCCACGGTCTTGGCGGACAGCAGCAGAAGATCGGGCAAACGGCGCAGGTCGTTAGACATCAGGGCGACGTCGGAAGTGTGGATGGTGACATCGTTCCCGAGCGCTCCCATGGCGACTCCGAGATCGCCTTCCGCCAGGGCGGGCGCATCGTTGAGACCGTCACCCACGACCATCACCCGCCGTCCGGCGGCCCGCAATGCCCGGATGTGGGTGAGCTTGTCTTCCGGCAGGCAGTTCGCCTTGAAATCGGTGATGCCAACGTGGTTTGCGATGTTCTGCGCGACCTCGGTGCGGTCGCCGGTGAGCATGACGAAATCACTGATGCCGAGTGAACGGAGACGATCCAACGTTTCACGGGCCTCGGGGCGGATGCGGTCGGCGAGAAGGAAGGTGGCGACGTGGCAGCCTCCAACGGCTAACAGTACCAGCGAGTGGCGGGTGAAATCCGCAGGCGTGATGGCGAGCACGACGCCGGATTTCTCCAGAAACGACGGCCGGCCGATGAGGATGGATTTCCCCTCGACCATGCCCTCAAGCCCGAGACCCGAGTGCTCGGTGAACTCGCTAACAGCAGGACGGTCTTCGCCGGCGACTGCCTGGGAAATGGCGCGGGCGACCGGATGGTTCGACTGACCCTCAATGGCCGCGGCGAGGCGCAGGGCGGAGGTGGTGTCGAAGGCTTCGGAGTGGACCAGGGTTTCCTCGAGCTCGAGTTTTCCGGAGGTCAGCGTGCCGGTTTTGTCGAAAACCACCGTGTCGGTCATTCTAGCAGACTCGAGGTGGCGGACGCTTTTGATCAAAAGCCCCATCCGCGATCCCGCCGCAATGGCGGAAACCATGGCGGACGGACTGGCGAGCACGAACGCGCACGGGATGGAAACGACCAGCACGGCGATGGCCCGCTCGATTTCCTGGGTGAAAAAGAACACCGACGCCGCGATCAGCAGAATCAGCGGAGTGTAATAACGGGCATAATCTTCGGCGAGGGAAATGATCGGCGCTTCGGATTCCTTGGCTTCCTGAATGATGGATTGCACGCGGCCCATGACGGTGTCCTGTCCGGCTCCGGTGACGCGGGCTTCGATGGAACCGTTGAGATTGGCGGTGCCAGCATAAATTTCGGATCCCGGCCCGACCTCCACCGGCACGGACTCGCCGGTGATGCGGGATTGGTCGATCAAGGCGTGTCCCGTTAGAATAATGGCGTCGGCGGGAATCGACTCGCCGGGAAGGATTCGGATCTCGTCACCTGCGAGGAGGTCGGTCGCTTCGACTTCATCTTCGGAGTCGCCCCGTTTCCGGCGGGCACGGATTTTCGAAAGCTGCCGGAGTTTCGCCAATGCCATCTCGACGCCCACGGTGGTGCGCTCCTCCAGCATTTGTCCGAATAACAGAACGATGGCGACCACCGCGCCGGTTAGGTATTTCTCGGTGGCGAGGCAGGCCGCAAGCGCAAGGACCACGTATTGATCCATGTAATACTGCGTGGCAGCGAATCCAGTGGAGCGAATGGCGGTGATGAGCCCTGAGACAATCGGCACTCCCACAACGATGGCGGCCATGAGCGCCAACGCATCTGGCAGGGTTTCCTGAGATGGCCGCAACCAACTCGTTAGAATGGAGGCCAGCATCAAGGCGCAGGCAGTGAATAACAGCCCGAGGCGGCGGTGGGTGTCGGAATCGAGGGGCTCGTGGGTCATCGGGAAAATTCAGGTGATGGCTCGATCATGATTGAAGGTGCGGCCTGACCAGCAGGCAGCAGAGTGCGTGACTGGACGTTGGAAAAGGCGGTATCGAGCGACTCGCGCAGGATTCGGCGGGAAATCAGCACCGGATCGCGGCGGTATTCAGTAAGCATTGAGAGGAACGCCGCAGATTCCCCACTGGCCTCACCGGTGACGTTTGCGGCAAATCCCTGCGCCCGATGAAGAATGGAGTTCGCCTCACCCTGGCTCTTCGCCATGGTCTCGGAATCATACTGGCGCGAGTTTTCATAAATCGTCTTCGCAAATTGGCGGGCGTTCGCCACGTCCTCGAACGCTGCAAGAACCTGCGATGCGGGTGAAAGCTCAATGACATCGAGCCCGGAAATCTGGATGCCGAGCTTCAAGCGCCCGGCGGCTTGCCTGACTTCCTCCGCAGCAGCATCAGCGACCTGCTTGCGCTCGTCTGTTAGTGAGGCGTCGATCCTCCGCTGTCCGAGTTGCGCCGTGATGGCACGGTAGGACAGGCGGGCGAGCAGACTCTGGATATCATCGCCCGCGGAGGCGTAAAGAAACGGCGCGATGATGCGATAGCGCAGACGGAACCGGCCTTGGATGATGTTGAAATCCGACGTGAGCGTGTAGCCGTCCTTGAGCGGATCGAGTGTCGTGCCGGGAGTCTTGCGGATTCCCATTTCCATCACCCCATCGTCACCGGGATTTTGGATCTGCTGGTTGAGCTGTGCGTCTGTTAGCGGCAAGGGAGCGTCCGGGTCTTCGATTTTCGAGCCGCTTAGCGACCATTCATCGAGCGTGACTGATAGATCCTTTTCCGTTTCGAAACGAAGAATGCGATCAAACGGATCGGGCAGGCCGATGAGCAGGCCAGGTCCGTGAACCTGCGGCTGGAGGCGGCCAAATCGCATCACCAGCGCCTGCTCGCGCGGGCCGACGGTGCGCACTCCGGAAAACGCATAAAACACTAGCAGAATGACGAAGACCCAACGCGCGTGGGCGGTGAGGTGCTTGAGGAGAACCAGCAGCGCCTCAACCGCGCGGCCTTCGGTGCGGAGGGTTTGCGGTTTCATGGAGCGGAAAGAGGCTGGATCATGAAAGGAAACATCTGAGCGGTTTTCATTCACTGCGAAGTGGATCAAATGTCGGCGCGGAAGGACTCTCCGTTAGTGCCGGCGGATCGACCATCTTCGTCGGGGGGAGACCGGGCAGCTTGGCATCCGTTTCCTTCAGCCAGTGCAGCGGAGCGACGCTGGTGTCGAGCACGAGCGTGGTGTTCTTGTCGACGATGGTGCGGAGGCTCTGGAGTTCGCGGAGAAACCGATAGAACTCGGGATCTTTGCCGTGCGCGGCAGCGTAAATGGCGGCGGCATCGGCTTCGGACTTGCCCCGGATTTCCTCGGCCTGGCGTTTTGAATCGGCGATGAGGTGGTTCGCCTGCTTGTCGGTTTCCGCTTTCATCTCGGCGGACTGGGCGCGGCCCTCGGCGCGGAAGCGGGTGGCCTCGCGTTTGCGCTCGGCGCGCATCCGTCGGAAAACCGACTCGGTGTTGGCCTCCGGAAGCTGGACGCGGGTGATGCCGATGGATAACAGGTCGATTCCGAGCTGCGCCTTGGCCTCTTCCTTCGCGAGTGTTAGAATTTCCGCTTCGATGGCGGGCAGCGATTTCTCGCCACTGCCGGCGGCGACGATGTCGGCGAAATCATGGCGCCCAAGCACGGTATTGCGCGCGCTGGTGACCATGGCGTCTAGCTTTTCGTGGGCGACCGCGACCTCGCCTAGAGAGGTGTGGAAGCGGAGCGCGTCGTCGATCCGCCAGGTGAAAAACGCCGGCACGATGACGTTGCGCTGGTCGCGGGTGAGGGTCTCGCTGATGCGGATGTCGGCATGCTGGAGACGGCGGTCGAGACGGACAACGCGGTCGATGGGCGGGGGAAACCTCAGATAGAGGCCGGAATCGTCGAGGATACGGACCGGTTTCCCGAAACGCAGGACGATGGCCCGCTCGGTTTCGCTGAGGATGAAGCAGCAAGCGGAGGCAATTACGACAAGCCCGAGCATGGCAATCAACGTAAGTCGGAAAAAGATGACACGGGTGCTGGAGGAAGGTTCGGCGCTCATGGTTTTTCGAGGAGGTTGTCGGAATCGGGAGTCGTGAAATCGGCGGCGGGCACCTCGCCCTGGCCGGCTTTGAGATAGCCTTCGATTTCCAGTTGGAAGGGATCGCGCACCTTTCCGGGACGGGGGACTAGGAGTTGCGGAGATGTCGGCGCGGTGGAGATGAGGTCGGGATTGAGCACTTTTCGCAGATCGAGATGGGTTGGCATCTGCGCCCGCATCTTCTCATCGAAAATCGCCTTCTTGGCCCCGCCCAGGGTGGCGTCAAATACGCGGAAACCCTCGCGCACATCGTGAAGGGCGACGTTTTCCGAACGCGCCTTCGACCGCGTGCCGAAACGGGCGGCATCCCCCCGCGCGGCAAGCAGGCGGTTTTCAGCACCGGAGTTCGCACTGATGACGGTTGCTTTCGAACTTCCGGACGCGCGCATCATGATGTCCGCGCGGTATTCTTCGCCGATGTGGATGAGCGCCTCCTTTTCCTCGATCGCGGCGACCACGTCCTGATAGAACGGTGCCACTGGCACGGGCGGATGAATGTCTCGCAGATAGACTTCGGCGATGCGGATGCCGGCTTTCCGCTGATCGAGCTCGGACTGGAGTCGTTCCTTCAGTTCATGCCGGAGGTCCTCTCGGGCGGAGGTCATGATGTCCGCAGCGGAACGGTCGATGGTAAGGGCGAGCAGAAGCCGGTCCGCCAGATCGCGCAGCAAGCCCTCGGGATCAGCGCTTGAGCGAAGGTGATCGGCCGGCCGCTCGAACCGATAGAAAATAGGAACGGAAATGGATAGAAAATCATCGCCGGTGCCGACGAGGGTCATTTGCTCGCCTTCGTAGTGGGTCCGCTCCCAGAGGATCGCATCGCCTGGATCCGAGCGGAAACCGAGGACGATTTCATGAAGTCGCCCGGTATCGACGGTGGTGATCTTTCCTAACGGCCACGGCAGCGACAAATGCAGGCCGGGCGCGAGGTCGGCTTGTTCCCACGATCCGAGATACTGTCGGACGCCTTTTTCGCGGACTCCGATTTCATGAATCGAAGTAGAAAGCCAGAAAACGGTGATCGATGTTAGAATCAGCGCGGGCAGCGAACGCCGGATGGTCGGCCACATCCACATTTCCGGGAGGCGGATCGAAAATGCGTCGTCGGTCGCAATGCGGGTCGGAAGACAATCGCGCCATTCCTTCCCGAGCCATCGGAAAAAGAAAAACGCCCCCGGCGCGGCGAGCGCGGCCCAGTGACGACGCGGCGTGTAGAGGCGGACGACAAGCTTGCAGGCAGTATCGATTGCCAGAATCACGATCCCCGCTGACAACAGGTAACCGAGAATCGCCGGTGTGGAAACTTCCACAAAACGGTCCGCAAACAAGATGCCAGCGACTAGGAAATGAACGATGACGACCAGGTGGCTGAGCCGCGAAACAAGGGCTGGAGAGCCAGCTTCCCGCTTGATGCCGCTGAGGATGCCAAGAAACGCATGCCCGATGCCGAGAAGAATGGCGATGACCGGGAAGGTCACGGGAATATCACTAACAGCATCAAGTCCGGTTTTATTGCCAACTAACCACCAGCAAGCGGCGGCGAGCGAAAGTATGAGGGCAGGTACCAGGCCGCGCGAGAGCAGGGCGGCGAAGATCAGGAGAATCCCTGCGCATGAAACAAGCCAGATCCGGGAAGAGTCGAATGCGAGCGCCGCAAGCGCGGCGACCTCCAGCCAGAGCAGGATGGCTTGCGGATCGAGTCGGATTCGGTTCACGAAAGTTTGAAAATGGAGACGAAATTGCCGGCCGGGGATGGGACCCGGCCGGCGGTGGATGGCCCGGGAGCCAGGTGTTAGTTTTTCGGACGCATCAGGATGATCTGGCCGTCTTCTGAGAAACGGTCGCGGGCTTGCTGACGCGTGAGCACGCCACCCAGACCGTCAGGAATGTTCGTGCGAATGGAGCCGCGATAGTCGGCGGGAACCGAAACCGGATGCACGTTTGATTGGCTGTGGGCCTGCACGAACGTGATGAAGCTTCCTGGACCGAAGAATTCGTCGGTCGCGACTACACCGGTGGATTCCCACAGTCCTGGAGTAAGTGGGCCGTGGCCGTCTCGAGCTTGAATTTGAGCGTAGTTGAAGGTGGATTGCATCTTCGCCTGGTTGCCGTTGTTACGGTCCAGCGTCCAGGTGGCACCGTTCCGGGCGTATTTGGCGAAGACCGCGTCCGCAGGGGAGTTGCGATCTTCTTGAAGCATGATGAAATCCTTGCTTACTGCGATGTTGTCCACACTAACGGCGAAATTCACCCCGGCGTCGATGTTGCCACCCGTATAGCTACCGAGGCGTGACGAATTTCCGCCATTGGCAACGACAAGGCTACCGGTCGATGCACCGGTGTAGGAACCGCCGGGAGTGATGATCTGGTCCGCGTTGAAAACGACGGTCAGCGAGGCTTCAGCCTCCGGGTTCGTCGGATTCATCGTGACCTGATAGAGTCGGCCCAGGCGGTTGGATAGACTGCCGCCGGTGGTCGCTAGGAACAGGTTACGGGTGGGAGCCGTGGGATCGAACTCGGCATCCTCGACACGGATGAAACCGAAAGCGCCGACGGCGTCGGCAGCGGTTAGAAGCTGCGCATCGCTGAGGTTTTTCGCGTTGGTGATCTCGCGCCATTGCACTGGAAGCGAGCCACTGGTGAAGGTGCCTTCGTTGTGCTGCGCGTCCTTGCCGCAGAGAACAAACACCTTGCCGTTAGTCAGGCCGTTTTTGTCGAGTCCGCTGGTGGACCGGCGGAGTTTCTCGCCGACGTACATGTAAACATACGATGGCGCGCCGGCATCTTCCGTGGAGATGATGACGGTCTTCGCGTCACGTCGGGGCTGCACGATGGTGGTTTCCCGTCCGATTCGTCCAAGTGCGGGCAGCGTGTGCATTTTCCCGTCGAAAATGGCGACGGATTGTGCACCGAGGCCATCGCCGGTGGGGTTGTTGGTGGTGACAGTGGAAAACTGGGCGGAGCCGAAAGTTTCTTCATTGGTGAGGAACATCGGGCGGTCGAAGCCATGGGCAGGACCGGCAAACGAGCCGGAGCAGAAACGGGTGAATGCGCTGGCCGCACCTTGGCGCGGGATCGGTCCCCAAAGCGCGTTTTCCCTGAAGACCTGGGTGTAGGCGACGTTTCCGCTGACGACGGAGCCGTCGTTGTTCAAGACATAGCGGGAAACATAAGCGCCGCGGAAAGGAGTCTCCCCTGGAATGGCGGTGGAGAGGGTATCTTGGCCGACTTCATGGGCGCAGAAGAGGATGATCTCGCCCGTGACCCGGTCGCGATAGATTCCGGAAGCGTCCGGAATGCCGGCCATGGCGAATTGTTTCGCAGGATCGCCGGTGAGTGGCACGCGATCGCCAACGGTAACGAGTGGTTCATAATTGAAATCTCCGTTAGGCTGGTCGGCCATGTAGGGGAATTCCGAAGTTTTGAAACCCTGCGCATGCAGGGTGGATGCCAGCGCAAAGCCGGCGAGGATGGATGTGGTGGTGTTCATGATTTGGATTGGTCAATCGGTTAGCGGGGAGATCAGGCGCGGCGGCGGCGGAGAAGAGCAAGGAGGCCGAGACCGCCCAATAGAGCGGCGGACGGCTCGGGCACGGCGATGGTCGCAAGACCGGATCCACCGAAACTTCCAAGCGATGTGGCAGCTCCGGTATTCGGATTAATGCTGTAGAGTCCGGAAGTGATTCCGTCCGTGGAGAGGGAGGCGTAAAGCGTGCCATCCCAGTTTACCACAAGGCCGCCGAAGGAAGTAACGTCGATGCCAAGGCCACCTACGACATTGAGCTCGCTGCCAGTTGGGAAAAGCGGATCGGTGCTTACAGCGAGGCTGTCCGTCACGCTGTCGAGCGTGTAAGGCGTGCTGAAATCCGGATCGATGGCTAGCGCAAAAAGGGAAGGGGTGCCGCCGCCCGCGTAGGTGAAATCAGGATTTCCTGTGACCACACCGCCTGGAGTGATCGTGTAGTTTCCCGCAGCATCATCGCCGTAGACGAAATTCGACGAAAACGGGTCGTAGGCCAGACCAGCGCTGAACCCTGCTGGTGAAAAACCGGCAGATACCAGAGTGGCGACCCCGGCAAGATTGATCTGATAGAAATTCGCGTTGTTGTCGACTCCGTACAGCCGTCCGTTCATGGGATTGTAGCTGAGGTTCAGGATCGAGCCGCTTGGGTTGGGCGTCGTGCCATCGGCATCAAAGAGTCCGGTGATAATCGCAGAGGTGGTAAATGTCGCTGGTGCGGATGTATCGAAACTAACTAAACGATTGTCGTCTGTTACTCCGAAAAGGGAGGCTGCGGATGAAGCGGAAAGAAAGCCGAGCGAGGCCAGCGTGCCGAGGAGTGCTGTTTTTTTCATGCGGATGTGGAATTGATGGAGGTTAGGAATGCGCGCCCGGTTGCATTTCTCGGAGCGCACGATGGATGTTTGCGAAAATTGCGCGGCGTCTTGCCACCTCCACCGTGCGACAACATTGCCACGTGACATTTTCGACAGTGACAACCTCCGCCACATTGATTCCTGACGACAAAACCGTCACCTGATAGGTTTCGTTAGATCTTTTCTCATGCCCCGCATCCCCAGTCCACGGCTCGATGTTGCGACAGCGGATGCATTTCCCGGATTGCGTCCGGAGGATTTCCCGGCAAAGCTTCCTTCGTAGGGAATGGAAGGCTTCGCATCAATCACGCGTCAGGGAGACGGTCGCCTGTGGGCGATCGCGCTCGTGATGTCGCTGGTCGTCAATCTTGGAATTCTGGGCGTCACGGGTATCGCAATGGTACGATCTGAAATCCTGCGCCGCTCGCAGCCGGCCATTGTCTCACCACCTTCTTTGTCCGAAACGACAATCACCATTTTCCCTGAAGTTGCCGCTGCAGCAAGTGGTGCGGTTTCGGCGTCGGCCAAACCCCGTTTTGTCCGTACCAGCGAGGACCAGTCTGCCCCCGCACCGGAAAGCACGCCGTTTATCGGCGAGCGGAACACCCAAGCCACGAGCGACCGCGCTCCGGATTTGGCCGCTCCACCACTGCCCTCTCAGGCTGGTATGGATCGCGAGGATCTCGAAACAACGGAAAGCCGCTATCAGGACGGCCGCCTCGGCAGCGGCCAGCCCTCGAAACCTCAAGAAGCGATGCCAGTTCTCCCAGCGGAAGCTGTTGCCCGCAAGTCCGATTCAGAAGGGGAAACAATCTCCGAGGAATCCACGACATCTCCTGAGGCCGACGCATTCAAGTCAACACCCGCTCCCGAGGAAAAGCTGCTGAAAGGCACGTCATCCGTAGATGTTCCAGTTCCAAAGAGACCCGAGGAATCGAATGAAATCAAACCGACGACTACGAAGCATCCAAAAAACGGAGAATCCACGACGAAAACGACCGAGAACCAGAAGACTGCAGCCGCCTCCAAGCCCATCACTGACCCGGCTTTTGCTGGCTATCAACGCAAGGCCGCCATCGTCGGTTCCATTTCTCGCACCGGTCGCAGCGCCTTGAGCGTCGCGGACTCGCCCTTAGGGCGCTATCAGGCGCTCATCAGTCGCGCTGTCGAACTCGAATGGCAGCGGAACTGCGTGCGCCACCGCGATTTCATCACCCCGGGATTCCTAACCGTCCGATTCTTCGTGGAAACCAGCGGCAAGGTCCGCACCGTGCAATTTCTGGGTCAAATGGAAACCGGCGAGGTCCAGAAAGGTTTCACCCTGAACTCGATCCGCGACGCTGACATTCCCGCAATGCCCGCTGCGGTAAAAAAGGACTTTGACAAGGAACCCCTCGAACTCATCTTCAACTTTTATTTCTAACACGGATTCATGATCGACATTCTAGCAGTCAACCAAATCGGCGGCCTCAACGTAGCGTGGGAATTCCTTAACCGGGGCGGCATCTTCATGATTCCACTTGGGCTCACTTCGATCGCGGGAACGATGGCGATCCTCTACAAATTACTTTCACTCTCCAACAGTCGCGTGATCCCTAAGCGCTTGGCTCGAGAAGTGTCGCAGTTTCAGGATCGTATCGCGACCGATAATGTGACGCCTGTGATTGCTGAAATCCAAAAGGGCGAAAGTGTCCTCGCCCGGCTCGCAGCCATCGCCATCAAGCATCGCGGCAAGTCGCGCAGCGATATCACCCACGCGGTGGAGTCCGCCGCTCGCGAGGAAACCGTCCACTTGCATGCCGGCATCGGCGTGTTGGATACAGTCATCACCATCGCCCCCTTGTTGGGATTACTGGGAACGGCTTCCGGTCTCGTCCTCATTTTCCAAGGCCTGGGAAACAATTCCGACCACCTCGCCATTGCCCGAGGCATCGCAGAGGCACTCACCACCACGATCTTCGGCCTCGCGATCGCGGTCCCCTGCGTCGTAGCCCACGGTTTTTTCGTGCGCCGCATCGAGATGCTCACCGCGCGGCTCGAGTCTTTGTTAGGAGACCTCTCGGCGGTTTGTGAGAAGACCAATCCGAACGCCTAAGCAACCATGCGCTTCCATCGTCCGAAAACCACGCGCAGCCAGATCGCTGTCATCCCGATGATCGATATTCTTTTCGTGCTGCTGGTGTTTTTCATTGTTTCCACCGCATTCAAAAAACCGAGGGACGCCCTGCGCATCGAACTGCCAACGGTCCGGGAAATTCCCTCTGATCAGGTGTCGGACCCTAGATCTGTCATCGCTGTGGATGCCCTGGGAAACATTACCCTCGATTCTCTTGCAGTGCCCGAAGGGCTTCTTGAATCCTACCTCATTGCCTATCAGAAGCAGAATCCGGGCAGACGACTCGAGCTGGAGGCTGACAAAAAGCTACCGCTGGAGCGTCTGCTAGGAGTTTGGGAGTCACTGACAAAGGCAGGCATCGAGATCAAGGACGTTCCCGCCCGCATCAAGTTGCCGGGCTCATGATCCAGTTGCAAATTAGTCCCGATCTCCTAGGATCGCGAGCATGCAGCGCATTGCCTTGATTCTGTTATTGCTTGTTGGCGTCTCCACGGCCGGATGGACAAATTTGTGGCCCATGCAAGCCCCTGGAGCCCCGCAACCTCCTGCCGGTTCTGAAAAAAGCTTGGATGGCGGCCGTATCACCGACGTCGAAATTCCCCAGTATCAGGTTTATCTGCCGGAAAAGGACAAAGCCACTGGCGCGGCCGTCGTCATCCTGCCAGGAGGAGGTTACGGATTTCTCGCGGCGGACCACGAAGGAGTTGCGATGGCAAAATGGCTGAACGAGTGCGGAATCGCTGGGGTGGTCGTGAAATATCGCGTGAGTACCAACCCATCCTTTGGCTACCAGTTTCCGGTTCCATTCCTCGATGCGCGAAGGGCAATACGAACGGTCCGCAGCCGGGCCGCCGAATTGGGAATTGATCCGCAAAAAGTCGGCATCATTGGATTTTCGGCAGGTGGGCATCTTGCAAGCCTTTGCACGACCCGATTTGGCGACACATTCCCACAGGAAACTCAGGATCCTTTCGATCAAGTAAACTGCCGGCCGGATTTCTCCATCCTGATCTATCCGGTGATTTCGATGAATCTCCCACTGGCACACGGTGGATCGCGAAAAAATCTTCTCGGGGAAAATCCCACAGACGAGCTTGTCGAAAAATGTTCCACGGATCTGGCCGTCACGGCGGCAACTCCACCTGTCTTCTTGCTGACAACAGCCGACGACATGGTGGATTGTCGTAACAGCCTGTCGTTTGCCGTGGCGTGCAAAGAAAAAAAGGTTCCTGTCTCGCTCCATCTTTTCGAGTCGGGCGGCCATGGCTACGGTCTCAACGGTAAAGGTGAACTCCGGGCATGGCCTAGTCTGCTTTCCCAATGGCTAACCAACAAAGGTAAACGGTCAACAGAACCCCACTAACCGAAATCCACCGGGCCACCATAGGATGACCTCCCATGTCATCCATCACCGATCAAGCCACCGGCCCCATCATCAAATCCGACCGCACCGGTCGCACCCGCTACACCGCCCAGTACAAGCGCGACGTCCTTGCCGCTTTCGAATCCAGCAGCCTCAGTGCTC
>JANODE010000038.1:0-16474 GCA_031412525.1 Akkermansiaceae bacterium | reverse complement strand
CCGCCGCGCCCTCATGTCCCGGGGAACCACGGGTGCCCGCTTTGTCCGTCTCCGGATCGCGCCCTGACAATTCTTGAGCGGAGTTCCCACCCACCTTATTCATGAAAATAATCGCCCTCACTTTCGTTACGCTCATCGCTGCGGTTTCCCTCCACGCCCATGAACCCAGTGCGATCGCCCCGCGCGGGCCGGGGATCAAGTTGCTCGTTTATTCGGACACCGCCTATTACCGGCATCCGGAAATTCCTGCGATCAACCGTTGGCTCGTGCTGCTAGGGGATGATCACGGCATCGAAGTGGACATCACCGAACATCCCAAAGACCTCATGCCAAATGTCCTCGCGAATTATGACGTGCTCCTGCTCAACAACGCCAACGAACTTGACAAGATTGTGCCCGAGGAGCAGCGCAACGCGGTGGAGACGTGGTTTACTGACGGGAAAAAGGGAGTCGTCGGGCTGCACGCTGCTTTGGTGCGGCAGACGGGCTGGCCGTGGCTGAATCAACTCGGCGGCTGCGATTTCAACAGCGATTCGGATTTTCTCAAAGCAAGGGTGACCGTCGATCCCGCGGCGCGCGAGCACCCGGCGGTGAAGGGGCAACCGGCGGAGTTTTGGATCGAGGCGGACTGGACGAACCACGACCGCAGTGTGACCGGCCTGCCCGGCTTCAAGGTGTTGCTGCGCGTGGACGAGACGACTTATGAGCCGGTGCGCGAGTATTTCAAAACGCGCGATGGCAAACCGATGGGCGCGGACCACCCGATCGCCTGGACGCACGAGCCGACAGCGGGCGGGCGTTTTTTCTACACGGAGTTCGGCCACGATCTACGCTCGCTGGGCACACCATTCGCACGGCAGCACGTGCTCGAAGCCATCAAGTGGGCCGCCGCCGCCGCAGGGAAGTGAGTTGACTGACGTGATCCGGCTCTTCCTGGAGCCGCCTTTTTCCGCGGGGAAATCGACGGAATCCACATCTTCGCCGCCGCGCTCGATCAACCCATAATCCCTCAGGTGATGCACGGAGCGTCTCCCAAGTCCTAAAATTCTCCCATCAATTCATGAAATCGTTATCCATCCTGATTCTATCCGTACTACCGCTGTTCGCCGCCGAGCCTCTGTCATGGAGCGGCATCTATCCGAGCCTCGCATCTTTCAATGAGGAAGGGGAGTGCGGCACCGGTGCCGTCGTGCCATGGGCGGACCGTCTCTGGGTCATCACCTACGGTCCGCACCTTCCGCATGGATCGACGGACAAGCTTTATGAAATCACGCCCGATCTCCAGCAGATCGTCCGCCCGGAGAGTGTCGGCGGCACTCCCGCCAACCGCATGATCCACCGCGAGTCCGGCCAATTGATCATCGGTCCCTATCTGATCGACAGCGGGCGCAAGGTGCGCGTGATTCCTCCCAAGGTGATGCCCGGCCGCCTAACCGGCAACGCCCGCCATCTGACGGATCCCGCCGGCAAGGTGTATTTCGCCACGATGGAAGAAGGCATCTACGAGGTCGACGTCAAGACCCTCGAGCCCACCGAACTGTTCGCCGACAACCAGGGTCAGATCGGCCACTACAACGACACGGCCAAAGGCCGCCGCCTCGCCAGCCTGCCCGGCTACCACGGCAAGGGTTTCTATTCCGGACAAGGCCGCCTGATCTACGCCAACAACGGCGAAACCGGCGGCGCGGCCAAAACCAATCCCGCCACGCCGTCCGGCGTTCTCGGCTCGTGGGACGGAAAAGGCGACCGCTTCGAGGTCGTCCGCCGCAACCAGTTTACCGAAGTCACCGGTCCCGGCGGCATCCACGGCAACGGAAATCCCGACACCGATCCGATCTGGAGCATCGGTTGGGACTCGCGATCATTGATCCTGATGCTGCTGGATGGCGGTAAATGGCATTCCTACCGACTGCCGAAAGCGAGCCACTGTTATGATGGCGCGCACGGCTGGAACACCGAGTGGCCGCGCATCCGTGACATCGGCGAGAAGGACATGCTCATGACGATGCACGGCATGTTCTGGAAATTCCCGAAAACCTTCACCGCCAAAAACGCCGCCGGCATCCGTCCGCGCTCCACCTATCTCAAGGTCATCGGCGATTTCTGCAAATGGAACGACCGCCTCGTCTTTGGCTGCGATGACACCGCCAGTTCCGCTTTCCTGAATGCCACTTCCGGCGATGATTTCCTCGCCAGCCCCGGACAGTCGCAGTCGAACCTCTGGTTCACTTCCGTCACCGCACCGGATGTGTTAGGTCCGGCGCTCGGACGCGGCGCCGTCTGGCTGCGTGAGGATGTGAAGGCAGAAACTCCTTCCGAGCCGTTTCTCTTCGCCGGATACCAGAGGCGGGTGCTCCATCTCGCCCACAAGTCCGGCCTGGCAGTCGATTTCACGTTAGAGACCGACCCCCTCGGCGATGGAAAATGGCAAACCTTCCGCAAAGTCACCGTGCCCGCGGGTGGATCCGCGATGGTGGAATTTTCCGAGTCCGACAAAGGCGAGTGGATCCGCATCCGTCCCGGCAGTGACTGCGTTTCCACAACCGCCGCCTTCCTCTATTCCAATCCTGATCTCCGGGAACCCAAGTCGGATCCGATCTTCGCGGGCATAGCGGAGGTGGGTTCGAAGAGCGATGTCTCCTCAGGTTGGATGCGTGCCCGCGGAAAGAACCTGCGCACCCTGCTGCTTTCAATGGCCGGTCAGGCCGGGCAAAAGCCCGCCGGGGATATCTGTTATGAACTCGACGGCGAAATGAAACTCCGCCCGCTCAAGACAGCTCCGGATCCCGGGGAATTGAAACTCGGCACCCGCCTGCTGCACGGGAAGCTTGAGGTCAGGGCTTCCTCGGTTGTCTTCACCGACGCGGCTGGGGCCAATTGGCATCTTCCGCGCGGATCCGCCGCATTCGACGGTCTAACCGCCAATGGGGTCATCCGCCTCCAACGCGAGATCAGCACCGAGCGCTATCTCCTCAACTGCCATGGAACCTTCTACGAACTGCCCACGGAGAACGCCGGTGGCTTCGCCAAGATCCGCCCGGTTTCCAGCCATAACCGGCTCATCGGAGATTTTGTCTCCTATCGCGGACTGCTCGTCATGACCGGGATCGAAAGCGATGCCAACTCCCCGCACATCATTCGCTCGGACGACGGCAAGGCGGCGGTCTGGGCCGGGACCATTGACGATGTCTGGAAATTCGGCAAACCCGCCGGCACCGGCGGACCGTGGCTGAAAAGCGCCGTCAAGGCCAACACGCCGTCGGATCCCTATCTCTTCACCGGTTACGACCGGAAGTCGCTGTCGCTTGCCAACGAAGGAGGCGATGATGTCAACTTCTTGGTGCAGCTAGACGTCACCGGCGAGGGTGATTGGGTGAACTATCAGAATCTCGGGGTGAAGGCAGGCGGAGTCGTGAATCACGAGTTCCCCGAATCCTGCCAGGCCTATTGGGTGAGAATCATTTCCTCCGCCGATACCACCTCCAGTGCTCTGTTTGAGTATCGGTGAAGGTATCCGGTAGTTTGATCTGTCTTGCGGATCCCATTCCGCCAGGCGGGTCACGGGCTTTCGGACTTCTGCCACTTTTCGAAATCGTAGGTTAGCCTGAGTCCGTCAGTCTGGATCATCAGCGGGCCTCCTGTCTTTTGATAGACCATTGGATTGCGGTGAAGGAGATCTTGGGGAAACACCATTGGAGTTCCGTCCACCTTGAGATGATCCTTGTATGGTTCTTGGTGGGGTTGCCAGGTGAACTCCATTTCGTTGCCGGCGAGCGTCCGGTATTTGATCGATGGAACTGGCGCGTTGATTGCCGAAGCATCCAGCCGGGTTCGTTTCACCACGGCGGTTGAGAACCGTTCCAACTCCGCGTCCACGCCGCCGCCTGCGAAAGGTTTGAGTTCGGAGGTTTCAAGGATCCATCCGTTCTGGCGAGCATCGCACCAGAGCATGTCATGGTTGCCCCACTTCTTTCCCCACTTGCAGGGTTTGATGCTGAAAAATCCCATCAGCATCGAGCCGTTGTGGCAGAACACCCAACCGTCCTTTTCGAGCCGCCTGAGGACGCTTCCGGTCGCGGGAAAAGGCGCGTAGAGTTTGTAGTAAGGATACTCGAACTCGCGGCTGCCGACCTTTACCGTTTCCGGCACGGCATACAGGCCTAACAAGGTTCCCTCATGCTGCATGTATTGGCTGAATCCGTTCTCGCCGTAGCCCAACGTGTTGGCCCGTTTCTCCTGCAAGGCATAAGGGCGATAGGGATTCTCCATGCACACGGCGAAGGTGGACGATGCCTTGTCGGAAACCCACTTCAGCATGTGCCGCCGCGATTCCTTGTAGAGGCCGGAGGTGGGGGCGCCCGGCTGATCCCATTGGCTGCAAAGACTGTAGTTAGGGCTGTGCCAGGTCATCCGGTGGACGTTCGCCTTGCCCATGCCCGCGACGTACGAGCGGTGGAGAAATGGCTTCGAGCGCTCGGTGGCCACCTTCACGGTCAAGTCGGGAGTTTTGTAAACACCGGGCGTGGCCATCCAGAAGGAGTGAATATAACCGATACCATCGGCTGCGATGGAGCGTGGTGCGCCGAATGAAACCCACGCTGCGGCTGCCGTGGATGCCATGGCTTCCAATCCGGTATCGGTAGAGCCCCAATACTTCGCCCGGGAGGCGGAGCCGATGTTGTAGCCCTGGTTCCAGGTGCAGGCGATGTCGAGCATCATGGCGTCGAGGGTGAGGGTCGCTCGCTTGCGCATTTCCGGATCCTGCGCGAATTCCGCCAGCATCCTCACGGCTGATAGATTCACTCCGAGATAGATCGTCGCACCGTATTCGCTGAAGTTCTTCTTCGTGATTTCATCGAATCCGGAAAAGAGGCGGGCCTTGGTGGCGGTCTTGATCTGCTCCGCGGTCTGACCGGCGCGATCGATCAGTTCCGGCCATTCCTCGGCGGCGAGAAATCCGGACGCATCCATCATGAGTTTGTAGTTCCACGCGCCGCGGGCGTAGCCGGTGAGCTCCTTGTGGTCGTTGTAAAGCGCCACGTAGTCGCGGATCTTGTGAGCCGTGGTTTGCGGGATCTTGTTCTTGCCGAGGAAGTAGGTGTTCACCAGCGCGGCCTTGTCGAATGGGTCGAGCGCGGATCCCGGTCGCTTGAGGGAGGCTTTATCAGTCGCTTGGTCATAGGCGGTTTGTTGGGAGATGCGCTCGCGGCCCTTGGCAAGCTGATAGGTTGCCGCCGCATCGAGTTTGGCGAGGGCGTAGGCCGTATCCACATTCAGGACGAGGCGGGCGGCATAACACGGGGCGGCGGCTTTCGGATAGGTCTCGCTTTTCGGATCGGGTTTCACGCTGGCCACGTAGCGAACGATCGCCGCCCCGCGTTCTCCTGGGGTTTTGCCGTCGAGGCGCACGGGGTCAGCATGGACGTGGAGTGTGAGGCAGGCGGCGATGGCGAAGGGAAAGCAGCGCATGGTGTCTTCAGGGTTGGTAAGTAGTCTGCGCATTCTGGTGGAAAAGGTTCACCATCGTGCTCGCGGTGTTTGAGATTACCAGTCGGCGATGACCTTGGATGCACCGGCGGAAATTTTGATTTCACGTGATTTTCCGCCATGGCTGATGACGGCGGTGCCACCCTTCGTGCTGCGTAGTGTTAGGGTGGCGGGTTTGCTGTCTTTCCAAGTTAGATCGAGTTCGAAGCCGCCGCGGGCACGCAGGCCACGGATGCTTCCGTTAGGCCAGTTGGCGGGCAGGGCCGGGAGGATGTGGAGGATGAAGTTGGCTTTTTCATCCTTCAGGTGGGACTGCACAAGCATCTCGGCGATGCCGGCGGTGGCACCGAAATTGCCGTCGATCTGGAACGGCGGGTGGGCGTCGAACAAGTTCGGATACATGCCGCCGCCACTGTGGAAACTTTCCTTGCCGCCGACGGGCTGGAGCAGGTTGCGCAGGATCAGATAGGCGTGGTCGCCGTCGAGGAAGCGGGCCCAGAGGTTGATTTTCCAACCCATGCTCCAGCCGGTGGCCGCATCGCCGCGATGGACGAGCGACTGGCGCGCGGCCTTGAAGAAGTCAGCGTCGCGGGAGGTGATGTCGGTGCCGGGATAGACCGCCCACAGGTGGGAGACGTGGCGGTGCTTGTTGTTAGGATCGTCGCGGTCGTCCATCCATTCCTGCAGCTGGCCGTGTTTGCCGATGTGGTTGGGCGAAATGCGCGGGATCATGTCGGAGAGTTTGGCCGCGAATTCCTTGTCGGTTTCAAGGATGCGTGAGGCATCGACAGTGATCCTGAAGAGCGAGCGGATGATCTGGTGGTCCATGGTGGGTCCCATGACAAGCCCGCCTTGTTCGGGCGAGTTCGACGGGCCACTGATGAGGGTTTTGGTGACGGGGTCCTCGATCAGATAGGCGGCAAAGAACTCGGCGGAGTTGCGGATGATCGGATAGGCCTTTTCCTTGAGGAATTTCTCATCGCCGGTGAAAAGGTAACGCTCCCAGAGGTGGTGGCAGAGCCATGCGCCGCCGGTCGGCCAGATGCCGTGATTTGATGCGTTGATCGGAGCGGTGCCGCGCCAGAGGTCGAAGTTGTGGTGGAGCACCCAGCCGGGGGCGGCGTAGTGTTCCTTGGCCGTTTCGCGGCCGGAAACCATCAACTCGCCGAGCGCGTCGAAGAGGGGATCGGCGCATTCGGATAGATTGGCGGGCTCGGCGGGCCAGTAGTTCATCTGCGTGTTGATGTTGCAGGTGTACTTGCTGTCCCACGCGGGTTTGAGGGAGTCATTCCAAATGCCTTGCAGCGTGGCTGGCTGGCCACCGGCGCGGCTGGATGCGATGAGCAGATAGCGGCCGTACTGGAAGGTGAGGGCGGCAAGTTGGGGGTCGTTGCCTTTCAGGTAATCGACAATGCGCTCGTTAGTGGGGCGCAGGGATTCCGGGCTGTTGCCGAGATCGATATCCATGCGACGGAAGAGGGCCTGATGGTCTGTGAGATGGCTCGCGAGGAGTTTTTCCCAAGGCTTGCCAGATGCGTTTTCCAACAATTTCACCGAGCGCGTGGCGGGATCTCCGGTGATGTCGCGGAAGTTGGTGAAATTGGTGGCAGCGACCAGACGGATGAGAACCTGGTCGGCGTTGGTGACTTCCAAGCTGTCAGTACTTCCGCTAACAGAACCTCCGGTGGCCTCTACCTTTGCGATGCTTTCAAAGCGGATGCCATCTGCCTGCACTTGGCCGCGGAGGACCAGCCGGTCGTTCCCGGAGGCGGTGGTGGTGGTGGCGTCCTTGTGCGGACTGGTCAGGCGCACGCGGGCGTGGATTTTTCCCGGCTGGTCGGCACTGAGACGCAGGAACAGCGCCCGGTCCGGGTGGGAGACGATGACCTCACGGCGGAATTTGACACCGCCGGCCTCGTATTCCGTGGTCTGGGTGGCGGTGTCGAGATCGAGCCAGCGCCGGTAGTTAGAAACCTTGTCGAGTCCCGGGAAGTCGATCCAGAGGTCGCCGCATGGCTGATAGGCCATTTGCTTCAATGGTTCGCTCATGAACTCCCTGTTCGCGAGATCCTCGGCTTGTTTTTGTTTCCCATTAAACAGGAGTTCGCGGATTTCCGGAAGTTTCTCTGCAGCTCCACGATGAGCATAGGAGTGGGGATGGCCGGTCCAAACGGTGTATTCGTTGAACTGGACGCGTTCATTGGGAATCGTCCCGAAAACCATCCCCCCGAGGTGACCGTTGCCGAGTGGCAGGGCTTCGTTCCAGTTTTTCGCAGGTTGCTGATACCAGAGCATCCACTTTGCCTGCGGAGGAGCGGGGCTTGCAGCAGTTTCCGCAATCGTCGGATGAGATGAGGCGACGAGGATCAGGGGTAAAAGCAATCGCGGTTTCATGGGTAAGCGGTTTCGGTGTCGGAATGGTGCCGGGGCGGCAGATGGCTCTACGAGAGTAATTTCGTGAAACTACAACTTTGTGATCTAACGGCGTCGTAGGATTTGGCTCTTTATCCGAACATTTGCCGCCCGGTCGAGTGAGTTCGAGAGAGACTTAACGCATCGTAAATCCTTTGTGGATTCATTCAAGGGCGAGTGCCAAATACGCTCGTTCGAGGGATTGTGTGATCGCGAATTTCCATGCATGTTATAGAGGCTAACTCACGAAAACGCGCTGCGGACTTACCCTAAGTCTTTGGCCTTTCTGCGATTTTACAGTGCTTCCATTGAATCGCAGCAACAACATGAGGGCTGAAGGCAGAAACATGCGGGCTGGATTCGTTTGCATCTTGGAGAAGATAGTCTGGGTATTATTCGTGTCTATTGCCGTTGTGGCGTCGGTCATCGGGATCACCGAGGGGCTTCGTTACTGGTAAGTAGAATAGGTGCCGGGAAAGTGTTTCCATGAAAGGCCATCTCAATTGCGGGGTTGCGGATACGTTCGCAAATGTCGAACATTGGCCAACCAGCCATGACAATCCGTCGGTTCTTTCATCACACTCTTTTGGCATGTCTACTCGTCGGGTGTAACCCATCGGTTTACGCAGACGAGGTAAATCCTCTTGAGCAGGTTGCCAAGATTCGGTCGCTTTCCCGCGAGGAGGCAACCAAACGCAGGCCGGTAAAGTTGAAGGGTACAGTGGTCTACAAAGCGCGGGGGGGGCGCACGTTTATCATCCATGACGGGACGGAGGGCATCAGCGTGCATCTCTTCCGCGCGAAGGAACTCGGGGTCTGGAAAGGGGGGCGTCCTCGCGAATCGGAGAATGAAGTGGGTGCGCTGATAGAAATCGAGGGCGTCACGGGGCCGGCCGGTTATTCCCCCGTGATCATTCCGGAGCGGTTCCGCCGCCTGGGCGCAGGGGTCATGCCCGAGCCGCGGCGTGTCTCCATGGAGCGATTGATCTCAGGCAGCGAGGTTTCCCAACGAGTGTTAGTGGAGGGCGTCGTGCAGCGTTCTGTCCTGGTGGAGGACGGGAAATGGGCGATGACAGTGGTGGTGGAGGGGCATCCGTGTGAGGTCGATTTCCAATCGGCTCAGGGGTTCGACTCATCGCGCACATTGGACGCCCGGGTGCAGGTCCGAGGGTTCAGCAGTCCGGTGTTCAATCTTCGCTCCGAGTCCACGCGCATGAGGCTTCTTGCTTGGGGCGTTGAGGATGTTTCGGTGATTGAGCCGCCTCCCGCCGAACCGTTTGCCGGGCGGAAATTGCCCCTGAACGGATTGCTGCCATTTTCAAAAGAGCCTGACCGATTTCGCCGCAAGGTCACTTCGGGCGTCGTGAACTTCGCCTGGCCGGGCAGGTTTTTCTTCCTGCAGGATGACCATGCCGGTCTGCTGGTGGAGTCGGCATCCAAGGATCTCCGAGTGGGCGATCACGTGGAGGCGGCAGGTTTCGTGGAGGTCGCCAATGGCATCGCCGCTCTAACCGAGGCAGTGACGCGCCGGGTTGGAACTGCGGAGGCGCCACGGGCCATGGCGGTGAGTGCGAGTGAACTTCTCCTGCCGGAAATTACCGGCCGTGTGGAAGCCGTGGTGGATGTCGATCACTTCGGCCGCCTCGTGGAAATCCGTGGCGGGTTGCGCCAGATTGAGCGGCGCAGCCGCGAAGGGCATTGGACGCTGTTCCTGACGTCGGGCGGCGAGGTTTTCCGGGCAAATCTGCCGATGCCGAACGTCACCTGGCAGCCGCCATGGCAGGTCGGCTCCGAGGTCGCAATCCGGGGGGTGTGCGAACCTGAATTCACGCCCCGCAAGCCCGGCACGAACTCACCCACGATCAGCGGATTCCACCTCTGGCTGCGAAATCCTGGCGATGTCACCATCACGAAAGCCGCGCCTTGGTGGACGCCTGGGAGACTCTGGCTCGCACTCGGTGGAATTGGGTTGGTGCTCGCGTTTGCCCTGATCTGGAACCTACTTCTCCATCGCAAGGTGGACGAACAAATGACGGTGATTTCCAGTAAGCTGCGCAGCGAAACCATCCACTACGAGCGCAACCGGCTTGCACGCGATCTGCACGATACCCTCGAACAACAACTGGTGGGCGTGGCCCTGCAACTGGACGATGCCGAACAAATCATCCGCCATGATCCCAAGGCGGCTTCGGAAATCGTTACGCTCGCCCGCAGGATGTTGCGCCATACCCGGTCCGAGGCGCGCCGGTCCGTCTGGGATCTGCGTTCCGAGGTTCTGGAAACCGAGGGTCTCGGTCCCGCACTGGAAATTCTGGCGCAGGGCGTCGCCTCTCCCTCCGGACCGGTCGTGGGTGTTAGGATTGATCCGAACTACAGCTCGTTTCCCTTGGACACCGAATTCCAATTGTTCCGTGTCGCCCAGGAAGCGCTCGCCAACGCCCTCAAGCATGCCCGTGCGAAGCGCATCCTCATCGCCCTGGAAAGCAACGGTGAGACCACCCGACTGACCATCTCCGATGACGGGGAAGGGTTCTCGGCAGTTGCGTTGAATCGCTCGGACGGTTCGCATTTCGGCGTGCTCGGGATGTATGAACGAGCCGAACGCATCGGCGGGAAACTCACCATCGTCCGCAATTCGGACGGTGGCTGCTCCGTAACGCTGGTGCTGTCCCACGAATCGTCCCCAGCCTCGCAAACCCGCATTTCATGAAATCCACGCCCATCCGCATCCTCGTCGTCGATGACCACTTCATGGTCGCTCTGGGTCTGATCAGCGCTTTGGAAAGGGAGCGCGACATGAAAGTCGTGGGTGATGCCCGCAACGGCCTCGCGGCGCTGGAATTGTTCGAGACTTTGCGGCCCGACGTCACTCTCATGGACGGCATGCTGCCGGACATTCATGGCGTCGAAGTGACCCGGAGAATCCTGGCAGATCATCCCGAGGCCCGTATCATCCTCGTTTCCATCAATGAAACCGCGGAGGACGTCCAGCGGGCCATGGATGCCGGGGCTTGTGGTTATCTGCCGAAATCCAGCGGGAAAAAGGACATGGTGCGGGCGATCCGCGCGGTCGCCGCAGGGGAATGTTTTCTGCCCGAGCGACTGGCGCGCAAGCTCTCCGAACACCATGCATCCTCCCCGCTCAGCGCCAGGGAAATTGATGTGCTGCGCCTGATCGCGCAAGGCCGGGCCAACAAGGAAATCGCGGCGGAACTGGGCTTGAGCGAGCCCACGGTAAAAACCTATGTCGTGCGCTTGCTGGCCAAGCTTGGCGCGCCGGACCGCACGCGCGCCGTGACGATGGCGCTTGAGCTGGGGTATCTGCGCTTGTAGTCGGGTAGCCGGGGGATACCGCATGGAACTACCGGATGGCGCTGTCATCCGTACGGACGACAGCGCGACTCTAGGCGGATCGGATATCGGTGTCTAGTTTGCGGAGTGTTCTGATTCTCTCTATTTCGCGGGAGAATTCCAACTCATCAAACCCATCCATCCCGTAACCCATGAAATTCAAAAGTCGCCGTTTCGCATTCACCTCGCTCACCCGTGTATGTCTGTCCGCCACATGTGCCGCGTTCTGCTCCAGCCAATCCACCTTCGCCGCCGACGGCACGTGGACCAATGATGGCTCCGCACCTTGGAGTGCTCCTGGCAACTGGGCCGGCGGGATCGTCGCCGATGGCTCCGGCTTTACCGCCAATTTCAATACCATCGACATCACTTCGGATCGCACCGTGAGTCTCGATGGCGACCGCACCCTGACCAATCTTGTTTTCGGCGACACCGAGATCGTCACCACCCCGGCAAGCTGGATTCTTAACAACAATGGTGCCTCCGCCAACAACCTCGTTCTTGCAGGCACCAATCCGACCATCACCGTCAATGCGCTGGGAACCGGTAAATCGACCACCATTTCCGCCATCATCGAGGGCTCTGCTGCCACAGGAACAATCGCCTTGGTGAAAGCTGGGGCCGGCTCGCTTGTTCTAACTGGTTCCAACACATTTACAGGAAACATCAATCACTTCTCGGCAGGATCGATTGTCGTTAAAAACAGCAGTGCATTCGGATCCGGAACCAAGAACGTGGCGATGAACAGTGCCAACGTAACTCTTCGTCTGGATGGTTCTGGTGGGGACCTTTCCCTGCCTTCTGACACGAGTTTCTCCACCGCCGGCCTCCAAACAGGAGGATCGATTATCAACGTTGCAGGAAACAACACCATCAACGGGCCCTTCACATTGAACTCGGGGGCAAGTGGAACGGCTTTCTCGGTCGATGCAGGTACCCTGACCCTTGCCAATACCGTGAGGATCACCGGCAGCACGGTGCGGACGCTGACGCTTCGCGGGGCAAGTAACGGGAGCATCTCCGGGGTCGTCCTCAATGGCGGCGCATCACTACCCGTCAACAAGGAATCCGGTGCCGGTACATGGACGCTCAGTGGGGCGAATACCTACACAGGAGCTACCACCGTTAGCGCCGGCACGCTCAAGGCTGGAATCGCCTCGACGACCGGACCGGACTCAGGCCCCTTCGGCGTGAATTCGTCGGTGACCGTCAATGCATCCGGGACATTGGATATCACGGGTTTCGATACCCGCATCAACGCGCTCATCGGCACCGGCACGGTCACCCTGGGATCCGCCAATCTGACCATTGGCACCGCCAACGCCAATAGCACTTTTGACGGCACGATTGCCGGCACTGGCGGATCCATCACGAAGACAGGGACCGGTGCCCAGCGCCTCGGAGGTTCCACCAGCACATTCACGGGTGGAGCCACAGTGCTCAATGGCGACCTGATCATCACCAATTCCGCAGCGCTCGGCAGCGGCACGCTCACACTCGCCGGCGTCGTGAATCAAATCGACAATTTCGGCATCGAAGGAGGAGTCGATTTCGCCAACTCCATCAGCATCGACCTGGCAACCCACCGCAGCGGCATCACCGCCTTTACCTCGGGTGACAACACATTGAGCGGGCCGATCACCATCAGCAACAGTGGACCTAACAATACGGTCGCCGTCTCGAACAACGTCAATTCATCCCTCTTCACCGTCAGCGGATCGATCAGCAGCACCACGCCTACACTCGGGCTTTCATTCCGAGGCAGCGGGACGGATAGCAGCGGCTTGGTTTCCAATACGCTTTCACTCCCCAGCGGTGCGGGCGTGGATGTCAATGGAGCGACCAACTGGACCTTCAGTGGCACGGGTAGCACCTGGGGGCTCACTCGCGTTTTCGGTGCAGGAAACATCGTCCTTGGTGCCAACAACGCCCTCTCCATCACAGCCGTCACTGGCGACGGGACCGGCACCGGTGCCATTGACCTTGCCGGATTCAACCAGACGGTTGGGGGGCTGGTAGGACCGGCGGCGCGGGTGATCGGAAACAGCAGCATCACTGCAGACTCCATTCTAACTATCAATGCCGCCGCTCCGCAGACATTCAGCGGCGTCATCGCCGACGTCATTGGATCCGGCACCCGCAAGGTTTCCGTTCAATTGAATGGCGGAAGCCAGACGCTTGCGGGGACCCAAACCTACACGGGCTCTACCACGCTCAATGCAGGCACCCTGATTGTTAGTGGATCATTGGCAGGCACCGCTGTGGAAGTGAAAAACACTGCCACTCTCGCTGGAGCTGGTCCGCTGGGTGGAACCGTCACCGTCCGTTCCGGTGGCCGTCAGGCGTTTGAAATTGCGGCAACCGCCGGAGCACAGCAGGCTCGCGCCATTTCCGGCATTCTGACTCTTGATGCTGGCAATATTCTCGACCTCACCGCTGTTGCTCCGCCTGCCGCCGGCATCTATGTGCTCGCCACTGCCTCTGGCGGGATCGTCGGAACACCGACCACTAAAAATCTAACTGGTGTTACCGGATCTGTTACCGTCGACACCGTGAGCTCACCGAACCGTCTGCTTCTTACGGTTCCTTCTGCCTCCGGGTTCTCTTCCTGGATTGGTAATTTCACGGTAGCCAACACCACTGTCAGCGGTGACTCTGACAACGATGGGATGGCAAACCTGGTGGAATTCGTGCTCAATGGTAATCCGGAAATCTCTGATCCGGGCATTCTTCCAGATCTTGTAGTAACAGCGACTCAGTTTGAATTCACCTTCGCCCGCCGCGATGATTCGGTGGCACCTGAGACGACTCAGATTTTCCAATACGGGAGCAGCCTGACATCATGGACGGACATCGTAGTGCCTGCTGGTGGCGGCATTGTCGGAGCGGCCACCGTCATCGTCGTCGATGGATCCCCCGCAGATACGGTGACGGTCCGGATTCCGAAGACCGAAGCAGGCGGCGCGAATCTTTTTGGTCGCCTCAAGGTGGTGAAACCCTGAGCTGAACCACAATTTTGCCTCTGGAGGGAGGCAATCCCGGGCGGGAGCCGATTAATGGGTTTCTCGGCTTCCGCCTTTCCTTTTCCCCAATCCAACCTCGCTGAACCATGAAAACCAAAAACCGCAGCCTAGGCTTCACACTCGTGGAGATGCTTGTGACCATTACCATCATCGCTGTCCTTGCGGGTGTCATTTTCGCTCTCGCAAAAAGAAGTGTCGGCCGCGCCCACCAGACAGTCTGTATCACCAATCTGGGTTACATCGGCCAAGCGATCCAAACCTATGCCTTCGAGCATGCGGGGCGTCTTCCAGGTCCCCTCTATAACGGACAGAGCGCCGTGGTCGGGCCTCCACGGAATCTTGCCACCTTCCTTGGTGAGTATCTTGATGTTCCCGGGGAGCCGGTAAATGACAAGATCGTCATTCAGAACTTCGGATGTCCGGCATGGAGGAAGAGGATTACTTCGACTACTCCGGCGGACGCGGTTTGCTATCAGGTCGGATCGAATTTGAAACTGACAAACGGACGCACGGTGAATCCTTGGACCTATCCAAAGCCATGGGGTACCCCGCAACCCGAACCTCCGTCGCGACTGGATGAATTCGACCCCGTGTCGGCCTCAAGGACCATGGCTCTAGTCGAACAGGACGCGTTGCTCTCTAACGCATGGGGCATGAACTCAGGTCCCACCACGCCGCCGCACGGTGATCAGCGCACGACGCTTTATTTCGATTGGTCGGTGAAATCCGTCCCCGTGCCGAAGAAATAGAATCATTTATCTCCCCGGTTCCTTATCCCTATCAAGTCCCAAGATTGCCCTCAGATCGTGAAAACAAAAAACACTCGTCTTTCCCACGCTTTCGGTTTTCCCGTAGCACTGGCTACCCAGGCATTTGCTCTTGCGCTGGCTTCCATCGCCTCCGCTGCCGACGGCACCTGGACTCAGACCACTACCGGAGGCTCTTGGAGCACCACGGGAAATTGGTCGGGCGGGACTATTGCCGACGGGTCTGGTTCTACCGCGAACTTCAGCACGCTCGACATTACCACCGACAACACGGTGCGCCTCGATAGCGACCGCACGCTCACCAACCTGACCTTCGGTGACACAAGCACCGGTTCCGCTGCTGGTTGGTTGATCGACAACAACGGCACTTCGACTAACAACCTGATCCTTGTGGGGACGACCCCGACCATCACAGTCAATGCTCTCGGCACCGGCAAGGCGGTCGAAATTTCCGCCGTGATCGAAGGCAGCGCCGGACTGAGAAAGCTGGGGGCGGGCACGCTGGTTCTCTCCGGGGCGAATACCTTCACAGGAAACGTCGAGATTTTCACTACAGCCGGAACAGTTGTCGCCACCAACAGCAGTTCTCTGGGCAGTGGTACTAAAACCGTGTCCGTGCAGAATGGTGCTTCCACTCTGAAAATCGATGGCACTGGAGGCGATATCAGTTTTGCAAGTGGCATCAGCTTCAACACTTCGGGTCTCCAGGCCGGGGGGGCCATCGTCAATATCGCGGGAAACAATACAATCAACGGCACCTTCAACCTTAATGCCGGCGCGACCGGAACCGCGATCCAAGTGGATGGAGGCTCGCTGACCCTTGCTGGTGCCGTCCAGAGAGGTGGATCTGGAACTCGGGGACTCACGCTTTTGGGTTCTGGAAATGGTGCCATCACAGGCAACATCGCGAGTAGCGTGCTTGGAGGTATTGTGAAGAGCGGAACCGGAACATGGACCCTGGGTGGCAACAACGCCTTCACAGGCGGCCTCACCATCCAGGCCGGACAACTGATCGCCCAGTCCAGTCTCAACGCGCTCGGCGGCAGTGGCACCGGAGCGGTTGCCTTGGGTCACACAACAGGCACCGACAATGCCGCGCTGAGTCTAGGGACCAGCAGCACATTCAACAATCCGATCACCGTGGCCACCGGCAGCAGCGGAACCGCGACGATCAGCAACTATGCCAACTACAGCCCGACCTTGGCCGGCTCGATCACGCTCAACAGGAATCTCATCTTCGCAAACACCAACCTTTCCGGAGGCAACAACCTGACCGTCAGCGGAACCGTGAGTGGAACCGGCGGTTTGCAGATCAACTCCACCCATGCCAACAACACAGTCACGTTCTCCGGCATCGGCAATCAATCCGGAACCACCTCGGTCAACGGCGGCATTCTGGTGCTCAACGGCAGTTTCACCTCCGCCTCCAACACG
>JANODE010000037.1:0-10504 GCA_031412525.1 Akkermansiaceae bacterium | reverse complement strand
AGATCGGGAACTCCCTGTTCTTCTAACCAACAGTTGTTGAGCGCGAATCGCACAATTTCATTCTGACTCATCCGCCAGTAGCCTTTGCGGCTGCGCGTCGCGCGGTGCACCTCGTTGGGATCCGCTCCCAGCGCTAGTAGGCGCGCCGGGGTCAGTCCCAAATAACAGACATTCGCATCGGAAAATGAAAGATTTTAGATCCTTCTATCCGATGGCTTACTGTCATCGATTCATCATCACTGTTTGTTATCTGGGACTGAGCCCGGCGCTGACCCCGGCGCGGCGCGTTTATAATTCTTTGCCCATCCATCAGGACCTCGTCCCGGTGGGATGCTTGGTGCCGTTCAGCGTACGCCCCCTCACCGAAATGAAGCACCGACATGACGGCGAAGGCTGAGGCACCCGCCGTCCGCCGGATTTTGTTGGGTCAGCGCTTGGAGCGTGGACCTGTCTCCATCATGTCATTCATCATCGAGTCATTGGCTTTTCCGGCCATTTCGACTTCCGAATCAGACAACATCCCATCCTTATTGGAATCGTATTTTTCGAGCATTGCCTTGCGATCCATGGCTTTTTGTTTGCGCATCGCCATCTTCTCGTCATCAGAGAGCTTGCCGTCCTTATCCTTGTCCCACATTCCCATCATTTTTTCACGATGGGATTTCTCCTTCATTTCCTCATCCTTTTCCATCATGGACTTTTCGTCATCGGAGAGCTTGCCGTCGCCGTCCTTGTCATACTTTTTTATCATCATTTTCTCGCGCATCATCGCCATGGCTTTCATTTCCTTTTCCATGGCCATCTTTTCGTTGGCGGAGAGCTTGCCGTCGCCGTCGGAATCGTATCCGGGATGCATGTCGACTCCGGGCTCGCCGCCGCCGCCGGTTTGTGATGCGGCTTGAGCGAAGGCTGCCGACGAGCAGCACGCGAACGTGGCGAGAAATAGTGCGGTAATTTTCATTTTGATTAGTGTTTTTTGGTTGATACGCAGCCCACAAGAGATGAGCGGAACTGGTCCATCGCTTGATGCGTGCCAGACTGGCTGCGGGCGTTTGTTTTCAAGGAATCATGAGCCTACGAGGCGCATCCGACCGCCGCTCCGATCGCCGCGTGATTTACCCGAACGAAGCCATTTGCAATCGGACAGTGCAAATCCCCTAATTGTCCGCAGGTGGCTTAAACCGGGATAGTTGAGTCGTAAGGGTCCCAAAATCTGCTCCCTATCAATCCGCTGCTGGCCGTGCATCCTCGCCGGGATGTCCAAACCACGCCCAACCCCATCCCTCCGGCGCATGTTTTCCAATCAATCTGCCTCCGAACTGCGTCCGCCGCGTGTTCACCATTGATACAACCGGGGTGCAGCAGATGTTCCTCCGGCTGAAGGTCGTGGGAACTCCCTTAACCGATGGCTGAAGCCGGTCTTTTTTGGATCGCGCCTTATTTGCCATTCGGCGGGAAACCCGCGCGGCGGGCTACCTCTATTTGGTTTAACGTTACGCGCCCGCTGCGGAGGGAGATCGCTAAGGCGCGGCGATCGATCATCGCTAGGAAAGGGAGGCCGCCCATTTCCTGGTCCGATAATGGCGATACTTAAACAGGGCCGTCAGGTAAATTTTCACCCCCGTTTCAGAAATCACCTTGCCCCACCACGAGTGCCCCCATTGGTAAACCACAGTGTCGTGCATGGAGCAGCGGTTTTCTCCGTCTGGCTCGAAGCGGTGCTCATGAATGAAGATGGGGAACGGGCCTTGTACGATCTCATCGACTAACAAGTGAGGGAACTGCACCGTTTTCCAGCGGCAAGTCCACCGCATCGGGATCACCCACCAGTCACGGCAATGCAGTTCGATCAGCCGCCCCTCTTGGGCTGGGCCATCGGTCTTCATCGAGATGACCTTCATCGTGGGCGGCATCACTTCTGTCAGATTGGTGGGATCGCTGTGGAAGTGAAACATCCTCTCAGCACTCGCTTCGAGCGCCGTACTGGCATGAAAAATGGATGGCATGATATTTGATTAGATTCGATTGATGAGTAGAAAAACAAGACAGATCGCACGGATACTCCATCCCAAGGTCCGCCACCAGTTTCCCCGCACAAGACGATAGATCAATTCCACATCATATCCTAACACCAATTTGCCATGCAGTGGCACCTGAGAGAAAACGGTGGAAATCCACACAAGCGCCAGCCCGGCAAGGCTCACCCAAAACAGCAGCGAGTTCTCCCCGAGGAAAAGCAGGACGGCCGCGCTGCCAACCTCCGCCAACATCAAAGGACCGACTACCCAGGTAATAAACCGCATGTGCCGGCCATGATAGGCGATGAAACTCTCTTTCCCGACTTCCTTGAACAATGGGTAATGGACCACTTGAATCGTCCAAATCAGCCCGAACAGCGCCCAAGAGACCGCTGCATGGATGACGAGTAACTGATCACTCATGATTGCCCGCTTCCTGCGCTGTCCAGCGCATGGATGATCCGATCCCTCGCATGGAGCGCCGCCATCCAATCCTGTGGCAGGCCCGACTCACCCAAAATCGCTCCGATCCATGCGCCCACCATCGCAGCGCGGCCCGCGTTGTCACCTCCGCCCCGCAGCACACCGATGATGGCAGTTTTGAACTCTTCCGATTCTTTCAACGCCGCCACCAAGGCGCTCGGGAAGCTGCTGATCAGCGGACAAGATTGCCCCAACGCAAGCGCCGCCTTTTCGAACGATAGATGCTTATGTTCGATCGCCGCGGTGAACTTCCGCCGGAACTCACTGCCAAACCGGGGATGCTGGACCGCCTCCTCTTCTACCCGGTGGAAAGCGGTATGAAAATCCCTCCCATCCAATAACTCACCCAGCAGCCTCGCATGCACCTGAATGTAGGCGACGGCGCGGTCATTATTCTGGCGCACTCGAGTGAGACCTTCGACCATGGAAGGCAGTTCAGGATCACCATCATGCCAGAGCAGAAGTGGGGCGAGGCTGGATGCCGTGGCGAGCTGATCATCGTCTGCCCCATCTTGGAAAAGATAGACCTCAACTGGCCTCGTCTCCTGGTGGTTGAGAAAATTTTCATAGGTCCCCCGCGTGGCGGCGTCCACATAACCCGAGTAGTTTCCCGGTGCCATCTTCTCAATAAACCGTGCACCGTAGGCACTGGGCTGGAATCCATGGTCCTCAGCCAGAGACTCTAGCAATACGAGAGCCGCATCGCCATAGTGGGTAAAATCTCCCGAACTTTTACCGTCATGATAGTGACCCCTCCCCGGTGTTTCGAAACCACACAAGCCAGCCGGAAACTTCTCTCCCAGTTCCTCCAAATTGTAAATCCAATGAGATCCCAGAGCTGCCGCATCCCCGAGAAACTGCCCCCATACCATCCCGCGCATTTTGTCCAATCGCTTCGCCAGTTCGCTTCCTGTAGTCATCTGGATGATTTGTAGCACCCTCTAGGAATCACGCAACTGCGAGACCCAGCGTGGGCCTGAGGTGAAATCATTACAAAATCCCAGACAATTCAAATCACCAGGAATTTGCCTTGGGAGTGAAGGCAGTTGAAAGAGCTGGTGGCCGGACCGGAGGCGGGGGAAAAAGGGGTTGTCTTGCGGGCAGGATCTTCGAGTTACAGGCGTTTGAGGAGGTCGGGTAGGTCGGGGTTGTGCTGTAGCAGCGCAAGGCACGCGAGCCGAACGTGGTAGGCGTGAAGATTCCCGGCCTCCTCGAACCCGAGCAGCGGGTCGCGTTGCGGAGTTTGGCAGGGTGGGGACCCGCGATTTGTTTACTGAAAAGCGAGGGCTGAGCGAAGTCAGACCGTGTCAGATTGCTTCGGTTGGATTGGATTAAGCTAGTTTTTCGGTCGGGTGGCGACGGTCGCGCCGTCGAGATTCCGCTGGAGCTGCTTCCGGACCTCTTCGCTCACGGTGACGCGGGCGAGCAGCGACCGCGCCGCGTCGGGATCTTCGGCCACCACGGCGGCGAAGGCGTCGGTTAGAGCCGTCTCGCGCCGGGAAGCTTCCTGGATTTCGCTCGCCCGCTGCCACGCAGCCTGCGGCTCCACATCGGCCATCGCGGAGGCCAAGGCGGCAAGGCCTGCGTCGCGTGACGCACCCTCCGGGAGCGTCATGACCCACTGTTCGGCCGCGGCATCGTCCGTTTGCACCCAGCCCTCGACAAGGCCCCCGACGGTTGCCGTGCGCGTGGCGGGATCGGCGACGGTATTGATCTGCGCGCTGGCCGCCGCAGGATCGACCTCGCCCCACGCCGCGAAGATCGCGCTGGCCGTCTCCGGTTTTGACAGCGGCGTCGCAAGGTAGGTCGCGAAGGCCGCCGCGGGATCATCGGCCGACGCACCGACAAGGGCGGCGTTTACGGCCTCGGTGCGAAGCGGCCCTTCGGGCAACGCGGCCGCCCAAGCCTGCGCGGCCGCGGCGTCTTCGGCGGCCCAATTCTCCCCGATCGTTGCCGCGCTCTCGGCCATGCGCCCGAGCTGATCGCGCCGATTGGCCTCGATCGCTTGTTCCGGGGTCATTTCGAGTTCGCCTTCCATTTCCGGACCCCGTTCCGCCTTCGGTGCCGGCGGGTTCGCGGCCACCCGGGCCCGCGCGGCGGCGACTTCGGCGTCGACGCTGGCCTGAAACTGCCCCAAATACTGCGCGGCCTGCTGCGGCTGGGTTTCGGCGATTGTCGTGAGCGCGCTTTGCACCGCCAGCGCCCGCTCGACGCCGGCCGTCTGCTGGGCCGCCCACGCATATCCGACGGCGGGATCATTCTCCGCCAGACCCGCGGCGACGCCCTGAATGCCCTCGATGCGCCGGTAGGGCTGTTTGATCGTGGCAAGCAAGGCCTGCGCCCCGGCGGGGTCTTCCGCCGCGTTCTCATCGATCACCGTCGCCATCGCCTGATCGCGGGCATCGCCCAACAGCGATGCCTCAACCCAAGCCTGTGCGGCTTTCGCGTCCTTGCCAACGTAGATCTCCACGAACTTCTGCACCGCGTCGTTAAAAACTGGCGAGCTGGCCGCTTCGTCGTCGACCTGGGCAAACGCCTCCCGCAGCGCGGGGAGAAGCCGGTCCCATTGGCCCGCGTCTTCGGTGACGTCCGCAACCTCCGCCTCCTCGAGAAACGCCACGAACGTCATGCGGTCCACGTTGAGCCACTTCACGGCGAGCGCGGTCACGACGCGTTTGCGTTCGGCCGCGTCGGCGATGGCAAGCGCGTCCTCCATCGTGGCCGCAAACGTCGCGACATCGGCTTTGGCGATGCGGGCGTTCCAATCCGTCGCGGGCTTCGACGGTTTGGCGGCGGCCGTTGCCGGCGCGGTCGGAGCGACTTTTTCCAGATCGGACGGAGCGAACCAATAGAATCCGAGGAACGCCAGGACAACCCCGGCAAAAGCGAATGACAGAACTTTGATTTTCATAGATTACGATCGGCGCGAGAACGCGCCAAATTGTGAGACGAGATTGAAAGGACAGGGGAAAGCACGCGGGTGGTTGGTTCAGGCTGAACGGTTATCGCGGAGGATGCCGAGGTCACCGAGCCTTTAGATGGCGCAGACCTCCCGTCGGCGGACCCGACCCAATATCGGCCAGGTGCCGGCGCCAATCTTTTGCGGTCTCTGCGACCTCAGCGTTTCATCGTCCCCTCACTGCGGTCAGGCCTCCTTCGGCAGTTTGACGTTTTTGGTGGTGACCGACGTGTTGCCGTGGATGTCTCTGGCCACGACCTGCACGCTCACCGTCCTGGCGTCGCCGCGCACAAACTTGCGCAGCGCACTCAGCTTCACGCTGGCCTTCCAGTTCGCCGCGCCTTTGACTGCAATCTTTTTGCCGTTCACGTAAACCTTTAGCGAACCGAGCCCGCTGGCGTCCCGCGCGCCGCCGTTGATCACGAGCGCAGCCTTTTTGCCTTTGCCCGTAACCTTTGCTCCGCCCGCCACCCGCAGCGCGGGGGCGTCCAGTTCCGGCCGGCTTGGAGGCGGCAGTGCCGTGCTGTATTCGATCGTCTCGCCGGGGAGAGCGGGTGCGAGGTCGGGCGTGGATTTCGCGCGGCCGTCGAACGCCGCCTCGAAGGCGGCGGCATAACTGAGCAGATTAGCCTCCTCGAAGCGCCGGCCGACGAAGTGGATGCCCAGCGGCCGACGGCCGTAGCTCTCGCCATAGGTGGCGGTGAAGTCAATACGCTCGATGGGCACAACGAGGTTGGGCGCGCCCGTGACGGTCGAGTAAAGGAAGCCGTACTTGAAGGTGTCCACCTGATCGCTGTCGCTCGGAAAGATGAGCGCGTCGATGCCGTTGGCCGTCATCCAGCCGCCAAAGAGTTCACCGTCAGCCACAGCGTTTTGATCTACTCGCACGCTTGGGAAAGGCTGCTCGTCGAGCGACTTCGAGGTGCCGTTCCGCAGGTTCTCGATGGCAGGCGCGAAAAAGAAGCCGATGAATGCCCAGCGTGCCGAGAAACTATCGATGGCTGCCTGCAGAGCTTCAATCGGATCGCTCCCTGTAGCCTGCAAGTATTTGGCCAATTCGTCAGCGTATACCGGGGAGCCCAATCCCAACAAATTGAAATAGGCCAGCGGACCGGTGTAAACACCGGTGAAAACGAAGTTCGTCTCATCCGCAAAGGAGTCGATCGGCACCTCGACCTCCACCACCGTGGCGCCGAGAGCTTCCAGCGCGGCCCGTGCCTTGTTGAAGCTTGCCAGATAATCCGGCCCGGGCGGCAGGGGGTCGTTGCTGTTGCTCGGCAGGCCGAGGGTGCGTTTTGGGAGGCCGAATTTTTTTCCGGCTAGCGGCTGACCAAGATTCGTGAGGTAGCTGGCAGGTCGGCGTTCGCTAAAGGGCGGGAGCGAAAAATTGAGTGGGTTGTTGGGATCGTCGGCGACGATGACGTCCATGACGTAGGCCATATCGCGCACAGTGCGGGTAAGCGGGCCGAGCACCGATATGTTTTCGGCCAGCGGCGTGCCGTCGCCGGAGACGAGTCCGAGCGTTGGGCGGATGCCGCAGACGCCGTTGCGCTGGGCCGGAATGCGGATCGAGCCAACGGAATCGCCGCCCATCGAAAACGCGCAGAGGTTGGCCGACACGGCGACGGCGCTTCCCCCGGAGCTGCCGCTCGTTTTCGTTCCGAGGAATTCGTAGGGACTGATGGTGTCGCCGAAGAGGTCGGAGTTACCGGAAGCGGCATAGGAGAACGTGTCCATGTTGTTCTTGCCCAACGTGATGACGCCGGCGTCCTTGAGCCAGCCGACGGTCGAAGCGTCTTCAAGGGCAATCAGATTCTTCCACGCGATAATGCCGTTCGAAGTCGGCAGTCCTTTAACGTGGTAGGTATCTTTATATGTGGCCGGGATGCCGTGCAGCGGGCCGAGCCCGGTGCCCTGCGCCCGGAGGGCGTCCGCGGCGCTCGCTTCCGTGAAGACCTTGGGGTTGATCACGGGCACGGCGTTCAACTTGACGCCGGACGTGCTGTAGATCGCGATCCGATTCAGATACATGGACGTGAGTTCCACGCTGGTGAGCGCGCCGTCGGCCATCGCCTCCTGGATTTGGTCGATGGTCGCTTCCTGAAGAGTGAATGTCTTGGTTTGACCAATGGCGACGGACGAGCCGAGCAGGCCAACGGCACCACCGATGAGCAGTAGTTTTATTTTATGCATTGTTGGGGTGTTATTCACCTCGGCGTCACTACCGAAGGTCTCACCCGTGGAGCATGCGCTGCGCCAGCACCGGGTTGCGACGACCTGTCAATGCTGACAGGTCGAGCCTTCGGCCTTGCTTAGATCAAGCCGGCGTGTCTTGCGATCTGGATCGCGCCGACCCGCGAGGGGGCACCCAGTTTCCGGTAGGCATTTTGGAGGTGGAAATTTGCCGTGCGCTCCGAGATGGCGAGACGCGCCGCGATCTCTCCGCTGCTTCCCCCGGCCGCGGCGGTCCGGAGCGCCTCGAGTTCACGCAGGGTGAGTTTTTCGCGTCGCGTCGCCAGCCCGACCAGATCGCGCACGCCGGACCCGGAGAAAGCCCGACCCTGGATGGCGGCGGCGATGGCAGCGGCAAGCTCGGAGTGCGCGTGCGCGATGTCCAGGCAGGCCGAAACGCCAAATTCGCCGATCTGCGCGACGAGTCTCTCGCTCGGGGCGTGAACTAACGCGACCGGCGTGGCGGGCAAACCGCGATTCAGGCGCGAGTGCAAATACTCGAGTCCGAGGGCCGTGCGTACATCGACGATCACCACGTCGGGCTGCCACCACGCTTCGCTCACCAAGGCATCAACCAAGGTGTTCGCGAAAGCGACGGGATCGCCCGAAATGCCCGTGGGCCATCCCGTGTCCTGCAAGATGGCCGCAAGTCCGCGGTGGGTGGAGGAATCGCCCAGCCCAAAGACGATGCGAACGGCGCGCCCGCCGGCCTCCCACCCGGCCCGCCCCCCGAGGTCCCGCAGCGCCGCGACTTCCGGTCCGGCCAAAACGGACCCGAGCACTGGCGAACCGAGCGCGCCAGACCAATGTACGCGTCGCATCGCCTCGTGGGCGCAGGTGGGCGACAGCGTTTCGGTCGCTTGAATTTCGACATCGCGCAGGAACTGCCGCGCGATCCAGAGCGGGGTAAACTCCGCGAGGTGCTTCCGCAAAGTCGGCTCTCCCCACCAGCCGGCTGGAAGCGTGCGGGACGTGAAGACCGTCATCTTTCCGAACATCTGATCGCCAAAGACCAGCGGGAGATTGGCCATCCACCGATACTCGAAATCCGCCGCCCATTCGTTCGCGTCTGCGTTTGGCAGGTCGTAGCGCTCCAGGAATGACTGGGGGCTGAACCAGGGTTCTGGCCGGAAGCAATGGTTCCACATCGAGCGGTCGGTCGCGCGCCACTCGCCAGGGTAACGCGCGCCCCGAAAGATCGGGCACTCCCGAGTCGACATATCGCCGAAGAAAAAGTCGTAGCCGTAGCTGCGCATCCGCAGAGCGTCTGATCGAACGCTGATCGCGACTTTCCCCGCCAGGCAGCTCCGAATCTCAGCGGCAACGCCCGCGATCCGCTCATCGAGTCGCGTGGTATCAATGGAACCGGCCATGGGACGAGGAAATCTTCGACGAACTGCCGCGGTTAAGCGCAGGGGAGCGGGCGAGGCGGTGCCTACTGCCTTGAACTTAAGCCAAAGAGATTTCCCTCCGTATCTTCACAGAGTGCCACCCATCCGAAGTCTCCAATCGAGAACTTTGGACGAATCACCTTCCCGCCCGCGGCCGCCACCCGGGCCTGATTCGTCGAACAGTCGTTCACGCTGAAATACACCAGAGTGCCTCCAGGCCCCGGACGACTGTGAAGAGATTTCACGAGGGCTCCAGACGCGCCGTAGGCGGACATCTCTGCCGGGAACGCCATCATCTGCGTCTCGCTTGTAGGATCTTCGATCGTTTGGAGCGTGTGCCCAAGGACGGTTTCGTAAAACGCGCAGGCGCGTTCGAGATCCGTCACGTAAACATCAAACCAACCAACTGCATTTGTAGGTGTCATCACCCCACGCTAGCCAAGGCCATGGGATGTGTATTGTAGAAATCAGACATCGAAACGTTTTCTATATTTCATCGGAGTGTGCCCCGTCGTCCTTCGGAAAGAATGGATATAGTGGGCTTGGTCGGCATAGTGCGTAAGAAAGTCGCCGCCAAAGGAATACTGCACCCGCAAAATCTTTAAAAAATCATGCGGGGTGAGCCCCGTCATCTCCCTAAGGTTGCGCTGCAATTGACGCGTTGACATCCCGGTGAGCCTCGCCATGTCGGAGACTTTCTGGATCTCGAAAACGTTCCTTAGAATGGTGGCCGTTACCGGGTTTTTTGCAATATAGCCACCCTCGATCAGTTCCTCGACTAAAGCCGTCAAAACCGCCTGTTTTCGCTCGAAAGACAACGAAGCGAGCCTCCGATTGGCGGCCACCAACGGGAGCGTTCCGGTGTAGGGCTGATCAACCATTTCGCAACACAGCTCACTCGGTGCGCCCCGCCACACGCCCGGTAAGAGCTGAACTCCCACGTAATGGAAGGCCTTCCCCAAATTGAGCACTAGGGCTGATTGAGGGGCGACGGTCATCGCGACAACATCCAAACTGGTTTGATCGAGGAGGATGTTCACGCACGCGTCGGGAACGACATGATAGTAAAAATCCTCCGAAAGGGTCCCCTCCGTCTTGAGTTCCCAGTACCAATGCACGAGATCGTTAAGAGACTCCGGCGGTTTCGCCTGCGCGAATCGCACGAGCTTGGCCGATCGATCAATTCCGTCTTTGACCGGTGAATACATCGCAGTATTTCGTATATTCCACGAGGAGAGGCGCGAGAACAAGTGGTAAAATAAAAATAAGGGGTCAGGCGAGAATGGCACTGACTTAAGCGAAGTTTCGGAGTTTTCCACGATGCGGGATTTCTTTGAAAATTGACCTGGCTGCGGTGAGATAGCTGAAGTTTTTCGGCCGCTTTTTGATGGCTCGCGGTTCGTGACGGTGGGGCCGCAAGT
>JANODE010000036.1:0-6469 GCA_031412525.1 Akkermansiaceae bacterium | reverse complement strand
GTGCCGGAGGGATAAGTGATGCCGGAGGCGGGATTCCAGCCGAAGGGCAGCTCGGAGCGGATGGCGATGAGCACGCTGCCGTAGTGGAGAAAAATCTGGCCGGTGGCGGCGGCATCGTTGACCACGGCGCGGTAGCCGCCGGGCACGTAGCCCATGCCGTAGGGCGTAGGCGTGGGCGTGATGGTGAGGTCGGCGGGGGGAGCGATGTCGAAGCTGTAGAGCAAGGCATCGCTGGCGATGGTTTCGCTGAACTGGCGCGATTCCTTGCCGTGGGTGTTGGAAATATTGATCGAGGAAGGATCGTCGTGGATGGGCTTCGCGACCCAGAGGTGGCTGTAGCGGGAGCGGTCGGAGTCGGTCCAGACGACGCCGTTGGCGTAAACTTGTCCGCTATTGGGGCCGACCGGGCCGTCGGCGAAGAGGGCGTAGTCTCTCTCGACGTAGGACTGGAGGAAATTTCCACCGCTGCGGCTGCGGGAGAAAAAGGGCGTATCGCGGTCGGAGGCGGCGAGTTCGAGCAAGGGCGAGACCGAGGGGTTCATGACGGCGGTCATCAGCGCGGATTCGCTGTCGAGGGCGGGTAGTTCGCCGCCGAAGTGATACCAGAACATCCCCATCGAAGCGCCGCTGGAAGGGTGTTGTTCCAGCATGTCGGGGTAGCTGCGCGAAGTGGGCATGGCAAGGTGGCCGCGCAGCCAATAGCCAGCGTTTTGGGCCAGACCGGCCTCGTAGGCGATGGCGGCGCGTTGGCGCACTACGGGATCCTGCGCGAGCTGGCCGAGGCTCAGGATGGGCAGAAGGTTTTTCCAAAAATAGGGGCGCGAGGCGATTTCCCCGAAACCGGAGGAGACGACGGTATCGAGGTGGCTGAGGAGGGTGGAGCGGGCGTCCGGATCGGAGGCGCGCCAGTCGTTAGTGACGGGAACGCCGTTGCCATCCACCGCCGCATCGAAGGCGGCCTCACCATAAAGCTGGCCGCCGAGAAAGCGGGTGACCCAGGACAAGGTCTTCAAGTTAGAAGTCGTGGTGTCCTTGTATTGATTGAAGGTGAGGACGACCTCGCTGATGTTGGCGTGGGTTTCGGCGTCGAGGAATGGGCCGTAGCGGATGGCGAGATCCATGGCGGGCCAGATATAGAAAAGATCGACCTGCACCGCGCCACTCCGATGGTTCGAAAGCAGGCTGCGGGAGCGGCTGAGCGCGTAGGTGCGGCCGGCATCGATATCACCGCGTGCGAAAAATCCACCGGCAGCCGTGAAACCGTCTACACCGCCCGGATCGTCGGCAAGGCGGGTGAGCAACCACTCGCGCCGCTGGGCCTGGGTGGAGACTGCGGGCAAAGCGATGACGCGCACGACACCGTCGGTTGCCACGGTGGAGCGGTCCCATTGAAGATCGCCGTAGAGGTAAGGCAGCTGGACCTCCGAAAAATTTCCAGCGAAGGAGTCCGCGGAGAAAAGCGTAAAAGTGTCACCGGCGGCGAGCGCTTGGCCGGAAATCGTCACGGACAAGGTGCCGCCCAAGGTGAGATTGCCACCAACGACGAGGCGGTCGGAGGATGCCACACCGCTGGCTTTCTGGATGCGCAGGCGGGTTATTGAGCCTGATTGAAGGGTGGTATTTCCCTGCACGGTGAGAGTGGCCACACCCGCAACTCCAATGGACGGCGCGAGCGTGCCTGCGACTGTTAGACCGCCACCGAGGGAACCGGAGCCGGCGAGTGTGGCACCGTTGGCGACAGTGACCCATCCGGTGTTAGTCGCGGAATTTCCGTTGATACGCAGCACGCCGCTAGAAATCTCAAGCGCGGAATTGCCACTCAGACCACCGGAGAGTGTGAGTTCGCTGGCCGTGGCCAAGGTCGACGCCGAGGACACGGTGATGGGGCCGGCGAGCGAGGCAACCGTCGCGAAAGTGTTAGTAAGAGTGCCACCCGCGAGCACGACGGGTTCCGCGCCCACGGCGAGACCTGCCAGGTCGAGCGTCGCACCGGAGGAAACCGTGGTCGTGCCGTCTGCGGTGCCAAGCGCGGAGACATGGCCGAGTGTCAGAGTGCCGGAGGAAACCGTGGCGGGGCCGGTGAAGGCGGTGTTGTTACCTGAGACGATCGCATTCCCCCCGGAGACGACCAGCGCACCGGGGCCGGACACGGTATTTCCGAAGGTGAGCGACGTAGGAGGAGCGAGTGCCAAGGTTGCGGTGCTGGTTAGAGGACCGGTGCCGAGTGCGCCGGTGGTGCGGACTTCGAGGGTGCCGCCGCTGAGCGAGGTGCCGCCCGTGAAGGTGTGCGCGCCGGTGAGAACGAGCGTGCCGCTGCCGGTTTTGGTCAGCGTCGTGGGTCCGGCGATGGCACCTGCGCCGATGAACGTGTAGTCGGTGTTAGATGCGACAGTCACGGAGCCCGGCACAAGGGTCCCAGTGAGGTTGACCGTCGGGTTGGCAGATCCGGTTTGCTCGAAGGTCAGCGTGTCGGAGGTCGTAAAGACGACGGGCGTGCCATTAGTTCGCCAAGTGCTGGAAGTCGCGTTGTCCCAGAAATTTTCCGAACCATCGCCCATCCAAGTTAACGCGCGGCTGGAATAGGGGCTGGTCGCAACAACAAGGGAAAGCTCGGTGGCCGCGCCGTTGAGCTCAAGCGAGGCGACCTGGGTCGGGGAAACGAAGCCGACCAAGGAGAGCGCGGAGGGCACGGTCGTGAGTGTGCCGCCGGTGGTGCGAATGAGCGGATACGTGCCATTGGCGAGGGCGGCGGGCACGCGCACTTCGGTGCCCGGAGCGATCGCCAGCGCACCCGTGACGGTGAGCGGTGTTCCCGGAGTAAGATCAAGAATGGAGCCCGCCTGCGTGGCCAGGGGTCCAGTGACATTTCCGACGCCGGAAAGCGTTTGGCCGGAGACGAGCGCGAAGCCCGGGATGGCGGAGACATCGAAGGTGGAATTGGCGGAGACATCGAAACGGGCAACGGACGAAACAGATGTGCCGGTGGCAACTGCTAGAGTGCCGGACTGGATTGCGACCGTGCCTGCGAACGAGTGGCTGCCGGAGAGCGTGAGGCGTCCCCCACCCTGCTTCACCCAACGGCCCGCCGTGCCGCCGGAAATCGGGGTGGACCATGTTTGAGTGGCGGCGCTGACCACCTCGACGGTGGCATTCACGGCAAGCGAGCCACCGACGGTCGCGAACACGCCGGAGGCTTCGGTGAAACGCAGGGTCCCAACGGATACGGTGGTCGGTCCGGTGAAGGGATTGGGGGCAGCCAGAATAGCGACGCCCGCGCCGTCTTTGGTGAGGGACGCCACGGCGGCAATGGGCTTGGACACGGTGATCGTGCCCGCGCCTCCAAGGGTCAGTGGAAAAGCGCCGGTGACCGAATTTCCAGCGGCGGGGTTCAGGGTAAGGGAAGCGCCGGAGTCGGCGTGGATGCGGGTCGCGGAACCCAGGGTGAGCAGACCGTTCCAAGAGTTGCTGCCGGAAACGCTGCGGAGCGCGCCAGCCGAGTTGTAGCCGGCGCCATTGAGTGTAAGCGCACGGGTGGGAGCGATGTTGTTGGCGAGCGAGAGTGTGCCGCCGGAGTTGACCACCGAAGCGCCGTCGGCGACGGACGCGCTGTTCTGGATGCGGTATTCGCCGTTATGGATCGTGAGCGTGCCGCCGACGCCGCCGGAGTTGACGCCCTGAAAGATCACCCGCCCCGGACCGGTTTTTGTGAGGAGTGCTTTGCGACTGCCACTACTGGTCCCAGCAATCGTAATCGTCGTGTCGGCGGCGGTGTCAAAGGTGACCCCGTTGTTATAGAAATCCGGCGAGTTCTGGATGGTGAGACTGGTGCCCGCTAGCGTGCGAAGGACCGAGCCATTGTTGAAAATGCGAGTGAGGCTCTGGAGCGTGACGTTTCCCTCCTGGACGACGACGCTGCCAGTCTCACTGGTCGCCCCGGTGACGGTGAAGCTGACCGCACCATCCACGCCGGCGGAGAAGTAGGACGTGTTGCGCGTCGGAAGTGTGCCGGTGGCGGCGGTGCCGTCTGTGGCGCTGGACCAGAAGGCACCGGACCAAGCGTAGGATCCTCCGTTAGCAACACCACTGCCGGGGGTGGCTCCATTCACATCGAAGTAAAAATCGGCACCTTGCGCAGCCAGCGGAACGGACTGCATGATGAGAGCCGCGCGTAATAGCAGGAACCGGACGCCGTGACGCGCACGCACGGAAAATACTGTTTGAGCATTCATCTTCGATTCATCTGCGGCCTTTGCAGCGCCGTTGCGGGCTTGATTTGCATGACCCCGTCCGGGACCGGCAATGAAAAGTGGGATCACATGTTTCATCGGGCAAAAACAAAGGCCGCCGATTCTCCAGTCGGCGACCCTTGTATTTCCTTCCGGAGAAAACCCATTATCTCCGAAAATTCCAATCCGTCTGTAGCCGTGCTTTATGGTGTCTTGGTGGAGACGAGACGACCGAAGACTTTGGTGATTGTATTGGGGGTGACAGTGACGGTGACTTCGATCAAATCATTGCCTGGAGCGACGACATCGGTGATGGTGGTTTCCGCGATGGTTGCGGTGTTGCCGCCGATGCTCGCGCCGCTGGCGGCCCAGTTGACCAGATCGGGAGACCACTGATAGGTCTTAGTCACGTCGGAGGCGATGGTGTTGCTCTGGCTGTGCCGGAACTTGAACGAACCTGCGGTGGCGGAGATTTGGGTGAGTCCGTTACTGTAGACCGACGGATTCGAGCCGAGGATGTTTTCGACTCCATTGTCGAGTCCGTCGTTGTCCGGATCGCCGCCGAAGGAAGGATCGCTCACAGCGAAGGGGCCGATCCATGCGGCAAAGTCGTTTGCCGCGTTAGCCTGGTAGTCGCTGAGCGTCACCGAAGTGCCCGTGTTGCTCACGAGGAAAGTTCCCTCTCCGCCCTGGGTGGTGATGCGGGCACCGAATGCGACATTGGCAAACGCTCCGCTGACCGCGAGGGCCGTCGGTGCCGAACGGATGATGGTATAGGTGTCTCCGTTTGCCGGAGTGAATCCCACCAGCGAGACCTGAAGATTGCCGTTGAGCGAGAGGTTCGCGGTGGTGGCACTGTTCAGCAGCACGTTGTCATAAGATGGAGTCAAAACATTCTGGAACGCTCCGGTCTGATTGGTACCGGCAATGTCAATCGCGAGGGTACCCCCAACCTGCTGGGTGTAGTCGCCGGTGATGGTGGTACGGCCCGCAGTGCCGACATCACCTGGAGCGAGAACACCACCGCTATTGACCAAGCCAGTGGTTGTGATGCCACCACCAGCAGGATTGGTGAAATTGGCACTCGGGGTGACCTGCAGTGCTGCGAGCCGTCCGCTGCTCCAGTTGAAGGTTTTGACTTGGCCAACTCCGGCTGAAGCCGCAATCCCCGTGGCACCACCGACCAGCAGCTTGCCACCATTCAGGTTGACGGTATTGGTTTCCGAGGTGGCCGCCTGTGTTGACCCGACGGTAAGCAGACCGACAGGGAATGAAGCGGTGCCGCCATTGCCGATGGTTAGGAAATTGTTCTGAACCGATCCCGCGCCGCCGCCGTGACCAAGCGTTAGAGAGCCCGTCCCAGACAGGGTGCTACCGGAACCACCGCCATTGTTATTCACCGTGAACTGCAAAGCCGATGCGGCCACGCTGGTTCCATTGAGCTGCGAGATATTTCCCGTGAATGCCATGGTGCCGTTGGTGATGTTCCAAGTGCCGTGATCGTGGCCGCCGGTCGCGATGTTGAGAGCCGAGCCATTGGTAACCGTGAAGTTCCCGATCGTGGTGGCTCCGGAGTTGTTCTGGCCGATCCTGCCAATATTGAAGATGCCACCGTTGAAGGTTACGTCAGCCGTTCCGACGACCGTGTTGTTGTATCCAAACCATTGGAAGGAGGTGGTGCCACCACCGGCTACTTGCAGGACCGAGGTGGCGATGCCTGTCGCGTTGCTATTGCGGAAGTAGGAGAATGCGCTACCCGCGGCGAGGGTGAGCGTCTTGGTGCCGGTGTTCGCATCGTTGAATCCGCCCAAGCCGCCGGAACCACTGATGGTGCCGATCGGCGTGATCGGAGCCGTGCCGGAAAACGTCAACTGGCCGTTGTTGGTGATGCTGCCCGTGGTGGAATCCGCATTCAATTGGGCGTGCCCAGTGGAGACGATGGCAGTGGCGTTTGCATTCGGGCTAGCCGGGCCTGTGCCGGCGCTGGTGGTGAGTGCGCCGACGATGGTGCCGCTGTTGATCACATTGGCAGTCGTTTGCCCTGTGGAAACCTGAGCGGTGACGCTACCATTGACTGTGCCGCCGGTGTTCACGTTCAAGGTGCCGCCGGTCACCACCGTAACTGCAGAAGACGCTTGGGTGCTGCCACCGCTGCCGATCGCCAGGGTGCCTTGATTGACGGTCGTAGGGCCAGTGTAAAGGTTCGCTGCGGCCAGAACGAGTGAGCCACTGCCGCCACCCGC
>JANODE010000035.1:0-8113 GCA_031412525.1 Akkermansiaceae bacterium | reverse complement strand
ACTCCGCCGAGCGTCTCGCGGCAGGAACGCACCGCCTTGCCGTCGATGAGCACGGTGCAGGCCCCGCATTGGCCTTCGCCGCAGCCATACTTGCAGCCGGTGAGATCGAGATCATCGCGCAGAACGCCCAGAAGCGGTTGCCCGGGGTCAGCATCGACCGTCATCTCGCGGCCGTTCACGTGGATTCTTGAGGGCATGGTGAAGGCTATACATGGCCATGTCGGAAACGTTTTCAATTTCCGCCTTCAAAAACCGCGAAGCTGTTAGGAAATATCATCGAGCGTCTTCTGCCCGCGTTGTTTGGTTTCGGGATCGTCCTTTTCACGATTTGGCATGGCGAGTCCCTGCTTGATGATCTTCCGCGCTTCTTCGGTTTGGCCCATCATGGCGTAGGTGCGGCCGAGTTCGACGATGTGGATGAGGCGCTTCGGATTAAGGGCGATGGCTTTTTTAAAACAGGCGACCGCCTCGGCATTCGAGGCGGCGGGGATCTCGCCGTAGATGAGTTTCGCCAATGCGCGGGTAGTGCCACCAATGTTGGCGAGCGACTGGTGCCAGCGCCCGAGGAGGTGCCAGGCGTAGTCGCTTTTTGGATCGAGCTTCACCGCGCGATCGGCGGAGAGTTTGATTTTTTTCGAGGCCTCGATGCTCTCCTTGCCGCCGAGAAAAGGTGTCAGCTTGCCAAGACAGACGGCGACGCTGAGATGGGTGTCGCATTCGTTAGGCGCAAGAACCACGGCCCGCTCGGCATAGGAAAGTGCGGTGCGGACGGATTTGATCTTGTCAGCTTCCTTCGGCAGGTCCCGCATCCGGAGCGCGTACTGGCGGGAGATTTTCACGAGCAGGTCCGCGTTGTTGGGATCCAGTTTTTCCGCGGGGAGGTAAGACTGCAGCGCGAGTTCCGTTTCCTCTTTTGCGTCATGGACGTCACCCTTCGCCACGAGCCGGGCGAAGTCTGCCGACGCAGGTAGAACGGCGCACAGGCAGACGGTGAGAATGATGAGAAGTTTCATGCCAGCGAGGAGTTTCAGCACTCTTACTAGCCTTGAAAAGACGATGCGCCAGAAACTTGTGCGTCCGGCGGATGAAAGTTTCTTATGGCTCTATTTGATGCTTTCCGCATCAAGGAGCATTTTCTCCGTGATCCGGTCGGTTTCGGATTTCACGAGATGGACGCCGTCGGTGGTTTGCCAGGCGTGGTCGTAATCAAATTTGAACCAGTGGTATTTGTCCGGCGGGAAACGTTTTTCCATGGCTTTTCTAACGGCCATCGGTTCGGCGAGGTCCATCAAGGAGGTCTCGATGGGCATTTCAAACAGGATGCATCTTGTGCCGGCACGCGTGAAATGGTCGATGAGTTCTCCCAGCCGGTTCACTTTTTCAGTGAGGGCGGTGTCCGACGGAGCGCGGTCGAGGTGTTCGCGATTCACCTTCATGATGTCGGCGAAAACCTCCGGATCGATCTTGTGCTCGACGGCTTTCGGTTTTTTTGGAGCACCGGTGATTTTGCCATAGGCGCGGCAGGCTTTGCCGACGAGGTCATTTAGGAAGCCGACCTGGAAATTTGACGGTCGGCCTTCTTCCTTGAAGACGGGCGAGGTGTCACGGAGTTTCCGCCGCCAGGGGCTGAGCACGTCGTCGAGCATGCTTTGGTCGGCGCCGCGCAGGATCGTGTTGGTTTCAATCCAGAGAACTTTCGGAGTCTTGTTAGTGCCGGCAATGATTTCCAAACCGGTGAGCGAACCGCCGGCGGGAAAGGTGAGTTTTTCGTATTTCCCGGCGAGCAGTTCGTCGCTGAGCGTGTTGGCCATGGAAGAGCCGACGACGACGTTGGCGTCGGGGGGCGTGTCATGCACGAACTTCTGGGCGCGCAGGTAGTTTGCCCGTTGCTGACCGGGAATCCAATAGTAGTCGCGTGAAACATGCGGCAGCGCGAAATGATAGATCAGCAGGAGGACCAGCGCGGTGATGAGTGATTTTTTGATCATGCGTCGGATCCTTGTTAGAACTGGAAGTAGATGAAGGCTCCGGTCGTGCCGCTGTCGAGGATGATGGCTGTCAGCAGCACCGCAAAAATGGCGAACTCAAAGCGGTCGATGCCTGGCTTGCGCTGTTTTAACAGATACCAGGCGTAATAACCAATCACCGGGACTGAGTAGGTGATGACATGGCCGACGAGCCAGTATTTCGTTTCGGCCTGGCTGTTGACCATCGCGCCCAGATAGGCGAGCACATGCTCGAATTTCGGCAGTTTGAAAAGCAGCCAGGCGAGGGTGACGAACGAAAAAACCAACAACGCCTGGACGACTCCGACGAGCCAGTGTTTCGGCAGGCGGATCCAGTTTTTCCCGAAGCGTTCCAAAGCAAGCGCGAGTCCGTGGAAACTCCCCCAGACCGCGTAACTCCATGCCGCGCCATGCCAAAGGCCGCCCAGGAACATGACGATGAAAAGATTCAAATAAGTGCGGACGTTGCCCTTGCGGTTTCCACCTAACGGAATGTAAAGATACTCGCGCAGCCAGGTGGAAAGCGAGATGTGCCAGCGCTGCCAGAACTCGGTGAACGAGCGGGAGATGTACGGGTAATTGAAATTCTGCGGCAGCACGTAGCCGAACGCCGCGGCCAGGCCGATGGCGATGAGCGAGTAACCCGCAAAATCGGCGAAGATCTGCATCGAGTAGCCGAACAGCAGGGAAACGAGCGTAAGCGGCGATTCGTTGAGGAAATACGGATACTCGATCCAGAACGTGGAGTCCTTGAGATTGTCCGCGATGACCATTTTCAGGAAATAGCCCACCACCAATGAACGGAAGACGATCTGCCAGTTGATCCCGGCGATTTCCTTCGGCACGATCTGCGGATAGAATTCATGGGCCTTGATGATGGGACCGGCAACGAGACTGGGGAAAAACGACTTGAAAAGCATCGTGTTTTTCAAGTGCTCCTTGAACGAATGCGGAACCATTTCCGGATAGCCGAAGGGGTCGTTAGGTTGCTTCGATCGGAAGACCTCGACCACCAAGCTGATGCCTTGGAAGGTGAAAAACGAAATGCCGATGGGCAGCGGGATGGTTACAAGGAAATGACCTATCGATCCGTTGTCGCCGCCAAAAAGCGTCTTCGCGACGAGTGGGCCGTATTTGAAAAGAAGAAGCAGGCCGAGGTTCAGCCCGACGCCCATGATCGCCCAAAATTTCTGTGAGGAGACTTTCCCTGTGGCGATCTTGTAACTGGTGACCACGTTGATCATGATCGATGCGATCAAGAGAAAAACGAGAATCGGATCCTCCCACGAATAAAATAGGAAACTTGCCGCCGTCAGCACCGGGATCTGCCAGCGGCGCAGGGGCGGCAGGTAGTAGATCGCAAAGGCGACCAAGACCAGGATGACAAAGGGGAGGCTGGTGAAAAGCATTGGGGGGCGAAGCTTTGCATTTTCCGTGCCCGGAAGCGGCGGCCTGCGGGAAATTCATCACGCTGGATGCACCATCCGGACTCGAATCGGGCGATTGTGTAGCGGCTAAGGTGGGTTTTGGGAAGTTTTTTAGCGGAGACTACGCGAAGGCGTGGGGGGCGAACGCTGAGTCTGAGATCCCCACCCGATCTGAATTGCATCTCGCCTCGAATCCTCATTCCTGCTTCAAGAAGCCATGAGACCCCTCTTCCTGTTCCTGACCACCATCACCATCTGCCAGGCGCAGGTCGTCCTGCTTCCCGCGTCGATGAAGGATAGCGCAACCGCCGTCGCCGCGGCCAATCCTTCGCTCCGTCCCGTTTTCTATCAAAATCCCGCGGATGCGCTTGAAAAGATCCCAACTGCCGAGGCCTACATCGGCGGACCGGACGAGGCGCTCATGAACGCGGGAGTCAAACTCCGCTGGGTCCACATCTTCAGCGCCGGCATCGAGAACTATCGCGATTTACCCGGTTTCGCCGACGGAAGGGTGAGCATGACCAGCCTGAAGATCTATCAGGGCCCCGAGATCGCGGACCATGCCTTCGCCCTCCTGCTCCATCTTACCCGCAATATCGGTTCCTATCAGAAATCGCAGACCGAGGGCAATTGGGCGAAAAGCGGCAAGCCCGTGATGCCCCTCATCGAGCTGCGCGGCCGGACGATGCTGGTTCTCGGCTATGGCGGCATCGGCACGCAGGTCGCCGAGCGTGCCAAGGCGTTCGGCATGACCGTGCACGCCATCGACCTCAATGACATCCCTCTAACCGTCACGCTCGACAAAACCGGCAAGCCCGACGAACTCCAGGCCATGCTTCCCGCTGCCGACGTGGTCGTGAACTGCCTGCCCCTCACGCCGGCCACGGAGAACATGATCGGTTCCGATGAGTTCGCGAAAATGAAACAAGGCTCCTATTTCATCAACGTGTCCCGCGGGAAAATCGTTAGTACTGCCGCGTTGGTAAAAACCCTTCAGGAGGGTTATCTAGCAGGTGCCGGGCTCGATGTCGTCGATCCCGAACCGCTTCCGAAAGACAGCCCGCTCTGGAGCATGTCGAATGTGATCATCACTCCGCATGTCGCTGGCGTATCGGATGCCCGCACCGGACGTCAAAACGCGCTGATCTTGGAAAATCTAGCACGTTTCGCTCAGGGAGTGCCGCTGAAAAATCTCGTCGATCCGGTGAAGGGATTTTGAGGTCCGTCAGACGGGAACCATCATCCCTTCCACCTCGGCCAGTTTTTTCTGGTTGGCGTCAAATGTTAGGAATTGATCTGCTCCGAAGTGACGGCGGTGGCGACGTGCAGGATGTCCACCAGTCGATGGCCACCCGATTCCTTGTGTTTCGCGCTCAGCTCCTCGGCGATCCGATGGACGTCAGCCCAGTCCGGGGAGACGATTTCCAGGATGCTGTCGGCCAGGTCGGATTGCAGAGCCCGCAGCATGGCAGTGCCTTCCATTTTGGGAAATCCCTTGCTTTGGTCCTTCTCAAAGAGACGGGCATGGAAACGAACGGATTGGCGGAATTCGAGCAGCAGGAAGCTGGAAACTGGCAATGGCTCCTCTAAATCCGCATCGAATGCGTCGGCACGAGCGGTGTTGTCTTGGTTTCGGTAAGTAGCACAAAGGTAGGAGGTGTCAGGATAGTTTTTCATCCCTCCTCTCCTTCGAGTTCGGCCTCGCGCATGGCACGCACTTCCTCCTCGGAGAAAGTGCGATCTCCCCAGATTGCCTGCCGTCTCGCTGCCCAATCCACCTTGCGAAACGGAAACCTGTCGGAGCGGGGCTGAGCGGAAAGAAATCCGATGGGCTTTCCCCGTTTCTCGATGCGGATTTCCTCGCCCTCGCCGAGCCAGGCTTCGACTTTGGAAAAGTTGTTTCGGAGGTCGCGGACGGACACGGTTCTCATGTGGACATAATGTGTCCACATGCCGGATTTGTAAATGCTGCGAAAAAGCCGGGCAGGTTTTCAGTGAGGTTAGTGACTTCGACAGCTTCAAGCTTGATGTCAGCTCTTCGGTGATCTTCGAGTCCACTTGACCGCCGAACAGATGCCACCCAGAGTTTGATCCTATTCATGAAACATCAACTTGGCGTTGCTTTGCTTGCGGTTGCGTTGATTGGCGGTCTTCACCCGATTCTGCTTCAGGCGCAAGACCCGGTCCGTGAAGAGAAAGAGGGAATGTATGATAGTTGCCGCAATCTGAATGGTCCGCGACCCAATCTGAATTTACCCGAAGGAATTCCCGCCAAGTCGGGAGAACTCAACTGCCACGCGGATTTCGACAACGTGAAGGACGGATGGATCCGGATTTTTCTCGTCAACCGGACCGGGACACCAGCCAAGATCGTTTTGGTGCATGGTTCACCTGAATTCAAGGCATACAGGGACCTTGGCGATGGCAACTGGGAGAGGGTTCAACCCAACGGCAGCTTTGTAATGTGTGCGGACAGCATCGGTGAGTTGTCGATTCATCCCGGAATGTTTGTTAGTTTCGAAGCGGCCTATCATCCGGAGGGCGAGCATCCCGGAACAATCCGCTATCAGTTTCCCGGCCATTCGAGTTGGATCTCCAACACTGGTCCCGGCTTCTGGGATTCGTCGGAGCGGGATCTTGCGCAAGCCGACGGTCAAATCAGTTGGGAATTGCCACCCTGGAGTTTGACTGCAGACCGCGATTACGACGAACCTGCGCAACCCGGCACGCCGGAAAGACCACAAATCGGGAAGAGCTTGGCTCGCATCGAACTATTGCTCAACTTCCGCGAATCCCGGGCGGCGAAATTGTGGTGCGAGCAACTTTTGGCAAAATCAGAAAACTTTCCGTCCGAATGGCGTGAGGCCGCCCGAGAGCGAATTGTCGCATTGAAGGACCGGATGCCGGATGCGGCGAAAAATGCTGCCGAGTTCGCGGGACGCTGCCTTGATTTGCTAACCGAAGGTGCTGATCAAACTGAATTCGGATCTCCTGCGGCGCACCCCGAGATCGTCTGGACGGCTTTGGGTTGGCTGGGTCGCGAGGCCGATACTCCTGATAGTCTTCCATGGGAGCGGATTTTCATCCTGTTGGAAAAGCGATTTTGTGAAGCAAAGGCTCCTGAACTTGAAGGCATGTGCCTGATTCTGGACAACGAGCGCTTTGTGAACGAGTTCATCCGCGACGATTTTCTGTGGGATGGAATGAAGTCGGACCAGCGGACTTTCCAAGCCCGTTGTGTGAAACTGCTCCTTCAACGCGGCTTGGTTGTTAGCGTCACAAAGACCGCGCGTGAACTGGATGAGAACGGGAAGTTCGCCGTGGCCGCAGTCTTGGCCAACCGGGAAACGCTGGCGCAGAGATACGGTCCGATCAACGATTTCCTGATAGAATGCGCCAAGGAAAATCCCGGAAAAGCGATCGATGCGATCTACGAAGGCTGTGGTAAAAAGACCGATATCTATTTGGAGCCGGGACTTTGGCTGGCGCTGGAGCCTTATATGGTTAAGACGGTTTCCAGGGGGTTGGACGGCCCAGCGATGATCAACGATTATTACGAACGCGACAGGATGGTCCGAATCCTGCAGATCGGGATGAGAGATCGCTCCAAATTTCTGCGGAAGATCCTGGCCAGCGAGGCATACTACGAACAAAAGAGCGAGACATCTGAGGGAATGAAAATCGAGAAAGTCCGCTTTATGTCAGCAGCAGCAAAACGGGCTTTGTTGGAGATGCGGGAAGTGCCTTAACGGTAGCTGATGGCGAAGTGAATTTGCCTGGGGGCCAGCTGGTCGGGGCTCCGCCGCTCTTTTGAAAGTCTGCTAGCGCAGACACTGGATTCGCGGTCCGAGAAAACGAAGAAGCCGGACAGGTTTCCCTGCCCGGCTTTTTGTTAGTTGTAGCGGCGCTCTGTGAGCGTCGGCGCACGATTTACATCATGCCGCCCATTCCGCCCATGCCGTGGTCGTGGCCACCGCCGCCGCCACCGGCTGCTTCCTTGGCAGGAAGGTCGGTGATGAGGCACTCGGTGGTGAGCAGGAGTCCGGAGATGGACGCTGCGTTTTGGAGCGCGGTGCGGGTGACCTTGGTTGGATCGACAACACCGGAAGCGATGAGGTCTTCGAACTTGTCGGTCGCGACGTTGTAGCCTTCGCCGCCTTTGCCTTTTTTGACTTGCTCGACGATGAGCGCTGCCTCGCGGCCGGCGTTGGCGACGAGCTGGCGAAGTGGCGATTCCACAGCGCGGGCAACAATGCCGGCTCCGGTTGCTTCGTCACCAACGAGACCGAGGTCACCGATGGCGGCTTGGGCGCGGATGAGGGCAGTGCCACCACCGGCGACGATGCCTTCTTCAACGGCCGCACGGGTCGCGTGGAGGGCGTCTTCGACGCGGGCTTTCTTTTCCTTCATCTCGGTTTCGGTAGCTGCACCGACGTTGATGACGGCGACGCCGCCAGCGAGCTTGGCGAGACGCTCCTGGAGCTTCTCGCGGTCGTAATCGCTGGTGGTGTCTTCGATCTGGCGGCGGATTTGATTCACGCGGCCGGTGATGCCTTCGGAAGTGCCGCCACCTTCAACGATGGTGGTGTTTTCCTTGGTGATGGTGATGCGCTTGGCTTCGCCGAGATCGCTGAGTTCCACGCCTTCGAGCTTGATGCCGAGGTCTTCGGTGATGACGCG
>JANODE010000034.1:0-68632 GCA_031412525.1 Akkermansiaceae bacterium | reverse complement strand
GGTGGAGCCAGCGTCACAGTAACCGACAGCAACACGCCGGCCTCAGCCAGCCGATTCCTCCGTCTGCGCATCATCAAGGCGAGGGTTTGAGCAAATTTCAGACCATCCGCCCGATCAACCGTGGCCGCATTCGAGCATATTTGCGAATTTTTGGATTGCAGCCCCTTGTGCGGAACCAAATCCGTGTGATTTGCCATCGCGAAAACTTTTGATAACCCCCAACACCATGAGCCTAAGAGCGGAATTGCCACCATGACCTCGGGCGCTGCACCGCGGTGAAGGCGCTCCTCGCCCGATCCATCTTAACGGATTCAATCGATTTCACCTTGTTGAGCATCGCTCGTTCGGGTGAGTGTGAAAGGATCACACTTTCAACACCATATCTCTATCTTCGTCGCAACCCTCGGGTGAAGCCATTCAGCACCCACTTCCATGACCCGACTTTTTGTTTCCATTTTCAAAGATAACCCAAACTAATATTATTTCGACCTCATGAAAAACTCACTCGCGGTTCTTCTCTTTCTCTCATGTCTGCTCGTGGCGCAGGAAGATCCCAAACGCCCGGTTGCCACCACCGCCGCGCTCGATGCGGCAGCCACCGCCGCGCATTTCAAACTTCCATCCGGTTTCAGGGCGGAGCTCATCGCCAGTGAGCCCGATGTGGTGCAGCCCATCGCCTACACCATAGACGACCGTGGCAGACTCTGGGTTCTGGAAAACACCAACTACCCGGACTCCCCCGGCAAGCCCAAAGACCGCATCGTCGTGTTGGAAGATGCCGATGGTGATGGCAGTTTCGAGAAAAGCTCGGTCTTTTGGGACAAGGCAACTTTCAGCAGCGGCATCGCCGTCGGCTTCGGCGGCGTGTGGATCGGCTCGCCGCCCTTTCTGTTATTCATTCCTAACAAAGACGGCGACGCCGTGCCTGATGGACCGCCACAGATCATTCTCGACGGCTGGGGTGCGGAGGACACCCACGAGACCATAAACAATTTCACCTGGGGACCGGACGGCTGGCTCTACGGCACCCAGGGAATTTTCACCCACTCCAAAGTCGGTCGTCCTGGCTCAACCGCCGCCGAACGCGTTCCCATCAATGCCGGCGTCTGGCGCTACCACCCCACGAAAAAAGTCTTCGAGCGCTGGTGCGAGGGCGTGAGCAACCAATGGGGCGTTGATTGGAACGATCACGGCGAGATGTTCTTCGCCGCCTGCGTCATCCCCCACATGTGGCAGGGCATCGAGGGTGCTCACTACACCCGCCAGTCCGGCGCGCACTTCAGTCCCCACGTCTATGAGAACATCAAGGACATCGCCTGGGGCCGTTATGAAAAGGCCGGCTACTGTGGCGCGATGTTCTATCTGGGCGGAGCTTTCCCCGCCCAGTGGAGGAACAATTTTTTCTTCTTCGACGTACACATGAACAAGCTGCGCTGCGAGACCTTCGACCGCCACGGCTCCGGATACAAGGCCGTGAGGAAAACCAACTTCCTCGACAGCCCAGATGCGTGGTTCCGGGGCCTCTCCCCGCAATATGGCCCGGACGGCGGTGTTTTCGTGAGCGACTGGTATGACAAGGTGCCCTGCCACCAGCAGCGCGCCTTCACCGACCGCTCGAACGGCAGGTTCTACAAAATCGTGACCGATCAGGTAAAGCCCCTCAAGGTTGATCTATCATCTGCCACCGGTGCGGAGTTGGTGAAAATGCAGCTCAACCCTAACGACTGGCACGTGCGCCACGCCCGCCGTCTGCTCCAGGAGCGCGGCCCCCAACCGGAGACCACCATCGCACTGGAGAAAATCCTGTTTGAGAATCCGGACGACACCCGCCAGCTGCGTGCATTGTGGGCGCTGCACAGCCAAGGTGCGCTCAGCGAAGCCTCCGCCCTGCGCGCTCTGGCCGCGAAATCCGATTTCGTTAGAGGTTGGACCATCACCTGCGTTTCCGAGACAGGCGCGCCGTCCGCCGCGCTGCTTTCCCGCATGTTGGAACTGGCGGAGAAAGATCCATCACCGTCGGTCCGCCTCCGCATCGCTTCCGCCGTTGGAAAACTGGCACCTGCCAGCCGCTGGCCGCTGCTGACCGCGCTCGCCTCCCACACCGTAGACATCGAAGATCACAATCTCCCGCTGATGACCTGGTATGCCACAGAGGGTGCCGTCGCCGCCGACCCGGTCCGGGGCGTCATGCTGTTGAATTCCACCGCCCAACCGCGCCTCCACGAATACATCGCCCGCCGCGTCATGGCCGTCTCGCTGGAGGATGAAAAGAAGGCCGCACCCGCGATGAATGCCATCGCCACGACCCTCACCGGTGCGGATTCCACCAAACGTGCCAACGTGTTGCGCGGGCTGCTCGCCGCCGCCGTGGGGCGCAAACGCCTGCCCGAGCCGTCCGGCTGGTCTGTTACCTATCAGGCACTGCGCACTGACAAGGACAGCGCCGTCCGCCAACAAGCCCGCAACCTTGCCCTGCTGTTCGGCAGCGCCACCGCGCTCGACGAACTCCGGGTCATGCTTGCCGATACCGCTGCCCCGCCCGAAACCCGCCGCGAGGCACTTGAAGCGCTTGTCACCCAGCGCGATGCCGCCACCCTCGATCCGCTGCTCGCCCTTGCCGCAGCCCCCGGTCCGCTGCGCATCCACGCGGTGCGCGCGCTCGCCAGCTACGGCGATCCCCGTATTTCATCGAAACTGACCGGCGCCTACGCTTCCCTCACCCCGGAAGAAAAATCCGCCACTCTCACCACCCTGTTAGCCCGCGCCACTTCCACCGAGGCGCTGCTCGCCGCGTTCGACGCCAAGACCATTCCCATCAAGGATCTCACCGCGCCGCTCGCCCAACTCATCAAGAGTTCCGGACGTGCGGACTTTGACCAATGGCTGGTGAAAAACTGGGGTTCCATGAAACAATCCAGCGCCGAGCTTCAGGCGGAAATGAAACGCTATCACCAATTCCTCGGCGAGGACGCCATCCTCCGGGCCGACGTGAAAAACGGCCAAGCCATCTTCATGCGCAACTGCGCCGCCTGCCACAACATGTTCGGCCAAGGCGGCCACATCGGCCCGGAACTCCCCGGCAACTTCGCCGACGTGGACTACCTGCTCCAGAACATCCTCGATCCCAACGCCATCATCGGCCGCGATTTCCAACAGACCTTCATCACCACCAAGGACGGTGGCATGGTGGCCGGAGCGGTCATCCAGGAGGACGAACAAACCATCACCCTCAAGACACTCGCCGCGCCCATCACCCTGCCCAAGGACACCATCGTGAAACGCGAGCTCAGCCCGAATTCCATGATGCCGGTCGGCCTGCTCAACACCCTGGAAGAACCCGAAGTCCGCGACCTTTTCCTCTATCTACGCCAGTCCAAGGCGCCCTGATTGAAATGCGTCTCGGGATCGACCACCACCGCCTCACGGTGAATTACCAGGGACTTGGTGTCCGGTTAACAGGAGTCGCAGGTAATGTCGTCAAGGGCATCATCGCGTGAATCCACGACCAAACAAAAAAAATTGGCGATCCTCCACACGCGCAGTTCCGTCCATGCACGAGGCAATTACTTGCTATAGCCGCTTTTTGGGGGCCTCGGGAAGTTAGCTGACTACCTTTCAAATAGATAAAAGCAACGAGTTCGAACTGCGCGCAGAATGCCGATCGTTTATCGATCCGAAAACAATCCACGGCGTTTGATCCACAACTGCAAGCAACACTCAGATATGGCGCTGTGCGTACGAGTGAGCTCCAAAGAGCCGCCGCACAACATCAGGTGAATGGCATTGGGTCGTGTTTGTGCCTTATGGTCAGTATAACACGCGATAACAACCCGCAGCTCTTCCATGGAGCATGTTTCAGGATTGGGAAGCAGCCGCGAGCACGAGTTCGCGGGTGGCTGGTGCAATGCGGTTTTGCTCTGCCCGCCCGCTGAGCACCCGCGAAACGGCGGATACGGAAATCCCGAGCGACGCGGCGAGTTCCTTCAGATTCGGGCGCGGCACGTTGATGACCGGTGGCTTGCTTCTGCCCTTGCGTGGCTTTTCCTGCACGGACGAACTGTGCCAATCGGGCGGGTTTCTGGAAAGACAAAGAAACTCGCAGAACATTCAGATATTAAATCTCCTCCGATCACGCATTTGATCAACGAACCAATCGGATCTTGTGGTTTTCCGAGTCACCAATGTAGAGAAATCCGGTTTTCGGATCGACGGCGACGCCGTGCAGGCGGGCCATCCGGCATTGCAGAGGGTCTGTTGAATCCGGTCCGTCGCCGCGCGTGCCGTCACCGGCGATGAGTTCGAGAGTCGGCGGGGATTTCGTGAGGTCGATGGCGCGGACGGTGTGGGTCTCGGTATCCGCCATATAAACGCGCTTGCCGTCGGGTGAAAGCGCGATGCCCTTGGGACCAGCGATGGTGGCGTCCTTCGCGGGTCCGCCGTTGCCGGTGAAGCCGGGTTTTCCCGTCCCCGCGACGTGATGGATCGTGGCGGTCTTCATATCGATCCGATAGACGGCGTTGCCTTCGCGCAAGGCGAGCCAGAGATCGCCGTCCGGCGCGAGGGCGAGGGCGCGGGGGCCTTTGAGCGGAGTTTTCGGGCTGATAGGTGCGCCGTCGGGAGTGTCGAGCGCCTTGCCGGTGCCGCACCAGGTGTCGATGACGCCGCTGGCCAGATCGACGCGGCGGATGCGGTGGTTTTTGATATCGCAGATGAAGAGATGCTTCGCCTCACGGTCGAACGCGATGGAATGTGGCTGGTTCATCGAACCCTTGTTTCCCGGTCCTCCGTCGCCGGAAAATCCCTCTTTGCCGTTGCCGGCAATGGTGGTGATTCTGCCGGTGATGTGATCCATCCGGCGGACGACGTGATTCATGCGCTCGACCCAAAAGAGATCGCCGTTTGGATGAAAGATAACTTCGTAGGGTTCGTTGAGCTCGGCTTTGATCGCCGGTCCATCATCTCCCGAATAACCCTTCTTTCCCGAACCGACGATGGTTTGGATGATGCCGGATTTTTTGAGAATCCGGCGGATGACATGGTTGTTGGTATCGCAGAAAACGAGGTCGCCGTCAGGGGCAATGGTGAGGCCGAAGGGTTGGTTGAGTCCGGCTTTTACTGCAATTTCCCCATCACCCGTGTAGCCCGCCTTTCCGGTGCCCGCCACGGTTTCGATGGTGGCGGCATGGCATGAAATCGCGAAGAGCAAGGTGATGAGGAGATGGTGCATGGCGTGACGGAATTCAGCCGAGTATTTTCTCGTAGGCGTGTCCTTCGTTCTGGTCGATGCGTTCGGGACGCCCCTTATCCTGATAGATGAGCTTGGTGTGGTCCACACCGAGCAGGTGCATGATGGTTGCGTGCAGGTCGTGGACGTGCAGCTTATCCTCGATGGCGCGCAGGCCGAGGTCGTCGGTCCGGCCGATGGACTGGCCGCCTTTCACGCCGCCACCGGCCCACATCATGGAGAAACCGGTGGGGTTGTGGTCGCGGCCATTGCCCTTTTCCGACATCGGCGTACGGCCGAACTCGCCGCCCCAGATCACGAGCGTGTCTTCCAACAGGCCGCGCGATTTCAGGTCGCGGATGAGTCCGGCGACGGGTTTGTCCATTTCCCGGCAGAGGCGGCTGTGGTTCTCCTCAATCTTGTCATGTGAGTCCCACTTGCTGCCTGCGCCGTGATAGAGCTGGACGAAACGGACACCGCGTTCGACGAGGCGGCGGGAAAGCAGGCACATGCGGCCGAAGTTCTCGGTGTGCGCTTCGTCCATGCCGTAGAGTTTTTTGGTGGCCTCGGATTCACCACGGAGATCGACGGCTTCGGGGGCCGTCGCCTGCATGCGGAAGGCGAGTTCCATGCTGCGGATGCGGGCGTCGAGTTCGGTGTTTTCCTCGCGTCCTTGCTGGTGGCTTCGGTTGAGTTTGGCGAGCAGATCGAGGTTGTTTTTCTGCCGCTCCTGCGTCATGCCCTTGGCGGGGTTGAGGTTGGCGAATGGCTGGGGCCCCTCGTCCAGCAGCGTCCCCTGATAGACGGCGGGCATGAAGCCGCTGCCCCAGTTGCGCACGCCGTTGACGACCTGCGCGTCGCTGTCCTTGAGCACCACAAAAGCGGGCAGATTTTGGTTTTCCGTGCCGAGTCCGTAGCTGACCCATGAGCCGAGCGAGGGACGGCCACCGATGATTGAGCCGGTGTTCATCTGGCAGACGCCGCCGGCGTGGTTGATGCCGTCGGCGACGCAGGATTTGATGACGGTCCAGTCGTCGGCGAGTTCCGCCATGTGGGGAATCCAGTCGGAGAACCACTGGCCACCCTGGCCGTGTTGTTTGAACGTACGATTCGTTCCTAACAACGGCGAACCGGCCTCACCCATCGCGGTGATGACACTACCGAAGCTTTCGGGCAGCGGTTTCCCGGCGAGTTGGTTGAGCAGCGGCTTGGGATCGCAGAGATCGAGATGGCTGGGACCGCCTTCCATGAAAAGGAAGATCACGCGCTTGGCGGTGCCCGGCAGGTGCGGCATGCGGGGTTCGAGCGGATTGATGCTGCTGCCCGTGTTGCCGAGCACCTTGGAGTTTCCAAGAATAGACGCCAGGGCGAGTGCGCCGAAGCCGGCTCCGCCGCGCTTGAGGAAATCGCGGCGGCTGGTGAGAATCTCGTGATGCGGGAGCGGGCTCATGGCTGATAGAGGAATTCGTTGGAATTGATCAGGACGTGGAAAAGGTCGGCGAGAGCTTCAAGTTGGGCGGAGTTTCCAACAACGGGCAAGCGCTGGGAGGCGACCCATTTGAACCGCGAGTTGTCGGCGCTCGCGAAGGAATTTCCATCAAGGCTGACGATGGAACCCGGTTTGCCGTACAGCAGCGCTTCTGGCGACGCAAGTCCGTTGCGAATTGTCATCCGGTGGATTCCGCCGGACCAAAGATTTCCCGCTTGGGCATCCCGACCACCCACGACAAGAGCCCGCTCTGCGTTGACATATCCGTCGCCGATGGCATGGGCGACGACCATTTCCTTCAACACGGCAGCCGGGTCTGATAAATCCTTGGTGAAGAACCGGATGGTTCCACCGAAAGCCTGGCCGGGCAGAGTCTCGGAGGAAACCACGGCGGCGATGTAAAACGGCTTCTTTTCTGGAATAATCAATCCCGACTCGACGACTTCAAGGACCAGCGAGTCTTGAAAATCCTTGCCCACCAGTTGCATGACGAGCTGTCCCGCGGATAACTTGGAACTCCGCCCGGTGACGCCGAGTGACCAACCGGGAGCGGTTTGCTTGCCATTCCATCGTGAGGCGATCGTCCTCACCGACGCATCCTGATAGAGCGAGTCGAGCCAGACCACCGCATGGATGGAAAACGCCTGCTCTTCGATCGGTGAAGGGTGCAAGGCAATCTTTTCGTGATCGCTGCCGGGTTGGAACGAGAGCGTCGGCTCGACCGCCGTGGCGAAACCGGGAAACCAATGGCTGCCGTCCACAAGCGCCGGCGAGGATTTTACGGGGGCGGTTTCCTTAGGCAGGGATTCCGCGATGATCTTCTCGTCATGGACCAGGAAACCAGCGCCACTGTCACGCTCCTCGTCACGCGCCGGCCGCCCGAAAACTTTGGCCACCGCGCTGGCGGCAAGCTCCTCATGACTGGCATCAGGACTTTTTGCGATTAGATCCGCCGCCATGGCGCGGGCACGTTGCATCGGCCACTCGCCGTTCACCATCAGCAGGCTTTGGAGCGCGGTGTTGGTGGCATCCCGTTTTGCAACACTTTGGAAACCGGGAGGGGCGTCGAAGCGGGAGAGGAACTCATCGGGTGAATTGCGTTGCTTTTTCACCAGAATCGACGGCACGGGCTTGGTTCCGTCCTGGGAGGGACCGCCGGTTAGGGGTTTGAGTTCGCCAGAAAGCGCGAGAAGCGTGTCACGCATTTGTTCGGCATCGAGGCGCTGCGGCCTGGCGCGCCAAAGGAGGCGGTTTTCGGGGTCGATCTCATTGGCTCGCGGGGTTGCCTTCACGAGTGAGGATTGCCGGTATGCGGCGGAGTTGAGGATCTGGCGGTGTAGCCATTTGAAACTCCACTGGTGTTCGATGAAACCGGTGGTGAGCCAGTCCATCAGCTCCGGGTGCGAGGGCGGCTCGCCGAGTTTTCCGAAGTCGCTTGCGATTCCCGAAAGCCCGCGGCCGAAGTGATACTGCCAGACGCGGTTGACGATGACGCGGGTGGATAAAGGGTTCGCCGGATCGGTGATCCAGTTCGCCAGCGCGGTGCGGCGGCCGGTGGAGTTCTTGTCTGCCAGAAGCTCGATTTTCAGATCTCCAGGTGCGAGAATGGTGAGGAAACCGGGTTCGACGAGGGAGTCAACGCGGCGGGATTTCATCTTCGTCGGCGGGGAGGAGGTTCCGATGTCGGTGGCGACGAGGGCGCGTTGCAATGGCTTTGGCTTGCTCTCTTCGAAGGGTTTGTAGGCCGTCCATGCTGTGGATTTCGGCTTGAACGCCTCAACCGCCCGGCCGACCTCCACCTTGATCCGGCGGTCCACTAGATAGACGACCTGCTTTTCATAAGGGGTACGTTGCTCCGCAGGCTTCTGTTTCATGGCCTGCACGGCGGGAGGGAAATAGGCGAGCGCCTTGCGGGTGCCGTCTTCCACGGTGGCTTGCTTCTCAGTTTCCCAAGCGCTGCGGGCATCGGCGGATTCAGCCTCCCATGCGGCCGTGGCTTCGGCGTGAACTTGGATTTCATCCTTCTTCGCCAGCGGGATGTCGTCGCGCCATACCATCGGCTCGAAAAAGGATTTCATGCGGTAGTAGTCGCGCTGGAGGATAGGATCGAACTTGTGGTCGTGGCACTCCGCGCAACCGATGCTGAGGCCGAGGAACACCTCGCCTGTTAGTCCGGCGAATTCCTTGACCATGATATCGCGCTGCAACTCCGCGTCCGCCTGATTCCACTCGTAAATGCCGTGGCGCAGAAAACCGGTGCCGACAATCGTGTTAGGATCGCCGGGATTGATCTCGTCACCCGCAACTTGCTCGCGCACGAACTGGTTGTAAGGCTTGTCCTCATTGAACGAGCGGATCACGTAATCCCGATAGGGCCACGCGTCCGCGCGATAGGCATCGGCACGGTAGCCGTCGGACTCGGCGTAGCGCACGAGATCGAGCCAGTGCTGGCCCCAGCGCATGCCGTAGCGCGGTGAGTCCAAAAGTTTGTCCACGAGCCGCTGCCACGCGTCCGGGCGCTTGTCATTCAGATAGGAAACGATCTGCTCCTCGGTGGGTGGAAGTCCGTGGAGATTGTAGTAGAGTCGGCGAACCAATTCGCGCGCATCGGCCTCAGGCGCTTGTTTGAGTCCGGCATCGTTGAGTTTCGCGACCACGAATCGATCCACGTCACTGGCTGCGGAAATGTCCGGCGGCGTGACTTTTTTCAACGGCTGAAACGACCACCAGCCGCGCTCCTCGGCGGTGAATTCGCCCGGCTTTCGTGCGGCGATCACTTCGCTGGCAGGCCATGGTGCGCCCATGTCGATCCAGCGCTTGATATCGGCGATCTGGTTGTCGGGCAGTTTCCCGTCGGGCGGCATTTCGAAATCGGGATCCGTGTAGCTGATGCTTTGGAAGATATGGGATTTCGCAGAATTTCCCAGTACCAGCGCAGGACCTTCGTTACCGCCTTCGAGCATGTAGCCGAGGTTGTCGAGACGTAGGCCGCCCTTTTGCTTCTTCTCGCCGTGGCACTTGTAGCAATTCTCCGCAAGCACCGGGCGGATCTTCATTTCGAAAAACCGGATCGCCTCGGGATCGGTCTCCGGTCCGGCAAACAGCCCATGGGAGACGACCGCGAGTGCCATGCCGACGAGTGAATTGAGTTTTCCAACGATCATGTTTTCGGTCTTGATTCCATCCTACGGCACCTTGCTGACAAAAAACCATTCTCTCATCCAGATCCGGCACCGAATTTACTTAACACGTTGAGAAACGGCAGCAGACCCACGCTGATGCCGAAGCCGAATTCGCAATTCAGCCAACCGGAGTCATCACCCGCGGCAGGCCGCGGGTTTGCAGCTCCATCAGATTCGCGAAGTGACCGCCGCCGTTCGCCAGCAGGTCCTTCATCGGACCGTCCTCGACGATGCGCCCCTGGCTGAAAACCAGCACGCGCTCGACATCGCGCAGCGTGGACAGGCGGTGCGCGACGATGAAAGTCGTCCGGCCACGGCAAAGCACTTCCATGTCGTCCTGGAGATTTGCTTCGGTCTGCAAGTCCAGCGCGCTGGTCGGTTCGTCGAGAATCACGATGGCGGGATCCCGCAGGAACACGCGAGCCAGGGCGATGCGTTGGCGCTGACCGCCTGATAGACGCCCGCCGCGTTCGCCGCACTGGGTTTCGTAGCCGCGCTCGAGTGCCAGGATGAAACGGTCCGCCTGCGCTTTCTTCGCGGCTTCCTCCACCTCCGCATCGGTGGCGGTGGGCCGGCCGTAGCGGATGTTCTCGCGCACGGTGGTATTCCAGAGAAACGCATCCTGACCCATGATCGCCACGTTGCGCCGCAATTCCAACAGACCGATTTCCCCGATGTGGCGGCCATCATAAAGGATCTCGCCCTTGTCTGGCAGATAGAACCCAAGGATCAGATCGAGCAGCGTGCTTTTTCCCGCGCCGGTTTCCCCCACCAGCCCGACGCGCTGGCCGGGTGGCACTAGCAGATTGATATCAACCACCGTCGGCGGTCCTTCCAGACCAGGGTAGCGAAAAGTCACATCCTTCAATTCCACGCCACCATGCATCCGCAAGGATTCGGACCCCGGCGCATGCCGTGATGTCTCCATTTCCTCGGAATCCAGAATCGCGAGCATGGCGACCAGCCCCGGTTTTGCCTGCATCCACGCGTCGTAGGCTCCCATAAACGCCTGCAAGCCGCCGCGCACGAAGCCGTAGGTCGTCGCGAAAACCACCAAAGATCCCATCGGCAGTTTTCCCTGGAGGTAAAGGACGCCGCCGACGCACCAGACGATCACGCCCATGTACTCGCCGATCATTTGAATGCCCATCGACACCCAGCGCATCGTGACACCGGCTTCCATGCCCGCGCCACGCACGCGCTCGATGACCTCTGCCAGCTCCTTGGCCACCCGCTCTTCGTTGCCAAGGCTCTTGGTCACCCTCATCCCGCCGATGAACTCGACGACCTTGGCGGAGAAATTCTCGCCCGTTTCCTGCACATGCTGGTTCAGCCGGTCCAACCGGTCGCGCATGCGCCGCACGATGAACAACTGCAGCGGAGCCGATATCAGCGTGATCATCGCCAGCACCGGATTCAGCCAAATCAAATAGAGCAACGCGCCGGTTCCGAGGGCGAGGGAGATCATCAGGCTGCCGACAACGTTTGATAGAAACGCCTCGACGCGTCCCAAATCCACCGTCACCTGGTTCGCCAGCGCCCCCGCACCGCGGCGGGTGAAAAAGCTCAGCGACATGAGTTGCAGCTTGTCCACCAGCAGGCAGCGCATCTGGGCGATCGCCGCGCGCGCCAGCAACTGCGCGCGGGTGAACGCGCTGACCGTGCACCAGGCATGCAGCGGCCATAGCGCGAGATTTGCAAACGCATAGTAAATGATGTAGCGATAGCGCTCTTCCAAGGTGAGCGCCGGATTCTGCAGGATCTGGTCCACCAGAATGCCTACCCCGGCGAAAAACGGCAGGTAGGTGAGCGCCTGGAGGATCTGGAAAAACGCAGCCACCCGCAGTTGACCGGAATCAACGCAGACAATCGCCAAAAGACGGCGCAGCGGGTTATGCTTCTGAGAGTCCAATAGAGAGGTTGCGGGAAATTGCTTCATTTCAACTGTCGCAATGCAAAAGCATACGCCCCGATGGCGACCGCCTCGCTGGTTCCGAGCCGCGACATGCCGACGCCGATCCGGGAAATGGGGTCGTAGATTAATTTGCGATCGCTTCCAGGGACGGTGATTTCCCGCTTGTCGCCTTTGAGAAAGGCGGCGAGTTGGACCGGATCTTCGAGGTTGTAGGCGGTTTGCGAAAGCCTCTTGAACTTGATGCCATTCGGGTCGGTGAAACTGCCGTTCATCTCCGCAACAAGGGCCGGGAGAAACAGCGGCCATGCCTCGGAGACCCCACCACCGATGACGGCGAGACCGTCGATCAGGCTCAGGGCGTTGGCCAACGCGTCACCCGCCACTTCTCCTAACTGCCGGAAGGATTCGATGGCGGCGGATTTGTTTCCTGCTGCGGTTCCGTTTCCGATTTCAAAGATCGCTTTCGGGTCCTGTGCCGCGTCGAAAGGAATTCCTGCAATTTCCGCATAGCCACGGCGGACGGCACGAATGCACGCGCCTTCCTCGCAATTCATGTCCGCCCTGAGCTTGTGGCGCATGAGCCAGATTTCCCCGGCACCACAGGTATCGCCGACGAACAACTCGCCATTGCGGACGATGCCGCCGCCCAAGCCCGTGCCAAGCGTCATTCCGAACAGATTCTGATAGCGCTTGGGATTGCCCGCGCTCTCCAACAGCGAGTTCACATACGGCAGGAACCCGGCGATGGCTTCGCCGTATGCGAAGAGATCGCCATCGTTCTGAACAAAAACCGGGATGCCGAATTTTTCCTCCAGCATCGGCCCGATCGCAATACCGCCGCGGAAAGAAGGCAGATTTCCGATGTCGCCGATGATGCCCTGCGGGTAGTCCGCCGGGCCGGGAAAGGCGAAGCTGATCGCGACCGGAGCATCCGGCAACAACCGGCGAACGCGCTCGAAGCCTCCAACTAACGTGGCCAGGCAGGCGTCGAGCCGATCACCGTTAGACGGAACGGAGAACGGCTGCGTGGCGGGTTCGCCTCCCCGGATGGCGGAGAACTTGAAATTCGTGCCACCCGCGTCGAGCGTCATAACGATTCTGGAATCGTCTTTGGGATTGGTAGTCATGATGGAAAAATCAGTGTCCCGCTGCGCCGCGTTTTTCGGAATCATCGTCCACCTCATCCGCCTTCGCTCCGAAGAACCCGAACAGCGTTAGATAGAAATAGCCAACGAACACCACCCCGAGCGACCAACAAACACCTACGCTGTCCATCAACGCACCTTGGACGAGGGGCATGAGCGCGCCGCCGACGATCATCATCACCAGCAGCGAGCTGCCTTGGCTTCGATCCTGGCCGAGCCCACGGATGGACAGCGAAAAAATGTTCGACCACATGATCGAGTTGAACAGGCCGACGCCGATGATCGACCACAGCGCGATCTGTCCCGCATTCCCCATCGAAAACGCCGCCATCGAAATCGCGGTGAGCGTGGCCGCGACGATGGCGAACAAGCCGACCATGCGGCTCGGGCTGGAGCGGCCTAGCAGGAAAAACACAAAGCTCACCGCCACCAGACCCAGATAGGGAATCACGTCCGCCGGGTTGATGAATGTCCCGTGCGACCACTTCTCCTTGAACGTGGCATTGGCGAAAATGATTGCCGTGGCGAGCACCGCGGCGAGCACCATGAAACCAAATTTTTTCGAATCCTTGATCGAACTCATCGAGATCGCCCCCATCAGGCGGCCGATCATCAACCCACCCCAGTAGAACGATAAATAGTGCGCCGCCCCGTCCTCGGTGGTGCCCATGACGTTCTTGTCACAGATGTAGTTGATGAGAATGCTGCCGACGGTGACCTCGCTGCCGACGTAGAAAAAGATGGCGAACCAGCCCCAGACAAAGTGCTTGTGGCGGAACGCCCGCACTCCGGCCTCGACCTTTCCCTCCTCGGTGAAGTCCGGCAGCGAGATTCCCTTGAAGATCGCGGCAAGCACGAAAAACGCGATGCCGAGTCCCACATACGGCAGCTTCACCGATGCGACCCCACCGCCCTCGCCGTATAGATCCGAGCCGAATAACAGGATCCCTCCGATCAACGGAGCGATGACATACCCAAGGGAGTTCAGGCCTTGTGACAGGTTCAGCCGGGACGACGCCGTGTCCTCGGGACCGAGAATGGTCACATACGGATTGGCGGCGATCTGGATGAGTGTGACGCCCGCGCCGAGCACGATCAACGCGCCCAGGAACAACGGATAGAGCTTCGTTTCCGCCGCCGGATAGAACAACAGGCAGCCGATGCCCGCGACGACCAGTCCGAGGACCAGGCCGTTTTTATAACCGATTTTGTTGATCGGGTCGCCCTTGGCCGCCGAGATCAGGAAGTAGGCAAGCGAGACGACAAAGTAAGCTCCGAAAAACGCGAACTGCACCAGGTTCGCCTGCAACTGGGTGAGACTGAAATCCGCCTTGAACTTGGGAATCAGCAGATCGTTCATGCAGGTGATGAATCCCCACATGAAAAACAGCGAGGTCACGGAAATAAACGCGAAAAGATTGCCAGTGCGGCCGGGTGGTGCAGTCATGGTATTTTTGATTCTAGATTGTTAGCAAATGGTTTGAGCGGACCTTCCCGCTCGTCGTGGAGCAAACCGGTATCCAGGCCGTCCAGCACCAGCACTCCCTGGAGCGAAGAAATACGCGTGCAATCACTCCAGTTCCAGACGATCTCGCCGTCGGGATTGAACTCCAACAACTGCACGCCGGATGCTCCGAAGCCCTCGCCGTGGCCCTGCCAGTTTGCGAGCACAATGTGATAGTTGGGCATCAGTTGGAACATGGCGTAGAAAAACGGATTCACCTCCGTCTGCACCTGGTCCTTGCCGCCGAACTTGCGGACGATTTCGCCAGCGGCATCCAGCTCAACCATGAACGCGCCATACCCCGCGGAGATGATCAGATGACCATCCGGCAGCCGCAGCGATTTCCACGCATGATAGAATCCATCCACCGGATACTCTCGCAAATAGTTCCCGAAACGGTCGCCCTCGCGGATGCGGTCGTTGCAGGACATCAGGAAAGTCCCCTGCCGCGTCTGGCGGATCAACCGCACGTAGTCGCCCGGATAGATCGCGCGGTGGATCTCCGTGTTCGTTTCATCCAGTTCCAGGATTACGACACCGGTGGCACCCGCGATGTCCACCCCGGCTATGATCGTGTGACCATTTGGTTGGCGGCGCACGGCGGTGACCCCATCGTAACCCGTAAATTCAAACAACACCCGGCCCGACGCGATCTCGAACTCCGACCAGCCGTGATGATGTCCTATCAGAATCCGGCCATCCCCCACCAACTGCATGTCGCGAGCCTGCGGGTGGCCGATGGGCACGATCCAGTCTTTCGACGGATCATTCTCGTCGATGTGCAGCAGTCGGGCGAGACCTTCGTCGATGGCGAGGAACTCGTGTCGAATGACGGATTTCATCATCACACTTCGGTGAACGGCAGCTTGTCGGTGAATACCTTGAGGTTTCGATAGACCACGGCGGAGTGGACCATGCAGCGGATGGCAATGTGGCCGAAATTCAGAATACCGCCGGTGTTGGTGCGCGAGCTGTCGTCGATTTCCAGCAGGATTTTCCCGTCGATGGCACCGGTGAGTTTGCCGCCGCGCTGGACGAGTTGGAGCTTGTGCCACTCGTTGATCGCAAACCGCTCGGGCGAGCTGCCGAAGCCGATCCGATAGGCGAAGGGGTTCTTGCGGCTGAAGGCGGTGCCCACGTCGTTGCGGACGTCGTTCATTTCTCGATAGAACTCCCAGTGATAGTTGCGGACGTTCTCGGCATGGACGGTGTTCATCGTGCCATTGGTCCTCTTCTCGTAGTCCGCCATGAAGTCCTCGCGGGTCATGCCGGACGCGTGGACCATCAGCAGGCTGAGGCCGTTCGGCTTGATCGCCTTCCACTCGAACTCGACGTAGATGTCCCCTTCAAACGTCTTGTGGCTCCAGATGTAAACCTGGCTGTTCCACGCCTCCAGGCTGCCGTAGCGGAGCTCGGGCGTTTCGATCAGCAGTCCTTCTGGATGTCCTGTGGGCTTGACCGATTCCGTGTGGCCCTGGACATAGAACTCCTCGATCTGCTCGACGGGATTCTGGAAATCCACATCCATCTGCTTGGTCCATCCGGCTTCGACAGGATCGAACTTGAACTCCTCAAGATCGGTGCCTTCGAAGGCGTGACGGAGTTCTTGTTCGATGGCGGCGTCATAATCGGGTGCCACGGCGCGGTATTTTTCGTAGAAGTCATCACCGGTTAGGACTTCGTCATAGAAGGCGATTTCCCCATGGCATAGCGCGGGGCAGCCGGCGTAGAGAGTGTCGCTCGCGATGTCGCGTTTGAAATCCTCGTTGAAAATATCACTGCGCCCGCAGAGCACGCCGTTGACGTAAAGAGCCGCGCTTTTCGCCTCGTCATCCCAGGTGACGCCGAGCTGATACCAGCGGAACTGTTGAAAATAATTGAATGGAACCGCCTGCACCCACGCCTTCTGCGGCGGCTCGAATCCTTCGAGCGAAGGATAGACGGTGCCCTTGAAAAACTTGGCGCGGAATTCATTGAAGCGATTCCACATGAAACAGAAATTCGCCTGTGGATAGTCGCGGGGAACCGGGAAATCGCTAAGGAAGGTGTAGTTGTCGAAGAACTCGTTCTGCATTTTCATGTGGTCCGCCGTGAAACTCGCACCGAGGTCTTCCATCGGGAAAAACCAGAGTTCGAAGGAGCCTTTCGGCTGATTGAAAGTGTGTCCGCCTTCCAGTTTGATCGCGGTGTGGATACTCGTCGGATGAATGCCTTTGAGGCCTTTGAGGTCGAGAATCCGCGAGGGGCCGTCGATGGATTCACTGGTGGCGAGATTGGAAACGTCGGTGAGATGGCGATACCGGGGTGTCATGGCACGATGGTGAGGTTGGTGTTTTTGAAATGGACGGACGGGCGGAGTTTTCCCGAGTGTTCGCCGCAAGCAAAGGATTCTCAACGGGTCTAGTCACTTCAAGTAGGTCCGAAAGAAGATTCCGCGCTGACAGGCAGGCAGGCAAGGGCTATCAAAGCGGGCATGAAACCAACGACCACTCCGCTTCGCATCCTCATCATCGGCGGCAGCGGGTTCGTGAGCGGCACGCTCGCCCGGATGGCAGTGGATCGGGGACACCAAGTGACGGTGGTCACGCGCGGGCAGCGCCCGGTGCCTTGCGGAGTGAAGGTGGTGACGGTGAATCGGAATGACCGCGTGGAGTTCACTCGGCAGATTTCATCGCTCCCGGAATGGGATCTGGTGGTGGACTGCATCGGCTACACGGCGGAGGACGCGCGGCAGGATGTGGAGGTATTCACTGGACGAACTGGGCGGCTGGTTTTCATTTCGACGGATTTTGTTTACGACCCGGACAGCCGGACAATCCCCCGGACCGAACATGGCACGCCCTACGCGGCCGATGGCTACGGAGGGCTGAAGCGCCAAGCGGAGATCGTCTTAGAGCAAATCCCACCGTCGCTGGTCCCGTGGATGATCCTGCGGCCGTCTCATATTTACGGACCTGGATCCCTTCTCGGTTGCCTGCCGTTGCATGGGCGCGATCCGCTGTTGATCGACCACATTCTCGCATCGCGGCCGCTGCGGCTGGTGGAAGGTGGGCGTTTCCTTCAACATCCGGTGTTCGCGCCCGATCTGGCGGAGACCATTCTGAGTGCTGTGGGAAACACGGGTGCCGTCGGCCGTATCTTCAACATCGCCGGACCTGATGTGGTCCGCTCTGACGATTACTTCCGGTTGCTGGGAAAACTGCTGGACCGGGAAGTGACCATCGAAGCGGTGCCCGTCGGCGATTTCCTGGAGGAGCATCCGGAAAAAGCCCCGTTCTGCTGCGACCGGGTTTACGATCTCACGGAATTGAAAATCTCCGGTCTGAAGGTGCCGGCGACTTCGTTGGAAAGTGGTCTTCGGCAGCAATTGGACTTTGCAGCCTCAACGAATTGAGACAGATCTGGATTGTTTCCCACCGCCGTGAGCTTCACGCTCCGCGCATACCCATGAGCCTATTTCTAACCGAAAACGAACGCGCGCGGTTAAAATCGCTACCGCCCCACTCGCCGACCGCCGCCTTGCTATCCGCGATGTGCTTCCGGGTGAGCCAACGCGCCACTGCTCCCGGCCTGAGCGACCGGACGGCAACCACCGAGTGGTGGCATCATGCCGCCGAATATCTGACGGACGCAGCGCTGGTCCACGCCATCCGCCCGACGCCGGAAATCGACGCTTGGCTGCGCTCGGCGGTGCTGGGCATCGCGCGGCGTCCGGGCAGCGGTTGGGGCGGACCACCGTTTCGGGGTTATCGCGGCGGACCAGATGCGGTGGGGACCTTAGAAACCGGGCATCTCACGTGGGGACTGGCGGTTGCGATTGATCTGGCGGCAGATCTTTTCACTGCCGGCGAGTTTGAGGAAATCACCTCCGCACTGCGCGAACACGGTCTCAGTGCCTGCCGCCGTTTTCTAACCTACACCTCCTTCTGCCACAACTGGAACTGCGTCCTGCTGGCAGGAACCGCAGTCGCCGCTGCGGTGCTAGAGGACAATGAGGCGCTGGCGGAAGCCATCGCATGGTTCCCCCTCGCAGCCGATCATTTCCAGGCGGACGGGAGCTACGGGGAATCCCTGCAATATGCGAACTACGCCGCCTACTCCATCATCCTCGCCCACGAGGCCATTGTCCGCCGCTCGCCCAACACGCAACTGACGCTGGAACCCTACGCCCGCATCGTGCACTGGGCGGTGCAGTCGCATTTCTATCGTAAGCCGCTTTCCGGATGGGGAACCATCGAGCGCAGCCGCAGTGCGAACTTCGGCGACAGCACGGCGCTTTTCCGACCGTCGGGAGACCTGCTGGCTCACATCGCGGTGCACGGCAAGGAAACCCTGCCAACGGAAGCCGGTCTCGCCCGGTGGCTTCTCGACACGCTTTACTTTCCGGCAAACGAACCACCGCCGCACGATCTGGCCTCGTTCGGATTCCTGCCGGGCTTCGGATTTCTATCAGTCATCCTGCTGCCGGACGCCGCCGCCCCGCTTTCGCCAGGCGAAGCAGGATTGTCGGAAACCGCCGCGTTTTCCGGCGGCGATGTGGTCGCGAGGGACCAATGGGACGGACAAACCATTCTCGCCGCCCGCACCGCCTCGGAGCCACGCCATGCCACCGCACACATTCATGGCGACATCAACAGTTTCATTCTCGTCCACCGCAAGGAGCGGCTTCTGCTAGACCCCGGCCACAGTTGCTATCGGAACCTCAACCACGACCTGGAAGCCGCCTCGCTCACCCATAACACCTGCACGTTTGAAATCGACGGCCGCACGCTCACCCAGCGCGGCGGGATCAATCGTCCCATCATGCGCGACGAAGGACCGTTGCGCGGAGCACCGCCCATCGACCTCGGTGGCCGCAGGCTGATCGCCGCGCGGATTGGAAATGTCTCGGTCATCGGCTCGGAGGCAGCACCGCTTTACGGAGCGCCGTTACGCCGCTTCACCCGGCTGTGGGTGCTGTGCGGCACCAACGCGTTGTTCATCGTGGACCACATCGAGTCGAACGAACCGCTGCGGGCGACATGGCACTGGCTGCTCAACAACCGCGACGGCCTGCTAGACCTTCAACTCCATCGCCCTGATGGAATCGTCGCCCGTCGCGGCGAGGCGGGACTTAAGCTGGTCCACTGCGGCGGCGGAAACATGAGCGGACCGGTTTACGCCAACGTCCACGATCTCTATCATCCCCTGCCAGCCCAGCTCGGCGAGGGAAAACCCGGCTCCGGCATGCTGATGCGCTGGACCGAGGCCGAGCCCGCCACCGCTCGCACCGTGGTCCACGCCATTTGCATGGACGACACTGCGGTCATCGGCGATTGGGAAGTTAGAAACAGTGACCACGGCATCACGATCGAAGGACCCGGTCAGCGCTGGACCCTGCTCCCGGCCTCGGGTGGAACCTCTCTCGCCTTCACCGATGAAATCTCCCAAGCCGCCTACACGGCTTCCCGGAGTGCCGACGGCAATTGGACCTTGGCCGGCGGGGCCTGACTTCCGGGCTCCACCTCATAGAGCGGGGAAGCCGGATGCGCAGCTTCGCGGGAGGCCTCCAGGTTGAGCAGACCGTAAACATCCATCCGGAAGTCATGCCGTGACCGATAGATCCCTCGCAACCAGAGCACGCAGGGCCCAGCGCCATAGCCTCTCGGCACGAATGGGCGGATGTTGTCGCGATTCGCATCGAAAGTGAGCTGCTCCCAGGTGAAGACTTCGCCGGTCACATCCGCCGTGCCACGGAAAAGCTGATAGCGCCCGGTGGCGTTGGGTGCGCCGTTGGCGGGATCCACGTCGGTCGAAACATAGACCACCCGGTCATCGCCGGGATCGATCGCGATGCCGCCGGCGTCGTCGTGATCGAGATGAGAGCCGGCGTTGGAGATACGGTGGGTGACCCACTTGGCGTCCAACTCATTCCAACGGGCGATCCAGTAGGCCAGATCGGCCGCTTCGGTCAAAGCAACGAAAGTTGCGACCGGTTGGCCGCTTCGATCGTATTTCAAATCACGAATCCAACTGCGTCCGACCTCCCGATCAGTGATGCGCGTGGCCTCGGCCGAGGTCAGCGGAACTTTCGGAAGATCAACGAGCGACCGCAGAACCGTACCATCCGATGCGTGAAACGCGCCACCCTGATAGAATAGGTGATAGAGGTTGTTGTCCATTGTGTCGGACGGATGGCCGTCGCAGAAAACCATGTCGATACGGTCGCGGCCGTTGTCGGTGTATTTCACACGGGGACAGTTGTTGTCCCCGCCGGAATCGATGAACCTCAACCCTGGCTGCCAGGTTTTGGCACCGTCATCGGACCAGGTCAGGTGTGGATCGAAGCCGCCCGCACGGAAGAAGTGATAGATGCGCCCGTCCTCTGCGGAAAGCCGAGCAAGGCTGGCGGAAGTGGCACTGGCGATACCCGTGGAGAATGATTGCTCGTCGTCCCACTGGATTTGCAGCGATCCCCAGTTCGGCAACTCGTTAGGCACCGTGGCGATCCGCCAGTTCCAGAACGTGTCGGTGTTGTTTTTCGAATAAACAGCCAGCAGCTTGTCTTCGAAACGGAGCAACGCGGGATTGTTCCGATCATCACGCTCGATCCAGGAACTGAGTTCCACCGACTCGCGGAGGATGCTTGGCGCATTCGAGGGATCGAGCCGATAGGCATAGAACTTGGCACGGCCGCCGCCATCGACAGCACCGAGGTAGATGTGCTCGTCTGCGATGACGGCCCGCTCGTCGTTGAACCAGGTCCAAGCGGCATCCGGCATCATGAGCCGCGGTCGATGAAGCGGTTCGAGCGCACACAGATCGGCCGAGCTGAGGTTGAGTTTGTAAAGCTCGCCCGCCACTAGCAGGAACGCTCCATGAGTGTAGTCAATTGAGGATTCGGGCCGCACCGAGCCTGGCGCGGAGTCCACCAACTGGGCGAAACCGAGCCGACCGTCGGTGCCGAGCTTGCTGGTAAGACCGCGCCAGGCGCGAAGGGCGAGCGGCAGATAACATTTTCTATCAAGCCAACCGCGTTGGACGCCGGCAAGCAATCCATAGGTGAAAAAACAGGAGCCGCTGACTTCGGGACTCTGTTCAAAATCGGGACGGTTCAGCCATGAGGACCACAGACCGTCAGGCTTCTGGAGAGTAACGAGTTTGCGGGTGAGAGTGCGGAAAAGCTCCAAATAGCGGCCGCGCTGGGGATCGGTCTCCGGTAGGTAATCGAGCACACGGACGAGGCCGGCATACACCCAGCCATTGCCGCGGCTCCAGAAATTCTTGTCGCGCTCCGTGACAGCAGCGGGATCTTGTGGGAAAAAATTCGCGTCGCGAAAAAACAGCGAGGACTCCGCGTCGAACAGGAAATCGACGGTGTCCCAGTAGAGTTTGTGCAGCAGATCGAGGTAACGCTGCTCGCCGGTGGCGGCGTGCATGCGGACGAGAACCGGCGGAGCCATGTAAAGCGCATCGCTCCACCACCAGAGATTGCGACCGCGCATTTCCAGTGGACCCGTTATAGGCATGTGGCTGTTGACATCGGTGGACGTGAGCGACTTTTTCCCGAAATAGGTTTCCAGGTGACGGCTGAGATCTGCGATGTAGGAGGGTTCGCGATCCACGAGGTAGAGATCGAGCATCGTTTGGCCCATGCAGAGATCGTCGGCGTAAAACGGCCGTGGACCAATTTCCCACTTCGCCGCATTTCCCCATCCGAGCGCTGCCTCGCGGAAGACGGATTCGCCGGTGGCGAGATACGCGGCAAAGACGCCGGTGTAGTAGGTGCCCGCCTGCCAATCGATGTTCACCTTTCCGCCGTACTCCTTTTCCTGGAATGCCATTACCCGTTCCATCAGAGACTTGACGAACGGCCTCTGCACAAGGGCTTCAAGATCGGCCGAGACCACGGGTTCATCCGGCCACCGCGGCGGATAGGGCGCGGCTTCAGGCTGATGAGAGGGTTGGACTTTCATGAAATCTGCTGGCATCTGTGTTCTTACCTTCCCACGCAGTCTATCCGTTCCGGACTGCTGTTGTCCACTCGCTCGGATGGTGGATCTCCAAGCTCACACTGTGACGGGTGAACGGAGGCGTTTCCGCAGGTTGACGCTGTTGGTCCGGCGGCTTTGATGACCGTTATCCGGAAAAATCTGGAGGACGGCTTTAAGGGTATTCTCATGAAAGTGGGACGCGAGTTAAAGATGGAAAAACGCAGGTTACTCGTTGATTTCCTGTCGGCAGAAGATCTCACATCGGGAAATTTGCGGCAATGGAATTGGAAGCTGACTTCATTTAACCCGTTGAATTGAGAACCCTTTGAATACCATTTCATTCCACCGTCATTGCTGGATAGCAATGAAACTCACCCCGAAGCCCCTCCAGCTTTCCACGCTGGCTCTGCTCGCGCATGTATTCTGGTCCCCGCTCACCTCCACGGTCATGGCGACGCCAGGTATTCCCACGGAGGAGAATTGGGCGCATTTGCCACCCCACCCGCGGCCACCTCGGTGACTACGAATTCAACGCCACCGCCGGCGGCAAATCCCTGCGGCAAGTGCGCCCGCTCACCCGGGATAACTCGAAAATCACCCTCCAGTTTCGGTAAGAATCCTCACATCAACCTGAACGAATTGAGCGATCTTTAGATTGTTGGATCCAAGGTATTTTCACACACTCACAGCATCGAACCCATGCCAAAATCAAAATCTGCTCATACGCAAATGAAGCCCGAAGTCCGGGAACTCTCCCGCTTCACCTTCGCCGACATCACGGCGGTCTATCACATTCACTCCGGGACCGGCAGGGTGCAGTTGCAGCTCATACCGAAGTCACTGGTCCGGAAAATCGCGAAACACCGGGAATTTCTGGATCCCACAAATCCGGCGTTGCAGGGGCACGATCCGAAACCCGCGTGGGAACTTGACTCACTGGTGCAGGTGCGCCTGGCCGATGATCCGGGTGTGGTCCAGTACGCCGGCGGCCGATCCATGCGCAATAGCGCGGCCACTCTCGGGCTCAAGTATCTCAGCCAGCGCGCGACCGAAAACAGGGTGGTCACCGTGATGAAGAACCCGCGCGGTTTCCGGTGCGAGCATATCATGGAATGGGTGACAGGCGAGCGGGCGGTGAGAATGAGCACGAAATTCATCAACGGCTCGAAGGATCCCCTCACGCTGGAAATGCTGGCGAGTTTTTCGATAGGCGGAGTGACTCCCTTCGCCACGGATGAGGCACCGGACCGGCTTCATCTCCACCGCGCCCGCAGTTATTGGTCGGCCGAGGGGAAAATCGAATCCATCCCTCTGGAGCAACTTCACATGGAACCCTCGTGGGCCGCTCACGGCGTAAGGTCGGAGCGGTTCGGGCAGGTTGGCTCCATGCCGACGCGCGGATTCTTCCCGTTCGTCGCGTTGGAAGATGCAGTCGCGGGCGTCACTTGGGCGGCTCAGCTCGCGTGGCACGGATCGTGGCAGATGGAGGCCTATCGGTTTAATGATTTCGTGCAGCTCTCTGGCGGCCTGGCGGACCGGGAATTCGGCCACTGGTCGAAATCGGTTCCGCCCGGTGGTTCGTTCACCACGCCCGAGGCCATCGTCACCGTAGTCGATGGCGCGCTGGATGATGCGTGCCAGCGGCTCACCGCCAGCCATCGTTTAAGTGCCCCGCCGATGGAGGAAAAACTGCCGATCATCTTCAACGAATGGTGCACCACTTGGGGCCATCCGGATCATGACAACGTTATCGCACTGGCGGACCGCCTTGCGGGTTCCGGAGTGAAATACCTCGTCATCGACGATGGCTGGGCGGAGCGTCCCACAGAGCGGATGCAGGAAAACGGCGACTGGATCGTCGCATCGAAGAAATTTCCACAAGGCCTGCGGGCGACCTGCGACGCGATCCGCGAGCGCGGACTCATCCCGGGCATCTGGTTTGAATTCGAAGTCGCTAACAAAGGCTCGAAGGCGTGGAACGAGACATCCCATCAACTCCATCGCGATGGCCGCGTGCTCGATGTGGGCAGCCGCCGGTTCTGGGATTTTCGCGATCCGTGGGTGCATGATTTCCTGGCGGAGCGGGTCATCGGCCTGCTGCGGGGCGCGGGCATGGGCTACATGAAGGTGGATTACAATGAGACCATCGGACTCGGGTGTGATGGCGCGGAATCGCTCGGCGAAGGAATGCGCCAGCACTTGGAAGGCGTGCGCGCGTTCTTCCAAAGGATCCGCAAGGAGCTTCCGGATCTTGTGATAGAGATTTGTTCGTCCGGCGGGATGCGGCTCGAACCCTCGATGCTCGAACTCGGCTCGATGTTCTCGTTTTCCGATGCCCATGAGACCCGTGACATTCCTCTCATCGCCAGCGATGTGCAGCGGCTCGTGCCCGCGCGGGCCAACCAGATCTGGGCGGTGTTGCGCCCCACCGACGACGACCAGCGGCTAGTCTATTCGCTCACCTGCACGTTCCTCGGCCGCATGTGCCTATCAGGCGATGTGACCAATCTCAGCGCGAAACAATGGGGAATCGCTCTCGCCGCGCAGCAGCTCTATCAGCAGGTCGCACCGATCATTGCCGATGGGATTTCCCATCGCAGCGGCACGGTGCAGACCAGCTACGCCCGCGCCAAAGGCCATCAGGCGGTGCTGCGCGTGGCTGGAAACGGCAAACAGGCACTGGCGGTGGTTCACACTTTTTCGGAGGCGCTGGCCGAGGCAATTTCGATTCAGTTGCCGGAGGGGACCTGGAGAATCGCCGGGTCTCTGCTAGAAGGCAGGAAATCCCCCGCCATCCGTGGAGGGAGCTTGATCCTGCCTGTGATGAATGACTATCAAGGCTGCGTGGTGCATCTCATACGGAAGTCAAAAACGTGAGCCATTCCTTCGATTTCGGCCCGCTGGAAACTCGTGCCGAACTGGCGGACGCGGCGCGACAGATGCTCACACCGCTGCTGCCGTATTTCACGCCCGAGGGTTCAGGCATCCGCCTGAGTGCTCTAGCAGGTGCGCATGGTGAGCCCACCGCATCGTTGGAAACATTCTCGCGGGCGTTGTGGGGACTGCTGCCGTTGCTCATGGGTGGAAGTGAATTTCCGAATGCCGATCTCTGGCGGCGCGGCATCGTGGCGGGCACCGACCCAGAGCATCCGGGATACTGGGGAACTCTTTGCAGCTGCGACCAGAGGCAGGTTGAGCAGCCGGCGATCGCTCTCGCACTTGCTCTCAAGCCAGGCGTTTTCTGGGAGCCGCTCAGCCTAGCAGAACGTGATCGCGTGGCTGCATGGCTCTATCAGACAAACGGAGTGGACATCGTGGACAGTAATTGGCGCTGGTTCCGCGTGCTGGTGAACGCGTCACTGCGCAAACTGGGAGAAAAATGGTCGCTGGAGCAGCTTGAGTCGGATTTGAACCGCATCGATGAATTCCATCTCGTTGATGGATGGTATCGCGATGAGAACAGGATCGGCGATTACTACATCCCGATGGCGATGCAGTTCTACGGCCTGTTATACGCGAAACTCGCCGAAGAAGTGGATCCCGTGCGGTCGGCGGAACTGAAGGAACGGGCGACGTGTTTCGCGAAGGATTTCGTGCATTGGTTCTCGGACGACGGTTCCGCGGTTCCCTTCGGCCGCAGCCTCATCTATCGGATGGCGCAAGGCGCTTTCTGGGGAGCGCTTCCGTTCGCAAATGTCGAAGCGTTGCCATGGGGGGAAATCAAGGGGCTTTATCTCCGCCATCTCCGCTGGTGGCTGGCGCAACCGATTTTCACTGAGAGCGGAGTCCTAACAATCGGCTATCGTTTTCTCAATCCCGCCATGGGTGAGAGTTACAATGCGCACGGCAGCCCCCTGTGGGCTCTCAAGGCACTCCTTCCGTTAGCGCTGCCGGGGGATCATCCATTCTGGCAGGCGGAAGAGCAGGACCTTCCCGCCAGAAGCGCCGTTTCCCATCAACCCCTTGCAGGCATGACTCTCTGCCAGGATGCGGCAAGCGGTCATGTGTTCGCGCTGAATCAAGGACAGCCGTTAGAAGGCTGGCCTCGGCATTGCGCGCACAAATACGGCAAATGTGCCTACTCGGCGACGTTCGGTTTCGGCGTCGCGGCGGGAGCCTCCGCCGGTCGCGCGGGGCTCGATTGCACGTTCGCGCTGAGCGACGATGGTGGCCGGCATTTTCGCCTGCGGGAAAAATGTGAATCACCTGCCATTGAAAACGGTGTCCTCAGCTCGATCTGGCGTCCGTGGCCGGATGTTGAAGTCCGCACTTGGCTGCTGCCCGCGTTGCCCGGGCATCTGAGGATTCACCGGATCCGGTCGCCGCGCGAACTGCGATCGTCCGATGGAGGATTCGCCATTGACCGGCAGGCACCAGGATTCGCCGAACTATCCGATCACGCAGTGACGAACGATGCGATGGGATCGGCCATCTTTGACCTCCATGGACAACGCCGCCAGACGCTTCAAATCCACGAACCATGGCATCACTTGATGTGGTTCCATGCGGTTTTTCCCGTGCTCTTCGGCGACCACCCGCCGGGTGAAACCTGGCTGGCGACCTATGTTTCGGGCTGGCCTGGACGCTGGAGTGACGAGACCGCAGCTGGGGAAGGGACTGGCTGGGATATCGAAGTGACAGACGCCGCAATCGTTGTCCGCCAGGCCGACAAGGAGCTGTTCTGGGCCCCCGTTTGACAGTGAACCCGTTGAGTTCACTCGCATCACATTTCAGGGATACCTAGCTTTTTAAATCGGCAGGCGACCGGGCAAAACCCAGATTCCCACTTTCTCGACTTTCGCCCTATCTATCGAACCCCTTATGAAAATCGGCACAGAAACCTTCTCCGCCCGTGCAAAACGTCTGCGCGATCATCACGCCGCACTCGTCGAGCGCCCTAACACCATCGATCCTGATTGGGACAACGGTGTGCTCAATCGTTACCAGAACTGCGCACTCACTGCCGCCCACGTGCCGCTCGAGTGGAGGATCGACTTCGATGAAGCTCGCAATCCATTCCTGATGGAGCGGCTTGGGGTGAACGCACTCCTCAACTCGGGCGCCATTGAACACGAAGGCCGCATCCTGGTGGTGACCCGGATTGAGGGCTACGACCGGAAATCGTTTTTCGCCATCGCGGAAACCGAGACAGGCATCGACGGATTCAGGTTTCATGACCAACCGTTGATTTTCGCCGAGAACGACGACCGCGAAACCAACTGGTATGACATGCGCCTCACTCGCCACGAAGACGGCTGGATCTACGGAACGTTTTGTGTGGAGAAGAAGGATCCCTCGAAACCGGAATCAGATACTTCCTCCGCCCTTGCCTCCTGCGGGATTGTTAGGACGAAAGATTTTGTGACTTGGGACCGCCTGCCCGATCTGGTCACCCCTTCACCCCAGCAGCGCAACGTGGTGTTGCATCCGGAGTTCGTACAGGGGAAATATTTCCTCTACACTCGTCCGATGGAGTTCTTCATGCACGCCGGCGGCAAAGGCGGCATCGGCTGGGGCCTCACGGATACGATGGACGGCGCGGTCATAACGGAAGAGACCGTGATGGAGGAACGCGTCTATCACACGATCAAGGAAGGCAAGGTCGGCCCCGGCGCGACACCTATCAAAACGAAAGCCGGCTGGCTGCACATCGCCCATGCCGTGCGTGAAAATGCCGCGGGCATGCGCTACGTGCTTTATGCGTTCCTCTGCGACCTCAAGGAACCCTGGAAGGTCATTGCCCGGCCCGGCGGCTACCTGTTAGCTCCTGAGGGGGTTGAGCGGGTCGGCGATGTTTCCGATGTGCTCTTCGCCAATGGCGCAGTGGTTCGCGAAAACGGCGAATTCATTCTCTACTACGCTTCTTCGGACACCCGACTGCACGTCGCCACTTCGACCATCGACGCCATGCTGGACTACACGCTCAACACCCCGCCCGATGCGCTGCGCACCGCAAAATGCGTGCAACAGCGAATCGACCTGATCCAACGTAACCACTCGCTCGGATGAGGGATTGCAAAACGCGATCCGAACCCGCGTAACTGTATCCGTGCTGTAGACGACCTGCATGACTGTCCCCACCGCTGAACTCCGCCAGCTTGCGACGCAACTTGAGGGCGAGTTGTATTCTGATGAAGCGATGCGGCGCCTCTACTCGACCGACGCCTCGGAGTATCAGGAAATGCCAGTCGCCGTGGCTTTGCCGAAATCGGAAGACGATCTGCAGCGATTGTTAGGATTTGCCGGCCAACACCGTCTCGGCCTGATCCCACGGGCGGCGGGCACTTCCCTTGCCGGGCAGGTAGTGGGCAATGGAATGGTCGTGGACATCGGTCGTCACCTAAACCGGATCATCGGATATGACGAAGTGCTCCGCCGCGTTCGGGTGCAGCCGGGAGTGATCCGCGATGAGCTGAATCTGTTTCTCAAATCGCACGGAGTTTTCTTCACGCCGGAAACTTCCACGGCGAATCGCGCGATGATCGGCGGGATGGTTGGAAACAACTCGTGTGGTGCCAATTCGATCGTTTACGGCACCACCCGCGAGCATTTGGTTTCTGCCAGGGGATTCCTGAGCGACGGTTCGGACGTCACCTTCGGTCCGCTCACTGCCGAAGAATTCGAAGCGAAATGCAATGCGCCTGATTCGCTGGAAACACGGATCTATCAATTCATCCGAACGTTGATCGGAGATGCCGACAACCGTGCCCTCATTCGCGAAAACTATCCCAAAGCAACGGTCACCCGGCGCAACACCGGCTACGCGCTCGACCAACTGATGGACTGCTCGGTTTTCGATCCGCAATCTGAAAAACCATTCAACCTCTGCCGCCTCATCGCCGGTTCCGAGGGCACGCTTTTCCTCGGCGTGGAATTCGAGCTCAACTGCGAACCGCTGCCTCCGGCCGGTGCCTTGATGTGCGCGCATTTTGAAAACATCATCGATTCACTCAAGGCCACCGTGATCGTCATGCGCCACCGTCCGTTCGGTTGTGAGCTGATCGACCGTCACATCCTTGAATGCACCAAGTCGAACCTAACACACGCCCCCAACCGTTTTTTCGTGCAGGGCGACCCAGGCGCAGTGCTGGTCGTGGAAATCCGCCATGAGGATCGCTCCTTCATCGAGAACGAGATGCGCCTCATCGAATCCGAAATGAGAGCCGCCGGCCTAGGTTATGCGTTTCCGGTTTTGTGGGGCGATGACTGCAACCGCGTCTGGGATCTCCGCCGCGCCGGGCAGGGATTGATGAACATCGTCCAAGGCGATGCCAAGCCGCGCGAGATCGTCGAGGACACGGCGGTCGCCGTCGAAGACCTTCCGAACTACATCACTGAGTTCGACGCGCTGATGCGGGACAAATACGGCATCAGCTGCGTTTACTACGCTCATGCCGGCGCTGGCGAACTCCATACGCGGCCGCTGTTCAATCTGAAGACACCGGAGGGTCTCACCATGTTCCGCATGATCGCCACCGATGTCGCGGCGTTGGTGAAAAAATACCGTGGTTCTCTATCAGGCGAACATGGCGATGGCCGTCTGCGCGGTGAATTCATTCAGTTCATGGTCGGCGAGGAGTGCTATGCGATGATGCGCCGGGTAAAGGAAACCTGTGATCCTCACAACCTTTTCAATCCCGGAAAAATCATCGCCACCCCGCCGATGGACACCCACCTGCGGCACGAGGTCGGCCATGTGGAACCGGATCACAAAACCATTTTCGACTTCAGCTCGACCCAGGGAGTGCTGCGCGCCGCCGAAGCCTGCACCGGCGTCGGCGAATGCAAGAAATCCCATCTATCAGGCGGCACGATGTGCCCGAGTTACATGGCGACGCGTAACGAAAAGGACAGCACCCGCGCCCGCGCCAACATGTTGCGGCAGGTTCTAACTCATCCACGCGATGTCACCGATCCATGGAACAGCAGCGACATCAAATCCGTGATGGACCTCTGCCTTTCCTGCAAGGCCTGCAAATCCGAATGCCCGTCCAACGTCGATGTCGCCCGGCTGAAAGCGGAATGGCAGCAGCACTATTACGACACCAACGGCATTCCGTTCCGTTCGCGGTTGGTGGCCGGTTTCACCCGCTCCATGCGCCTCGCCTCACTGGCACCATGGGCCTACAACTGGATGGTCAACTCCCCGGCCCTTTCCGGGATGATCAAGGAGATCTCCGGATTTGCCCAGAAACGCAGCCTGCCCACCCTTTACGAAACGACACTCGCCGCCTGGCATGCCGAGAATGCCAACCCCGGTTCATTCGACTATCCTAACGGACAAGTCCACCTCTTCTGCGACGAGTTCACGAACTACAACGATACCGAAATCGGCATCAAGGCCATCCAGCTGCTGAATCAACTCGGCTATCAGGTCATCATCCCCGAGCACGTCGAAAGCGGACGCGCCCATTTTTCCAAAGGGCTGATCCGGGAGGCGCAGAAATTCGCCATCCGCAACGTCGAGCTGTTGGAGAATGTCATCACTGATTCCGCACCGCTGATCGGCATCGAGCCATCCGCCATCCTGGGATTCCGTGATGAATTTCCGGACTTGGTACCGCCTCACTTGAAAGGCGCGGCGAAGAAGCTCGCAAGACAAGCCCTTCTAATCGACGAATTCATCGCCCGTGAGATCGATGCCGGCAGCATCATCCGCGAAGCCTTCACCGCGGAAGAGCGATCCATCAAACTTCACGGCCATTGCCACCAGAAGGCGCTGTCTTCATTGACGCACACCGTGAAAATGCTCGAGCTCCCCGCAAACTATCAGGTGTCCGTCATACCGTCCGGCTGCTGTGGCATGGCCGGTTCTTTCGGTTACGAGGCGGAGCATTTCGAGGTCTCGCAGAAGATCGGCGAGCTCGTGCTTTTCCCCGCCGTGCGTTCCACACCGCACGACACGTTCGTCGCCGCGCCCGGGACGAGTTGCCGCCACCAGATCAAGGACGGCACCGGTCGGCACGCACTTCATCCCGTTGAAATCCTGCATGCGGCCTTGCGCTGAGAATTCTAACATCATGAAACCCGTTCTCATCCCATTTCTCGCCGCTGCGATCTCGCTGTTCGCAAACGCCCAGCAAAAACGCATCTACATCGCCAACGACGACCACACCGATTACATGTGGACCGCCGACTCGGACACGTTCTCGGACGTCTTTGTCGAGATGCTCGATTGGCACATGAAACTCGCCGATGAGACGGCTAAAAACCCGCCGGAGTATCGCAACCGCTTCAATTGCGACGGCAGCTTCTGGCTGTGGGAATATCAGCAGAAGAAAACACCCGCGGATTTCGAGCGGCTCATCGGTCGCATCAAGGACGGCACGATCAGCGCTCCATTGAACACGCTCGTTTCCTGTTATGGCGGCATGCCGGCGGAAGCGGTGCTGCGGAGCATGTATTACGCAGGCCGCCTGGAGCGGAAACATGGTTTGCGTTTTGAAATGGCAACCGCCATGGAAAACCAGACGCTGCCGCTCGGGCTAACATCCCTCTTTGCCGGTGCCGGTGCCAAATACTCCTGGCGGGGCGTCTGCGGATGCGCCAGCCGTCTCGACAACAAGGTGCTCGGGGAACGCAATCGCGAGGTTTACCGTTGGACGGGCCAGGATGGACAGAGCCTGCTGATGAAATGGTACTCACTCCAGAAACTCGGAATCGGCGGTTATTGGGAAGCAGGAAGTCCCCTCGCTGCCATCAAGCATGTCTCGGAAAATCCGGATTTCCTGCGGCGCTACCGAGATCCTGTCACCAAAGAGCCCTGGCAGGTCGTCGGACTTTTCGGTTACGGCGGCGATGACCTTGCCCGCAAAACCGGCATCGAGCCTCCGCCAGAAATTCCGGCGGTTCCGTCGCTCCAAAAAGTCATTTCATCTCCCTACAACGATCATTTTCACGTCATCGCCAAGAACGCATCGAATGACAGTCGGCAGGTCATCGTCTCTAATGAGCTCGATTTTTTCGCGGATTTCGAGAAGACCCACGGCGCGAATCTGGAGAGTGAAACCGTCACTTACGGCAATGAATGGGACCTCTACTCCGCCTCCATGTCGGAGACCTCCGCAAAGGCAAAGCGAGCCGTGGAGAAACTGCGGTCCGCGGAGTTGTTAGCCGCGATGGTTAGCCTGAAGTATCCGGCATTCATGAAAAACCACGCTGACGCGCGCGACCGCGCGTTCAACGGGATGGGACTTTACTGGGAACACAATTGGACCGCCGACGGCCCGGTTTCACGCCCGCACCGTGCGGCCTGGCAGGAGGAAGTTGCGGCCGGAATAGATGGCTATGTGAACTCCATCCAGGGTGAGGCCATCGTCCGTCTCGGCGGCATGATTCCGCGGCCGGAAAATGCCAACCGCTTCTTTGTCATCAATCCGCTCGGCTGGCCGCGCACCGAGGCGGCGGATTTCGCCTATTCAGGATCCGCCGGCATCCACGTTCACGATCTAACCACCGGCAAGGATGTTCCCCACCAGATCGTGAAACTCAACGGGGTGCGGAACGTGCGAATTCTCGCAAGCGACGTCCCGTCCGCCGGTTACAAGGTATTTGAAATCCGGTCCGGCAAGGGCAGTGCCTTCACTGATGAAGCCGCCACTGCCAGCGGCGACGGCAGCACTTTTGAAAATTCTGCTGTAAAACTCGTCATCGAGCGCGACGGAGCGATTCGCAGCCTGATCGACAAGCGCAACGGCGGAACCGAACTCGCCGCAGAGATTTTCGACCTCAAGCTCAATGATTTCGCCGCGAAGTCCGATGAGGGCGAGGCACTAATCGTGGTGAACCGCGGCCCAGTGTCGGTGACAGTTAGAGCCCGCAGTGAGGCAGGCGTCCCGCACGATACCTTCATCACTCTTTATCGGGACTCGGACCGCGTGGACATCCGCAATGAGATCAACGAAAATTTCAGCGACATCCGCTACTGGGCGTTCAGTTTCGCTATCAAGAACCCATCCATCCATACCGAGGAGGTCGGCGCGGTGAACCTGAACAAGTTGAAATCAGACGGGGGTGACTATGCCGACAGCCATGCCCGCTATGACCACATCACGGTGAATCATTTCGCGGATGTGTCCGCGGGCGACGGCAAATCAGGAGTGACTCTATCCAATTCCGACCTCGCGTTCGCGAAACTCGGCGGCAGCGAAGTCGGCACGCTCGATTGGGGCACACCGCAGATCAACATGCTGGCCGGCGGTCAGATCGACGGCTCCGGCCTTGGCATTCGCGGCCAGAACGGCAACAGCCGCTTCCTGCAACGTTTCGCACTGCGGGCCCATAATGGCTACAAACAAGCGGCGGCGATGAAGTTCGCTCTGGAGCATCAGAATCCGTTCGTCACCGGCCCGGTCATCAGCAAGGCGGGTGGTGTCCACCCGTATCCGGAAACCCGATTCTCGCTGCTCGGCATCGATAATCCCGAAGTCCTGTTATGGGTGTTGAAATCTCACGAGGATGGCATCGAACAAGGACTTGTCGTGCGGGTCTGGAACCAGTCGGAATCCGCCCAACCCACCCGGTTTTCCCTATCAGAAACGATATCTGCGGCACGGCGGCTCACCCACATCGAAACCCCCGTTAGAGACCTTCCACTGAAGGAAGGAGTCCTGGATACTCCCGTCGGGGCACGGCGCATGGAAACCTATCAATTGAAAATCTCCCCGCAATGAGTTCACCTATCATCGAAGGAAGTTACCTCGCCGATCTGCTTGCGCAGCCCGACATACTTCGCGGCATCATCAGCAAGCTCCAATCCACACGGATCGACACCAGGTTGGGTGAAGGACTGCGCGACGGCCGATTCCGCCGCGTGGTGCTCACCGGCATGGGCAGTTCGCTCCATGCGCTCTATCCATTGCATCTAGCGTTGAGCAACGCGGGCATCAATTCGCATTGGATCGAGACCGCGGAGTTATTGTTAGGATTCGAACCGCTCTACAGTCCGGAAACACTGCTGATCGGCGCTTCCCAGTCGGGAGAAAGCGCGGAAATGGTCACCCTTGCCAAACGCGCCGGCGAGTTCGGACATTTTATCGGTATCACCAATAACGGGCAGTCCACCCTTGGCGATGCAGCAGGCACCACGCTTCTGTTGGAAGCGGGCGTCGAGGCCACTGTTTCCTGCAAGACCTATCTCTCCACCCTCGCCGTGCTGCATTGGCTGGGGGCCAGTTTGATGAATGGGAAAATCGACAAAGCTCTGGCGGAAATTACCGAAGCGGAAACCGCGGTCCGCGATTACCTGACCGGTTGGCGCGATCATGTCTCGGAACTGCTACCGCAGGTCGATGGCGTCACCAGCGTTTTTGTTACTGGTCGGGGCAATTCGCTGGCCACGGCGGGAACAGGCGGCTTGATCCTGAAAGAGGCCACGCGCCAACATGCGGAAGGCATGAGCGCCGCGGCATTCCGCCATGGTCCGTTGGAGATGGCCGGAAAGCACGTTCTCGTGCTGATTTTCGAGGGAGATGAATCCACTTTCCCCCTCCACCGGCGGCTTGCCGAAGACATCGCAAGTGGCGGTGGGCGAGCCATACTGATTGGTCCTAACACTCCTCAGTCCGGAGCATTTCTCCTGCCAGCCCTCGCGAACGCCGTAATGCCTCTGCTTGAAATCCTGCCCATCCAGATGCTGTCCCTCGCCCTCGCCGCCCGCGATCGCTTCGAGGCCGGACGTTTCGAACGCGCCTCAAAAATCACCAGTATTGCCTAGCAGACAAGCGCTTGTCAGGATTGATCCCATCGTTTCCGCCCGACCATCAACCCCTTCCACATCATGACTCCGAACCAGAAACCACTACTGCCGCCGTGGCTCGTCTATGCCATCACCGCTGCGACCTGCTGGGGTATTTGGGGCGTGCTTTCGAAGGGTCCGAGCCGCGAGCTTTCCGGCTGGATGACGCAAATCCTGTTCACCTTTGCGCTCATCCCGTCAGTGATCGTTGCCTGTCTCTCCAAAAAGGTGAGGATCGGCTCCGACAAACCGCGCGGCATTTTTTGGGGCTTCGTTTCCGGGCTTATCGCTGCGGCAGGGAACATCTTCTTCTACATGGCCCTCGAAGCCGGTGCGGAAACCTCCATCGCCGTCCCACTCACCAATGTCTATCCATTGGTCACCATCTTCATCGCATGGGTCTGGTTCAAGGAACGGCTCAACATCATCCAGGGAATCGGCATTCTCATCGCCATCGCCGCCATCCTGCTGCTCAGCGGGGAGGCAAAGAATCTCGGCCAACCGATGGAGCTGCTGCGCCGCATCAGCCTCACGCCGTGGATGCTCTACTCGCTCGGCGCGATGTTCTGTTGGGGTGTCTTCAGCGCAACCCAGAAGGTTTCCACCAACCATGTTTCAGCGGAAATGTCGTATCTGGCGTGGTGCGCGGCCTTCATCCCGATCGCCATCTGGATTGTCGCGACCAGGCCGCTCAACTGGAACATGTCAGTGCCGATGGTCTGGTCCGGACTGGCCGCCGGGATGCTCAATGGTTTCGGCGTGATCGCTGCATTCGCCGCCTACCGATATGAAGGGAAGGCAGCCATCGTGACGCCGCTGGCAGCCGCCGTGCAACCGCTTGTCACCATCGTGCTTGCATTGATTTTCCTCGGCGAGCGTTTCGGTCTGTTGGAGGCCTGTGGCATAGGACTCGCCGTTCTGGCAGCCGTCGCGCTGTCGAAGGAAACCATGGAACCCCGCGTTTCCCCGTGAATGTGGTGGTGGCTGACGCCGGCAGTCTCCAACGATCAGCTTGGTCCATGCTCCGAAACTCACTTCCCACTTTTCTAACGAATTCAACCGAATGAACCCAACTCCTCCGCCCTTTCTTCAATCCGGTCACTTTCGTGTGGGCTGCAACTACTGGGCTTCCCACGCCGGTGCCCACATGTGGAGCGACTGGCAGCCGGAGGCCATCGCCGCGGACTTCGCGAAACTGGCGGAAGGCAAACTCACACTGCTGCGCGTGTTTCCGCTGTGGCCGGATTTCCAACCACTCCACCGGCTGTGCGGGGCTGAGGGGAAATTCCATGAATACCGCTTCGGAGAGGAACCGCTGCCGGACACCACCATCGGACAAGCTGGTGTGGATGCTGGAATGTTAGATCGTTTTCGGTTGATGGCGGACGAGGCACATCAGCACGGTCTGCAGCTCATTGTCGGACTCATTACTGGATGGATGAGCGGCCGGCTTTTCACTCCTCCGGCATTCGCCAACCTGAACGTGATCACGGATGCGGAAGCGCTCTGCTGGCAGGCGAGGTTCGTCCGCTGTTTTGTGGAAACCCTGCGCGATCACCCCGCCATCGTGGCGTGGGATCTTGGCAACGAGTGCAACGTGATGGGCCGTGCCTCAGCGGCAGAGACATGGCTTTGGACGCACACGATCTCCACGGCGATTCACGCGGCGGATCCCACGCGGCCTGTGGTTTCCGGCATGCACTCGCTGCCCGCGGATCCGTATGGCACCTGGGCGATGCGCTCACAGGGCGAGCTCACCGATTTTCTAACGACACATCCCTATCCACTCTGGACACCGCACTGCGATCAGGACCCGGCAAATACGATCCGCGAGCAACTCCACAGCACGGCGGAAAGCCTGATGACCGCAGGTATCGGCGGGAAGCCGTGTTTCGCTGAAGAAATGGGATCGATGGGCCCGTTCATCATCGCCGACGAACTCGCACCCGGCCTGCTCCGTCCCGCGTTGTTCTCGCTATGGGCGCATGACTGCCGCGCCATGCTCTGGTGGTGCGCATTCGATCAGAACCTCCTAACACGCCCGCCGTATGACTGGATCCCCGTGGAGCAGGAACTCGGGCTTCATCTCAGCGACCGCACGCCGAAGCCGCTGGTGGGTGTCGCCCGTGATTTTTCAAGCATGTTGTCCGGGCTCCCGTTCGACGAACTGCCACCACGGCTGGTGGAGGCGGTGTGCATTGTCTCTAACGATCAGGACCAATGGGCCGTGGCGCAGAGCAGCTTCACCCTCGCCAAACTCGCCGGGGCGGACGTGATTTTCCAATGGTGCGATGATCCCCTGCGGGATGCCGACGTCTATCTGCTGCCATGTCTATCGGGCGTCAGACCCCTCCCCCGCGGCCGCTGGCTCGCCCTGTTGGAAAGGGTCAGGGCCGGAGCGGTGCTTTATGTTTCGTTGGATGACGCGGTGCTGGCCGGGCTGGAAAACGAATTCGGGGTGAAGGTGCTGACCCGTCGGCGTCGAATGAAGGGCGGTTCGATGAAATTCACCGACGACTCCCGATCATTGCCGATCGCCGCAGCGTTCCGTATCGATCTGCTGGTAACCGAAGCCGAGGTACTGGCAACCGAAGACGATGGAAATCCCGCGTTCACCTGTTTCCCGCTCGGGGCGGGGAAAGTTTTTTTCCTAACCACTCCCCTCGAAGTCACGCTGGCGAACAGCCCCGGCGTCTATCAGAACGAACCCACTTCCGAAGCATGGCGACTTTATTCGCGTGTTTTCGCGGCCGCACCATCGAAGCGCGTATGGCAGAAATCCACCGCCAGTATTGGCGTCACCGAGCATCCGGTCGATGGGAATGAGCGGATCGTGATCCTGATCAACCACGGTCCGGAGGAGGTGCTGGAACCAGTGCGTCTATCGGGCAATTGGAACCTGCGGACGGTGCTTCATGGCGATGGAACGTCCGAAGGAGGAATCCGCATCGCAGCAGGTGACGGGGCGGTGCTCATCCTTGTTAGGATTTGAGGATACGCCGTCAATCGCGGCGAGCGGATCTTCACGGATCCGAGGAAACGTTCCGCGGCCCCACTTTTCTAACGGACTTGCCGGGGATCCACAGTCCCTCGGTTGTGATCTGCCTTGGACTGGCAGGGATTCCCCGCTCGTTGCGGTTGATCTGGGCGACGATCATGTCCATTGCCGCAGCGCCCACCAGTTCCGGCTGCTGATCAATGCCCGCAGCGCCTTTATCAACGGACGAGTAATCGAGAATGGCTACCCCGACATCGCCGGGCACTGACAATCCTTCCATGGCCAGGGTCTCGAGAATCAGTGAGTTGCCGGCAAGGATCACTTCAGGTTTCCAAGTTTTGAGCCATTTCGAAAACTTGGCCTGATCGTTGCCATCCAGATAGAAAATCGGGATTCGCTCTTTGACAGGCAGGGCGATCTGATGGCCCGCGTAGGCAGTGGTCCAGTTGAAGTCGTTGCGGCGATCCTGCGTTTCATAAACTGCCAGAGCGATCCGGCGGTAGCCGAGGTGGCGCAGCTTGTGCAGGGCAAGGCGGAGGGATTCGATGTGGCGGTGCACCGCACGGTGAAGTTTCGGGCGGACGAGGGAAAATCCAATGGTTGCTGCGGCGAATGAGCTCAGGTCGAGAGAGATATGCCGCCGTCCCATGGGCAGCGGGGCGATGAGGACACCTTCCACTCCTCGATTGACCAGGATGGAGCGCATTTTTTTCGCCGTCATTCCCGGTTCACGCAGCCACATTTCTTCCAGATGGTAGCCCGACTGGCGGGCCCTCTCGCTAGCGCCGTTGTAGTAGCGCAGAACCGTCGTGTAAGTTCGCCATTCATCGCGGGTTGGAAAATCCGTGATGAAAGGGATGGAACCAACGTTCGTCAGGGGCCGCAGGCTTTTCAGATGGGACATGAGCGCCGACACCATCGGGTTTGGCCGGTATCCCTGCTCTTCCGCGATTTTTTTAATACGCTCACGAGTTTCGACGGCGATCCCAGGTTGATTGCGGAGCGCCAGTGATACAGCCGCACGGGACACGCCTGCCTGATCGGCGATGGTTTGAAGTGTTGGGTTATTCACGAGGCAGACCCCATCTGGGTAGCAATTTAACGAATTGAGTCAAGAGCCATCCCGGATATGCACCTGTTGTGAAACCACCGATTGCGTCTGGTGCAGAGATTACACGAATGGTAACTCCGCGTCGCCAGATCAGCCGTATCTCGAAATTTTTCATGCGAACCGTCGTCCAACGAGTGCAGCAAACGTCCGTCTCCGTTGATGGAAAAGTCACCGCCAGCATCGGCCGCGGACTTTTAGTCCTGCTGGGCGTCGAGGACGGAGACGATGCGGAAGACATTGTCTGGCTGGCTGCGAAGCTCGCGAAAATGAGGATTTTCCCTGACTCGGAGGGTAAGATGAATCTGTCTCTGGCAGAGACCGGCGGCGATGTCATCGTCGTCAGCCAATTCACCCTCCATGCTTCGACTAAGAAGGGAAACCGCCCGTCATTTCTTCGTGCTGCTGCTCCGGCACTCGCTGAACCAATTTACGAGTCCTTCTGCGCTGCGATGGAGGCCGAGATCGGGAGGTCGGTAGGCCGGGGCGTTTTCGGTGCGGACATGAAGATCGCACTGATCAATGACGGCCCGGTCACTGTTTTCATCGATACGCACGCGCGGGAATGAGCATTCTCTTGCATCGCTGGAAACCGCTGCCTAGCCTGCCGCCGCCGTGCCGATTACTGCCATTCTAGCCCTTGAAGATGGACGCTGTTTCGAAGGAACCGCCTTTGGAGCAAGCGGAACCACTACCGGAGAAATTTGTTTCAACACCTCCATGACGGGATATCAGGAGGTCATCACGGATCCCTCCTACCGCGGTCAGATCGTCTCGATGACCTATCCACAGATTGGAAATTACGGGATCAACCCCGAGGATGCCGAGTCCGCAGGCCCGCATATCCGGGCGTTTGTGATCGGCGAACTTTGCGAGGTGCCTTCCAACTGGCGTTCCACCCAACCGCTTTCCGCCTATCTTGCGGAGAACAACATTCTCGGCATCGAGGGCATCGATACGCGGGCCCTTACGAAGCATCTCCGCTCGCTCGGTGCGATGCGCGCCTGCGTCACCACCGAGCTCAGCGCTGAAGCCGCCATCACTGAAGCGAAATCCTCACCTTCAATGGAAGGCATGGACTACGTGAAGGAAGTTTCCACCCCGCATGCCTACCTCTGGAAGGACGAGTCGCGCGAATGGATCCTGCCGAACGCCTCCACCGAACAACCCGGCCCCTATCAGGAATTGCCACCCGTGCGCCATCGCATCGTCGCTTATGATTTCGGCCTGAAGTTCAACATCCTCCGCCGCCTGCGCCAAGCAGGCTTTGAGGTCGAAGTGGTCAGCTCCACCACCTCGGCGAAGGACGTTCTCGCGAAAAACCCCGATGGAGTCTTTCTCTCTAACGGACCTGGCGATCCCGCAGCGCTTGGTTACATCCACGAGGAGCTGAAGGAGCTCATCGGCAAAAAACCGATTTTCGGAATTTGTCTCGGCAATCAACTTCTCGCCCACGCGTTCGGCGGAAGCACCTTCAAACTGAAGTTCGGCCACCGCGGCGGAAACCAGCCCGTCAAGGATCTGCGCACCGGGAAAATTTCCATCACCTCGCAGAACCACGGCTTCGCGGTCGACGCCGACTCACTGCCCCCGGAAATCGAAGTGACGCACGTCAATCTGAATGACGGCACCGTCGAAGGCATGCGCCATAAGGAATTCCCCGTCTTCAGCGTGCAATACCACCCGGAAGCCGCTCCCGGCCCGAACGACGCGAGTTACTTTTTCGAGGAGTTCGCAGCTTTGATCGACAGTGCCAAAGCATAGAACCCATTTTCCATCCATAATGAACACCATCGTCGTAGGTCTCCAGTGGGGAGATGAAGGAAAAGGCAAGATCGTTGACTATCTGACAGAAACCGCGGACGTCGTCGTGCGCGGACAGGGTGGTAACAACGCAGGCCACACGGTCATCGCCGGGGGCGTGCGGTACATTCTCAACCTGCTTCCCTCCGGCATCCTGTGGGACGGCAAGGTCAACATTATCGGCAATGGCGTGGTGGTGGATCCCACGGGTCTGGTCGCAGAAATCGAGCGTAACGAAGCGCTTGGCGTTTCTGTTACTCCGGACAAGCTGCTCATCTCGGATCGAGCTCACGTCGTTCTCCCCTTCCACAAGGAACTCGATGCCGCTCGGGAAATCTCCCTCGGCGATCAGAAAATCGGCACCACCAAACGCGGCATCGGCCCCACTTACGCCGACAAAGTGAATCGCTGCGGTCTGCGCATCGCGGATCTGTTGGACGAGGAATTTACCCGCGCGCAAGTCACCCGCCGCGTCGCCGAGGTGAATGAAATTCTCGCGAAATACGATCTGCCGCAGTTCACCGCAGAGCAGGTGCTCGATGAGGTTTACACCGCCTTCGAGCGTCTTCGCCCACACGTCACCAACACCATCCCGATACTTCATACCGCTTGGAAGGCGGACAAGACGATCCTATTTGAAGGTGCGCAAGGCACGCTGCTGGATATTGATTTCGGCACCTATCCGTTTGTGACTTCGTCCAACACGACATCGGGAGGATCCTGCACCGGTTCCGGTTTGCCGCCCAACGCCATCCAGCGTGTCATTGGCGTTTGCAAGGCCTACACCACCCGCGTTGGCTCCGGTCCGTTCCCCACTGTCGACGAAGGACTATCCGAATATCTGCACGGCCTCGGCCGCGAATTTGGTGTCGTTTCCGGCCGTCCACGAGGTTGTGGCTGGCTCGATACTGTTCTCCTCCGCTTCGCCTGCATGGTCAACGGCGTGACTGGCCTGGCGATCACCAACGTGGATGGCCTCGACGAATACGACACGCTGCAGATTTGCACCGGCTACGACATCGACGGCGAAATCCACGAACTGCCCCCTGCCAACCGCGAGGCATGGAATAGGGCGAAACCAGTTTACGAAACACTTCCCGGCTGGAAGACCGATACCACTGGAATCACTCGCTACGATGATCTTCCGAAAAATGCGAAGGCTTACCTCACCCGCTTCTCGGAATTGTGCGGGGCTCCTGTTGCCTTTGTGGGTGTCGGACCTGACCGTGTGCAGACCCTCATCGCCTGAGCCGGAAATCGTTAAAATCCTCGTGGCTTTCATCATGCCTTCACACATGTCGGCTTTGATCTCCCTGTGAAAACGCTCCCAGCTCCGCAAAACCCGATCATGGCCGATCATCCAGAAATCCCCCGCCACATCGCCGTTATCATGGATGGAAACGGGCGCTGGGCGAAGGAACGCGGACTGCCACGTCTGGAAGGACATCGTTCCGGTGCTGAGTCCGTTAGAGAAGTGATGGAAGCCTGCATTGAGCTGGGCGTGGAGTATCTCACGCTCTACGCCTTTTCGTCGGAAAACTGGAGCCGCCCGGAAGCTGAAGTTTCCGCGCTAATGATGTTGCTGGATCGGTTCCTCGATGAAAAGGCGAAGGATCTGGATCGCCAGCAGGTGCGCTTGCTGGCCATCGGCCAGCTGGACCGACTCCCGAAAAGCACTCGCGCTTTGATCGAGCGCATTCAGGCACGCACCGCCCACCACCAGAAAATGACCCTTGTTCTGGCACTGTCCTACGGCGGTCGCGAAGAAATCGTCTCCGCCGCACGGTCGCTGGCGGCAGATGCCTTGGCTGGAAACATCCAGCCGGACGAAATCAACGCCGAGCTGTTCGCTTCACGCTTGCAGACCGCCGGCATTCCAGATCCCGATCTGCTCGTTAGAACATCGGGCGAGATGCGCATTTCCAACTTCCTGCTCTGGCAAATCAGCTACGCCGAAATCGTCATCGTGAAAAAATTCTGGCCGGACTTCCGCCAGGGCGATCTGTTTGAAACCGTGAAGGAATATCAGCGTCGCCACCGGCGCTTCGGAGCGCTGTAGTTTGCCACACTCGGGGAACCATACTCGGGGTAACCGGCGATTTCCGTTACTTTCCTCACATGCTCGGCACCTGAACCAGCTTGGTATATTGATAGGAATTCTTCGCAATGAACTCCGCCTGCGCAGCCGCATCCTTGAAGTTGCGGTTACGGATTTGATCGATTCCGAAATCAGAAACCACAGTCACCGCGATATCGATGGCAGTCAAACGACCAGCTTTCAGCTGGGCTGGTGTGACCGAACCCCCGGAAACATCGGCGATGATCCCAGCTCCGTTGATTTTGAATTCATTCGCAACCTGTCCTGAAGCAGACTGACCAACAGTCACAGGAACATCGATGAGAGTGGTAGAGGCGGTAGCCCCGCTCCCTGTGACTTGAGCAACCTGCACGTGGAAGGTGAGTGAGAACTGATAGATATTCTCACAAACGAAGTATTTGGATTTCTCCATTTCGGTTTTGTATGTCGCAAAAGCCACTTTGAGGTCAGGTTTACCCAACAGTTTTTCAAAGGTTTCATCCGGATTCACCAACAGGCGATTAAGGACGAAGGTGTCGAAATTACCCGATGCGCCATCGATTGGATCGGTGTATTTCAATCCATAAGATGCGCAGGAGACGTCGCCTCCCAAGTCCTTGACAGGATCACCCACCTGGCCGTCATATCGATCGGTCGCAGCTGTGAAAAAGATCAACTCGCAGCCGTTGGAGCTCTTCAATTTGTCACCCGGAGGAGTGGTTGTTGTGATTGCCGAAAGCCATTCGTTGACGTTGCCCCGGCGAGTGACCAGCGATTCGAAATCGCGGGCCATGGTGTCGACCATGGATTTCCCCTGGCGTGATGCCCGGAGTTCGGCCCGGCTGCGGTTCCAGGTGTCGAGAGCGATGGACGTGATGGATACGAGAACCGTGACGATGATGGTGGTAATGGCCATCGCGACCATTAGCTCCATCAGGGTGAAGCCACGCTTGGGCGAAGAAGTCCTTTGGGTTTTCATAAATGGAATCTAGCTGGATCTCAGCGACGCACGGCGAGGTTGCGAGTAAACACCGGGGTTTTGGCTTTGGTGAAAGCGGCGCTGAAAGGAGCACCTGTGAAAAATGCTTCGGATTTGGCAGGCAGAGTGTAAAAATCAGCGGCAAAGGCAATGACTGCTTCCGGGTAGGTATCGGGGCCCGCAACACCCGTGCCACCAGAGGCCTTCGGATCCACAATGTTTCCGGGGGCCCCAAGGACCAAGCCACCTGTGGCTCCAGTGGAGAAAATCAATTGAGTGCATTTCACAAGGTAAACTCCCCCTTCGATGGCGGGAAGGTCTGCTTTGAACTTCGTATCGTTGGCCAGGCGGGCCATGGGCGTGACCACATAGTCCTGTCCGGGAAGTTTCCCCTGCACGTTTGCAACAGGCTCCGGAGTTCCGTCTGGCCGGGGCGTGCCACCAAGCCTGCCGCGATACTGATAGACCAGAATTGCGGACGTGGCAGAATTAGCGCCTTTGATCCAGGTAAATGCCTTTTCAAAGCCAGTTTTGAAATTGTCCCCTGTCCGTGCCGTCACCAGCTCCTGCTCGATAGCGGAAGCCAGACGGTCGGCTTCCTGGACATTGATGGACTTGCGGATGCCTTGCGCGGCGGGAGCGAAGACCACCATGAAGCCAGTGAGAAGAACAGCGAGGACCCCAATGGCGATGACGGTTTCAAGAAGGGTGAAGCCGCGGGGCCGGGTGGATTTTTTAAGGTTCATAACTTAGAAGGGTTTGCCGGCATCAAGCGTTTTGATTGCAGTGCCCATTTGATCCGGGCTCCGGAAGATCGAGGTCCGGCCGTTGCGCCACACGACAAATCCGCCGAAGTCGCGTTTGCTGGCAGAAGTGACCTTTGGTGGGTCGGAGGATGATGGTTTTGTGATGGCCCGCGAGCCGCTGCCGAGAATGAAACTTGCACCTGGCGTCGAGCAAATGCCTTGGGAGTTGAAGACATAGATGTAATATTCGCCGGCAAAGGAAGATTTAACCGGTGCCACGAACTTGGTGGACAGGACCGTGTCAATCGCACCCGAGCCGCCTTCATGGTCCTTTTTGCTCAGTTGGCTGCTGAAAAATGTCTGATCGGGAAGAACCGCCCCGCGGCTGGTAATCTCCCAGTTGGGGGTCGCACTGGTAGGATTTTTCGCTTGGCCGAAATTTGGATTCGTCGCGACAGTTTCTGTTTCCTCAACGGCTACAATGATGCGGCGCAAATCGTCTCCAGGGTTATTGGTGAGCGTTTTGGCGACCAGCACACAAGCCCGCATGTTTTTCCCAATGGCGGTGGCCCTTGCCTCATCGAACAACGATTCGGCCGTTGCCACTCCGCTGCTCACCCCTTTTCCGCCCATGCCACCCAAGCCAATCGCACCGGCGGTCATGAGGATGGACATGATGGCGATGACCACGAGCATTTCCACCAAGGTGAACGCACGGGCGCGCCGAACGACGCTGAATTCAGAAGCTATAGGATTCATGGGTTTGAAAGTAGGGTTGGATTAAAGTGGCTCGATTTTTTTTCGACCGCAAGCGCAAATGTCAATACATCGCAATTACGACGGGGTGGCGTTTTCCGGGTATCTGCCGGAGTTTAGACCGCTCATCCAGGTCCATGCAGGGCCGACCATGTCACGAATGTCCTTTCGGTTGGCCACCCAGCCGAGCAGTTCCTTGGCGAGCTTTGGATCTGCCACCAGTGAGGCCGGATCCCCAGCCCGGCGGGGTCCATATTTTACGGGAACCGTCTTACCGGTGATTTCCTCAACGGCGGAAATGATCTCTTTCACCGAGACGCCGACTCCGGTTCCCAAATTGCAGCGCACCGAAATGCCGCCAGCCGCCAGATGATCAAGCGCGCGGGCGTGGGCATCTGCCAGGTCTTCCACGTGAATGTAATCCCGGATGCAGGTGCCATCGGGTGTTTCGTAATCGGTGCCGAACACTTCGAGGTATTCGATTTCACCTGTCACGGCCATGAGGACGCGGGGGATCAGATGGGTTTCCGGGTCGTGGTCTTCACCAATCAGTCCATCAGGAGAGCAGCCACTGGCATTGAAATAACGGAGGCATGCGCTGCGCAGGCCCCACGCCGTATCGCAGTCCGCGAGGATTTTCTCGACCATCAGCTTGCTTTGGCCGTAGGGGTTGATCGGACTCTGCTGATTGGTCTCGGTAATTGGAAGCTTGTCCGGCACGCCGTAAGTGGCGCAGGTGGACGAAAACACGAAGACCTTGCAGCCGAATTCCTGCATGACCTGGAGCAGCTTGATCGGTTCGGCAGTGTTGTTCTGATAGTATTTCAGTGGATTGGTGACGGACTCGCCGACATAGGCGTAGGCTGCGAAATGGATGACCGCACCGAATCCGTGTTTAGAAAACAGCGATCGAACGAGCTCCTGGTCGCCAACATCCCCGACGACCAGTTCGACGTCCCGATCCACAATCGCCCGATCGTGGCCGAAGACGAGATTGTCCAGCACCACCACTTTGCGTCCCTGGCTCGCGAGCAGGCGAACCGTGTGGGAGCCGATGTAACCGGCCCCTCCCGTGACAAGAATCGGCGCGTTGGTTTCGTTCATATGATTTGCTGGAGCAAGCAAACTGGAGATTACCGACATCTGTCAACTCATGGCGGCATCGGGCCTAAAATTCCCTGAAAAACCATTCGAATAAACTCATTTCCCATGCTGTCGTAGTTGCATGACGAAAAACCTTCGCTTGTTGGCCGTGATGGCGGTGGGAGCTGCCGCATCTTTGGGATTCAGCTCCTGTGCTTATGATCCTTATTATGGCTCCACTACGGTGGGGGGCTCCTACAACTCGGGCGGTGGCTACAGTGTGGGCGGCAGTTACAGTAGCGGATACGGAGATGGCTACGGCTACGGAGGTAGCAATTTCAATACCTCGGTATTCGTTTCCACCGGGAATCCACGTTGGGGCTATGACCCCTATTGCTACAGCTACTACGACTACAGCAGGCGTTGTTACTACGATCCTTACCTGAACGGCTATTATCCGGTGGGCTACCGCCCTGCCGTGGTTTACGGAGTGCCCCACCCATACGGCTGGCGCCCGGGCGGCGGCTACTGTCCACCGCCGCGGAGCATCAGGAATATAACTGTCGTGAACTACCGCAACCGCGAGGCCGCCTATCGCAGCACCAACTATGGTTGGGCGCGGCAGGTCCGCCAGCAAGCACCAAGCAGCGGCCGAGCCGAACAACAGCGGCCTAACCGCTCCGGACAGGATTTCAGCCGTTCCAATTCGGGTAGCCGCTCGGAATTCAACGGAGCACGTGGCAGCGAGAACCAGGGCAGGAATCGGAACAGCCAGCCATCCCGCTCTGCATCTTCCCAATCCGCAAATCGCCCGCAAGGACAGCCACGCTACAATTCTGCTGTGACTACTTCCTCGCAGCAGCAGCCAAGAAACGGTCAACGAAACGGAACCCGCAACCCAGGCAATCAACAACGCCCGCAACTTGGAAATCCCGGCAATAACCGGAGCCAGCCGCAACAGCAGCCACGGGCGCAAAGTGGAAATAACAAAAACAGGGCGCAGGCCGAAAAAGAAGAGTATCGTGGCCGCGGATTTCGTTGAGACCGCACCCTGAGGTTGGAAGTTCTTTTTGATTTAATCACTCGCCTCCCGCCGCATCCGATCGGCGCGGAGGCGTTTTAGCGAAATCCGCGGACGCAGAAGCCAACGGCCAAACAACCAGCCCGCGATCCCCCCGCCGAAGTGGCAGGCATGGCCCATGTCGAACCACGACGCCATCCCGTGTTCTACCAGCCACCTTCCCAACAGGGAAAACCCTGGAAGGTCCAACGCCGGATTGACCAGCGCCAGCAACAGCTCCGCAGCCAGAATCCCAAGGCCCAGACTTCTGCCAGAAACCGGCAGGGGCATCATGCGCGACTGTGGCGAGAGTGTCGTAAGCATGATCAACAAAGCCACGCAGCCGCCGGAAATACCCACCAGCAGCGGCGCACGAAAACCGCCTGCCGCTAACAGAAGATGACCGGCTCCTCCACCCAACACGCCTAACACCACCGTTCTCAGCATCGCCCCCCGCCCCATCATGTGCTCGATCCGCGAGCCGACCAGCAGGACAAACAGCGCGTTCAGCGACACATGCCACCACGAGCCATGAAGTAGTCCATAGGTGAAAATCTGCCAGATCTTCCCTGACAGCACTTCCCGTCGCGCCAGTCCAAAGGTTTCATAAACCGACCACACGGCCCGTCCGTCCGGACCTCCTGCCAGACTCATGCAGAGATGGATCGTCAGAATAAGTCCCGCCACCGACCACGACGCTGGCGAACTCCCAAGCTGCTTTAAGTTTCTAGCAGCGTTGGAAAATGGTCCACCTGTCGAAGTCATGACGGTGGAATTCAAAAAAACTTAACTTCCGGAGCCAGCGATCATTCCACCACCCGGGCGCGCGGTTCGCGACGGACGGTGTCTTCAGCTCCGGCGCTGGTCACGAATGGTCCACCTTCCAGTGGAGCCACTCCGGTGAACGCCACGTCCGGCATGTCGGTCGGGCGGCCAGCCAGCGGGAAATCCTTGCGCAATGGAAAAAAAGGATAGCCCTCCCACATCAGGATCCGCTTCATGTTAGGGTGACCGCTGAAGGGGATCCCCATCATGTCCCAAACCTCGCGCTCATGCCAATCCGCGCCGATCCAGATGTCTGTCACCGATGGCACGGTTTCCTCTTCGCCGACCTTGGCTTTGACGCGCAGGTGCTTCGAATCATCGAGCGTGGCGATTTCATACACCATCTCAAACCGTGGATCGTCGCCAAAATGGTCCAGGCTGGAAATGTCCAGGATCATCTCGTAACCGAGGTCCTTGTGGCACTTCGCCAGCAAGTCGTGCAGCGAGCCTAACTCCACCCGTATGGTTTGCTCGCCCCGGAATTCGAGGGTCTCCCAGATTTTCTCCCCGAACGATTCCCGGAGTTTCGTCACATCGGCTGCTGCTGACATCTTTAAATTCTGTGCTGAAATTAAGCCACCTCGTCGATGAACGATTGCTTCTGTGCCATCGTGGACTCCTCACCCTCGATTTTCGACTGAAGTTTCATTAAACCTTCGATCAACGCCTCAGGCCGCGGCGGGCAGCCTGAAATGTAGACGTCCACCGGGATCAGTTTATCGATGCCCTGCAGCACCGCGTAGCTGCGATACATCCCGCCGGACGACGCGCAGGCGCCCATCGCGATGCACCATTTCGGCTCCGGCATCTGGTCCCAGACGCGTTTCACTGCGAGCGCCATTTTGTAGGTCACTGTGCCGGAAACAATCAGAACATCGGCTTGCCGTGGCGAAAACCGCATCACTTCCATGCCGAAGCGGGAGATGTCAAAGCGGCTTGAGGCCGTTGCCATCAGCTCGATCGCGCAACAGGCGAGGCCCATCGGCATTGGCCAGAGCGAGTTTTTCCGCATCCAGTTGATGGCGGCATCCACGCGGGTGATGATCACGTTTCCTTCGATTTTCGAATCGTAGGCAGTGTGGACGGCAGTGGGAGAAGGGCTGACCATGATGTGTTGCGGCTTGCCGCACCATGCCCGCGCCATGCCAACCGCTCAAGTGGATTGTGAAATTTTTCACAAGCTTCCGAATGGACCGCGAAATTCATTTCACCCGTGCCACGACGGCCCGTCGGGTGACAGTTTCGTCAGACAACCTCTCTCGCCCTGCCGTCCCCACGTGACAATCCTGCCCCACCGCCCACATGGAGCTGTTTCTCATTGATGCCATCGGCCCGTTTTTCCGTGGCTATGAAAAGAGCCGGGTGAACTGGTCGAAAATCCCCTTCATGCATTGGATCGATGCCGGGCCGGAAAGATGGGCTCGCGTCGAGGAGGACCTCCGCCATTTTGCCCGCCAGGTCACGGCCCAGGGTTACAACGCCGTCACCCTTGACGATCTCGCGCACCTCGCGCCCCACCCGCTGCACGAGCCCGAAATTGCCCGGCGCATCGAGGTTTTCCGGGAAAAATTCGCGCACCTCTTCACCCTGCTCCACGCCGAGTTTGGACTGAAAATTTTCCTCACCACCGACATCCTGCCGATGACCGCAGCCGTCGAGGCAGGTCTTGGCAGCGACTCGAAAACCTTGGAAATTTATTATCGAGATCTCGTCTGCGGCGTGCTCGACGATTTCCCGCTGCTCGACGGCCTCATCCTCCGCATCGGCGAAAGCGATGGCAATGATGTGACCGATCCCATCCGCACCCGCCTTCATTTGAGAAACGCGCGGGAAACCAACCGGCTGCTCGCGAGTCTAATCCCCGAATTCGAAAAACGCGGGCGCCAGCTCATCCTGCGCACCTGGACGGTCGGAGCCCACCCCATTGGCGACCTTATCTGGCATAGAGACACGCTGGCGAAAACCCTCAAGGACCTGGATTCGCCGAGTTTCATCGTCTCCATGAAGCACGGCGAGAGCGACTTTTTCCGCTACCTCCCGCTCAATCCCGCGTTTTTCCAAGTGAAACAGCGCAAGATCATCGAGCTACAAGCCCGCCGCGAATACGAGGGTGCCGGCGAGTTTCCGTCGTTCATCGGCCGCGATTGCGAGCGCTTCGCCCGCGAATTGGCCACGGCGGAAAACGTCGTCGGCATGTCCGTCTGGTGCCAGACCGGCGGCTGGCACCGCTTCCGCCGCCTCGCCTATCTGGAAAATGACGACCGCGATATCTGGATCCGCCTGAACACGGCCGCCGCCATCGGGATTTTCAAAAACGGGCACTCGGTGGAAAGCACCATCGCAGATCTGCTAGGCAACGACCGTGCGCCAGCCGCGCTCGAACTGCTGCGCCATGCGGACACCGTCATTCACGAGCTTTTCTACATCGAGGACTTCGCCCGACAGAAACTGTTTTTCCGCCGCGTGCGCATCCCGCCGCTGCTGCACGTTTACTGGGACTCGCTGTTCATCAACCATGCGGTTAGAAAAACGATGGGCCATTTTGTCTCTGAACCCGATCGCTCCCTGCGTGCCGGTGAGGCCGCCGCCGGGTTGTTCCCCCGCATGATCACCCTCGCTCGCGAAGCCGGGCTGCCGGTTGACGACATCAAGCACATGCGGGATTTTTTCGCCATCATCCTGCTCGCACGCCGCTATTATTTCCTGCCATTCGACGATCGCCTAACAAAAGAGATCCTGTCGGCAAAAAAGCAATACAAGTCGCGCTGGCCCCAGGGAAGCCGTTACCGGGTGAAAGTGTCGTTCGAACGCTTTCGGCTCCGGCGGCGCACGCTGTCCTGGGCCGCCGGCATCCTGCTCCGGCGGAAACGCGGCTACCGCATGATCGACCGCGTATTTACGCTCGGATTGTTAGGCCATGTGTTCCGCCTCTTCCGCCCGAGAAATCCGGAGTCCATGCCCAAGTTCATGCGCAAATCCGCCATGGGCGTGGACGTGCTTTTCAAGTAGTAAACCTTGGACTGCGGTGAGCATCACCGCGTTAACGCGGCAGCCCGCCCCACCCCACGCCCGCAAGACTAACAAAAACTCCCGTATCCACTCCTCCAAACACCATCCCATCAGAAATCATCATCGATTTGCAAACGATGGGTCTTGAACGACTCAACCGTCGCTTGAAACGCAGTGCTCGCATTCCGCTCGAACCATGCCGCGGAACACCAAGGATAATCCACTGCCGATGTGACCAGCCTGTGTTTCACCGGATTCTGGATCACGTAGTGCAGTCTCGCCAGATAGGATTTTTCAAACGTAAGGCGGGTCTCCCGATAGTTGTGCCAGACTTTCCTCCCCGGCGTCTCATCCAGTCCATTGACGAATCGGGCCGAATCGCGATGAACCGCTGCGATCCATTTGCTCAGTGTTTCCGCGCCACTCTCCGGTGATTTACCAATCCAGTGATAATGGTTGGCCATGAAAGCCCACGCTTCGAGCTTCCAACCGGAATCTTCAGCGGTGGACAGGACACGATTGGTTAGATGTCTCAAGCGCTTGCGCGATCCGAAATGGTGGACTCGCTGATAGATGGACGCGGTCACCATGAAAGTCCCCTGTCCCACCAGAAAATGCGGAGGCGCATGCGGCCAGCAGATTTTGTCAGAAGGTTGTTCCATGGGACGCGACTAACAAACCCTATCGGTGCTGGCGAGCACCAGCTTTGAACTGCGGTGGGAATCACCGCTTTTTGTGGGCAGCCGGACATTCCTCCGATGATTAGCCAGAAAAAACCTGTTTCCTGACGCTTCTCTTTAGTTTATCCGCCACCAAAAAGCCCCACACCCCCTCAAAGCGGTGATTCCCACCGCAGTCCAAAGTTGACCGACTCCGTCGTGCCGATGAGATTTCCCCCATGACGCGTGAGAACATGGCCGAGGTGCTGGAGGAAATCGCCCTGCTGCTGGAGTTGAAGGACGAGAACCCGTTCAAGATCCGTGCCTACCGCCAGGGCGCGGAGACCGTTAGAAACTTCGACGGCGAGATCGTCGAGCTCGCGGAGAAGAACGAGCTGAAGGGCATCAAGGGCATCGGCGACGCCCTGCGAGACAAACTGCACGAGCTCGCGAGCACCGGTCGGCTGGAGTTTTACGAAAAACTGCGCGCCCAGTTTCCCACCGGTCTCTTCGAACTGTTCGACCTCCAAGGACTCGGCCCAAAAAAAGTGAAAGCGCTCTACGAAGCATTGCAGATTTCCTCCATCGCTGATCTGAAAGCTGCCTGCGACGCAGGAAAAGTCGCCGAACTTCCCGGCTTTGGCGCTAAGACGCAGGTGAAGATTCTGGAATCCATCGCGCTGAAACAAACCTTCGCCGACACCTTCCTGCTAGGCGGCATCAGCCCGCTGGTGGAGGAGATCACTGGACTCCTCCGCCTCCATCCGGAAATCTCACGCGTCTCCTACGCCGGCTCCTACCGCCGGGGCAAGGAAACCGTGCATGACCTCGATTTCCTAGTGGCGACGAAGGAACCGAAGCTCGTCTGCGAAGATTTCACCACACTGCCGCAGGTGGAATCCGTGATCGTTTGTGGCGACACAAAATCCTCCGTGCGTTTGAAAAACGGACTCCAGTGCGATCTCCGCGCCGTCTCTAACGCCCAGTTCCCGTTCGCACTCCAGTATTTCACCGGATCGAAGGAGCACAACGTCGCCATCCGCTCGCTGGCGCTGAAACAAGGACTCTCGCTCAATGAATACGGCTTCACCGGCGAAACTGCCGCCAGCTTCGAAGTCAACGAAGAAGCCGACATCTACCGTGCGCTCGGACTCGATTTCATCCTGCCCGAACTCCGCGAAAACCGTGGCGAAATCGAGGCCGCCGCCGATCACACGCTCCCCCGCCTCGTCGAACTCACCCAGCTCCGCGGCACCTTCCACAACCACACCACCGCCTCCGACGGCCGCGACACGCTCGAAGCCATGGCCGATGAAGCAATGGACCTCGGCCTGCAATACCTCGGCATCGCGGATCACTCGAAGGCGTCGTTCCAGGCGAACGGCCTCGACGAAACCCGGCTGTTAGCACAGGTCGAGGCCATCGCGAAACTCAACGCCGGTTATGAAAATTTCCGCCTCTTCGCCGGCACCGAAGTGGACATCCACAAAGACGGCTCGCTCGATTTCGACGACGCACTGCTCGCCAAGCTCGACTACGTCGTCGCCTCCGTCCACGCCTCCTTCACTCTATCCGAAGAAGAGATGACCCGCCGCATATGCCGCGCAATGGAGAACGAGCACGTCACCATGTTAGGCCACATCACCGGCCGCCTGCTGCTCAAGCGCGAGCCCTACGCCGTCAACCACGCCATGATCATCGACTGTGCCGCCGAGACCCGCACGATCATCGAGCTGAACTGCAGTCCCCAGCGCCTGGACATGGACTGGCGCTGGTGGAAACGCGCGCGTGACAAGGGCGTGCTCTGCTCCATCAACCCCGACGCCCACTCGACCATGGGCCTCCACCACCTCGGCCTCGGCGTGCGACTTGCTAGAAAAGGCTGGCTGAGAAAACAGGATGTTTTCAATACGAGACCGGTGGCCGAAATCGAGGCGTTCTTGAAAACGCCAAAAGCAAATCGCTTGTAGCGTCGCTCCATGAGCGTCGGAAGTCAGGTCTAAGTGGCTGTCACACACCCCTCTCGTCTTTGCTGTTCACTCCTCACTTCTTCAAACCCCTACGCCGGAGGTCAGATCTCCGTGAAATGCCGCAGCAGGTTGCTCAGTGATTTCTGCAACAACCTCACCTCCTGCTTGGTCTCCGCCTGCTCTTCCAAGCTCGTGATCGCCGCCTCCATTTCAAACAGGGTCTGCCGGATATGCGGGTCGCGGATCATGCTTTGCACCCACAACACTGCCACCATCCGCTCGCCGCGGGTGACCTCGCAAACCTGGTGCACCGCCCGGGTGGAATAGACGAACGCACTGCCCGCCGGGAGTTTCACCTGGCGCATGCCGCCGGGAATTTCGATCGCCAGCTCTCCACCCTCGTAGTCCGCCGCGTCGGATAGAAACAAGGTCACCGACAGATCGCTGCGCAGCGGCCGTCCGCCGCCCAGCACCGGGGAATCCACGTGGGCGCCGTAGCGCATCCCCGGCTGATAGCGGGCGAAGATCGGCGGCGTCAGATGCAGCGGCTTCGCCCAGGTCCGGAAAACTTCATTGCGCAGCAGCGCGTCGATCACCACCCGTCCGACGAGATCCTCGCCTTCGGTTCCGGGCTGGAGCTGCAGGTTGATCTTGCTCGCCGCCACCGAGGCCGCCGCCGAGTATTTTCCATCCACGAATGGCGCGCCTGCCAGAAACTCGCGGATCACCGCAAGTTCATCCGCGGTCAGAATGCCTTCGAAGGTCATCATCAGCCCGTCGGGTGCTCGTGATTCAATCGCGGCGGCGTTTCAGCGCCAGCAAGGCACCCAGTGCCACCAGCGCGGCGCCGGAGGGTTCGGGAATCACATCCGCCGTCGATACCGCCCACGATGTGTTGCCGGGGGTTCCCTCGGCGCTACCGGTATTTTCCACCGAGATCCGTATCTGGCCTGACAAAGGCACTGACAGCGCTCCCGTGGTCCCGCTTCCCGACGGGTCGTTGACGTTTCCGGTGCTGAAAAGCACTGCCAAGGTATCCGCATTTCGGAACGTGAAATTCACCCCGTAGGTCGAGTTCGGCTTGTTGAAGTTGAATGAAAAATTCGCAGTGCCTCCCGGAGCGAGGCTGCTGAGGATAAAGTAATCGAATGGGTCGGGATTCGCTGAAAAGGGTTCAACCAGAGTTCCGATGATCTGGTCGGTGCCAGACGTCAACACCGTTGGGGAAGCGCTGGAGTTTGAGAGATCACCACTGATCGACTCATTGTAGATGGCGGCTGCCTGCGACGTGGCGGCCATGCCGGAGGTGGCGGCAGCCATCAGCAGGGCGGCTTTGGATAGAGAGGAATGATTTTTCATGGATCAGGTAAAGGCACGACTAGTTCCCGCTGACTTGCCCCGGGCAAGGAAATTCGCAATCGCTTCTCCCTGCCCAAGTGGAAATTCAAACCGCAACGGGAGCGGAGCGGACATGGACGAACTGCCTAACTTCAAATACTTCGTCAAATGAACAAGATAGCCGGAGATGAGAGAAAGCCATCATTCCATCCGAAGACTGATCAAGACTCCGGTGATCACAGCCGCCACGAGCACGAGGATCACCTTGTTTGAAATCCACCTGGGTAGCACCGGCCCCTGCATCGCCCGTCCCATCGGCCCCGGGCTCGGACGTTTTGAAATCCTCTGGACGTGGCAGGTGAAAATTAAACGAAGCACCAACCCAGCGATGAACATGCCGGACAAGCCAAACACCACAAAGGCGCCAAATCCGGAGTCCATGACCTCCCGCTCCGAGACTCCTGCTAGTTTCCTTCCTAGGCTGTTCAGGAAAAGCCCCAGGAACCCAATCACTGTTAGCCAACCGCCTATCCGTGCCACCATGCTCCAAGTCGGCGAAACCGCCTCGGCCTCGGAAGTCACTTTCACGAAATCAGGCAATGGCTTCGGGCTGTGTGGAACTTCATTTGCAATGTTCACGATCTCCCTGCCACCCGTCTTCCTCCCCAAGTCAAACCGCACCTCCAGCGGCTTAGCGGGAGCATAGGCTTGCACCTCTCCCTCGATGCTCTCCCAGATCCGCTTGGCATCCGGACCATAAAAATACAATGCCATCCGATTTCCTTCTACGGCACCACCGTCGAAATCCCCAAGTTGTTCCGTGCGGACCTTGGCTTCCAGATAAGACGCGAACTCCACCATTTCGTGCCATTCTCCCGTTTCCGTCTCGTCCAGTTCATCTTCGTCGTTCACCTCCCAGTCCGCCGCCATTTCAAAATACACGCATACACTCTGAGGTTCCACCGGACGCGGCTTCCGCCGAATCACCCGCACCAGGAATTTTAGGAATGTGACAATGCCCAAGCCGATCAAAAACAAAACCGTCGCGAACACCATGATCGCGATCACGTCTCCGGTTGAGGTGGTGGCAATCATCATTGCAAGTTAGAGTCTATGCGAGCGGTATCGCCTCCAGAACGCTCAAAGGGAACTACAAGCGATGAAAGGCCTTCTCGATCCTGCTTACAAGCTCAGCAAAGAGGCTTATCTCGATGAGATATTCAGCGTTAGGGAAGGGCGTCGTGATGACCGCCGAGGTCTGACTCAGTGATTGGGAGCACAGGATGGCCGGGTCTCGGAGTCCTTTGTGGATCGGAGTTCGCAACATCGGTGCATCCGGGTCGAAGCTTTGGGTGGCGAGTGATGTCGAGATCCCGTTGGCTGCGGCGTGAATCTTGTGGCTCGCTCGCTTGTAGATGACCCGCATGTGGTCTTGGCCAAGGCTCTCTTCGAGATCCCTGAACTGAGGGTTCTTGTGTTGCAAGGTCGCGGCAGCCCACCCGAACGGGTTCTTGAACGCGTCGCCGTGCTTCTCAAGCATCTCATGGCGAGCCGTCTCGAGGTCCTTCATGTCACCATCGGACTGTGGTTTGATTCCTCTCTCATTTTTCTCGAAATCCAGCTCCGATTTGATAACTGATGACTCGCTCTCTGCCAATCATCATCTCGCCAAGCAGTCATGCCAACCATCCCCCGATCTCTCATGCTCCGGTTTCAAATCGGCATTCTCGCCGCCTTCACGCTTTTATCGGGTGGTCCGCTTTTTTCTGCGCCCATCCTTCACTATGTCGTCAGTGATTTCGATGCCACCCAGGTGGCTGCCGGAACCGTCCCCAATCCTGGAACTCTCGCCGATGGCATCACCGGCGCTTTCAGCCAACCGGTCGTCACGCTTTCCACCGATATCCCTAGCAAAGGCATCCCCTACGGCCTCGGAAATCGATCCATCAATTGCGCCGGCACCTCCGGCGTGAACGCTCCCGGCACCCAGCAACTCACCAAAGCCATCATCGCCGCCAACGGTGGCTTCACCTATGAAACGTGGTTCCGCTGGAATGGCGTGAACGGCGCCTACTCCATCATCGATTACGCCGGCACCGAGCAGATCTACCTGAACAATGGGGTCCTTACCATGGGCTTTAACAACCTTTCCTATCCCACGATCGCGACCGTAACCCCCAATCAATGGCATTATGTCGCCGTCGTATTCAAGGCCCCTGGCCCCGTGCTCGGCAATGGTTCCATAGTGGGAGACTTCACCTTTTATTACGACTCTGCCCAAGCCATCTCGATCGTCACTAACGTCAACATCAACACGTTCGGCGATAGCTTGAACCGGACCATCGGCGTCGGCATGCACCCGGCCGCCGGCTTCAATGCCAATTATTTCAAAGGCCTCATCTACTCGCCCCGGGTCAGCCTCGGTGCGCTCACCGCCTCGCAGCTTTTGTGGAGGGAAGCACCCGCGGTCAAAAATGTTTTTGTCGAAGGCACCGGCAGCGCCGCGCGACTGAAGGCTGATTTTAAATCCGCCACCGGAAAAGCCATGTTCTACCGCGTTTCCCGCGATCTGAAATCATGGAGTATTCCCGGGCGTGCCGGCATGCCCGGTGTCAGCCAAACCGTCACCGCCCAGCCCGGCGTTCTCCGCGCCACTCTCGACGCTCCGTTTTCTGCTGCCTCCAAAATGTTCTTCCGCGCCTCCGACGGCCTGAATCGGAAAGGATTCGTCGATTTCGATGGCGATGGCCTCACGGATTGGACCATCGCCCGCGCCGGCACCTCCATCCAATGGTTCTTCAACCTTCGCAGCGGAGCACCGACCGATAGCATCACCCTCGGAAATCCCGCCACCGATTTCATCGTCCCCGCCGATTACGATGGCGATGGCATCACCGATCCCGGCGTCTGGTCCGGAGGCACGACCAGCAACTTCAAATTCATCCGCAGCTCCGATGGCCAGACCATCACCATCCCACTTGGTACCACCGGTGATGATCCCGCGGTCGTCGGAGATTACGATGGCGATGGCATCGATGACCCCGCCGTGTTTCACCTTCCGGCTGTCGGCACCCCGGCCGGCCAAGCCACCTTCCGATATGTCCGCTCCTCATCCTACCCTGCCATCGTTATCACCGAAGTGCCGTGGGGCTTTGGCGTCGATGGCGAGTTGTTCCCCTACGTCGGAGACTTCGAGGGCGATGGCAAAAACGACTTCTGCTACCAAGCCAGCGGTGGCAGCGGCACCGGCGTCTTCCATCTCCTCCTTTCCTCCAATGGTGCCCAGGAAACGATCCCCTTCGGAAAAAACAGCGATTTCCTAATCCCCGGAGACTATGATGGCGACGGTCGTACGGACATCTGCGTCCGGCGCACGAACGGCAGCAACCGGGAATACTACATCCTCGAGCGCGACGGCGGAGGCACCGGCGCCACCACCCCCATCGTCTTCGGAGTCCTGGGTGATCAGTCCGTCGTTGGGGATTACGATGGCGATGGCATCACGGATCTCGCCTTGTGGCGCTCATCCTCCACGCCAGGTGCCGCGAAATTCGTCGTCCGCCTCTCCAGCACCGGCACGCTCGAGGAATTCAATACCGGAATCGTCAACGACTATCCCGTCGCCAGCTGGCCGGTTCATTGACCCGGACCGCCCGGCCCCGTTTCGCCAGCGGCATACCGTATCGCTCACAGGTCTCGACCAGCCCGCGGATCATCGCTTTGAGAAACGCTCCGTCCATGGACGGAAATTGGGCGGGCAAAAGTAAGTGGGGTCTGAAGCGCCGTGCGTATGGATTTGATACGACAGGTGCATAGCAGTCATCGTCTCTGGTTCTATCACCGCTATGTTCTCAGGCGGCTTGGCGCTGAGCTTTTCCGCTGCGGGCTTTGTGCCAGTTGGCCGGGGTAAGACTGGCGGCTTCGCTCGCTTTCATGGCAGGCAACCCGCTGGCTTGGCAAGCCTTGACCAGTGCCTCTCTTTGATCCGGCGTGTAACGAAGCCGAGCCCGGCGGTCGGATTTGATAATGCTGACGTTCGTAGCAGTCATAGCCGCAATACGATGACTGCTTTGCTGAGCAGCTTCCTCGCGGTCCTTCTCCTGCGTCAGGCCCTTGAGTCCGGATTCCTGTTTTTTCGCGGCGTCGGTGAGATTTGGACGTTCCGAGCATCGATACGGAAAGCCTGCGCGGCGGTTCGTGGCTTCTGCGTGTTCGTTTGTTCGAGCTGCGAGGCGGTTTGGAATGGCCGAGCTTCGATTTTGAGATTGCGCGCCGTGGTTCGGGGTTTCTGAGGATCGATTCCAATTACCTTGCAGCAAGCGATCGGACTATCCTGCTTCCGATAACCGCCCGATTTCGATACCATCACGTGGAAGCCGGTTAATTTACAGTGAGATGAATCAGTCGTGCCATTTTTCAGTTTTCAATCCCTTTACTCGTCGGAACTCATCCTGGTTTCCTGTTACCACAATCCACTGGTTGGCCCGGGCGATTCCGGCGATCAGATAGTCGATGGACCCGATGGTTTTTCCTAACTTTTCAAGTTCCGCCCGGATGGCGGCGGCTTCGGTTGCTGCGGGGTGGTCAAAAGGCGCGATGGAACAGAGGTCCAATAACTTTTCCACGGCAGAGCGTTTCTTCTGAACTTGCACCGTCGCTTTCCGCAAACCTACCTCCAACTCGTAGACCGTCAGGATAGCGATGTGGATTTCTTCCCGGCGCTGCTCTCGGAGTTTTTTCAAAACAGTCGCATTGCCACGGACGAGATGGATGCACGTGTCGGTATCGAGCAGATACATGCGTTAGATTTCCACGGGTTTCGAGTCTGCGGGACGCGGGGGTGCTTCCAGATCAGCGAAATCGGAAAACCAGGTTTCCAGATCGTCCGGCCAGCCCTTCGCATCCAATGCGATCAGGACGAGCATGCCATCGCGCTGATCGATCATCACGTCGCCGACCGGCAACGCGTACTTTTTCGGGAGCCTGACCGCGAGACTCCCGCCGTTTTTGAAGACCTTCGTCCGTTCCATGGGGGGAAGATATCACGAATCCTCATCAGGGCGAGGAAATACACCAGCGTCGATGTATTTGCTGCCCATCGGCTGGAAGCATCCATGTTGATGCTTGCGCCGCAGGCCATGGGACTCCATGGATGGTCATGGACCGTTGGTTTCTCATCGCTGCCACCCTGCTTGCCGCTGTTGGGGCGATGTGGGGGATGATCTCGGTGCACAAGGGACATCGGAGCCGGCTGACGGTGTTCTGGATGGTGGCGGCCTTCGCCTGCCAATTGGGGTTTCTTTCGGTGCGCGGGCAAATGCGGGCGGCTTGTCCGTTGGTGGGGATCGGCGAAATCCTGGCGTTTTTGGCGTGGTCTCTGACGTTGTTTTACCTGTTGGTGGGGCCGGCGTATCGAATTTCGCTGTTGGGGGTTTTCACGGCACCGGTGGTGGTGTTGTTCCAGATTTTCGCACTGACTCCGGGAAATCTGGCCGAGAACCCGCAACGGGTGATCGGCGGGAATGCGTGGCATGAGACGCATTCGGCGATGTCGGTGCTGGCCTATGGCGCGCTGGCGCTGGCGGCGGTGGCGGGCGTGATGTTCCTAGTGCTGGACCGTCAGCTGAAGGAGCACCATTTGAAAAGCGGGCTGTTCCGGAACCTGCCGCCGGTGCGCGAACTGCTGATTTCCCTCGAGCGGCTGCTGTGGCTGGGCGGGGGGCTTCTAACAATCGGTATCATTGCCGGCTTCGTGATGCCGCGGACAACGGATGCGATGGGACACCTGGTCGCGGCGGTGGTGGTGTGGGTGAGTTATGGTTTTCTGATCGGGATTAAATCAGTGCGGGGGTTGACGGGCAGGCGGCTATCGCTGTCGGCAGTGGCGCTTTTCATTCTCTCACTGATTGTTTTCGCATTCGTCTGATGGAACTTCTCTGCCTCGGTCTCAATCACCGCACCGCCCCCGTGGAGGTGCGGGAGCGGTTCGCCGTGGGCACGCCGAAGCTCGGTGAGGCGGCGCACGAACTGGTGGCACTCGCGGAAGCGGCGGAAGGTGTGGTGATTTCCACCTGCAACCGCACGGAATTCTATCTGGCGGCGGAGAGCGCGGAATCCGCGTTTCACCTGATAGAAACCAGGCTGGCGGAGAAGATCCATGTCGACTCCAGCGTTTCGGCGCATTTCTATCGGAAGGAAAAATCCGAGGCGGCGCGGCATCTCTGCCGGGTGGTGAGCGGGCTGGACTCGATGATGATCGGGGAAACGGAGATTTTCGGCCAGGTGAAGCAGGCCTACGGCGCGGCGCTCGATGCGGGGGCGACGGGAGTGGTGTTGAACAAGCTTTTCCAACGCGCTTTCGGGGTCGGGAAAAAAGTCCGCACGGAGACGTCGATTCAGGAAGGTTCGACGTCGGTCGGTAATGTGGCGGTGGATTTGGCGGAGAAGATTTTCGGGCATCTGAAGAACAGCGAGGTGATGATTCTGGGCGCGGGGGAGATGAGCCGGATCACCGCGCAGAGCTTGGTTTCGCGCGGGGCAAGATCGATTTTCGTGGCGAACCGATCATTTGATAGGGCGCAGGAACTTGCTACGGAAATGGGCGGCAGCGCGGTGCGTTTCGACGATTGGCAACGCGTGCTGGAGCGGGTGGACGTGGTGATTTCCTCGACCGGTGCGCCGCATGCGATCGTCCATCGCGAAGAAGTGGAAAAAGTCCGCCGGGCGAGGAAATACCGGCCGTTGTTTTTCATCGATATCGCCGTGCCGCGCGACATCGATCCGGCGGTGGGTGAGATCGAGGAGGTTTATCTGTATGACATCGACACGCTGGAGCAGCTCGCGGAAGAAGCGCGGACGCGGCGGCTGTTGCAGATTCAAGAGTGCGAGCGGATCATCGACGGCGAACTCGGAAAACTGAAGTTGCCCGGGACCTGAGGGCAAAAAGAAACCGGCGGAAGCCGAACTGGGGGGAGGTTCGATTTTCGCCGGCATTTTCTGAACCCGGGGGGAGGTTCTGACACTGGGGGGAGTGTTTGTCTTTGCGGCTTCGCCTAGGGGGAGAGCGGGTCCGCGCTGACAGGAAAAGAAATATCCCATTTCCGGCCATAAAGATAGTCCGTGATCACGTGTGCGTCATCGCGAGGGATGAGCCAGCCGTTCTAAATCCAACGCTGCTTCATCTTGGGCTTGCGCCGGAAGTCTCCCGTGGCCATGGAAAGAACTCCGCCGGGTGGCATCCCCCACCCCGCCTTTGGAAAACGAGATGAGCGACCCATCACCCACCAAAATCGTCGTTGGCACCCGCGGCAGCGAACTTGCGCTCGTCCAGGCCACGGCCACCGAGGCCGCGCTCGCCGCTGCGTTTCCGCATCTGATCATCGAACGCAAGGTGATCAAGACGACGGGCGATCGCCGCACGGATGTTTCCCTCGCCGATGTCGCGAAGGCGGAGGGCACCTTCGACAAGGGCGTTTTCATCAAGGAAATCGAGGAAGCGCTCGACGCCGGGGAAATCGACATCGCGGTGCATTCACTCAAGGACCTGCCGACGACGCTGCAAGACCGATACAGGCTTGCCGCGACGCTGGAGCGAGCTCCGGTTAGAGATGTGCTGGTGACGCTCGCGCCGGGCGGCCTCGATGCACTGCCACAAGGCGCGCGTGTCGGCACCAGCAGCGTGCGGCGGGCGAAACAGATCGAGTGGCTTCGGCCGGACCTGAAGGTATCCGATCTGCGCGGAAACGTTCCGACCCGCCTGCGCAAGCTCGCTGCGGACGGGACTTATGATGGCATCTTGTTGGCCGAGGCGGGCCTTGTTAGGCTGGGTTTCATTCCTGAGATTTCTATTAGTGGTGATTCGGAACCGGTGCACGGCATTTCAGGAATCCATGTGACACGGCTGCCGGAGAACACGTTTTTCCCGGCTGCCGGACAGGGCGCCATCGGACTGGAAGTCAGGGCGGGAGACACGGCCAGCAAAGTTTTCGCCGAAGCCATCAGCCACCGCGAAACATGGCTGTGCATTACTGCGGAGCGCGAATTTCTGCGTCTGCTAGACGGCGGCTGTCACACGCCTGTTGGAGTTTACTCGTCTATCAGCGATGGAGAAATCTCAGTGAAGGCCCGCGTTTTCCCTGATGAAGGAGGCACGCCGATATCCGGTGAGGCCCGCGGCACCGATCCCATTTCAATCGCACTCGAACTTTTCAACTCCCTCTCATGAGCATTTCTGGAACCTGTTATCTCGTCGGCGCAGGCCCCGGCGACCTCGGCCTTGTCACCCTGCGCGCGAAGGAGTGCATCGAGTTTGCCGATGTGCTGGTTTACGACGCGCTCAGCAGCCCGGAACTTCTCACCTGGACCAAGCCTGGTTGTGAGAAAATCTACGTCGGCAAGCGCGCCAAATATCACTCGGTCCCGCAGGATCAGATCAACGGCATCATCGTGGAAAAAACCAAGGCCGGTAAAAATGTCGTCCGTCTCAAGGGCGGCGATCCGATGATCTTCGGCCGCGGCGGCGAGGAAGCGGCGGAGCTGGCGGAAGCCGGCGTGACGTTTGAAATCGTGCCTGGCATCAGCTCGACCATCGCTGGTCCGGCCTACGCCGGCATCCCGGTGACGCACCGCGATCACAACACGCAGCTCACGATTTTCACCGGCCACGAAGACCCGACGAAAGGCTTCAGCTCGGTCGATTACGCGCAGCTCGCGAAAGCTCCAGGCACCAAGGTTTTTGTCATGGGCGTGGCCCGCCTGCGGGAAATCACAGGAGCCTTCATGGAATACGGCGCGGCTCCCGAAACACCAATCGCTCTAACACGCTGGGCCACCACCGGATCTCAGAAAACCATCGTCGGAACCCTATCAGACATCGCCGACATCGCGGATCGTGTTAGTTTCACCTCCCCCGCGGTCGCCGTGATCGGCGACGTCGTCAATGAGCGCAAGAAGATCAACTGGTTTGAAAAGCGCCCGCTGTTTGGCAAGCGTATCGTCGTCACCCGCACCCGCGAGCAGGCGGGCGAGCTGAGCAAGGCCCTGCGCGATCTGGGCGCGGATGTGATCGAACTTCCCACCATCCGCATCGAGCCACCGGAAGATCAGCGCGAGTTTGTGGAGCTGGTCACCCACGCGCACGAATACGATTGGCTGGTTTTCACCAGCCCTAACGGCGTGGAGCGTTTCTTCGACGCGTTTTTCATCGCCTTCGAGGACGCCCGCAGTTTGGGAAATCCACGGATCGCGGCGATCGGCAACGGGACGGCGCAAAAGATTCGCGAGTATCGGTTCGCTGTCGATCTGATCCCGGAGCGCTTCGTCGCGGAAGGTCTGATCGACGCCTTCAAAAAAGAGGACATCGAAAATCTAACCATGCTTTGGGTGAAAGCCGCTGAGACCCGCGACGTCATCGGCGAAGGGCTAACGGCACTGGGCGCGATCGTGGACAACTGCATCACCTACCGTACCGTCCCGGAAACCGAAGACCCCACCGGAGCACGCGCCCGGCTGGAAGAGGAAGGCGCGGACCTCATCACCTTCACCTCGAGCTCGACAGTCGATCATTTTTTCGACCTCGGCATTGACTGGCCGGAAGGCTGCGGCGCGGCGAGCATCGGCCCGGTGACTAGCGAGACACTGCGCAAAAAGGGCATGAAGCCCGCCTTCGAAGCGCCTCAGCACGACATTCCCGGGTTGGTAAAAGCGATCGTGAACTATTTCAAAAAGCGCGGTTGAGAAAGATGACGGCGGTTTTCCCGGTAACGTCCGAACTCATGAAATCCGCCCGAATTTTAGCAATCCTGATCGCACTCGTGTCACCGCTTTGCGCGGAAATCGGTATTGGCGCAAAACCGATAGAAGGTGCCGAGATGGTCATCGACGGCACGCGCGAAATGTTGGACGCCAAGTGGACCTACTGGCAGGGTCCGGCCTTCGCTTCGTCGCTGCCGATCAAATGGAAGATCGTTGCGGACCCCGTGGACAAGGGCACCGTCCTCATGTCCGACGATCCAGTCGCCGCCGGGGGCAAGTATGGCACTGCCGACATCGTGACGAAAAAGCAATACCGCGATTTTCGCCTGCACCTCGAGTTTCTCGTCAGCAAGGAAGGCGGAAACAGCGGTGTCTATCTGCAAAACCGTTATGAAATCCAGATCCTCGACGGCGACAAAACCAAACACGGCATGGCCGCGGTGATCAACGAAACCGAATCGCCCTATCATGCCTACAAGGGGGTTGGTAAATGGAACTGTTATGACATCGTTTTCCGCGCTGCTCGTTTCAAGGATGGCAAGCTCGTGGAAAAACCGCTGGTCACGGTGTTTTTCAACGGCATCAAGGTCCATACCAATCAAACCATCAATCAGGTCTGGGGCGGCGCGAAATCTGGCATCGACGGCGGAAACGACGGCGGCAAAGGCCTAACCGACGTTCCCGGCGGGCTGAAGCTCCAATGCGAAGGCCATGACGTGCGCTTCCGCAACACGTGGATCAAGGAGCTCGATTTGAAAAATCCATCCACGGATTTCGAGGAATGAGAGTTCCATTTCCGGCTTGCGAAAGAACCGGCAGTCTGTTTGTTTCCGCCCACGGCAGCACGCCGCTGTAGCTCAGGGGTAGAGCAATTCATTCGTAATTATAGGGCTCCTGACTGGCCCCGATTAAAAACCAGCACGTTACGTGCGGCGGGTAGCAAATCGGGTAGCAATCTCCTCCCCGTTTTCCCCCCAAAATCCCTCGTTTTCCGGGCCAGACCGCTGGCGGGACCCCTTGCCCTTGCTTAAGGGAATGAGCGGATCCGACTACCAATCCTTCGCCGGGCGGCTTCATGCGAAGGCCAAGGCCACCCATGAGACGTGGGTCAAGGGCCTCACCCCGAAGCAGCGCGAAAACCTTCGCCGCCTGGGCGTGCTCGACGCAGCGGAGGACAAGCATGAGGTCGGCGGCCACGCGCCCAACCAGCAGGCCGACGCCGCGGAATCCCACCACGCCCGCACCGAGATCGATATCGCGCGCCACGTCGACGGCGACGAAGGCGAAATCGCCGACCTCTTCGACGTCCCGCTGTCCACCGCCCGTGCCATCCTCGCCTGGCACCAGCAGCGCTTGGAAGCCGCCCTCGCCACTCACGAAGCCGACCTCCTCTCCGTTGTCGTCGGCGGCCTCCTCGCGTCGAAGAACGTGAAAATCGCGTGCGCCGGCCTCGCCTTTGCCACCGACATGGCCGCGGCGAACGCCCTTGGCTCGCAGGCCGATTACGCCCGCCTGCTAGGCGTCTCCCGCACCATCCTCAGCAAGTCCGTGAAGGCTTGGAAGCGCGACCTCAATCTCCGCACCACCCCTTGGCAGAAGAGCGACGAAGCCTGCGCCACCTACTCCACCGTCACCAAGGCCCGCCACTGGCGGAAGCAGAAAGTCTCCGCCGTCGAGCTCGTCAAGCGCCTCCGCCACCTCACCAGCAGAAAAACCACCTCATGAATCCGCTCATCGCCACCTCAGACAACGGCCTCGTCCTCACCGAGCACGGCCTTCACATCAAGCGCCAGCTCAACTTCGAGGAATGGCGCGGCATTCTCCAACAGGCCCGCATCGCGAAGCAATCCTACCTCTGCGTCCTCGCCGATCTCACCTCCTACGGCCGCCGCACCTTCGGCGACGATTCCGTGAATGAAGCGCTCGAGCAGCTTGAGTTTGAAATGTCCGACGCCACCAAGGCCGAGACCATCTCCCTCGTCCCCATGGATCGCCGGGCGAAATACGGCCTCACCAGCGAGCATGCCTACGTCCTTGGCTCTCTCCTCCGCGAGCCTGCCGACCGCGAGAAGTGGGCCGCCCTCTGTCAGGAGCACGATCTATCAGCCTTCGAGCTGAAGCGCTCTATCGAAAAAGGCGAGGTCCTTCACGAGTCAGACATCTCCGAGCGCTCCGGCCACGGCGAGGGCATCCACTCCATCCAGGCCGTCGCCTTCCAGTGGCAGAAATGGCAGCGCCGTTTCCCTGATAGGAAGGCCATCCTCGGCATCCCCGAGGCAGAGCGCCGGAAGATCCTCCAGCACATCTCCCCCATCGTTGAAATGGCCGCCGAACTCGAACAATCCCTCCAACACCTCAACTAACACACGATGATGACCCACCGCACCTATTTTCCACCCTTCACTGTCAGTTATCACCGCGACAAAGGCGACACGATTGTCGGGTTCAAAGCCACCGACACTTACGGCACACCCTTCACGGCCGGCTATCTTACGGGCCGGATCGTCGTTCCCGTGGATCCGCTGTTCCATTCCCACAAACCACTGGCCATCTCGGATGTCTGTCAGTTCTGGCTGAAAAACTTTGATATCACACCCCCTCTCGTCCACCAGCCGCAGAATGACTTTCCAGCCAATATAGCAGATACCGCCACCGAAGGCCCCATCATCCCGCTCCCTCGTTACACCGATCTCATGATCGACATCGAGGCCTTCGCGGACACACCGGACTCCGCCCCGGCGGAAATCGGCCTCATCTTCTTCGATCGTGATGACAAGTCCCGCGAGTTTCTATCATTCCGCTATCAGCCATCGCCCATCACCGCCATCCAGCTAGGCTTCAATGTCACGCCCGGTACCCTGAAATGGTGGGACGACAAGGGTATGACCATCGACATGTATGCCGGCGAGCCATTCCCGGACGTGCTGGATGAAATCACCCGCGATATCGAAATGCACGGCCGAAAGGACCTCCGCGTCTGGTCCCGTGGCAATAGCTACGACCTCTCCATCCTCAAGCTCGGCTACTCCCGTACCAGCAAGGAACTTCCTTGGAACTTCACGCTGGAGCGCGACGTCCGCACCTGGCTCGAAGGCTGCCAATTCAAGTCCCCGCGCAAGAACGATCACGACGCCCTCGACGACGCCCGCAACCAGGCACTCGACATCGTCGAAGCCACCATCGCCATCCCGGAGCCTGCTCGCGTGAAAGCCGTGACAGATAGCGATTGGGTGGATTTCCCTTTAGTGCGCGAGTTCTATCGAGATGGCACCTCCAACATCATCGGCCAGTTGCGCCTGC
>JANODE010000033.1:0-62344 GCA_031412525.1 Akkermansiaceae bacterium | reverse complement strand
GGGAAAATTTTCGAAAAATAATCCAGCTCACCCGCAGCATGGTCGGACGCCAGATAGCGGCTGAAAATCTTGAGATGGTCAGGTTGGGTGATGTCGAGTCGGGACAACAGTGACGCCCGTTGTTTTGGCGCGGCATCCATCCACGCCGGATCGGCGGCGGCAGCGAGCAAGGAGGGATCGCGTAGGACCATGCGATCCAGTGACATGAAGGCCGCTTGCGACAAGGCGGGTGATTGTCCGTCAGTTAGGGCGACAAGTTGTGCGAAAACCTCGGCGCCTCCGACTTCCACGGCGATGTCGAATGACTCCAGCAGACCAGCCGACGGTTGGCCGACCCAGGGTGATTCCAGCAAATCCATGAAGCGGCCGGTGAGTTCGGTCCGCAGGTCTCCGTTCAGGTCGTTCCATGCCAGATTGCGGAGGGAAAGGGCATACTCGTCAGGGGAAGTGCGCTTGTCCATCAGCTCCCGCGCGAGGCGGAGGGCAGAAATCGGATCGAGCGATGGCAGCAGGTCGAGCAAGGCAGTCCGCATCGAGGGCACGGTGTCCATCATGCCATCCGGACCAACCGTGAAAGGCAGCTTCGTCACGGCGTCCTCGCCGGATTTCATGAACTCTAGAATCGCGGCAGCCGCCGCGTTCTCCGGAGCCCGCCGGATGCCTTCCCGGAGCTCGCGCAGGATTTCAAGTGCGACTTCCGGATCGTTGTTAATGCGGAATTTTCCGAGTGAACTGCGGATCAGAGCGGTGATGACAGAGTCTGGCGATGCCGAAGTGGCGGGCTCTGCGTCGGCGTTGAATTCGCGAGGTCGGGCGCTTTGACGTGGAGTGTTTTTGTCCTCGAACCGGTCACCGGTTTCCAATTTTGGGAGCGACGTTTCCTGCGGCTTTCGTGAAATGAAAACCAAAATTCCCGCCACTAGCAGAAATGCACCGGCCAGCAGGAATGTGCGCGATGATTTCCGAGAAACGTGCATGCGACTCAATCTCCGGACGCGCTGATGGAAACGCTGAAGTGATTGAAGGTGGCCCGATTCCCGCTCACTGCATCGCGCATCTTGAGCTGCCAGACTCCATTCGCTGCCTGTCCGCGGAACTTCGCGGTGTAGTCCGCGTTGTCGATCCGAAGGTCTGCCGCAGTGGCGTTCGACTGCTTGTTCACCCAGCGGATGCGGCCCGACGGTGATCGCAGGTAGACATCCAAGTCACCACGGCGTGGAGTGCTGATAGACGTGCTGAAAGTCAGCCCGGTGATGTTTTCGGAAAATCCGGCAGTCGTCATCTCGCGGACCTGATAGCTGCTGTCACCATCCGGCAAGGTGAGGGTTTCCGAATTGCCGCCTTCCACCCTCACGCCTCTGCTCGCGAGCGCCGCGGAGGCCATGCTGTTGGAGGAATTGTTGAGTGTGTAGATCCCGGCGGTGCTGTAGCTGCCGGACACCAGGATGCCGCCGAGGTAGTATTTTCCATCGGTATCCTTGGCGAACACGGGCCCGCCGCTGTTCCCTCCGCCGGTGGTGACGTTGCGGAAATAATGATAGGCACCACGGACTTGCAAAGCACGGTTAGTGAACCAGTTCGTCCCATGCTGGAAATAGTACCCACGGGCGTTGTTGTATTCGAGCCTGCTGGGGTAGCCGACGATCCGCTTAGACCTGCCCGAGCGCATGATTGAGGCACCATCCGACCACCAACCGACCGCTGGGCCGAACGAATCCGTGCCGTAGAAAACTGCAAAATCAAAGGCAAACGCACGGCCCGAATTTGCCCCGTAGTTATCCGCGTTGTTCGAATAGCTGGTGAAATACCGAAAGCCGCGTGGAGACGCTCCAATGGATGGATCGGGTGAATAGCGCCCGTGATAAGCTCGATAAAACAGATAGTCTGTCGCCCACAATCCGTCTTCGTAAAGCACGTGACCGCAGGAATAGAGCAGTCGCTCATCGCGGGCGATCACGGCACTCCCGCGATACCAGCCGTCTGGCAGCTCGGTCTCCATGTAGCCCGTGGATGTGTCGAAAATCCCCGGTTTCGGGTAAAAAGTCCCGGCGGACGCCCATGGAGCGGAGAGAAGAAGGAGACCCGCGAATGAGGCAGCTTTGATACGAACTTGATTGGGCATGGTCTCCGGTGATTGATGTTTCGGCTCAATTAACATTGCTGCCCGATCGGACGCTGTCAAACGGGGATCATTCAATCCGAGCGGAGTGCCCACTCTAATTCATTTTTTTGGCGCGACGTAGGCAGGATTGGTCATCGCGCCGGGAGCTACTTCCTTGAGGTTCGGCGGCACGGCGGCATCCACATCGCGAGTGACCCAGTGGATGGCACCGGTCAGGATGCTTTGGAACGTCGGATTGGTCCAAACGTCTTCGCGGTGACCCATCGCGGTATAATACACGCGGCCTTTGCCTTCCTCACGCGCCCAAGTCGTCGGAAAGGCTGGCCGTTCATACATCGAGCCCTTCATGGCGGGCGAGTCGATGACCGTCAGCACGTGAATATCCGGGTTGAAATCCTTGAGCGAATACCACTCTTCATGGAACGCGAAGGTGTCGCCGAGCTCGGTGAATCCCGGGAATTTTTTATTGATCACCTTGTTCGTCGCGACCTGTTGCTCACCGTGGATGATGAATTCGCCGCCTAGGAAACACACGTAGGGATCGGCGTCCTTGCCATGATTCAAATACCGCTCCGGGCCCTTCTGCGATTCGTTCGCTGTGTGGAATGTGTCGCTTGCCGAGTGCAGCCCGACGAAGCCCTTGCCACCTTTCACATAATCGAACAGCGCCTGCTTCCCGGCCGGGGACATCGGTGGATTCTTGTCTTTTCCTTCCGAAGTCAGGTCGCCGGTCGTGTAGAAAATGACCGCGTCGAATCCGGCCAGATACTCAGGCGAAAATTTCGAGCCGTCTTTGGAGAATTCGAATTCCCACGACTCCTTCTTGCCAAGATCGAGGAAGATTTTTTCCGCATGGCTGGGCTGGCCGTTTTTCCACGAAATCACGTCGTGCTCGAAACCGCTGGATTTGGTGAAAAACAACAGCTTGTGCTTCGCCGCGGCTTCCAAGGAATGGGCGAGTGACAAGCCGAGGACCCCGAGCAGGATGGATTTTTTAACATGGTGGTGATGGTGGACTTTCAGGTCCAAGTCTTTTCCCACAACAGCACTCACGGGGGAAGTCGGAATTTCAACTGAGCAATTTTAAAACCAGTCAGGACGGCTGGTCTATCAAGTGATTTCGTGGAACCCGACCGCATTCACAGACCCCATTCACATCATTCTTCGGCCAACTGTTGTAAAGTTAAAGCGAACCGACCTAACTCTTTTGCGGGAGGTCCATTTGCAAACGACTCAACTCCAATATATGCCTCAACAGCGGACCTCAAGGTCGGAGACAACCCTTCAATTGTGTCATCTAGCTGGAGTACGATACCGCTATTCGGACCCTCTCGGCCAAACTTGCAACCTTGAATTTTCGTTCCGAAAAAGTCGCAATATTTGCGATTTAAGTAAGTCAGCCAAAATATCCCTAGAAGTTCACGTGATATATTCAAACATGGGGTGGAGGGAACTTTCACGAAAATAACTTCTGTCATATCCGCATAGCTGTAAAACGGAGAAAATATTAGATTTCCAAAATCGAATATCTGCATAATCTGTCGGATGTCAGCGTTGGAATGAGGAATATCTGGAAATTTCACGTCGATAGTATTTGGCCTATCATCGATTCGTTTAAAGATCCAAATTTGCATACGGATTTTAGATTTTTTGAATCGACCGAAGATCCACTTACTTTCTTCCCCCTCTTTGAAGTTCGTAATGTATTTACCTTCTTGATTTTTGGTATCTGCATTTCGTCGTATAGGATCATTGGTATCAAGCTTCTCAAGAGTATCATCCAACAAATTCTCCATTCCGATGAGATAATCGTCCCATATTGCAGGATTTATTAGGTCGGCGACAGTGTTATATGAAATCCAAAAGTCTTTTTTCATTTACTTGATGTATATGTCGACTCTTATCAGGGGATTTGTCGGGTTATTGAAGGCTTCCAGCAAAGTTCTTGAAACCTTGGCGCTTTTAGGCAGGCCAATTTTCACAGGGCATCCAGCGTCAGCTAATGTGGCATAGTCCTTTAGCTGTTGTGTAAATGACTGGTATTTCACGTTCTTGGCCTCACCAACTCCCATAGGTTTACCCGTTTTTGGGTTTATTGGTCCAGCGAAATCAGGAATTCTTGCTCGTCCGTTCACTGAAAAGGAGGTGGTGTTTTTTGCCTGGCCGCCCAAAGTTTGTGACATTGCCCTTTCCCCAGCTTGGCCAGCGCGGATGGGCGCTGTGCCTCCACTAGCACATGATCTAGCGCCCAAACCACCGCCACCACCAAAGCCACCGCCACCGCCATAACTAACACCGCCCCCCCTTCCCCCTCCTAAATTTTCGTGTCTAAAGAAACCACTTGGCCCCATCCTGGACTGAAGACCAAGAGTATCGAAGGAACTAACTGGTTCATTCTCCACATACGCATATAAATTTATGCCACCCTCTTCCTCGATCGGGTCGGCAGACAGCCATTTTGCAAGTTTGGCATCGTATGCTCTGAAAGGAGCTAGGTGCAAGGCACTAGGTTGATGGTAGTAGTGCCCGGTGTAGCGGAAATCCAAGTCAAAGCTTCCGGAAACTAGCTCCGCTTCTCCCCATGCTGAGTAGTCTAAGCGGGAAATGGGAGATCCGGTGGAATCCACCGCCTCAAGGATGCTGCCGAGATGATCGGTGCGGTAGGTGTAGTCTCCGGCGTTGGGGCCGGTGACGAGTTCGACGCCTCGGGGATAGAAACGTTTGTTGACAGTGCTGCCGTCGGTGGCGCGTTCTTCGGCGATCTGGAGGTCGTCCCATAGGTGGCGTTTATCGGAGGTGACGGTGGACGTGGCGTCTTTTTCGATGATGCGGACACGCCGGGAAAGGCCATCGTAGGTGAACTCACTGCGGGACGTGTCCGGGTAAATGATGTTGATGAGGCGGTCGAGGGCGTCCCACTGGTAGGTGGTGTTGCCGGCGGGGGTGGTCCTTTTCGTGAGGTTCCCGTTTAAATCGTATTCGAGTTGGGTTTCGGGTTCAATGGCGATTTCAACTTCGAAGGACTCGGTCGTGGTGTTTTCGCTGAAGTCAGTGGCTTCGATTTCGATCTCGTGGGTGCCGGGTGGAAGTTCCACGTAGGCTTCGAAGAGGGTTTGGTTGCGCATCTTGGCGTCCTGACCATTGACCGTCACCGTGCCGGGTTCGTTGATGGCCCCGGCGAAACGGACGGGACCGCTGCCGCTCGTGAGGAGTTGATTGAGGTTGTTGTGACGGCTCGGGATGATGCCGCCGGCGTCGGTTTTCGAGGCGATGCGATTGTTACCAGGGTCGTATTGCCAGCCGTGGGTCTTGAGGATGGTTTCGGCTGGGTTTTTGAGGATGGCGGAGGTCAGGCGGGTGGCGGCGTCGTAGCCGTAGTGCCAGGTTCTATCGGGAAGACCGTTGCGTTCCTGTTTCCAACTGGTGACGGTGCCTTCGTCATCATAGCCATATTCATGGGCAGAGAGGATGCTGCTGTTGGCGAAGCGGTGTTCGATGCGTTCGAGGCGGCGGTCTTCGTTGGCAGGCTTGTAGCTCAGATGGGTGCTGTGTCCGTCGGGGTAGGTTAAAACTTCGGGAAGAGGGGTTTCATTGAGGTATTGGTAACCGAAGGTGCCCAGGCGGTTGATTTCCTGTTCGAGCCGGCCGAGTGAATCGAATTGGCGGGTGAGGGTGTTGGCACTGCCGTTGATTTCGCGGGTTTCAACTCTCCCGAGGCTGTCGTAGAGGCGGGTGATGGTGTCGTTGGTGAGGGGACCGTCGATGGTGTGAATTTGGCCGGCTCCGGGGGTACTGCCGTCGTTGGGGTGATAGTTCCAAGTGGTGGTGCCAGTGCCGTCAGTTAGGGTTTTGGGGCGGTCGTAATGAGAATCCCAGGACCAGGTGTGTCCGGGAGTGGTATAAATAGCGTCCAGGAAGGTGATCTCGTGGATGTTGTTGTCGAGATGGTAGGTGTATCCGGTGGTCTGGCCGAGAGCGTCGGTGGTGGATACGAGCCGCCCGTTGTAGGGATCATACTGATGGATGGTCTTGGTGTCGTCTGGCAGGATTTTTTCGGTGACACGACCTTGAATGTCGTATTTCCAGCGGGTGACGCTGCCGTTGGGATCGATCAGCCGGTTGATGGAACCGCAGGAGCAGTAGTCGTACTGGGTGATGCGCTTCTCGGGGTCGGTCTCGACCATGAGTTGGCGGTTGGCGTTGTTGAGGTAGGTGGTGGTGCGGGTGAGCCGATCGGTGAATTGGTGGACGTCGAGGTGCAGGTAGTCCCATTTTTCGAAGGTGGCGTCCGGGTAAGTGCGCTTGGTGAGGCGGTCGAGATCGTCATGTTCGAGGGTGATGGTGTGGCCTTCGGCATCGGTCACGGTTTGGACCCGTCCGTCGCTGTCGTAGGTGAGGGTGGTGGTCGCCCCGGTTTCGGGACCTTGGATCTTGTAGAGATAGCCGAAGCCGGACGCAGTGTCGGTTAGGGGATCAAAATTGAGACGATGATCGTAGGTGTAAGTGGTGGTGTCGTTGTTTGGATCGGTAAGGGTGAAAAGCTGGCCTCGGGAGTTCCAATCCAGATAGGTGGTGTTCCCGGAGGCATCGGTGATCTCGCCCGGGAGGTGCTCGTCGTAGTCGTTGAAAGTGGCGAGGGTTTCCCAAGTCGAAGCGCCGGTCTTCTGGCGGATTGCGATGAGGTCGATTTGATTGGAGTCGTAAGCGCGCTCGGTTTCGCGCGCTACGGGATCGATGGAGCGGGTGGGATGCCCAAGAGCGTTGTAAGCGAACTGGGAGATTTGTGATGTTCCAGTGTTATCTCCGAGGTCATTGATGGAGCTGGCGATTTTTGAGACGAGTGCCGGGCCATCGGCGAGAGTGGCATCCAGTTGACCTTGGTAGTTGTAATAGATCCGGTTCTGAAGAGGCGGCTTTTCCGTTTCGAGAATGGATTCCGTTCTTTGGAAGTCTTCGGAATGGAGCCATTGGTAGATGTGGGCTTTGGTGTAGTCCGAGGTGGGGTCGTTGTTGAGGGCCCGCATCGTCTTGGTGTCCCAGTGAAAAGTATTGCGATATTGGCGAATGCCGCTGCCGTCACGCAGGCGAGTGGCGATGACTCCATCAAGGATTCCGCTGGGCCAGTCTTCGCGGGGGATGGGAAGCAAATGGTCTTCGGAATCAATTCCCGGCGCCCAGTGCCGGAACTCGACGCGCTGTTTCATCCCCATTGGATCGGTGATTTCAATCCAGCGGCGAGTGTCGCCAAATTCGAATTCAGGAAAATCAAATTCAAACCCGGTTTCGAATTGGGTTACGCCATAGGGCGTGGTGAGGGTTTCGATGAAGTCACCAGTGCCGTACGAAAACTCGGACTCGATTTCTACTGGGTCAGTGATCGTTTTCAAACGTCCGGACACATCGTACGCGAAATTGGCCTCCCGACCAAAGGGATCGGTCATCTTCGTGATTTTAAGCGGATCTGTTGGGTGATCGTATGAGAGTGTGGTTGCCTGGTTGAGACTGTCGTGAATGTGGGTGAGCTGGCCACTGCCGTTCCAGGTGTAGGTGAGGGTGTTTCCCTGCGGATCGGTGCGGGAGGTCATGAAAACCCGCCGGGGCCAGAAGGTTGATCCGTCGGCCAAGTCGAAGACATCTACGGTGTTGTCAGCGTGGGTCAGCGAGTAGGACGTCGCACCGGTGCGCTTGAGAAGCGCCATGGATTTGCGCTGTCTTCCGTATATTCCGATGACGTCGTCGAATAATACGTAATGCTCTGCACCTCCGCCTGCGAGATAGTGTTCCACGTCCGCATACTCGTTGTTTGGATCATCAAGAATGGCGGAAATGCAGCCGATGGTCCACTTGGGGCCGAAGTTCGGATAGGCGAACACGGAAGGTTGGTTGGCATCCTTTTGATTGTAAGTGATGGTTAGGTCCGGAGCGGGGCCGAAGGGTGGCGCATAGGTCAATGGACGGTCCGTGATGTTGAGGGAGACCGCCATAAGGTGGACGTTCCACGCAGCCATGCCCGGGGGCGGTGGTACTGAACAGGAAATCTTTTTGTCGCACGGGCCGGTATCGTCCTCGTCATAGCCAAACACGTAGCCCCGGCCCCAAACCGTTTCTGCTGTGGCTTGATCGAGCTGAGTCCAGCCGGTGGGCAAAGGATTGGCATCATCCGGGATCAAAAAATACCCACTGGATTCATCGGCGAGCGCCTGGGGTGAAATCCATATAGAATCATTGAAAGTGCCGTCTTGCACATGATAGTTTCCGTTCTTGAACGCGGTGATGGCCGCAAAGTGACCACTTTTCCAATGGACCAGAGCAGGGAGCGGAAGCGGAACATCAGCTACCCGGCGTGCGAGGCGGAGCGGGATGCCCGCTTGCACGGCCCACTGAGAGTTCTGCCAGAGAGAGGTGCCCTGAAGCGTGGATTCGGCCTGAAGCAGGATTTCCCGGTTCGGGCGTTGAGGGTTAAAAGACTGGTAGATCCGGTCGAGCGCCATCGGGCCGCAGCGAAAGGCAATTCCCGGCTTGGATTTCATGGCATGGAGTCCGGCCCGCGCACCGGCTATGAGTTCGGTGGAGACTCCGCCGATTTCTCGTTCGGTCAGGGATTCAAAAGCGGGTTCGAGAATCTCAACGCGTCCGAGCTTTGAATTGAGGATGAGATATTCGCCGAGGGCGCGATCGGCCAGAGCTTTGGCCCGTGGATGCGCCTGGTTTTCGAGGCCATTCCAAGCGCCTTGAAAATGATCAAGCGCTCTTGAGAAAAAGCCCTGGCGATAGTAGATGAGCCCGAGATTGAGCCGGAATGATGAATTCCATGGAGAACCCGGGTAATGGGCGAGATAGCTCTCTGCTTCAGCGAGTCTATCGAGGATGCCGGGGGCGAAAGGTTCGAGTGTGGCAAAGGAACGAAGCAAGGTCTCGATAGCTGTGTTCTCTGCTTCGGAGGGATTTTCAGTGGTCGGCCAAAGGGGTTCGGACAATGTGCGGAAGGCGGCGATTTGAGCGGTGCCGGGGTTTGCCGCAAGAGTTTTTGTTAGTGGGAGTTCGTCGACCGCGCATAGACCGCTTTGACCCAACAAAAGAGTGAGGGCTACCAGCTTGCCGAGATGACGGGAGCAATTTTTTGAAATGAAGGTGGGCAGGAAGCTCATCGGATCGGGTGCTGGTGAATGTTCAGGGGAAGGGCATAGCGGTAGCCGGACTGGTGAGAGTGATATCCGGTGGTGTGCTGTCCATCGGGTCGGGTTCAGGGATCATGGGCGGAGTGATCGGCAGACCGAGTTTGAAAGCGATGCCGTCGAAGAGGCCATCGCCATGAGTATCCGGATTGAATGGGTGTGATCCCTCTTCATATTCCCGCCAGGTGGTCAGTCCGTCTTTGTCGTAGTCCGCCTGCATCAGTTCCGAATCACTGTCGGCCGTGTGAACGGTGCGGAAAAACAACTTGGGAGCGTTAGACCGAAATCCCCACGAAATGATGTCATCGGAGCCCACTTCGAAAATCGGCATGAACGTCCATTTTACTAGGTCGTCAGACTGTTGAACGAAATAGAAGCGTTCTTCGATCCCCCACCAGGAAAGCAGCGAGCTGACTCCGGCCGGATCAAACTCGAGCATGAGACCATCGTTGGGAGAATCCGCCGTGGGATCGGCGTGAAGGGCCGGAACCAACGACAACACGGCCATAACAAACAAGACTGAATGAGCTTTCATGGGTGGCTTAGGGTTTTAATTCCTTCCGTTAGTCCGGCTGCGGACCGGCCAGAAGTTGATGACGGTTTTTTTGGGGACGGGCGGGTTCGCCTTCTGCCAAGCTTGGTGCGCCTTGTTGAGTTCCTGCCGGTTCAGCCATGTTCTTTTGAGCGCTTGCTCGTTGGCGGCGAAGTGCTGGTGGAGCGCGTCCATTTGTTCGACCAGTTCGGGGGGGATTTGATCGCCCGGTTCCGCATAGATGGCATAGTCTGCTTTTCCGGAATCCAACATGCTGCCATCCGGCACGGGTTGCGGGATGTAAACTTCTCCCTCCGCCGCGACCCTTCGGGCGGCTTGCTGCTCCAGTTCCGCATCAACGTTGTCTACTAGGAAAAAACAGGACCAGTGGGTCAGGCCGTTTTCCATCTCACCTAATGACGAGAGGTAGTTGAAATCAATATTGCTTAAAACAGTGAATTCCAGCCCGTCTTTTCGCCACTGGATTTCCGAGAGCTTATGATCATAGACCGTGGCAGAGAGCATTATTGTGAGGTCGTGCGTGCTGCTGGCCTCCCATTCAGCTTTTTGTTCCTCCGACCACTGGCCAGCTTCCAGCGCCTGATCAAAAGCGGGTTTCATCGGCCAGGCCTTGGGAGGCAACCTTCGCATGATGGTTTTCGCCGTGCCGCTGTCTGTCAGGACTGTTGATAGAGGCCGTGATGCCATGATGCTCTGCAAGGTCTCTTTCTCCCGTTGAGCTGCCACTCGCATCTGCTCTTTCACAATAGCGTCTGCATCGCGACCTGTGAGCAATGCCGGAATTTGGATTTTAACTTCATCCGCCTTCGCGATGGAAAAAAGAGCTGCTAGCAATAAGGTGTAACCAAACCTTTTCATGATGGTTTTCGTTTAGTGAATAGAATCGGGGGAAGGCGCAAGATTAGAGGCCATCTAGGACGTTGAACGGAATCTTTAAAGGCTGAATGATCTCCTGCTGATCATAAACAGCAAGAGTGAAATTGCTACGGGCCCGTCACTGAATTTCTAAGATGCCGACTTGTCGAATTCTCAGGGTTCCAGTGATTCAGGGTCGTTTGGGTCGTTGGACCCAGACGAGGCCTACTTACGTCGGCTCATCTCAAGACTAAGAACCGAACGCGAAGCAAGAGGACTCACCCTGCGGGATCTGGAAAAGATCATGGGAGTGAACAACGCCCATCTTTCCCGCGCAGAGCGTGGACTGAGCGAACCTGGAATTGTCGTGTTGCGGCGCTGGTGCAGGGCCTTGGGGCTGGAATTCGAGACTGTCTCCAAGGAAGCGGAGTCAAATTGTAACTGACTGTAAATTAGTCCGATTCAACAAAAGGATCGGTCTCTTTATGAAACGGATCGAGGGATTTTGCCAAAGGAACGGTCCAGAAAGCAAAAGGACCGGCGGATGGGCAGAAACGGCCGCCGGATCGTGGAAGTGGAACGGTCGGAAGGGACGAAGGAGCGGTCCCTGAAGTCGCAGGAACCCGGGATGCGCCCGGCGGATCATTCCTTTCTGTCCACCGAGCGTTCCTTGAGGGCAAGTCGCTTATAGACTCGGCGGCGTCGGTGGATTGGAGCCGGGGTTACTCATGGAACTCCGGATTCCCCGCGCGCGTTCAGCGGCAGGGTGGTCTTTGCCAAGTGCGCCCTCGATGAGGCCGACGCTGGCTTGGGCGAGTTTGTAGTTGGCTTCTCGAAGAGTCGTGGTGAGGGAAATGGAGGCAACTTTGGCTGCTTCTGCTTTTACCTCAGCAGCTTCGGCCTCGTCGGTGGCCTTGGCTCCGTTTTCGAGGTTGACGATTCGCTGAGTAGGGTCGGTGTCCTTGGCGATCATTTCGGCCTTGTATTCTTTGAGGATGCCGGTGATTTGCCGCGTGTAATCCTTTTCTTGTGCGTCGGTGAAGTCTGACATGGTGGAGATGTTCGGTGGTTTGTTGTATGATTGATCACAAGCAGTTAGCGCGGGTCAGTGTTGTGAACAACGCCACTACTTTGTTAGGAAGTTGGGCAAACGCTCGGCGCCGGTCAATCCAAATACAACGGTTATGGATTCCTATCTGTTAAAAAACAGCAGAATCTCATTGCTCCGGCCAGCCGACTTTTGTCCACCTGATCGGCAGGTCGCCGAGAGTGGCGAAGCCTTGGCGCTTACCATCGTAGTAGTGGAAAAACATCCGGGTGGTGCCGTTGTCGTCGATGAAGGCCGGGTGGCCGGGGCCGATGCGGTCGCCTTCGGACTTGAGAAAAAGCGTGCCGCCTCCCGTCGCCATGTCGCTGTCGTCGGCGTCCAGATAGGGCCCGTTGATTTTCCGGCTGCGGCCGACGCGCATCTCGTAGGTGCTTTTCAAGCCCCGGCAGCAATGGCCCCAGTTGACGAAAAGATAGTAGTAGCCGTCGTGTTTCAGCAGGGCGGGGGCTTCGATGGTTTCGTTCCAGGCAAGCTGGCGGACTTCCTTTTTGTCCGGATGAGAAAGGCCAGTTTTCGGGTCGAGCTCGATCAGGTGGATTCCCTTCCAGAATGACCCGAAGACCATCCACAAGCTGCCGTCGTTGTCGGAAAAGAGCTGGGGATCGATCGCATTGAACGAATCGTCTGCATTCGAGCGGATGACGATGCCCTGATCCTTCCACTGATGAAGGGGATCCGTGGGATTGAGCGTGGTGTTGGTGACGAGCCCGATCGCGGAGGTGTTTTTGCCCCAGCCGGAAACCGAGTAGTAGAGCTCGTAGCGGCCATTCCGTTTGATGACATCCGGTGCCCATAGATGACCTTTCTGCGCGGGAACGACCTCCCGATGCCATGCGGGGAACGTTTTGAAAACCGGATTGCCCTCGGACCAGGTTTTAAGGTCCTTCGAATGGCGGGTAACGATGCCGTTGCCGGTGGAAAAGATCCACCAGGTGCCGTCCTGCTGGACGGGAGTGGATGGATCATGAAATCGAACCGCCTTTTCCGGCACCTGATCTGGAGGGGCGGCGAGGATGGTAGCGGCAAGCAGCAAAACCCCGATGGTGCAATGATGGAGGATGGGCACGAAATTCATGATGAGCTCGGTGGCAACAATAAAGGGGAGCGGTGGGCTCCCCTTTAACGGATCAGCGGAAGGCCGCTGGTCAAATTTTCTGCACTTTCACTCAGGCAGGTGCCCCAACAGCTCCGGGAATCGGTCCGTCATCGTCCGAGCGGCCTTCGCTGGTGCTTTTCGGCACCGGCTTTTTCATGAATTCATCAGGAACTGGCGGTGGTTTCGGGGCAGAAGGTGGATTTTTCATCTCTCCATGATCGATGATGTCGCGGAGGTGAGAAGCGTCGAGGGTTTCGAATTCGAGAAGCGCTTTGGCGATGATTTCCACCTTGTCGCGTCCTTCGGTGAGGACTCGCGTGGCGATTGCGTAAGCGTTGTCGATGAAGCTCTTGATTTCTTCGTCGATGATCTTCGCAGTGCTTTCGCTGTAATTGGTGCGGCGGCCACCCATGTCGCCGCGGCCAAGGAATACCGGACCATCGCCTTCGCCATATTCCACCATGCCGAGTTTGTCACTCATGCCCCATTCACAAACCATGTGGCGGGCGAGTGCGGTGGCCTGGCGGATGTCACCGGACGCACCGTTGGAAACATCGTCGCTGTGAAAACCCTCCGCAATCCGGCCACCCATGGTGACGATGAGGTTGGCGAGCGCTTCTTTTTTCTGAGTGGAATACTTGTCGCCATCAGGAAGATACATCGTCGCGCCCAGATAGGGTCCACGAGGGATGATGGTGACTTTATGCAAGGGGCTGGTGTCCGGCAAAACCATGTTGAGGTAGGCGTGGCCAGCTTCGTGCCAAGCAGTGCCGGTCTTTTCCTTGTCTGACATGGCCAGGCTGCGGCGCTCACGTCCCCAGCGGACCTTGTCACGGGCTTCTTCCATTTCATCGAGCGTGACCGCTGAGAGGCCCCGGCGGGCGGCAAGAAGGGCGGATTCGTTGATGAGGTTGGCGAGCTCGGCACCGGAGAAACCGGGCGTGCCCTTTGCGATCTTCGATAGGTCCACCCCGGCGGCCAGCTTGATCTTCTTCACGTGGACGCGGAGGATTTCCTCTCGGCCGTTCACATCGGGAAGGGAAATGGTGACCTGACGGTCGAAACGACCGGGGCGCAACAGCGCGGGATCGAGCACGTCTGGACGGTTGGTCGCAGCGATGATGATGACACCTTCCTGAGTGTCGAAGCCATCCATTTCAACGAGGAGCTGGTTCAGCGTTTGTTCGCGTTCGTCATGACCGCCGCCCATGCCGTGGCCGCGATGGCGTCCGACTGCGTCGATTTCGTCGATGAAAATGAGACAAGGCGCGTGCTTGCGTCCTTGTTCGAACATGTCCCGCACGCGGGAAGCACCCACGCCGACGAACATTTCCACAAAGTCCGAGCCGGAAATTGAGAAGAACGGCACATCCGCCTCACCGGCGATGGCGCGGGCGAGCAGGGTCTTGCCGGTCCCGGGAGATCCAACCATCAACACGCCTTTAGGAATGGATCCGCCGAGCTTCTGAAATTTGCGGGGGTCGCGGAGGAAATCGACGATTTCATAAAGCTCCTCTTTGGCTTCCTGGATGCCGGCGACGTCCTTGAAGGTCACTTTGTTGCGGTCCATCGTGAGCAGCCGGGCCTTGCTCTTGCCGAATGACATCGCGCCACGTCCAGCGGACTTCATCTGTTGTCGGAACAGGAAAAACAGGATGCCAATGATCAACAGGAACGGAAGGAAAGTGAACAACGCGCTCTTCAGATAGTCAGTAGTGGGGTCGTAATTCGCATCCGTTTGCAAAAGTTCCTTAAGGTCCTCACCGAGGATTGGGACCGAAACGACCACGCTGAAAGGAACTGCAGCCGTATCCTTGGGCAGAATCAGATTGGTAACCACCTCGCGGCGGCCGACAATGACTGCATCCGTGGAACCGGGAGTGGTCAGGATCCGCAGTGGGTTGACCAGATCTGCTGTTTTGATTTCCTTCAGCGCGTATGCTTTGCGGAAATCGGCGAGGGACAGGGTTTCAAGATTGTCGCCTTCGAGAGGGGACTCCGAAGCATTGGCTGTCTGCTTCATTTGAATATCCTTACCAAGGATTTCCCGGATTTCGTCGCCTTGGAGGCTCAGGTTCACGGGAACCCGGATGTCGGTGACTTTTTTCTGCGCGTCCTTGGGCATCGCAGGCTCCGGAGTGACCCATCCGGTGATCTTCGCGTCATATGCGGTGTCGGTTGTCACCACTTTGAAGGGCTGCTTTGTCGGGTTGTCCACGACGACGCGCCCCTGCTCCCATGCTTGGCGAAATTCCGAGTAACTCATTGATTTCACCGTTTTGCTCATCCCCGGGGCGAAATAGGCAACGCTGAGCACGACCATCGCCAAGGTGAGCAGTCCAAGAAGACGCCAGTTGAAACCGTTGGCATCGCCGGTCGGCCGATTCGGATTGCTGGGAGGCGGAGTGGAGTTCGGTGAGTCAGACATGGTAAGCGTGAAGAAACCCAAACGGGTGTTGGGCGAGCGCCCCATCCCGTTCAGGAGTAAGTGAGGATACCGTATGCGATTGAAAAGCAAACCCCTTTTTTGCACCAGTCTTGCGGGCAGGCGTGGGGTCTGCCAAGAAAGCCCGCGTGGAACAACCCTTGCCCCAGAAAGACTCATCGCTCTCGATGCTTCGGAGGCTGCGGATCCTCAGGTGGCTGCAGGCCATCCCGGGGGTTGGTAGGCTGCGAGCTCTGCGCCCCGGCGCCGACGCCCATGTCGGGGTGCTCGTAGATGCCTTCGCCGCATTTGCGACTTTGGACGATGAGTTGAGCACGCTGGAGGCGGATCTCATTCTCGACATGCTTCGCAGCGCGTTTCCCGAAGTCGATCATGGTTGGCTCGGGCGTCGTTTGCAACGCGCCGTGCGAAATCCACGGCCGCTCCAAGGACTGGCGGTCGAATTGAAGGATAGCTTTAACGATGCCGGAAAACTCGCGCTCGGCCTGCAGCTCTTCACGCTGGTCGATGCCGCCGGCCGCTCCGAACGCAACCGCACCAGCTTTGAAATCTTCATGCGGCGCCTTGGTCGGCCGGACTACGGTGTGGCCATCCTGAGGGAAATGCGTGGTGACGCCGGCGAGCCCGCCGATGAGGATCTGCCCTTCGAGCGCCTGATTTTCGGCCGTGACGGCGCGGATGTGCTTTTACCGCCGGCTGCGAGTGAACATGAATTCCGCGTCTATCGGGCGGGCGACCTGATTCTCGTTAGGAACACCGGTATCTCGCCGCTGTGGATCCGTGGCCGGTCGGTGGAAACCGGATCGTTTCTCCGAATGCGGGAGCGCCAGCCGTTGGTCGTGCCGGGATGGACACTCAGCCATGAGGACTTGATGTTTTTCCTGGATGTGAAACGCACCGGCAATGCGCCGTCGATCTATCTGGAAGCCGGCGAAAGAGGCCTCACCGCGGAGCGCACGCGCGGCCGCCAAAGCGCGCTGAGAGTCCGCTTCGGGTTGGATGCCGAGGTCGAGGCCCTGCGCGATACCGATCTCCATGCAGGCAGCCGTGGACCACTGAAAAAAGGCGATATCGTCACCTGCCGGAACCACGAGCGCCTCGGTGACGCCTCAGGCTTCAGCCTCTCCATTAACGAACTCCGCCGCAAGGCCACGCAAAAGGGCAGGCGCTTCCGCCTCGCGGGCGATCGCCAGGAATATCTTGTTTCCAACGATGCATCAGCACTTTCGGCGGGGGATCTTTTGTTAGGCCCGAAACTTTCTCCCAAGGCCGTGCTTTTTATCCGCTTCGATGCCGAGCGGGCGGAAGGCGAGCTGCAAATCCGCGAGAGCAACGGGCCCATCCTCGTCGATGGTGTCCCGGTCAAGGGAACCGCCGCGCTGCATGACGGCTCGCTCATCCGTCTATCGGGAAGTCAGGCGGTGCGCTGCCGGTTCAGCGAAGGTTTCCTCGACGAGGAACGAACGTTGATCGAAGCACTGCAGGTAGAAGACCTGATCCACGATTTCGGCCCCGACGCGCGGGCGCTGGACCACATCAACTTCGAGGTGAAGCGCGGCGAAATGCTCTGCATCATCGGCCCCAGCGGCAGTGGAAAAAGCACCCTGCTCGCCGTTCTATCAGGTCAGCGCGAGCCCACCCGCGGCAAGGTGAAACTCAACGGCATCTCGCTTTACGAACGCCGCGAGCAGCTCGTTCCGTTCATCGCCCACATGCCGCAGGAGGAGGCGCTCAACCCGCAGCTAACAGTTCGTGAACATCTCCGCCACGCCGTCACGATCCGCCGCCCGGCGCTTTCCCTTGCCGAGCACGAACGCCGGGTGGACAGCATGCTCGCCGAGCTGGGATTACAATCGATCGCCCGCCGCAGGGTAGGGGCACCGGGGGAAAAAACCATCTCCGGCGGCGAGCGCAGTCGTCTCAATCTCGGCGTCGATCTCGGCAGTCGCGCCGAAGTGTTCCTCTTCGACGAACCGATCTCCGGGCTCTCGTCGAAGGACTCCGAACACGTGGCAGAAACCCTGCGCTCGCTGGCCCGCGAGAAAATCGTCATCGCCTCGCTGCACCGCCCGGGCGCGCCGGTGCTCCGGCTTTTCGACAAGGTGCTCCTGCTAGACAGCGGTGGACGTCTTGCCTACTTTGGCACTCCGGCCAGCATGGTCGGATATTTCCGCGACGCCTGTGAGGAACTCGCAATTTCCCATCCGTCCGTCACTGCCATGTCGCCGCTAGGTGCGGACTTTGTGTTCGATGTGTTGGAAACGCCGCTCAGTGCGATCGGTGGTGGTTCTAACACGGGTGCCGCCCGCCGATTCCCGCCGTCGTTCTGGCAGGAACGCTTTGAAAGCGTGGATCTGATGCAGTCACTTCAGCTCGGCGGCGGACCGGTTTCCAAGCTTGGAGAATTCAAGGAGGGAGAACGCTCGCCCGTGCCGCCCAAGCCGTCGCGCCGGCTGCACGCGGTGATCGCCGTTTTCGCCACTCATTTCCTGCGCTCGTTTCTATCAAAAGTCCGCAACCGCGGGACGATCTACAGCACCTGCCTCGAGGCTCCGCTGCTGGCGGCGCTCATCGCCATCACGCTGCGCTCTTCGGCGGAAGGTTCCTATCAGTTTTCCACCGCGCTGCACATTCCGGCCTATCTGTTTCTAAGCGCGACGGTGGCGATGTTCCTCGGGTTGACCAACTCCGCGACGGAAGTCCTGCGCGACCGGCCCATCCTCCGCCGCGAGCGGAACTGCCAGCCCGGTGCCGGCTCGTATGTCACGGCGAAGTTCACTGCGCTCGGGTTCGTGGCTGCGGTCCAGTGTTTCGTCTATCTGGTCGTGGGAAACTCCTTTCTCGAAATCCGCGGAATGCTTCCCTATTTGTGGTTGTGGATGACCCTCACCGCGTGGACCGGCACTGCGATGGCGCTGGTGGTGTCATCGGTGGTGAAAACCGAGCGTGCGGCCCTAACCGCGGTGCCGCTTTTGTTAGTGCCACAGATGTTGCTGGCCGGTGCGCTCGTACCCTATCGGGAAATGAACCGTGGATTGTTTGTCAACGCTTCGGAAGTCCGCGAAAAGGGCGGTGCTCCGGTGCCGGCGCTGATCATGCCGCTGCGATACGCCTACGAGGCGATGATCGTTTCCCAGGCCACGCAGAATCCCTTCGAGGCCGAGCGGCTGCGGCTTCAGCGTCGTATCGACAGGGGAAGGTCGCTGAAGGTCCCGATGACACCCGAACAGTCCGAACGCTTCGACCTTGTAAAAGAAGGCTTGCGGCGTCTGTTAGCTGCTGGAGCCACCACGCCGGACGAGGCGGAGAGCATCATCAACCGCATCCGGCGGATCTCCACATCGGGCACGCGGATCGAAGTGGAGACGATGGAGGTCTGGCCTGAGCACGATCCCAAGGCGAGGCCAGCTTCCGAGTTTTTCGTCAACGAGCGCATCGATCTGTTAGTCCGCGAGGCGGAAACGTTCCGCAACGACTACCGCAACACCAAACCGCGCAATGTGTTCTACGCCCTGAGGAAGCCGCTGCCCTTCATCACGGCCGGGCCGCAGCCGCTGTCGGAAAAATATGTCGAGCGGGACGACGAGCTGGAAACCCACCGTTTCAGTGGGTTCATTCTAGCAGCCATCATCCTGGCCTGCGGCGTGATCTCCACCATCATCATCTCGCGCCAGAACCGCCGGACGAATTAGCGGCCGCCTGAAAGATGGCAGCGACTATTTTCACCACGGTCGGCGGATGGCGGCGAATGAAGCTGCTCATGAAACGCCCGCAAGTCCCTCCAAGGCTGGTCATTCTCCAAGACCGCCCGGAGGTCGATCCCTGCGCATACCTCAGGCATTGCCGTTAGGCGGCGAGGCGATCAGCGCCAGCGCATCCATTACGGCGGCCACCGAGGCGGGCGGCAGCGAATCCGGCACCACGGCACCGAGCACCAGGCAGCCGTAAGCCGTGTCCACCGGGATCACTTCCAGCGTCGCGCCTGCGCCGATTTTCACATGCACGTTGCCGCCGGATGCGCCTTGGCGGCGGGACGCGAGCGCGAGGCTGCGAGCGAGGAAATGCAGGCGGCCGTGATTGCTCTCGTCAAAAATCACCGCACCTTCGCGGTCGAGAATGAAGATGCCAGTGGCGGAAAACTGGCTGCGCATCCAGTCGCGAAAACGGGTAATTCGATCGAGAAACGGACCGCGCGCAGTGGACGGGCTGGGAATTTCCTGAGGCGGCGTGGATGCTGGAACGGTTGCTGCGACGGGCTTCGGCAGGGGAGGCGGAACCATCGGCAGCGCAGGTCGCTCGGTGGCGTAGCCGACGAATCCCTGATCGAACCCGGCGTCTTCGACCGTCATCGTGGGCTCGCGATGAGGCCGCATGAGTCCTTCAGCGAGCCGCCGGACTTCGATGGGATCGAGCCACGGATAGATCGGGTCCGTCATCCGCGCGCGGCGTGGGGTTCGAGTTTCATTTCGATTTCCGAGCGGAGGGAATCAAACACCGCCTGGGCACCGGCGCCGTCTTCCAGCACGCCGATCGGCAGGCCGCGGGCGCTGGCCCGGACGAACAGGCCGTCGCGCGGGATTTGCGTTTGAAACACCATTTCCGGCGGCAGCAACTGACGCAGCGCGGCGGCGGCTTCGGTGCTTTCTGCCAGGTCGTGCTGCACCATCGTCAGGCAGACGCCGAGCACGCTCAGTCGCGGGTTCATCACCCGCAGGCGGTTGAGGCCTTCCAAGAGTTTCGGCACCGAGCGGATGCCCAGTGGTTCCGCCTGTTGGGGAATCATGATCGCATCGCTGGAGGCAATGACATCACCGGTCACGCCGAAGAGCCCAGCTGCCGTGTCGATCAGGCAGAGGTCGAACCCCCGTGCCGAGACGCTGCGCAAAAAAGCCCGCACTCGCGCAAGGTGGGCACCCATGCCGGCACCACCCGCTTCGTAATCACTGGCCTGCCCGCTGGCGACGAGGGAAAATGTTTCCAACCGCGTTGGCACGATCAGCCGGTCGAGAGAGATGCCTGGATCTGCCAGATAGTCGTAAAAACCGGCGAGGAGGCGGGATTGGCGGGTGAGGGACAGTCCAACCGAGCCTTGTGGATCGGCATCGACGAGCAGGGTTTTCACACCGGCTCTGGCAAAAGCGTGGGCGAGATTGATTGAAACGGTGGTTTTACCCACCCCTCCTTTTTGGCTTGAAACGGCGATACTGATCACACTGCTTGGGGAATTGTGGCGCGAGGTTAGCTTCGGCTTGCCACATAGGAAGTCTTTTATTCAGGATGCGGCCGCCAAGCGGGAGATGAAGGTCCATTTGTCTCGTGCGTCATTTTTTATGAACTCCCAATCCCCCTTCGGTTTGAAAATCTCCGCGATGTTGTTGTGCGGGCTTCTGCTGGCGATACCCGCCTGCCGGAAAGAGAAAACCGTCGGGGAGGAGGCTCCGAAAGCGCCGGTGGTCATCGCGCCCGAGTTGCTGGCCAACGGCGTCGGAACCCTGCCGGGAGCGGTTTACCGGAGCCAGGCAAAATCACCGATCAACTGGCAGCCATGGACAAAGGAAACCCTCGACCGTGCAAAGGCGGCAAACCGCTTGATTTTCGGCGTCATTGCAATGCCGCAGCAGCCGGGCTTCCAGAGTGTGCTGGAGCTTCTCGCATCCGACGCCACGCTGGTTTCGGCGATCAATCAAAACTACGTCCCGATCCTTATCGATGCCGATGCCGCACGGGAAATCAGCCTGCTGACTGGCGACCTTTGTGCGGAAATCAAACGCGGCCTTCAACTGCCGCTTTTCATCTGGATGTCGCCGGAGGGAAATCCTGTCGCCTGGATCCCTGTCGCCAGCAGCCAGAGTGTGAACATTGCCGACCTTTTCAACCAATCCCACTCGATGGTCAGCCGGATGTGGGCGGACGACTCCGAATACGTGGTGAAAAACAGTGCGCTCGACAATTCCAACCGTCGCAGCCGCATCGCATCGCGCAAAAACACCAAGGTCATGAGCGCCCAACCCGGCGAAGACACCGTGCGCGCGTTGCGGCAGCTCGCATCGCTCTATGATCCGTATTCGCGCAGCTTCGACGAGGCCGGCGGACTTTTCCCGTCCGGCGCGCTCGATCTGCTCTCCACCGCGGCGATTCATCCGGGAGTGTCCGCCGAGTTGCAGGCCCGCTGCATGGAAACGACGCGCGAGCTGTTGGTGGACTTGTTGCCAAGCGCGATGTTTGACCCGCTGGAAGGTGGGGTTTTCTCTTCTCGCCGCGGAACGTCCTGGGCGCTGCCGGTATTTTACCGGGATTGCGGTGGCCAGACACGCGCGGCTGCTTCCCTACTGAATGCCTACCGGGCGACCGGCGAAAAAAAAGCGCTGGATAAGGCGCTCGGGCTGATCGCATTTGCGGAAAAAAACTTCGCCACTCCGGAGGGACTTTTCGGCGTGGGCATGAGCAAGGAGACCGATCCCGCCTCATGGTTGTGGAGTGTGGAGGAAGTGGAAAAGGAACTCACCCCCGAGGAAGCCACTTGGTGGATCAAGGCGACCGGAATGAAGGGCCTGGGAAACCTGCCGTCCGAAGTCGACCCGCGGCGTGAGTATTTCCGCGCAAACAGCCTTGGCATTTCGAAGTCCCTCGCGGAACTCGCGGCCGAACAATCCCTCAGCGTTGAGGAATTCACGCCACGCTTCGAAACCGTCCGCAAGAAGTTGCTCAAGGCGCGCAGCCAGCGTCTCGGCGAGGTGGTCCGGGATACGAGTGCGCAGGCCGCCGTCACCTTCCGGATGGTCTCCACCTATGCCGCGGCGTTCGGGGCCACCGGTGACGCCGCCTACCGTGACAAGGCGGTTTCTCTTTTGAAAAAAGCCCGGCAGGCTTTTTCGGTAGGGCCAAAACTGCGGCAATTTTCGGTGGATGCACCTGCCTCTGTCGGCGAGGGTCGTGCCTTTCTCTACGGACTGGCGATGCAGGCGGCGCTGGACGTGGCAATCATCACTTCAGATGAAAGCCTGCTGGTGTGGTCAGAAGATCTCGCCACCACCGCGGCCGAACTGTTCACGGATTCGGAGTTTCTCAAGGAATGCCCCGACGCCGCGGAAATCATCGATCTGCCGATCACCGACCTCGTCATGTTGTTCGACGATTCCACAGCAGGGTTGATTTCCTTCGCCGAATGTCGGCTGGCCGAGTTAGGGAGACCGTTGGTCAGGACCTTCAGCGAGCTGGCCACGCCACTGCCGGTCTATGCGATTGACAGGCCGATCCTCCACACGGATTTGTTGCAGGCCACTCTCGCCCGCGAGTTCAAAGTCACCGTCATTGCGGGGGCTGGCCTCTCTCCGGAAATGAAACTCGCCGCCGAAATCCTCCCGATGCGTATGTTCCAGCGCCGACCTTCGAAACCCGAGGATCAGGTTCCTGCGGGGGCGGTGAAAATCAATTTTCCCGGCGGCGAATCCCGCATCATTTCGACGCCGGCCGGGTTTCAAGAAGTGCTCTTGCCCTCTCTTAAAAAATCATAAACTCTCCCTCCATCAACCCATCCGCGTTCTCATCCATGAAAAAAAATCCCATCATCGCCTCACTTTGCCTCTGGACGGCCACTCTGCCCTGCATGGCGGACACTTTCACCCTCAAGGATGGAACGGTGATCGAAGGGTCTGTCGTTAAGGAGGACGCCGAGTTTTACACTCTGGAAGTGCAAGTGACGAAAAGCATCAAGGACGAGCGGAAAATTCCCAAGGCAGACGTCCAGAAGATGGACCGCGCAAAGCCGGATCTCGTTGCCTTCGAGCCGATTTCCAAACTCCTCCCGACGCCCGATTACCTTACGATCGACGATTACAGTCAAAAGATCACCGCGGTCACCAAGTTCCTTGATGCCAACCGAGGCAGCTCCAAAAGCAAGGATGCCAAAGCGATTCTCGAAACCCTCAAATCCGAAGCTGCCGCCATTTCGGCTGGCGGTCTCAAGCTGAAAGGCAAGCTCATCACCCCCTCCGAATATGAGGCGAATCAATACGACATCGACGCCCGCGTGCAGGAGGCGAAGATCCGTTCACTCGTCGAGAGCGAGGAAATCCTCCCGGCGCTGCGGGCATTTGCAGAATTCGACAAGGACTACCGCACCACGATTTCCTACGGCTCATTGGCACCCTACATGATCCAGGTGATCAAGGGCTACGTCGAGGAGCTGAAGCAATCCCAGATCGGACTCGATAAGCGGATCAAAGACCGGCAAGCGGGTCTTTTGAGGATGGCCCCGGCGGATCGCAGCAGTACTGAGGCTGCGATCAAGGAAGAGGACGCCGCCATCGAGGCGCGCTATCAGGCGGAAAAAGCGGCCCGTCAAAGTTGGCCCACCATCACCCCTTATCACAAGGAATCCCTCGAAGAATCCATCCGTTTCGGCGACCTGGAAATCACCCGCCTCGCCGCGGTCAAAACCGTGCTGGGCGTCGATGGTGGCAAAGCGTTTCGCGAACTCTACACCGCCGTGAAGGGCGGCGCTAACAGCACTACGGTCACCGCCGCATTTGCCGCCGCGAAGACGGCCGCGGTCCCAGCCCGTTACACGGATCCGCTGGATGCGATCGTCAAGGCGGCCGCGAAAAAGCCCTGACCGCTTTTAGTCCCTCATCATTTTTCATGTCCCTACCCCGCACCGCCAGCCGAAACCGGAAGACCGCGGAGACACAGATCGAGCTCACGTTGGCAATCGACGGCTCCGGTGTCTCTTCAATCGACACCGGCATTCCGTTTTTCGATCACATGCTCACGCTGTTTTCGAAACACGGCCTGTTCGACCTCACGCTAAGAGTCAAAGGAGACATTGAGGTGGATTTCCATCACACCATCGAAGACACCGGCATCGTCATCGGGGAATGCCTGCGTGAGGCTCTCGGCACCAAGGAAGGCATCTGCCGATATGGAAGCTGTTACCTGCCGATGGATGAAACACTTGCCCGCGTCGTCGTCGATCTGAGCAACCGTCCACATCTGGAATTCCGCGCTCCGGCCGGCACTCCATCAGCTCCTAACATGCCGTTCACCCTCGTCGAGGAATTCTGCCGTGCAGTGGCGTCCAACTTGCGGGCGAACATCCACGTCGAGCTGTTATACGGCCGCGACGGTCACCACATTGCCGAAGCCATTTTCAAAGGACTCGCCCGTGCCCTGCGCGCCGCCTGTGAGCTCGATCCCCGCGAAACAGGCATTCCCAGCACCAAGGAAGCGCTGTGACAACCGGCATCATCGACTACGGCGGCGGAAATCTCCGCAGCGTCGCAAACGCCTTGCACGCCCTCGGGCAGGATCCGGTGATCATCGCCAGCCCGGAAGATGTCGGCGATTCGACCCACCTCATTCTTCCCGGACAAGGTGAATTCGGCGACACCATGCAGCGTCTCGAACGTCGTGGGCTCGCCTCATTTCTAGCAGAATGGATCACCGCCGATCGCCCATATTTCGGCATCTGCGTGGGCTATCAGATTTTGTTCGATTCCAGCGAGGAAGCCCCTGACACCGCGGGCCTAGGGATCGTGCCAGGCACCGTGCGTCGTTTCCTCGATGAACCCGGGTTGAAGATACCGCACATGGGCTGGAATTCCGCCCTTTCGAAAAAGGGTGAGACCCCGGTCTGGAAAAACCTCGGTAAGGAACCCTATTTTTACTACGTGCATTCCTATTTTCCGCAACCGCTGGACCCTGAGGTCGTCGTCGCGGAAACCACCTATGGAACCCAGACATTTGCCGGTGCCATCGAAAAAGGAAACCTCTTTGCCTGCCAGTTTCACCCGGAAAAAAGCCAGGACGCCGGCATCCGCCTGATCCGGAATTTCCTCGGAATTTAAAGCGGCCATCCGCACACTCTGCCCGTGCAGGAAAAGCCACGGAAACCCCGAAGCAAACCAGCCGTCGAGGTTGGCCCGCGCCCGAACCTGAAGGAACTTGCGGCGTCGCTCGGGATTTCCGTGTCCACCGTCTCACGCGTGCTCAGCGGCCGGGCGGAACAAAACCGCATCGCCCCTGCGACTCGCGAACTCGTGCTCGCAGCTGCAGCGAAATTCGGCGTGCTGGTGGACCAGAGCGCCCGCGGCCTGCGCTTGCGTCAGACACTCACCATTGGCCTTCTCATCCCGGACATCGCCAACCCGTTTTTCGCCAGTCTCGCCTGCTCTGTTGAAAAAGCGGCCCGCGCCGGTGGCTACACGGTGCTGCTTTGTGACAGCCGCGAATCCACCGAAATCGAGCGGGAAACGGCCGATCTTCTGCACGCCCGCCGAGTCGATGGCCTGATCCTCGCCCCGGTCGGCGAAACCTATCAACATCTGCTGCCACTCCAACAGTCCGGCATTCCGATCGTGCTCGTCGACCGGGTCTTCCCGCAATGGGACGTCCCGAGCGTGGTGGCGGACAGCTTCGGCGGAGCCCGAATGGCAGTGGATCACCTCGTCGCTCATGGACATCGCCGGATCGGTTGCGTGCAGGGACTGGCCGCCAGTTATTCGAATATTGAGCGCTTGCGGGGATTCAGGGCAGGCTTGAATGCTGCCGGCATCCGCTTTGAGCCCCAGCTACTCAGCGGCACGGATTTCACCGCGGAAGGCGGTTACCACGCGGCCATGGAACTCTGCCGGAATCCGGAAACACGGCCGACTGCGTTGTTCACCCTCGGCAACCTGCTCGCCCTTGGTGCGATGCGCGCCATTCACGAATGCGGGCTCAAAGTGCCATCTGATGTTTCCGTAGTGTCCTTCGACGAACAGCCATGGGCGGAGTTCCTGTCTCCCTCTCTAACCACCATCGCCCAGCCGGTGGAAACGATTGCCAGCGAGGCCGTCGCCCGGCTGTTGGAAATTCTCCGCACCCCCTCGGGAACAAAATCCGCAGCGGGCGTGCTAACTTTGCCGGTGAGTCTGATTTCCCGCGAATCAGTCGGGGCATTGTGAAAATATCAACGAGGTAAGACAGGTTTGAAATTTCCCGATTGACGGTCCCGTATGATCAGCGCAAACGTTTGCGCAAATCCACTGCCATGACCATCGTCGTTTCCTATCCGCTCGCCGTGACCCTCTGCCTCGTGACCATGCTTTGCTGGGGCTCGTGGGCGAACACCCAGAAACTTGCCAGTCGCGAATGGCGCTTCCAGTTGTTTTACTGGGATTATGCCATCGGCGTTTTCCTGCTGGCAATCGTGCTCGCCTTCACGATGGGTAGCTCCGGCGAAGGAGGAAGGAGCTTCCTGGCGGATCTCAATCAGGCGGATTCCAAGTGGCTTCTATCAGCATTCGTCGGCGGGGTGATTTTCAATCTATCAAACATCCTGCTGGTTGCTGCCATCGACATTGCCGGCATGGCCGTGGCCTTCCCGGTGGGCGTCGGACTGGCGCTGGCACTCGGAGTCATCACCACCTATCTGGCGAAACCGGAGGGCAACGTGCCGATGCTCGCCGCCGGTGTGGCCTGCGTGGCAATCGCCATCGTGCTCGATGCGCTCGCCTATCGGAAACTCGCCGCCAGCGGCAACAAGACGCCGGTCAAGGGGATCGTCATCGCCGTGGCGGCGGGACTTCTGATGGGATGGTTCTACAGCTTTGTCGCCCAGTCGATGGGCCAGCTCGACCCGGTGGCGAAGACTCTCGAGGCGGGAAAACTCAGCCCCTACACCGCCGTGGTGTTGTTTTCGGCCGGACTCCTCATTTCCAATTTCCTGTGGAACTCCATCATGATGCTCAAGCCTTTAACAGGTGATCCGGTGCCCTTCGGGGATTATTTTTCCAAAGGCAACCTGCGCCTGCATGCGATCGGCATCCTCGGTGGCGTCATCTGGAACATCGGGATGTCGTTCAGCATCATCGCCAGCACCCGCGCCGGCGCGGCTCTGTCGTATGGACTCGGTCAGGGAGCCACGATGATTGGTGCGCTGTGGGGCGTGTTCGTCTGGAAGGAATTCAGAAACGCACCGAAGGGAACCAACCCGCTGCTGGCCGCCATGTTCCTTTTTTACCTGATCGGTCTCACCATCCTCGTTGCCTCCAAACTCTAACACTCACCAACTGTGAAAATCACCAACTATGCGCTGTTAGCACTGATGTTATCCGTTCCTGCGGTCCTCGCCGAGGCCATCCAGCCGCTGCCGTGGAAGGTGGCGGGCAACGTGACCGACGTTCAGGCATTCCAGGTCCCGGACCGTGTGCAACTTGGCGGCTGGATCGGGGGACGCATCTCTGATAGTGAATCAAAGCGTCTGCTCCAGATCGACACCGCACGGTTGCTTGAAGGTTATTTCAAGCGGCCGGGCAGACAGACGTGGGACGGTGAGCACGTCGGAAAATGGCTGCATGCGTCCACCCTTGCATGGGCGAACACCGGTGATCCCGCGCTCCGTGCGAAACTGGACAAAACGGTCGTCGATCTAACTGGCTGTCAGTTGGAGGATGGATACCTCGGGACCTATCTGGATCAAGACCGGTGGACGGAATGGGATGTCTGGGCCCATAAATACAACATCCTGGGCCTGCTCACTTACGTGCAATACACCGGCAATACGGAGGCGATGAAGGCCTGCACCCGGATGGCGGATTTATTGGTCGGGACCTTCGGTGAAAACGATGGGAAACGAGACCTTCTCAAGGCTGGTCACCACGCCGGCATGGCTCCAACCAGCGTTCTGGAACCCATGGTATTGCTCTATCGAATGACGGGTGAAAAACGTTACCTGGATTTCTGCGACTACATCGTGCGCTCTTGGGAAACACAGGACGGTCCGCAGATTGTCTCCCGGTTGCTGGAGCTCAAACGAGTGGACAAGGTCGGCAACGCCAAGGCCTACGAGATGCTTTCCTGTCTGAACGGCGCACTGGAGTACCACCGGCTGACGGGCGACCCAAAAATCCTCAGCGCCTGCCTTAACGCATGGCAGGACATCGTGGATCATCGGATCTATCTGACAGGAGCAATGAGTTACAAGGAGCATTTCCACGACAACTTCGATCTGCCCAACACCAACAAGGTCGGCGAGACTTGTGTCACCGTTACATGGCTCCAGTTCAACGCCCAGCTTTTAAGGCTCACCGGCGAGGCGAGATTTGCCGAACAACTCGAGCACGTGATTGTCAACCAGCTTTTTGGTGCACAACGCCCCGATGAAACCGGTTGGGGATACTACGTCCAGATGGAGGGGAAAAAGCCATACAGCAAGACGCTGGACGGAAACTGCTGCCTCTCGAGCGGACCGCGTGGGATCGCCCTGATCCCGACGTTTGCCATCACATCGGATGCCGACGGCGCCGTGGTCAACCTTTATGAAACCGGCAAGGCCGCGCTGACACTTCGCGATGGCACCCGAGTCAATCTGAGCAGCGAAACCCGGTTTCCCGCCGATGCAAAAGTCCGCATCAGGGTAGATGGGGCCGCCGGCAAAAAATTCGCCGTGAAGTTCCGCATCCCTAACTGGAGCAAGCGGCCCACCGCCATGGTAAGCGGAAAAGTCACCGACTATCAAACGGGCGGCGACGGCTATGCAGCGATCACGCGGAACTGGTCCGACGGTGATGTCCTGGAAATCGAAGTGCCGATGGAAGCGCGGGTGATTGTGGGTGATCACCTGAACCAGGGCAAAGCGGCCGTGATGTATGGTCCGCTCGTCCTTGCCGCCGACGATGCCTTGCTTGCAGCATCCGGCCAAACGACTGACACCATCCAACTGGCCGGGACTGATCTTCAAAAACTGGATCCAACACCCGAGCCCGCGCCCGACGCCTACAAGACCTGGCCAGGTGCGCGGGTCTTTCGAGTGAATGCCGTTTCCGGTCCCATCCAACTGGTTCCCTTTGCCGATGCTGGATCCACCACGGGCAACTACAAGGTCTGGATTCCACTTCCTGCAAATCTCGATGAAAAAAAGTAAGCTCATGAAAAAGCCAGCCATTCTCGTCATCGGAAGTTCCAACACGGACATGATCATCCGCGCGGAACGAATTCCCAAACCGGGCGAAACCATTCTCGGCGGGCGCTTTCTAACCGCCCATGGTGGCAAGGGCGCGAATCAAGCCGTCGCCGCCGCTCGTGCGGGAGGGGACGTGACCTTTGTCGCCCGGATCGGCAGCGATGTTTTCGGAGATCAGGCTCTCGATGCCTGGCGGAGTGATGGGATCGCGGTGGAACACGTTGTCCGCGATGCCTCCGAACCGTCCGGCGTGGCATTGATCTTTGTTTCCAAGGACGGAGAAAACAGCATCGCCGTGGCTCCTGGTGCGAACGGAAAACTTTCCGTGGCCGATCTGCAGGCCGCGAGTGATGCGTTCCAATCGGCCAAAGTCTGCGTCATGCAGTTGGAAACCCCATTGGCCACTGTCCAGGCGGCGGCGAAGACGGCAGCGGATCTCGGACTGATCGTCATCCTCAATCCGGCACCCGCGCGCGCGCTGCCAGCCGCCTTGTTGAAAAGAATCTCCATTCTAACGCCTAACGAATCCGAAGCGGAACTGCTCACGGGCATCCCGGTGCGCGATGTAGCATCAGCCAGAAAGGCAGCGGCGGCCTTGATGGAAAAAGGCGTCGGCACCGTGGTGCTCACACTCGGGCCGCGCGGCGCTTTAATCGCCGACAAGGACGGTGCCCGCATGGTTGCAGGCTTCAAGGTGAAGGCGGTGGACACGACGGCGGCAGGTGATGTCTTCAACGGTTCACTCGCTGTGGCTCTCGCAGAAAACCAATCGCTCGACGATGCCGTGCGCTTCGCCAACGCAGCGGCCGCTCTATCCGTTACAAAGGCGGGTGCCCAGCCTTCTGCACCTATTCGCCGGTTGATCGAAAAAATGGTGAAATCCGGCTGACCGTTAGGGTCTGTTATTTCCCGACCAGATGCGCGCCTTGTGACGGACGTGACGCGAAAATCTGCGGCGCGATGCCAGTTGCCTTTTCATACTCGGACGCCAGCGTGGCGGCGATCTCCGATGCCTTGCGGGATTCGCAGAGCGTGACGGTGGACCCGCCGAAACCACCGCCTGTCATGCGGGCGCCGATGACACCGCCGTTGCGGCCGATTTTCCGGGCGATTTCCACCATCAGGTCGAGCTCCTTGCAGGAAACCTCGAAGTCGTCCCGCAGTGAATCATGGCTGGCGGCCATCAATGGTCCGAGCGTTTCAAAATCGTTTCTAGCAAGCGCAGCAGCGGCGGCGATGGTGCGGGAAATTTCACCGACCACATGGCGGGCCCGGCGGTTGATCGGCTCGCCGAGTTTTTCCCAATGCGCCTGCACATCCGCGGATGTGACGTCGCGCCAAGACCCCTTGCCAAGGATCGCAAGGCCTTCTTCGGTGTGCTTGCGGCGGGCGGCATAACCTCCATCGGATAGTTCGTGATGGACCATCGTGTTGGAAATGAGAACCGTTAGGTCCGGATTTTCAAACGGGACGAGTTCGGGTTCGCCGGTCTGGCAGTCGATGAGTACGAGGCGGTTGGTTTTACCAAACGCAGAGGCGAACTGGTCCATGATGCCACAGGGTACGTGGGCGAAGTCGTGTTCGGCCTTTTGGCAGAGCAACGCTTTTTCCCGTGTGTCTAACACGGTGTCAAGTAGGCCCTCCAGAAACGTCGCGGTGGCGCACTCAAGAGCGGCGGACGAGGAAAGTCCGGCACCGCCGGGGACGGAGGAAAGAATGTAGGCGTCGAAACCGGGAACATGGTGGCCGCGGTCCTGAAAGCCACGGATGACGCCGCGCAGATAATTCGCCCATTTCGGCTCGCCGACTTCCTGTGGCACCGTGAGATCAAGCTCCACCACCCCCTCGCTGATGGCGGAGGTGATGCGCGCCTGGCTGCTACCATTGGCGCAGCCGGCGATGACGATGTAACGGTCGATCGCGAAGGGCATGACGAAGCCGTCGCAGTAATCGATGTGTTCGCCGATCAGGTTGACGCGCCCTGGCGCTGCAGCGGTGATGGTGGCCTGCGATTGCAGGCGGTCGGACAGGCCGATTGCGGCGTCGGAAACAAGATCGGTGAGGTCTGGGTTGATCTGGAGCATGAGAATGGGTTTCTAGCTGAGTTCGACGGTAGCGGGTTGGTCAAGCCGGCGGCGATAACTTTCGACCGCCTGGGTCCAGACGCTGTGCATGCTTTCCGTCGGCCGCAACCAGACGGCTCGGTGCATCATGAGCATGGCAGGCGCGAGGTAAAGCAGTTCGGAAAGTTCGTTTTTGGAAAGTGCCGCCGGGCCTTCGATGAGGCAGCGTTCGGCGAGCGCTTCGTCGATGTCCTTGAGTTCGGACTGGTCGAGCAGTGAAACGTGAACCCCGTTGACGTAGGGATCGACCACGGCAGCTACCACGCCGCGGCGGGCTTCGATGGCGGCATCAAGCGCCGGATCCACTGCGGCGGTGGCATTGTCGGCGAGCTTGATGATTTCAGGCGGATTCAGCTCCTCGGGAGTGGCGAGGATGTCGCGTCGCGCGAGCGCCTTGCCGTAACGCGCGCGGCTGGTCCAGACGGAGACCGGCGCGGCGAGAAGCAGTCCAGCGAGGATCGGGATCATCCAAATGGCGAAAGCGTATTTGCTGACGATCCCCTGGCCCACGATGTTCGATTGATAGCCGATGGCCAGTGCAACGGCGGTCCACGCGAGTCCTAACAAAGTCTGAATGGCATGAAAACGAAATGCATCTCGCCAGGTGGTTCCGTCGGTTTCGCGGTTCTGGTTTCCCCAGCCGACAGCGCGGCCAAGGATGATGCTCAACACCATCATCGTGTGGGCGACCATGATGCACGGCGCCAACAACATGGAAACGATCGTCTCCAGAATGGCTCCGAAGACCAATGGCAGAAATCCACCGAACGAGCGGCGGATGGATGGAGTTAGAATGGCACCCGTGACCGCGAGAATTTTGGGGATGAAGAGCAGGCCGAAGATGAAGACCGTTAGAATGATGCTTTGTTGCACGCCATCGATGTGGAACCAGCGGGAAGCGTAGTTTTCAAAAGGAAGCTGGCTCAGTGAGCTGGACGAACGGTCCCATGCGATCCACGTTCCCAGCGCGAGAAACAGGAACCAGATGGGACTGCCGAGGTAGGCCATGATGCCCATGAAAAGATGCATGCGGACGGAAAACGGCAGTCTGCGGGCGAAGATGAGCCACATGTGCTGCAAGTTTCCCTGGCACCACCGCCGGTCGCGAATGAGGTGGTCCATCAGGGTCGGCGGGGCTTCCTCGTAGGTGCCCTCGATGTCCCACGCGAGCCAGACTTCCCAGCCCTTCGCCACCATCAGCGCGGCTTCCACGAAGTCGTGGCTGAGGATGCGGCCGCCGAATGGTTCGTGGCCTGGTAGCGCGGGGAGTTCGCAATACTGGGAAAACGGCTTGAGGCGGATGAGAGCGTTGTGTCCCCAGTAACTGCCACCACTGAGCTGCCAGAAATTCAGGCCGCGGATGAAAAGCGGGCCGTAAAGTCGCATGGCAAACTGTTGGAGACGGGTGAAAATCGACGAGCCACGAATCAGCCTCGGCGGCGTCTGGAGAATGCCAAGCCGCGGATAGGCTTCCATCACACGGGCCATTTTCACGATGTCCGCGCCGTCCATGAGACTGTCGGCATCGAGCACCAGCATCGATTCGTAGCGACCGCCCCAGGTCCGGACAAAATCGCCGATGTTTCCAGCCTTGCGGTTTTCGTTGGTCTTGCGGCGTCGGTAGTAGATTTTTCCAAATGCCTCGAGTCGGCGGCAAAGGTTGGTCCACGACGTTTCTTCGAGGATCCAGAGGTCGAGGTCGCGGGTGTCACTGACGATGAAAAAGTCGAACGAATCCAGATGACCAGTGGCCTCGATGGACCGATAGATCGCCTCGATTCGTGCACAGGTGCGCACGCTGTCCTCGTTGTAAACCGGCATGACCACAGCGTGCCGCATTCCTAACGGCCCGGTTTTTCCATCAGCCAGCTTGGTGATGCGGACGGAGCGCTTGCGGCCCATCAGCATGTCAAAGGCTCCGAAAACGGCGTGAAACGAGCCGAGAACCAGCAAGCCGTTCAGAATCACAAAAATGGCCAGTAACGGATAGTGGGCCTTCTGAAACTGCATGCGCCAGAACAGGTCGGCGAGCCAAAGGCTGGCGGCGAGGTTCACCAGGACGACACTACCGAAAAAAACGCTGCGGCGCAGCACCATGCGGAAGCGCCCAAAAAATGGTTTGGTGGAGTCGCCGGGGAAATAGTCGTCGGGCGGCGGTTCGGGATTTTCCATGAGTCAGTCTAGCAGGATGAACCAAACGGTAAAAACGAGGGTGGCTAACAGGAAGCCGGTGAACACGTAACGCACGATCGGGCTGCGGTCCATGGTGGCCCACCACTGTGCGGCGCCGCTGCCGAGCGCGTTGAGTTCAAGAGGGCGGGGGATCATGGTGAGCTGCGCGAATTGTGGACCCGCGGCGAGGTAGGATTTTTTCATCGCCTCCACAAACTCGGGCGGCCACGGCGCTGGAGTCAGGAAAACGCCCTGCCATTTTCCGGGCATGCCCGCGAGCAGCAGTGCCAGCCGACCGCGCGCGGCAAGGCGGCGGTTTTCCAGCGGAACATCAAGCACGTCCTGCGTCCACTCAGCCACTTCGGACAGCGCCTCTTCCATGGCCAGCAGCCGCGCGGCCTTTTCCGGTTCATCAACACGGCGGGCTGAGGCGCGCCAAAGAATGCTGCGGACGAGTTCTGCGACGAGCAGGCGGTTTCGCAAACGCAGTGCTTGGAGGTAGGCCTCGACGGCGGCGTAGGCTTCCTCCCATTCGTTGAGCTCCAGCTCGTTGAGAGGACGGAGTGTGTCTAAGGAATGACGCGGTGGACCCATGTTTCTGTGAGGAAATTGTCGCCCCGCTTGAGGCAGCAACGAAGCTCGATCGGGCCGATACTGGCCAGCTTGCCGACCTCTACGGTAGGGGCGATCTGGAAGGCGACCCGCCAGCGGGCGTCTGGGATAGGCTGAACGGTGATGCCTTGAATCTTGACACGGTCCGATCCCGGCCCGACGGCCTGCACCAGCGGCGTGAGCGGCGTTTCGCTTTGTTGGTTCAGGGCATTTCCGGCGAATTCGATAATCATCGTCCGCTGCTCCAATTGCCAGTCATGAGTGCCGGTGCGGGTGGCAATCACGCGGCCGTCTGCCATCGACGGATCCTCGTTCATCGTCCAATGCTGGCGGTAGGAAAACTCAATGCGGTCGCCGGGCTGGGGGATTTTTGCGGGTTCCCACATGGCAACGGTGTTGTCGGCGAGCTCGTTGGTGGTCGGGATTTCCATCAGGGTTACACGGCCAGGCCCCCAGTTAGAAGTTGGCTCGACCCAGAGCGATGGCCGAAGGTGGTAATCTGCTTCGCCGTCCTCGTAGGCACTGAAACGGCGGTCGCGTTGAAGCAGGCCGAAACCATCGCATTTTTCCATGTCGAATGAGCTGAATTCCAGATTTCCGGAGTCGTTGGAAATTGGACGCCAGAGACGCTCGCCAGTTCCCATTCGAATCGCAAGGCCGTCCGAGTCATGAACTTCCGGGCGGAAATCATCAAACCGGCGTTTCGAGTTCTCACCGAACCAGAACATGCTGGACATCGGCGCGATGCCGAGGCGCTGCACGGCCTTCCGTGTGAAAATCACCGCCGTGACGTCGACGATGGTGGAGTTTCCCGGATTGACCTTGAACTGATAGGCACCTGAGTAAGAAGGGCCGTCGAGCAGCGCGTAGATCCGAGCCTGGGTATCGCCGGCGTCCGGCTTGCGCAGCCAGAATTCACGGAAGCTCGGAAATTCCTCTTTGTTCCCCTCAATGCCGGTGTCCACCGCGATGCCACGAGAGGAAATCCCGTAGCGTTGGTTTTTCCCAAGCGCACGCCAATAGCTTGCCCCCTGAAACGCAATGAGCTCGTCGAAAATGTCCGGATTGTTCAGCGGCGAGTGAATGCGGAAGCCGGCAAACCCGCCGTCGGACGGAAGGTCACCGTGTTTGCTGATGAGCGGACCGTAGTTGAAATAGGCCTCCGCCAGGCGGATTTGCTGCTGATGGGTGAGGGTGAACTCATTGAGTGTCACCGGTTCACGGAAAAGATAGCCGGGATGGAAAAACATCGCGCGGAAAGGAAGCTTTTCCGCCGCCCACAGCGCTTGATCGGGATTGAAGCGGATATCGCGGTATTGGTCGTAGGTCAGATTGTTCATCCACGCGGGCAGGATGTCGCGGTTCGGTGCCACGTATGGCTTGTTGGCGAGGTCCCGCGCACGGCTTTGGATGCTCTCGAAGCCAAGGTCCTCGCGTTCCCACTGACTGAAGGCAGGGACGACCAAGGCCCCCAGGGTTGCTAGCAGTAAAATGTTCCGTAACACAGCTACGGAGATAGAACCGTTACACCCTCACAGTCAAGAATGGCGATTCGTATTTCTTTCATGAAAATCACCCGAATCACTCGTGCGGATGAAGTGGTAGGTCAAAATCCCGTCGAAGTCGATCCGGTCCGGATCCTCGCCCTCGCGAGTGGGGTCGAAGTCCACGAAATATTTCACGCAGCGGAAACCGCAGAGGCCCATCAGGGCGAGCAACTCCTCGTGCTCGAACCAGCGGAGCGTTTGTCGCGAATCGTGCGTCTGTGGCACGTTCCCCGAGAGTGAATACCGATGCTCCCGATGCAGCAACTGCGCCGTGCGATCCAACCGATGCCGCGTTTGCAACAACCCCTCGCGACCGTCCGGCAAGGTCACCTTGTGGTCGTCATACCATTTGTTTTCCGGCAGATCCCCCAACAGCTCGGCATACGGCATGAACACCGTTAGATAGAGCCCGCCATGGTTTTCCAAAAGTCCGTGCCAATGCCGCAGCACCGCCTCCGGATCATCCGCAAGCTGCAAGGTGAACGCCGGTGCCAGCAGCGCGGCAAATTTCCGCCCCGGATTCCACGTCGACATGTTGCCTTCATGAATCGTCGCGTTCACCCCGAGGGATTCCGCCCGCGCCTTGCCGAGTAACAACATGTCCCGCGACAACTCCAACCCCTCCACCTCGAATCCCATCCCTATCAGCGGCACCATCAGCCGCCCCGACCCCGCGCCGATCTCCAGCGCCGGCCCCGGGTGTTTCCCGAGAAACTCCGCCATCAGCCGCACCTCGCTGCCATCATCCTCCGCCTCCCAGAACGCATCATGCAGTTCAGCTTCGAGCGAAAGATAGGGCTGGGACACGCCGGAAACTGGCAGGGCTGGTGGATCAATGCAAACCTGCTCTCTACCGATCAGTGACTCGCCAAATCGGGCAGTAGAATGGCAGTTAGCGAAGCCCTACGTGGCTGGAGCGTCTCGCTCCCGGCCGTTGCCGGAGCATCTTGCTCCGGAATTCGACGTCTTCAAATCTGCGAGATTTCTCTCGCCGTTCCTCCCAGCCACCCATTAGATTTTCATTGAGAATTGATGGAATGCCCGTCCGTAAATCCGCCGCTCCCAAACCCGAGAAAAACAAATCCCTCGAATCCGGGATCTGGGATGCCGCCTGCTCCATCCGTGGCGCGAAGGACGCGCCGAAGTACAAGGACTTCATCCTCCCGCTCATCGTCACAAAACGCCTCTGCGATGTCTTCGACGACGAGCTGAACCGCATCGCCGCCGAGGTGGGGTTGCGGAAAAAGGCGTTCCAACTCGCCAAGCGTGATCACAAGCTCGTCCGCTTCTCCCTGCCGCTGGAGCCCGCCGATCCCGAGCAGCCGGTCTCCAGCCCGAGCCCGGCATGGAAATCTACGATCCCACCTGCGGTTCCGGCGGCCGGCTCATCAAGTGTGAGATCGCCATGGAGGAAGCGGCCCAGGGCAAGAAGCCCACCATCGCCCCGCTCAAGCTCTACGGCCAGGAATACGTCGCCGATACCTGGGCCATGGCCTGCATGAACATGATCATCCACGACATGGAGGGCATCATTGAGATCGGCGATACCTTCGAGCAGCTCGGTGTTTAACCACGGATCACAAAGATGCACACGGATCAAAAATACATGCTGAACAGGAGCGGTCTCCCAAGCATCTGCAGATCCTTCGGCAATCAGGACTTCAATTCGGGCAGAATCGCCACAATTAAAAGTCAGGGCGGATGGAATAGCTGCAAGCTCAGCGTCAAGGAGGTGCTGGCATGAAAAAGAAATCCACCAACGCAAAAATCGAGGTTCGAGGCACGGAGATCACCGTGATTCGGCGGGAGAACGAGGATTTCATCTCGCTCACTGATATCGCAACCCCAAACAGCTCGAAGGGGGTGAGCCATGAAATCCCTAAGGAGCAGGGGCATTCCTGTCCCCCATGTCGAAGATCCAAGAGACAGCGTCGCATTGGACAGCCTGTTCCGCCAGTTACAGCAGCATCAAGCGCAGGCAAAGGCCCTCGGAATATTCACCGACGAACGAAATCTCCTCACCTGTCCGAATTGCGGGCTCTTTGAAGATGTGAATTCCGATGGATTCCTCATCACCTCACGAACCCTTTCCAAGGAACCGCTCGATACCGGTTTGAGATTCAGTGAAATCGCGCCTGGCACGTATTACTGCCCATCCTGTCAGTCGGTAGTCCCGTCGCCTAACGATATCGATGAACAAGTAGATTCTAAAGCCCCAATGGGGCGGCCATACAACAGCCGAGGGCATCGCCCTGGGTCTAACGCCCCCATTGAATCCGGAGCCCTGAAGGGGCGAAACAACGGCGGGGTGCATGACCGCCAAACCAAAGCAGGACGGACTTTGCAAACCGTTAGACAAGGAATGGACAACCAATCGCTTCGATTCTTTCTGCGTCCTTCAAAGGGGATTCGAAATCACCAAGAAAGATCAAAGGGAAGGAATTGTTCCCGTGGTTTCGTCCGGAGGTATTAGCAGCTACCACGATAAAGCCAAAGTCCGAGGACCCGGAGTCGTGATCGGGCGGAAGGGCACTTTGGGAACGGTCCATTATATTGATCGTGACTATTGGCCACACGGCACGACGCTTTGGGTGAAGGTCTTCAAGGGCAACGATCCACTCTTCACATCGTATTTGTTGCAATCGCTTAAACTGAAACGATTCGACACGGGTGCTGCTAACCCGACACTTAATCGAAACCTCGTCCACGGCGAGGAGGTGACTTACCCCCCACTCCCCGAGCAAAGGAAGATCGCGCACATTCTTTCGACGGTGCAGCGGGCGATCGAAGAGCAGGAGCGGATCATTCAGACCACCACCGAGCTGAAAAAGGCCCTCATGCACAAGCTCTTTACCGAAGGGCTTCGCAATGAGTCTCAGAAACAGACCGATATAGGACCAATTCCGAAGAGCTGGCAATTGGAACCGCTAGGCGCTCTAGCGAAAGTTGGTAATGGCTCGACCCCCAAGCTTGACAATCAAGCCTTCTGGCAAGGAGGCACGATCCCATGGCTAATCAGCGCCCGCATTCATGACCGCTTCATCACCGAGCCCGATCAGTTCGTGACCGACCGCGCGGTGAAACAATGTCATTTGCCTCGCGTGAAACCGAACAGCCTGCTGATCGCAATCACCGGGCATGGCAAGACCTTTGATCGAAGCTGGAACTTGTGATCGATGATCTAACTTTTTCTCATCTGTGTTCATCCGCGTTCATCTGTGGTTCAATACATTCTCCGGGCAGACGCCCAAGCAACGGACTGCGGCGAGATGCCAAAGCCACTATTTTAAAAACCATGTGCCCTGCTCTGCGTCACTCCGCGGTCTTTGCGACTTTGCGGTTGAATTATCTTCAATTTCCTCCAGTGAGTATCACTTCACCTCCTGATGGACCATCAACAGGCGGAGGCCGTTGAGGCAGACGAGGACGGTGCTGCCTTCGTGACCGACGACTCCTAACGGAAGCGCCAGTGAGTATCCGAGGGCGGAGATGATCAGGACGACGATCACCGCGCTGGCGAAGATCAGGTTCTGCATGAGCACGCGCTTCGCCCGGCGGGCGTGGGCGAGCAGGAGCGGGATGTTTTCCAGGCGATCGCCCATCAGCACGATGTCCGCGGTTTCCATGGCCACGTCGGTGCCGGCGGCTCCCATGGCCATGCCGATGTCGGCCATCGCGAGGGCGGGGGCATCGTTCACGCCATCGCCGATCATCATCACGGTGCCTTCCAACTTGAGCTGACGGATCACCTCTAACTTGTCTTCCGGCAGCAGCTCGGCCCGGACTTCATCGACCTTCGCTTCCTGGGCGATGGCATTCGCGACGAGGCGCTGGTCGCCCGTGAGCATGACGACTTTTTTCACGCCCAGCCGATGGAGTTCGTCCGCCAGTTGGCGAGCGGCGGGACGGATGGTGTCGGCCATCACGAGCACGGCCTTTGCGGTGACCGCATCGCCGTCGCGGGTGCCTAACCAAACGCAGGTCTTGCCTTTTTCCTGAAGGGGTTTCGAAGCCTCCGCGAGTTCGGTGAATCCGGTGGCTTTGAGTTCGACGAAAAGCCGTTCGCTGCCGACGATGTAGCGGACGGATTCGATCGTGGCCTCCGCGCCTTTTCCGGCGGTGGATTGGAAATCAGTGGCGAGCGGGAGCGTGAGGCCGAGGTCTTCGGCGCTCTTGACGATGGCGTGGGCGAGGGGATGCTCCGACTTCGCTTCCAGTGCGGCGGCGGCGCGCAGGAGGGCGAGGGAGGTTTCTGGTAGGGATTTTGAAATGACCTGGATGTCGCCGCCCACCACGAGATCGGTTAGTGACGGCTTGCCGACGGTGAGGGTGCCGGTTTTATCGATGGCGACGATATCGATCTTTGCCGCGCGTTCCAGATGAGAGCCACCCTTGATCAGGATGCCGCGGTGGGCAGCACCGCCGATGGCTGATAGAACGGTGGCCGGGGTGCTGATGACCAGCGCGCAGGGCGAAGCGACGACCATGATGGTCATGGCGCGATAGAACGAGTGGGCAAACGTTTCTCTCTGAAACAGGAACGGAATCAGGAACACGATGATGGTGAGCGCAATCACGCCCATCGCGTAATACTGCTCGGCAGTTTCCAAGAAGCGCTGGGCGTTCGATTTTTCCGCCTGGGCTTCGGCCACGAGTTTCACCATGCGCGAGAGGGCCGAGTCTTCGGAGCGCTTCGTGACGCGCAGCTCGATGCCGCCGCTCTGGTTGAGGGTGCCGGCGAAAAGCGGGCTGCCCAGTGCTTTCGAAACCGGCATCGACTCGCCTGTTAGTGATGACTCGTCCACATTCGTGCTGCCTTCGGAGATCTCTCCGTCCACCGGGATCTGTTCGCCGGGACGGACGATGACGATCTCGCCAATCTCCAAATCCTCCACGGCCACTTTCACGGTCCCATCCGCCCGTTTCACCAGTGCCTCGCTCGGCCGCAGCGTGAGCAGCGACTCGATGGCCCTCTGCGTGCGCTCCATCGCGTGGCGCTGGAGTACATTGGAAAAACTGAACAAAAACAGCAGCAGCGCGCCTTCGAACGGTTGTCCAATGATCGCCGCGCCGAGGGCCGCGAGCACCATCAACACGTCCACATCGAGGACTTTTTCCCGCAGCGAGGCGATGGCGGATCGCACGCCTTCCTGTCCGGCAAAAACATAGGCGCCGAAATACAGCGCATTGCTGGCGATGCCGCCTCCCGCGGTCTTTTCCACGATCAGTGCGATGATCAGGAACAGGAATCCGAGTGCGCAGGAAATTTCTTCATTGAGCTCACCCGCGGTGATCTTCTGCCAGAGTGTTAGGCGGTGTTTCGGTTTGGTGGGGAGGGGGCCGACGCGCGCTCCGACATTTTTCAGGTCCGAGAAAACACCCGCTTCGGTGACCAGGCCGGAATCGAAGGTGACTGATAGAACCTTGCCCATGTACGTCGCGGTGGCGCGACGGACTCCGGGGATCTTCGCCACCTTGCGCTCCAACTTGAGGGCACATGCCTCGCAGGCGCTGCCTTCCAGACGATAGATGCTTTTTTCAAGAACTGAGGAAACCTGGGTTTGATGCTCTTTAACGAGCTCAACGACGTCCTTTTCGCTGAGTTTTTCGGGATCGTAGTCGATTTCCACTTTCGCCTGCACGAGGTCCGGGCGGACGCTCACGATGCCCGAGTGGTCGGTCAGTTCGTGATCCGGTGGTGAGTTCGCTGGGTCGTCGTTCATAATGAATCAGGTCTGCAGGGGCACTTGTATCTTTTCGAACTGTCAACGCAAAGGCTTCAGTCATTGTCTCCGCCGGGTGATGGGTTCGGGGTCGCTCCCACGCCGGCTGCGTGCTGATAAACCAGTTTTCCGCCGTAGTGACCCGCCTCCAACACACAGAACGAAGCGGCGACGGCGGCGAGTGCGGTGACCGTTGCAAGTCCCTTGCATGCTTTGGGAAATCGTCCGAGAACGGCAGCAGCGACCGCACCGGCGGCTGCGCCAAGCGCGAGATTCCTCGCCCTTTCGCCCCATTCCTCATGCTCTTCCATGACCTCCTCGGCCTGTGGCGAAAGCTTCATCTTTTCCTGATCCTCTTCACCGGACCACGTCGCGGCGAAGGCTCCAAAAGCTCCCAGTAGCAAAAGGCCGGCCGTGATCTGCGGCAGTTGCCAGCGCCTGAGGAAAATGGCGGGAATCGCGACAAGCGTGCCTAGCAGAATCAGCACGATCGGAAAATGTACCAACACGGGGTGGAGTGGATCTGGAATGAAGTTCATGGCGGTGACGTTTGATAGATGACTGCTTCCTTCGTGGGAAACGACCGTCATCATTTGCCGCCACTTGGCCAATCTGAGACAACAAACGCGTAACAAATTGGAACACGCTCTTGCGAGTCAGTCTCACAGCAGCTTCGCGGGAGCGTGGGTGGGGGAGAACAGACAGGAATGTCTGTATCACGCCGGCAGCTTCGCGCGGACATGCGCGGCGACCTGATGGAAAGCGGCGGACACCTTGTTTTGATCCGGTGAGACAAGTGCGACGGGGGCACCGCTGTCTCCGCGTTCGCGGGTCTCGACGTTGATAGGGATCTGGCCGAGCAGCGGGAGGTTGAGATGCTCGGCTTCCTTGACACCGCCGTCCTTGCCGAAGATGAAGTATTTTTTCCCGGCATCACATTCGAACCACGCCATGTTTTCAATCAGGCCGAGGATGGGCACGTTCACTTTTGCAAACATGGAAACGGCTTTGCGCGCGTCGATCAGAGCGACTTCCTGCGGCGTGGTGACGATGATGGTGCCATCGACCGTGACCGTCTGCACGATGGTGAGCTGGATATCGCCGGTGCCGGGCGGAAGGTCGAGCACGAGGTAATCGAGATCGCCCCACGCGACCTGCCGGAGAAATTGCTGCGTGTAGCGTGTGGCCATCGGGCCGCGGACGATCACGGGCGAACGGTCGTCCAGCAGAAATCCCATGGACATGAGTTTGAGCCCATGCGCTTCCATCGGGATGATTTCGTCGTGCTCGTTGGCCATCGGTTTTTCATTCACCGCGAACATCTGAGCGACGGATGGGCCGTAGAGATCGCAATCGCAGAGGCCGACCTTGGCACCGGTAGCAGCGAGTGCGACGGCGAGATTCGCGGCGACGGTGGATTTCCCCACGCCGCCTTTTCCGGAAGCCACGGCGATGATGCGTTTCACACCCGGAATCGACGACTTGCCCACACTCCCGGCCACACCGGCAGCGGCGGGAGCGTCCTTCACTTCAATTTCGATTTTCACCGTGCCGATGTCTGGCAGGGGATCAAGAATCGCGTGCGCTTCCTGGAAAATTTGCTCCGGCACTTTAGGATCGCGGGTGGCGATCTCGATTTTCACGGTGACGAGACTAGGCTCGCAGGTGACGTCCTTGACCAAGCCGAAGGAAATGATGTCCCGTGAAAAACCGGGGTAACGGACTTGGCGAAGCGCCTCGCGGATGAAATCAGGACTCATGTGCGTGCGGATTGTTACCCAATCGAGCTTGGGCGCAACGCGTTTGTGAGAAATCATCCCCGCTGGTTGGTTTCGTTCAAATTGCCGTCGCGGCAGTTGACTGATCCCGAAATACGCCGGAATACTTGCCCGCCTCAAACGCACATAGAATCATGGAAAACGTCATTATCATTGGGACCGGATGCGCCGGCTACACCGCCGCCATCTACACCGCCCGCGCCAATCTCACCCCGCTCCTGCTTTCCGGCACGCAACCCGGCGGCCAACTCACCACCACCACCGAGGTGGAGAATTGGCCCGGCTCGCCGGAAGGCATCATGGGGCCGGAACTGATGATGAAAATGCAGGCGCAGGCCGAAAAATTCGGCGCGCGTATCGCCTGGGCGAGCGTCGAGTCCATCGATAAGAAAGCTGACGGATCCTTTTCCCTCAAGGCGGGATCGGAAACATTCGAAGCGAAAACCGTCATCATCGCGACCGGCGCGGCTCCCAAGCACTTGGGTATTCCCGGGGAAAAGGAACTCATCGGCCGCGGCCTGACCTCCTGCGCGACCTGTGACGGAGCGTTCTATCGAGACGTCCCGGTGTGTGTCATCGGCGGTGGAGACAGCGCCTGCGAAGAGGCCACGTTCCTCACCCGCTTTGCCAGCAAGGTCTATCTGATCCATCGTCGTGACGAACTACGCGCCTCGAAAATCATGGCGGACCGCGCATTGGCCAATCCAAAAATCGAGCCGATCTGGAATTCCACCGTTTGTGAATATCTCACCGACGAAAAGGGCGAAATGCGCGCCGTCATGTTGGAAAACCTGATCACTGGCGAAAAGAAGGAGCTGGAAGTGGCCTGCGTGTTCGTCGCCATCGGCCATGTCCCGAACAGCGGATTCCTTAGTGACCTCGTGGACAAAGATGAAAACGGTTACATTCTACAGAACCCCGGCCGCACCTCGACCAAAACTCCGGGCCTGTTCGCCGCTGGCGATGTCGCCGATCACTATTACCGCCAGGCGATCACCGCGGCCGGACAAGGATGCGCCGCTGCGCTTGAGGCCGAACGTTACCTGAGCGACCACGAATGAAACGCCTGTTTCAAATTATCACTCTGGTTGTTGGCTTGTCCCCCGACGCCGGTAGTGCGGCTGAGACCGCCCGACCACGTTGTTTTGAACTCCGGACTTACTTCGCAAATGAAGGAAAACTCGATGCTTTAAACGCCCGTTTTCGTGACCATACCACCAATTTATTCACAAGCCATGGAATGACCAACGTGGGTTACTGGATGCCAATCGAAAATCCGGAGCGGAAATTGATTTATTTGCTCTCGTATCCCGATTTAGCTTCCCGCGAGACGTCGTGGAAGGCCTTTCAAGCCGATCCTGAATGGACCAAGGTGCGTAAGGCTTCGGAGGCAAATGGCGGCTTGGTGTCCAAGGTGGAAAGCCGCTTTCTGGCGCTCACGGATTTTTCCCCCGAGCCTGGCCAAACGCCTGGTGATCACGTCTTTGAAATGCGGACTTACACCGCCACTCCGGGGAATCTGCCGCTGCTCCTAAACCGTTTTCGTGGACATACCACCAAGTTGTTCACAAGGCATGGCATGAAGCACTTTGCCTACTTCACGCCGCTTGCCGGCCAGCCCGGGGTGGACAACACACTGCTCTACTTTCTGGTCCATGATTCGCCGGATGCCTGCCAGAAGTCGTTTGCTGCGTTTCGTGCGGATCCCGAGTGGGTCAAGGTAAAAGCCGATTCGGAAACTGCTGGAGGCGGGTCGCTTACCATTCCGGATGGGGTGAAATCCGAGTTGTTGAAGGCGACGGATTTTTCACCTGTGCAGTAAACTGTTGGGATTGAATCGGGTGGATCTTTGAAAAATCTGATACTGACCTGAAATTTTTAAAAATTTCGCCTGACAATTAGGAAAAGTTAAGTATCACGGGGTTTGCCGATTGCGAAACCAATCCCAACCCACCATGAAACTTCGTTCCTTCCCGCTCTTTTTGTGCAGCCTGGCCCCAAGCGGTTTGATGGCCGCCGGTTATTATCTGCCGAATCAGGACGCATTCGCCACCGCTCGCGGCAACGCGTTCGTGGCGACCGCAGACAGCCCGGCTGCAGTTTTCTACAACCCTGCCGGGATGACCCAACTGGAAAAAGCCGAAGCACAGGCCGGGGCTTACACCATCATTCTGGGGAATAAAGCGGAAGTGGCTGGGCAGTCCACCGAGGCGGAAAGTGAGCTACAGGCCGCGCCCCACGTCTACTATGTGCAGCCGTTGAATGACCGGGTTAGCTACGGTTTCGGCCTCAACAGCCCCTTTGGTCTCGGGACGGAGTGGGGTCGGGATAACAATTTCAGTTCGGTCGTTTCGGAAGCCCGCCTGACTTATGCCAGCGCGACCTCCGCGATCGCTTACAAAGTGACGGATGAACTTTCGGTGGGAGCTTCGTTTTCAGTCAACTATGCCGATCTCACGCTGGAGCAAAGCCCGGCAGGTCCCGGCAGTTATTTCCGCTACAAAGGCAACGACATCGGATTTTCCGGAACTATCAGCACGCGCTGGCAGCCCTGTGAACAACATGCGTTCGGTTTGATCTATTCCACCGAGTCATCGTTCGACCTGAATGGCAAAACGACCACGAACATTCCAGGTCTGAAAGATGACAATTCCGCGCAGATGGATTTCCTGGCACCTGCCCGCCTGGCCGGTGGCTACTCATTCCGCCCGGCGCGCGGTTGGAACTTCGAAGCAAACGTCGAATGGCTCGCCTGGGACGAACTCAACACGCTGACCGTGGATAACTCCACCATCGGCTCCACCCCGGTGAAATTCGATTGGGAATCCTCGTTCATTTACGAAATCGGCGGCTCCTACACCACCGAGGAAGGCTACATTTTTGCGGCCGGATATGACCTCAACATGAATTCCCAGCCGGATGCCAATTTCACCGCAGGCGTCTCGGATGCGGACCGCCATTGGTTCAACATCGGATTCGGCCGCAAGCAGGAAGCCTACTCGTGGATGCTGGCCTATCAGTTCGGCTACTCGAACCGAACGGTGGACGGCGCCGTCAACCCGCTTTCCAACGGAAAATACGAATCGCGCCACAACGCGCTTGTTCTTTCCTGGCAGCAGAATTTCTGATGCAACCGCCAGCCGCCCAGACCATCGTCATCACCGGTGCCAGCTCTGGGATCGGCCGCGAAATCGCGCTCCGTCTCGCCGGACCATCGCAAGTGATCTGGCTGGTCGGCCGCAATCAGGAACGTCTGGACGAGGTCGCCCGCCAGGTGACAGCTCGTGGGGCGCTGGCAAAAGTGGCCCGACTCGATCTAGCGGATCTGGATGCGGCGGAGGTTTTTCTCAGGGAAACATTTCCCGCCGGCGAGCGGGTGGACACGGTCTATCTGGGAGCGGCGGTCACGCAGTTCGGCGAGATCAAGGACACCCTGCCGGAGGATTGGGAGTTGATCTATCGGACCAACCTGCTGAGTCCGATCCAATGGTGCCGCCATTTTTACGCGGACATGGTGGAACGAAGGGGAGGACGGATTGTGTTGATTTCCTCACTCGCCGGATACTCCGGTTATCCGACCGCGACGGCCTATGCGACGATGAAGGCAGGGTTGTTAGGATTGTTCCGCAGCTTGTGGCACGAAGCGAAATCACACGGTGTCTCCATTCATCTCGCCTCGCCCGGCTATGTGGACACGACCATTTATAAATCCGCGGTGTTCCGGAAAACGACTTACGAGGACATCATGGGCCAGATCAAAAAACTCGGCTTCGGCAGTTTGACGGCAGACGATGCCGCGGGCCGCATCATTCGGGCGGTGGAGCGGGGCGACTGTGAGTTCGCGTTGCCCTCCTACGCCTCGCTGATGAAGTGGGTGGCACCGCGCCTGCCGTTTGTCATCGCTGGCGTGCATTCGAAAATCATCCGGAGTTTCCGGCACGAATCATGAAGCCCACAACGGCCATCACCCAGGCTTTTCAAGGACGAACCGTGATTCTAACGGGTGCAGCGTCCGGCATCGGCCGTGCGCTTGCCAGACTGCTGTCCCAATGCGGTGCCACCACCTACGCCATCGACATGAACGCGGATGGTCTTGCATCGCTCTCCGCCGAATGCCCCGGCCCGGGCGCGGTCCATCCGATACCACTGAATGTCTGCGACATGGCAGCCTACACGGCCGTTGTAGCGCGGATCCAGGCCGAGGTGAAATCCATCGACTTTCTGTTCAACAATGCCGGGGTGACACTTCTGGGAGAGGCGCAAAAACTTCCCTTTGAGCGCTGGAAATGGCTGCTGGACATCAATCTGATGGGAGTGGTCCACGGAGTCCACGCCGTCTATCCGATCATGATCGCCCAGAAGTCCGGCCACATCATCAACACCGCATCCATCGCCGGGGCCACCGGTTATGCGACGGCGGCGGCCTACACCACGTCGAAGGCGGCGATTCTCGAACTTTCCCGATCGATGCGCGCTGAGGCAAAAGGTTATGGCATCAAGATTTCCGTCGCTTGTCCGGGTTATGTGGACAGCGGAATTTTCCTGCAGGACCGGATCGTGGGTGCGGATCGTGAAGCCATGATCCGCGACCTGCCGGTGAAAATGATGACGCCGGACCAGGCCGCCTACGGTTTTCTATCAGGCGTGGCGAAGGGCAAGAAGACGATCATTTTCCCATTCTCGGCGAAGTTCCTCTGGTATCTTTCGTGTTGGGCTCCGACGCTGATCGGGCCGTTTCACAAACGTTTCCTCCGGGTGTTCCAGAAGTCCTGAAAATCACTCCGGTCCATCCGGAAGGAATGGACGAACGGCGGCGGCATCCTATCATCGTGTCATGCGGTTTGAAATGAAGCAGGAGTTCTGGTGTCTCGGCGATGATTTCGTGATTCGCGACGGTGATGGCAACGACTGCTTCGTAGTCGACGGCCGGGCATTCAGCTTGGGAAACCAACTCAGCATCCGGGACATGGAGGGGAACGAGGTGGCCTCCGTTAGAGAGCGGCTGCTTTCCTGGGGGCCGGCCTATGAGATCCGCCAGCCGGGACAGGCAGTCACCGTCGTGAAAAAAGAGCACTTCACGTTTTTCTACTGCAAGTTCGAAATCGATGGACCCGGCAGCCAGAACTACGAAGCAAGCGGGGATTTCCTTGACCATGAATACGAGATCAAAAGCAGCTACGGCACCGCCGCTGCGATCACGAAACGCTGGTTTACCCTGAATGACAGCTACGGCATTGAGATCGCCGATCATGAAGAGCCGGTGCTACTGTTAGCCACGGTGGTGGTCATCGACCTCATCTGTCACGATCAGAAAAATCATTAGACGCGGCCGGTTGGCGGAGGATTTCTCCTGTCATCTGGTATGCAAGATGCAACCCGGTCGCGTTCAGCCCGATGTCCTATCCCACGCGCAATCTTGTTTACGGTCTGTGCTTCATGGCGCTGGTCATGGTGGTTGGAGTGATCGGCTATGTCGCTGCCGGTTGGGGTTGGTCCGATGCGGTTTACATGGTGGTGATTTCCATATTCACCGTCGGCTACGGCGAAGTTCGTCCGATCAGGGAAGAGGGCCTGAGGGGATTCACCATGGCGCTGCTTTTTTTCGGGTGTTTCAGCGTAATTTTTGTTAGTGGTGCTTTGGTCCAATTCCTGATGGAGGGACAAATCCGCCGCGCATTGGGATACAGACGCATGAGTGCTGAACTGAAAAAACTGAACAAACACACCATCATCTGCGGCTACGGCCGGATCGGACGCATGGTAGCCGCGGATCTTAATGCAGGAGAGCGCCCCTTCATCATCGTGGACAAGGATCCGCGGCGGTTGGAGTTGGCGCGCGAAGCAGGTTATCTCACGCTGGAGGGTGAGGCGACCGAAGAATCCGCGCTGTTGGAGGCCGGTGTGATACGTGCTGCCGTGCTCGCCACCGTGCTGCCGTCCGATGCCAGCAATGTTTACATCACCCTCAGTGCGCGCGACCTCAATCCGGAACTGATGATCATCGCCCGCGGCGAGGACCCTTCCACCGAGCGGAAACTCCTTCAAGCCGGTGCAAACCGAGTGGTGCTGCCGGCCCACATCGGTGCTGAACGCATCTCGCACCTCATTCTTTTTCCCGGAGCCGCAGAGCTCATCACCGATTCCGAAAAATCCCATCAGCTTCAAGAGGAATTGGGCGATCTGGGTCTCGAACTGGAAGAAGCCGTCATCCCGAAATACTCGCCCTTCGCCGGCAGGACCGTGGGTGATCTCGAAGCCGAGCACTCGGGAAATCTCATCGTCGTGGCACTTCATCGGAAAGAGGGTGGCACCGAACTCCGCCCCAACCGTGAAACCCTCTTGGAGTGCGGCGATGGCATCGTCGCCGTGTGTCGCAGCGCCAATTTGATCAAGCTCCTCGCCTGACGGAAAAAGCCGCCCGCCGCCGTCCCTGCGCTTGCCGGAATGCCTGTGTCTGGTAGGAAAAGGCCGTGGCGCAGCAAAGAGACGTTCGGGAAGTCCTCCAATACATTCCTCAGTTCCGTGGCAAGGTGTTCTTCGTGCTCATCGAAGCGGGCATCCTGCCGGAGCCAGCCGTGGCTGAAACACTGCTGGATCTAGCAGTGCTCGAGGACCTCGGAGTGAAGCTTGTGCTCGGCGTGCTCGGCGGCGATTTGAAGGATCTCTACGATTGGACACTTGAGTGCGAAATCATGGCCGCACGGGTTTCCCGCCCCATCACCGATCCGCTGGCCGTGAAGGAGGCGCTGGAAATCCTCGCCCGCGGACAATCCGCCATCATCGATGCCTCTGCGACCGGCCCGCTGGATGGACCAGTGGTGGACTTCGCCCTTCGCATTGGCGTCACCAAGGTGATCACGCTGCTAGAAGAAGCCATTCTCATCGACGGTGCACCTGCCCACGCCATCCGTGCCGCCGATGCCGATTCCCTCGCCATAACTGCGGATCCATCGAGCGCCGCCTTGCTCCGAGCTGCCGCGCAGGCCTGTCATCGCGGCGTGCCACGGGTCCATGTGCTCAACGGCCGGCAGCAGGGCGTGCTGGTGGACGAGCTGTTTTCTAACGAAGGCGTCGGGACCATGGTCCACGCCGACAGCTACCGCATCATCCGCGAGTTGCGTGAGGAGGATATTCCTGAGTTGTTAGGGATGATCGGACGTTCCGTCAGGCGCACCAAACTCGTCGAGCGCACCTATGAGGACATCCAGACCCGCATTGATGATTTTTACGTGATGGCCATCGATGACAACGTCGTCGGCTGCGTGGCGCTGCACGAGTATCCGGACGAGCACACCGCGGAGGTGGCCTGTCTCTACGTGAAACAAGCCCACGAGGGCAGGGGATACGGCATCGAGCTGGTCCATCATGTCCAGAAAGTCGCCAGGGAGCGTGGAATTCCGAAAGTCTTCGCATTGAGCAATCGCGCAGCGGACTTTTTCACCAGCAAGCTCGGTTATGCGCCGGCGACTGTCGAGGATCTGCCGGAAAATCGCCGTGCACAATTCGAAGCAAGCGGACGTGACTCTCTGGTTTTTGCGCTTACGTTAGGTTGACTACACAAACCACCACGACCCACCCAACCCATGAAACTCAAATTCTGCGGTGCCGCCGGCACCACCACCGGTTCGCAGCATCTGCTCGAAGTCAACGGCAAGCGCATCCTTCTCGACTGCGGACTCTATCAGGGCTCACGCGCCCATGCCTACGAGGTAAACTGCTGTTTCCCGCACTTCGATCCGAAGACCATCGACTGCGTGATTCTCTCCCACGCCCACATCGACCACAGTGGAAACCTGCCGAATCTAACCAGCAAGGGCTTCACTGGAAACATCTATGCCACCCACGCCACCCGCGATCTCTGCCAGATCATGCTCGCGGATTCCGCGCGCATCCAGGAGGGCGATATCGAGTGGCTGAACAAACGCCGGAAAAAGGAAGGCCTCGATCCCGCCGAGCCCCTTTACACCGAGCGCGAGGCGGAGCGTTGCCTGCGTCAGTTCGTGAGCGTGAGTTATGATCGGCCGCTGCAGGTCGCCGAGGGTGTCAGCGTGCGTTTTGTCGATGCCGGCCACATTCTTGGCAGTGCGCAGGTCCTGTTGGAAATCAACGATAAGGCCGATGGTAAAAAGAAGCGTTTCCTTTTTTCTGGTGACGTGGGCCGCGGTGGCAACGAGGTCCTGCGCGATCCAGTCGCGGTGCCCGATGTCGATTTCCTGCTAATGGAGAGCACTTACGGCGGCCGCGAACATGAAGCACCGCCGGGAGTCGGCGACCACTTCGCCGAGATCATCCTGCGCGCCGTGCAGCGCGGCGGCCGGATCCTCATTCCCGCGTTTGCCGTGGAGCGCACCCAGCAGCTTTTGTTTGTCCTCCACCAGCTGTTCGAACGGGGAGTGATTCCTGCCATCCCCGTCTACGTCGACAGTCCGCTGGCGGTCAGTGCGACCGAAATCTATCGACTCCACCCGGATGCTTTCAACGAGGAGGTTTACAAGTCGCTGTTCGAAAGGGAAAACCCGTTTGGCTTTGAAAATCTAACATTGGTGCGCGCCGTCAGCGTTTCAAAATCCCTCAACGACATCCGCGGCGTAGCGATCATCATTTCGGCCTCCGGCATGTGCGAAGCGGGGCGCATCCTGCATCATTTGAAAAACCACATCAGCGATCCGAAGACCACCGTGCTGTTCGTCGGTTACTGTGCGGACAATACGCTTGGCCGCCGCATTCGTGACGGTGAGAGGGAAGTGCCCATACTCGGTGGACGTTACACCGTGCGGGCGAAAATCGAGATCATCGATTCGTTTTCCGGTCATGCGGATCACTCCGAGCTGCTCGACTACTTCGATAAAATGAGTGGCCCGAAACAACGGGTTTGGCTCGTCCACGGCGAACCCGATCATGCGGAACATCTGCGCGCCGCGCTGGCGGACAGGCACAGCGGTTCCATTGAAATCGCAGCACTGGGCAGCGAAGTGGAATTCTGAAAACCATCGTGCGATTTTCAATCATCGGAATTTAACACGCATTTCCGCTTGATGAATCGGGGGGACTCGTCGCACCGTTTTTGCACATGGAAGTATCGAAGAAAACAACATCACCGACCCCGACGGAGTTGATCGATTGGCTCAATGATGAAGGAGTTCTCGAATTGGATTGGGATTTTCCGGAAGACGGAAATCTGGCGGAAGCGGGATTGGACTCGATGGCGGTGATGCAACTGGTGGTGGCCGTGGAAGACCGTTATGGAGTCGAGCTTGGCCCCGAGGATCTCACGCGTGAAAATCTAGCCACTCCGACAACCCTGGCGGCGTTGATCGTCGCGAGGACTTCATGAGGCAGGCGAGTGAGTACTTCGATGTCGCGGTGATCGGCGGAGGCAGCGCCGGGCTGGCCGCTGCGGTGACTGCGGCGAGGACAGGCGCAAGGACTCTTTTGATAGAACGGCACGGGTATCTCGGCGGCATGGGCACGGCCTCGCTCGTGCACAGTTTTTGCGGGCTCTATCTGCTTCGCGAAGAACCGGGTGCGGTGCTTGCCAACCCAGGTTTTGCCTCGGAAGTCGCGGAGCGAATGATCGCCGCCACCGGCATCTGCCCGGTGCGGATGGGCCGGCTTGACGTGCTGCCCCAGCACCCCGTCGAGTTCGTGCGAATCGCGGATGAAATGGTTGCTGCGGAGCCGTCGTTGGAACTGCGTTTGCACAGCGAGGTGAGTAGCCTTGCGCGAATCGGCGAGTTTTGGGAAATCGGACTTTGCAGTCGCTCCGGGTTGCGCGCGGTGGAGTCAAATGTTTTGATAGACGCGTCCGGCGATGCTGTGGCCGCGGGTTTGTTAGGAAGAGGTTCGACCATGTCGGCGGCGCCCAAGTTGCAGCGTCCGGCCTACGTTTTCGGCATCCACAGCCCAATATCCATGGCGGACGATTCCCGCCTTCACACCGCCGGGCTGGTGGTGGAAGGCGTCCGTGGCGGTCATCTGCCGGTGGATGCGATGGGCATCACGTTCCGCGCGTCAGGCCGGGCCGGGGAGATTTTTGCCAGCATGGATCTGGCGGGTGGGGAGTCGGTTTCCCACTTCGACCCGCTGGACACGGCCTGCCTAACTGATCTTGAGCTTCGCGGCCGCAAGGTGGCCGCGCAAGTGATGCGCTGGCTCTCCAGTCGCTCCGAATCCTGGCGCTCCGCCTACATCAGCCAGTGGCCGGTGCGTGCGGGCATCCGTGAAAGCCGTCGGTGGATAGGGGAAACCATCCTCACCGGCGAGGATGTGTTAGCTGGGCGCCGTTTCGAAGATGAAATCGCTCTCGCCACTTGGCCGATGGAATTCCGTGAAGATCCGAAAGGCCCCAAATTGCGCCTCCCGGAGGGTGATCGGCCGACTGGAATTCCGCTGCGTTGCTTGAAACCAGAGGGCATCGAAAACCTGTTCGTTGCAGGCCGCTGCATCTCGACTGACCACGAGGCGCAGGCTTCGGTTCGTGTCATGGGCACCTGTTTCTCGACTGGGGAGGCGGCGGGGCGTGCGGCGACGTGACAGACATTCCTGTCCGTAGATGGGATCGCTGCGGCTTATGAAAGAACAGACAGGAACGTCTGTCTCACGCCGGAAGAACTGTCCGGGATCATAGCCCTGCTTCAGCAAGCCGCTCGTCCATCTCGGTTTTCTGGAGCTCGTTGGTGAACTCTGACAGGTCACCGGCGATCACGCCAGTTAGATTGTGAGTGGTGAAGCCGATACGGTGGTCGGTGATGCGGCTTTGAGGAAAATTGTAGGTGCGGATTTTTTCCGACCGGTCACCGGAACCAATGAGCGAGCGGCGATGGCTGGAATAAGCCTCCTGTTGGTCGCGGAGTTTTTGTTCGTAGAGCTTGGATCGCAGGATCTGGAGCGCCATTTCCTTGTTCTTGATCTGTGAACGACCATCCTCGCATCGCACATAAAGCCCGGTGGGAAGGTGGAAAATCTGCACGGCGGATTCGGTCCGGTTGACGTGCTGTCCACCGGCCCCGCCCGCGCGACAGACTTCGATGCGCAAGTCTTCGGGTTTGAGTTCCACATCGACTTCTTCCGCTTCCGGCAGGACGGCGACGGTGACCGTGGAAGTGTGCACCCGGCCCTGGGTTTCGGTCGCGGGCACACGCTGAACGCGATGGACACCGGATTCGTATTTCAAATATCGGAACACTTCCTGGCCGGTGACTTTCAGAATGACTTCCTTGAACCCGCCGACTTCAGATGGGCTGCTTTCCAAATGCTCGCACTTCCAGCCGCGCAGATCGGAATAGCGCTGATACATGCGCATCAGTTCCGCAGCGAAGAGCGATGCTTCATCGCCACCTGCACCGGCACGGATTTCTATCAGCGCGTCGCGGTCTTCGTTAGGGTCGGCGGGGAGGAGAGCGTATTGAAGGTCTTTTGCGAGTTGTTCGATCTCCGCCTCAAGGCCGGGGATTTCGTCCGCGGCCATGGTGGCGAAGTCGGGATCGTCGGATTTTGCCAGTTCGATGTTGTCAGTTAAATGACGTTTTGCGGCTTCGAGTTTATCCCAGAGTTGGAGGGTTTGTTTGAGCTTCCCGTGCTCGCGGAGGATTTCAGTGGCTCGTTTCGGATCGGCGAAAAGATCAGGATCGCCCACGGCTTCCTCCAGCTCGGAGAAGCGGTGACGGCGTTTGAGAATGAGAGAAGAATAGTCCATGGGATAAAAAAATCTGGCAGGTAGGAATGCGGGGAAGGGTCCGCGTTTGGAAAAGTTAGAGAGGACTGAAGTCCTGGACGACTTTGCCGGGTGTGATTCCCGCTAACGGAACTCCACGGGTCGTCCGTCTGCGAGCAAAGCGGCCACAATGCCGGGCCGGGCGGCGCATTCCTGCGTCGGACGGGCTTCCGGGTGGTAGTTCAATGGCGGCACGAGGGAAAGGTAGGGAATCGCTAAGATTCGGCAAGGAGCGTTTCCGCAAGGGTTTGTTAAGATTTGTAAAGCGGGGGTAAAATGGATTGATTCAACTGCCCCACTAGCAGATTTCATGATGCACCTGCCATGAAATCCAAACTACCCTGCTGCCTTGCCCTTCTCCTTTGCGGCCTGCCTCACGCAGTAAATGCTGGAGACGGAGTCCTCGATCTAACGCAACTTGAGAACTACGCCAACCAACCGCGGCCGACCTACATCACCAGGAACAACACCACACCGGGCAATGCGATCACCGACAAGGGCGCGACGTTGGGCCGCGTGTTGTTTCACGATAAACGGCTCTCCCGCACCAACACGATTTCCTGCTCCTCCTGCCATGATCAGTCACATGCGTTCGCTGACACCGCCACCGCCAGCGTCGGAGTGAACGGTACTACCGGCCGCCATTCCATGCGCCTCATCAACGCCCGCTTCGCCGCGGAAACGAAATTCTTCTGGGACGAGCGCGCTGCCAATTTGGAAAACCAAACGACCCGGCCGATCCAGGATCACGTGGAAATGGGATTCAGCGGCACTCTGGGTGATCCAAATTTCAACGATCTGGTTGCGAAGCTCTCGGCTATCGACGACTATCGAGTGCTGTTCGCCATGGCGTTTGGTGACAAGACCATCACCGAAACACGGGTCCAGCTCGCTTTGGCGCAGTTCGTCCGCAGCATCCAGTCATTCGACTCCAAGTATGACGCCGGGCGGACAATTGCAGGAAATGACAACGCGCCCTTCTCTAACTTCACCGCCGCGGAAAATGCGGGAAAGCAGTTGTTCCTCAATGCTCCGGGAGGACCTAACGGCGGAGCGGGATGCGCTGGCTGCCATCGTCCGCCGGAATTTGACATCGATCCGGCGAGCCGAAACAATGGTGTCATCACCCAGATCGGAGGCGGCACTGATCTAACCAACACCCGTTCGCCCAGCCTGCGTGACATGGTTGGGCCGGGCGGTGCTTCTAACGGCGCGTTGATGCACGATGGTAGTTTCGCCACCCTTGCCCAGGTCATCAACCACTACAACCTGATCCCCGGCAACAATGCGGGGCTCGACGCCCGTCTCCAGCGACCCGGTGGGCAAACGCAGAATTTAAACCTGAGCCAGGCGCAAAAAGACAACCTCGCCGCCTTTCTCCGCACTCTAACTGGCACTGCGGTTTACACCGATGCACGGTGGTCCGATCCCTTCAACGAGCAAGGCGAACTCACCCTCATCATCCTGCCTGCCGATCAGGTCAGCATCGTTGACCAAGGCAACGGCACGGCCGCGGTTTCTTGCCGGGGGGCTGCGGGCATGAGTTACCTTTTGCAGCACTCACCTGACCTGAAGACCTGGTCCACCATTGCGACCGTCTCAGCGAATGTGGACGGTTTATGCTCACGGCTGGTGGAAATTTCCGGGAACGCCTATTTCCGCTATGCGTTCGAGACTCCGGCACCTTAAAAATTCTTTTTTCTGACGGGTTTCCCCTGCTAGGGCCGAAAATGGGACCACGTGGCCGATTCTGGGACCTCAATTACCTTCCAAACCCTGACTTTCCGCGTCATCTTACATCCAACGAAAGGCGACGGCTTACTCAGATGAACTGAAAACCTTTCTCAACATATCCTGTCCCGCGCCACTCTGCCACCAGCTAGCGCTATCGAACTCCGGGGGGAAGACGATAACAAAGCCGGTAGAGCCAAGCGGGATCTTTGGGGGGAAAATGTGCTATCTCGGGCGCGATTCGATTTTTTCGGATCGCGCCCGATTTTTTTCGGTCGTGGCGGCGTGAAATAACGTGGCGACCTTTACACACAAAAAATCCCGGCAACGGAGACCGCTGCCGGGATGGAAAGTTCAGGTGATCAGGAAATGATCAGTATTTCTGAGTGCGGGCATGATCCCAACCGCCGTCGAAACCAAGTTCTGGTGGAAACTCGGAAAGACCGTCGGACGGATTCATCTCGATGCGGTTGTCTTCTCCGCAGCGCTCGTAAGGTGGCTTGAACGTACCGCGATACGTTGGGCAAGTGAAGGTGAACAGCTCGTAGAATCCGTAGCCCAAGCGGCGCATCGCGCGGTTTGTTCCATCGACGGCACCATAAGTGTAGCCGGCCTTGCGACCGTATTGCTCGTTCTTGCGAACGACCTGCTCCGGGATCTCGATGAACCCGTAGATGATGTTGCTGAGGGCACGGCCAAGCTTGCGCGAGGACGTGTAGGTGGAACCCGGAGGTGCTTGGATATCTGCGACAACAAGGCCACTCAAAGCGGCGAAGGTGGTAGCGATGATGAGGAGTTTTTTCATGCTGCGGGGAGGTTAAGTAATCGGCGTGGGGATTGGCAACGGATTTTTCCGCATTCGTTGATTTTTTACAGTTCGAAGCTCAAAACCCGGATGATTCCCGCAGTTTCTCGCAGTTGGGTGAGCAATTCAGCAGTAGGCTCGGTGTCGACTTCGATCACCGTGACCGCGCGCTTGTTCTTCAAATCACGGCTGAGGGCCATGTTGGCGATGTTCACGGAGGCGCTGCCCAGCGAGGTGCCGATGGTGCCGACGATGCCGGGGCGGTCGTCGTTTTCCACGAAGAGGAATTTGCCGGTAGGGCTGGTTTCGACGTAGTGGCCGGCGATGTGGACGATACGTGCGGATTTCCCGAAGAAAGTTCCAGCCACCGTGCAAACCTCATCCCCCTTGACGGCGGAAACTTCGATGAGCTCGGTGCAGTTGGTGGCAAGTGCCGCGGTCGATTCCGTGACGCGGATGCCGTGCGCCTTGGCGATGGCCGGAGCGTTGATCAAATTCACCTGCGCTTCGTGGTGGGCGGCTGATAGATAACCGGTGAGCACCTTGCGGGTGATGAGTTCCGTATCGAGCTCGGAAACCGGACCCAGATAGGAAACACGGATGCCGTCGCACTGCGATGGAGCGATTTTCGAAAGCAGTTTGCCGAGCGAATCCGCGAGATCGAGGTAAGGCCCGACGCTTTCAAGTGTGCGGCTGTCGAGGTTCGGCATGTTCACCGCGTTGACGATTTCGCCAGTGGTGAGGAAATTTTTCACCTGATGGGCGACTTCGATGCCGACGTTTTCCTGAGCTTCCGCGGTGGAGGCTCCGAGGTGGGGGGTGAAGACCGCTTTCTTCGCACCGAAGAGCGGGAAATCAGCGGGTGGGGGCTCGACTTCGTAAACGTCGAGCGCGATGCCGCCGAGGTGGCCGGCGTCGATCGATGCCTTGGCCGCGTCTTCGTCAACGAGGCCGCCGCGGGCGCAGTTGATGATCAGCGCGCCGGGATTCATCAAGGCGATCCGTTCGGCGTTCATGATGTGTTTGGAATCGGCCGTCATCGGGATGTGCAGGGTCACCACATCGGCACCTTTCAAAGCCACGTCGGCGCTTTCTGCCAATTCGACCTTGAGCGACTGCGCGCGGGCTGATGTTAGAAATGGATCATAGGCGACAACAATCATTCCGAAGGCCTGCGCGCGTTTGGCGAACTCGGTGCCGATGCGGCCCATGCCGAGAATGGCGAGACGCTTGCCGAACATTTCGACACCTTCCAATTTTTTGCGCTCCCACTTTCCAGCGAGCATCGAGGTGTGGGCCTCGCCGATGTTGCGGGCGAGGGCGAGCATCAGCGCGAACGCATGTTCGGCGGTGGAAATGGTGTTGCCGCTGGGCGTGTTCATCACGACGACGCCATGATCGGTCGCAGCTTCGCGGTCGATGTTGTCGACGCCGACACCGGCGCGGCCGACGGCCTTCAGGTTTTTTGCGGCTTCAAAGACTTCGCGGGTCACCTTGGTATTGGAACGAATCACCAAGCCGTGATAGTCGCCGATGATTTTCAACAATTCATCCGCTTCCAGGCCGGTGCCTTTCGCTCCGATTTTAAAGTCTACGGAAATTTCCGGAGCAGAGCGGAGCGCTTCAACGCCTTTTTCTGAAATGGGCTCCGAAACCAATACACGATAAGTTGCCATACGGGGCGGAGTTAACCCACCACCTCGAAGCTGGCAAGGGTTTGCGATGGGAAATTGCAAACCGGCGGAAATTTCCCGGCGTCGGGCTGGATCACTTGATTTCCATGCCGCTCTTCGGCCAGATCCAGCGCTGGACTTTGCCGCCTTTCAGCAGGGCTTTTGCCTGAATCGTCTTCACTCCGAAAATCGTCTCCGCTTTGTAAGAGGCGAGGCCGGTCTGATAGGATTCACCATCCACCGTTTCGTCGGCGGCGGCTTCCCAATTAAGCACCTGCTCGAAGGTGAATTCCTTGATTTGGGCCGCCTTGATGCTGTCCTGCATGGCTTTAACCACATCGGTGCTGCCGGCCACGGAGGGCGCTTCGGGAGTAGGTGCTGGGGTCGGTTCCGGCATCGGTGCGGGTTCCGGTGCGGGCGCCGGTTCAGCGGGAGGCTCCTGTGAATCCCCGACAACCGGTGCGGCTGGCTCCGGGGCAACCGGGGCGGCGGGTGGGACCATCGGCGGAGTCTCGACGACAGGGGCGACGGGAGAAGGCGGTTTGGCGGCGAGTCGTGCCAGCAGGTCGGTATCGGAAATGGCGACTTTGCCGACGAACGGACCCTGCCCGGGGCTGATGATGACATTTTGTCCTTCAATGCGGACGAGTCTCACCTGATTTCCTGCATCGATGGTCATCACGATGCCGGAAGAGGAATCGGCCACCTTGGCGTCGGTCTTGAGCAGAACTTTTTCGGGAAGCTGGCTCGCGGCGAGGGTGGCAGGATCGATGGTGGGTCCGGTTGCCGCGCGGCCTTCGATGATGACAGTTTCATCGATGACTTCCGTAGTGGGTGGCGCGCCTGTCAATTGCGCGCGGAGCTGCGGCTCGAATTTGTAGCCCAACGCCCCTGCCACGACGATGCCTAGAAGATAAAGAAACTCTTTCATGTGTTGCGTGGATACGTAGGGATGAGGCGATTCCTTGAAAAGAATTTTCAAATGCGCGACTATTCTGCCTTGTGCCCTTCAAGATGCGCCAAGGCCTTTTGGAAACTGGCGTTCGCGAGGTAATGCCGGAGTTGGGGATCCACCTCGCCGCGGTGCTCCCGGGTCCATGCGGAAATTTTCTCGGACACCTCCTTCAGCGCTTCGAGATGCCCGGACGCATCCCTGTCACGCCATGCATGATCAGCGATGAGGGCGACGCGGTTGCGGAGAAGGTCGATGAGGTCAGAGGTCATGGTGCTTGCGGAAAAGAACCACATTCCGGCACCCTCCGCCAGTATGGGATTTGAAAGCAATCCGCAGGATGCGCATTGTGAACATTCTGGTTAGCCTCTCCGCATGGACCGCACCTATCAAACTCCCGATGACCGCTGGCTCGCCCTTCAACAGCGCGATCCGAATGCTGACGGCTGTTTCGTCTACTCCGTCGCCACCACCGGAATCTACTGCCGCCCCGTTTGTCCTTCGAAGCTCGCCCTCCGCAAAAACATCGCGTTTCATGACACCCCGGCCTCTGCGGCAGGTGCGGGTTTCCGTCCCTGCAAGCGCTGCCATCCTGACGGACCCACCCAAGCGGCGCGTCATGCGGCAGCCGTTGCCAAAGCCTGCCGCCTCATCGAGTCAGCTGAATCCACGCCGTCACTCGCAGAACTTGCTGCCCTCGTGGAAATGAGCCGTTTCCACTTCCACCGCATCTTCAGGGAGATCACTGGCATCACCCCCGGGAAGTATGCAGCCGCCCACCGTGCGGAAAAAGTCCGCGGCAGTCTTCAAAAATGCGCCTCCGTCACTACCGCCATCTATGACGCGGGATTCAACTCCAGCAGCCCATTCTATGACTCGTCCTCCGCGACACTTGGCATGTCTCCTAAGGAATATCAACAAGGCGGCAAGGGCGTGGCGATCCACTTTGCGATCACTCCGTGCCCGTTAGGACTCGTGCTCGTTGCAGGAACCGCGAAGGGCATCTGCCGCGTCAGTTTCGGTCACGACACGAACTCCCTGGAAGCCGAGGTGCGGGTAGCCTTCCCTAACGCTAGTTTCGAAAAACCCGACAAAGCTTTTACCGGCTGGGTGAAAAACCTCGTAGCCCATCTCCGTCGACCGTCTGAAAAACTCGACCTGCCGCTCGACATCCGCTGCACCGCCTTCCAGCAGCGTGTCTGGCAGGCGCTGCGCGAAATCCCACCTGGCGAAACGGCAAGCTACTCGGAAATCGCCGTCCGTATCGGAAAACCCACTGCCGCCCGCGCCGTTGCAAGGGCTTGCGCCACGAATCCCGTCGCCGTGGCCATCCCGTGCCACCGGGTAGTGGGAACCAATGGCGCGCTCACCGGCTACCGTTGGGGCATTGAACGCAAACAACAGCTTCTGCAACAGGAAGGCGCGATCCTGAAATAATCCTGGAAAGAGAATAGAACCGCAGATTGATGCCGATTTACGGAGATCATCAAAGCCGCTTAACATCAATGTCCATCCGCGTTCATTTGTCTCTTAGGGATAGTGCAATTCACTCCAGCCCTGCTAGAAACCCATCCGCCGCATGCCGATGGGCCTCCTGTTTTCCGCTGTTCATCTTCTCCCAGGTCCTCGCCATCATCGATAGCCGCGGGTTTTTCAGGAAAAACGGCTGATGATCGGCAATGAAGGTCCAGAACAGCCCGTCCCAGACCGCACACCAGTCGCCTTTCGGCTCGTCGGACATTTTCAGGATGTAGTTGGAACCTGATAGATAGGGCTTGGTGGTGAATGTCCCGCCATCGGCGAATTGCGACATGCCGTAGATGTTAGGCACCATCACCCAGTCGTAGGAATCCACAAACAGCTCCATGAACCAGCGATAGACGTCGTCCGGACGGATCCGGCAGAGCAGCATGAAATTCCCCAACACCATCAGCCGCTCGATGTGGTGACACCAGCCGTCGTCCAGCAACTGACGGATGACCCGATCAACCGGCGGGATGCCGGTGGTGCCGTCGTAAAACGATTGCGGCAGCGGACGCGTGAAGTTCCAGAAATTCCCATTTCGGATCTTCGTCCCGCGGTGCTGATAGAGTCCGTGCATGAATTCGCGCCAACCGATGACTTGTCGGATGAAGCCTTCCAGTGAATTGATGGGAACTTTTCCGGATCGTGCCATCACGCGGTCCACGACGTCCTGTGGATCGAGCAGGCCGATGTT
>JANODE010000032.1:0-2278 GCA_031412525.1 Akkermansiaceae bacterium | reverse complement strand
GGCATCGCCCATCAGGAACAGTGCCTCCAGCACGTATTTCTCCATGTAGGGACTTGCGTTGAACTCGGCCCGGAAATGTTGGCGCAGTTCGGAAAATCGTGACGGCGGAACCAACCCGGCGACGACGGCGAGTCCATTTCCGCGGTCGTCAGTGCGGCCTTTATGCCCGTCTGAACGGTAAGCCCCATCCTTCCAATGAGCGGCATCAAAGTTGGTGGAAATGCGTTTCATCTGATCGTCGATCCATGGAAGATCTTCGGGATGATCCAGCGATTCAGCCATCCGCCGGAGCCCTTGCAACGCGAGATGATACCAAGCGTCCGTAAGCAACTGCATGTCGACATTTTTGCCCCAATCACCCCACGCCCAACCGCCCTTGCGCTGGGCGACACGGCCTTCGGGCGAGACCTTCCAAAGATGGAGGTAACGCCGGACAGCGGGATACACCGTGCGGAGCGTTTCGAGATCGCCGCTGTGTTCGGCGTAGGTCCAGAAGCCCTTGAGACCGACACTTGCCAACATCTGAAGTGGCAGTTCCTTGTCCCAGTTCGTCGCGGGGATGGGTGAGTAAAGTGAGCCGTCAGGACGCTGCCAGGCGGCCAGTTCGAGAATCGCCTTGCGTGATAAAGCATCCGAGCGGCGGTCCATGGCATAGAAGGTTTCCTCGATCTCAAGCACAGCGTCTCCCCACCACTGCGCGCGTTCGCGATCGGGACAGTCCATGTAGCTGTCGCGCATGGTCACATAAAGGGTGCGGGCGGCCTTGGCATGGAGCTTTTCCAACAGCGGATCGTCGCAAGTGAATGAGCCGGTGAATGCGGAGTCGTAGCCTGTTTCGCGATACTTTAGCCCGATGATGCGCACTCCGGGTGGCATCGTGTAATGGACTGCGTGGCCATTCATCCATCCCAGGCTTTCATAGCTTTGGCGTCCGTCGCGGGTGATATACTCGGCACGAATGTTAGGTTCACCACCGCCCCGGTAGTTGTCGGTTTCCATGCCGATCTTCAGTCCGGCCGGTGCCTCGATTTCGAGCATCGGTGTGATTTGGGCGTTGTAAGGGAGCTTCGCAACCAGCAGGCCTTTTGGCAGTTGGTTGGAGTCTTTCGGAATGTCCGATGCATTCGTGTATTCCTTGGCTCCGAAATCACGCCACTGTGGGGTGGGTCGGACGACCAGTTCCCCCACGGAGGACCACCGGCATTTCCTAAAGAAACGGCCGCCGGCCAATCGGCGGGTTGGCCTATCGTTTGAGCCCATGCAGTTAGATCGAGGCGTGCGTCGAAGCGGATGTTGGATTCCGGGAGGCGATAGTTGGGGAAAGGTTTATCCGTATCCAAATAGGCCGGATGGGGCCGCGCCCGCCACGTGGAATCGCTAGCGAGAAGGAGTTTTCCTATAGATATATCTTCAAACTCGACAAGAAGCCCCGCACGTCCGCTATCGACGTGACTGAATCCAGGCTTTCCAAAATGCCAGAGAAGAATGGCAACCCTGTTGCTCCCCGGCTTGAGATGGGACGTTAGATCGACGACATCAAAATAGGTTGAATCAGGAGCGGGGCCTCTTTTCAGCCCGCCTTCGAACACGACTAACTGGCCGTTGATCCACAACCAGTATTTGGAATCGGCCGCGATCCGAGCGCGGACGGCGGGTTTTCCCGCAGGACACTGAAAATCACGCTGGAACGCGATCCACTCGTTGGGTCGCGATGGAGTGGTAACGCCGATCCACTCGGTGGTGGAATGAAATCCGACGGACTCCGCACGGGAGAGCCCGGGTGCTATCAAGAGCGAGGAAAGAAGTAGGTATCGAAGAAATTTCATGAAGCTGGCAGCGGCGTCTTTATGGTTTGGCGCGAATGGTCACGGCGGCTTCTGCTAGCCCCTCGGCGCGGGCGCGGAGGGTGACAAGCTCGGTCGCGGGCGGTAGCGGTTTTTTCCATGGTTAACGTGCGACGAGTGGTGGCGACGGGATGGCGAGGGTGCCGGGGATTCGCAGGGATTTATGGAGCGGGGGAAGAGGCGGTCGCCGGGGAGAGCCAGAGGCGGCGAAGACGCGGGCCGCCCTTCCAGCCTTCCTTGAGGGGTTTGAGCTGAAGGACGATCTCGCTCGCGGGAAGCTCCAGTTCGCCAAGGTCGATCACGCGCCAGCTGGTCGCGTCGCCGGTGGCGGGAATCTCGGCAACGACCGGGGGCTTTTGTCTGATCCCGATGCCCAGTTTGGCGGGTTGGTCGGCGCTGATTTCGGCGGAAACTTTCCAGCGGCCGGCCTTGGG
>JANODE010000031.1:0-1829 GCA_031412525.1 Akkermansiaceae bacterium | reverse complement strand
TCGACGAACGGGGCGGCACCGTCTCGATGGAAGGCAACGGTGCCCGCACCCACTGGCGGAATTTGCACGGCGTGGTTCCTAACATGAACCTCGGGTTGGCTCTCGATTTCGGCGGCAAATGGATGACCGGCGAGGAAAAGGACATAATGCGCCGGATTATCGCGAAGTCGACTTACGGCCGCAGGAGTTACGGACAGGACGCACCAGTTAGGTTTCGGGACGTCAATTGGGTGACCTGGGATCTGCCCCATTTCCTGGCGGTCGCAGCCATCGAAGGTCTGCCGGGATTTGATCCCGAAGCCTACGCGTCCGGCGCTGAAACCGTCAGGGCGTTCTGTGATTGGGGCATCGACCCGTCCGGCGTGATTTATGAAAGCAACGGGAAATCCCCAGGAGGAAACCAATTCCAGTTTCTCTCGATGATCACGTTGGCCCGGCGCGGTGAAAACCTGTTCGGTCATCCTCATTTCCGCAAATTGCTCCCGGCCCAAATCCAATCCACTTCTCCGAGCGGGCGGGTCATCGTCAACAGCGGCACCCAGTATGGTCCCTTCAGCCCGGAACGTCTCAATCCGGGCTACGTCCGCCAATTGAAGAGCTTCTTCCCCGAGGAACGTTATGCGGACCATCTGCTTACGCTCACTGGCGAAGCGCAGGAATCACAGGAGGCCTTCGATGAAGCCGCTTATCGTTCGCAGGTGAAGGATATGAAAAGGCTCCGACTGCCAAGTGTCACCTATCCAGGCATGACGCGAAACATGCTCTACGATTCGGACAGCCGTCCCACCAAGCGGACGGACCTCGGGCTTCCGTTGGATTTCAATGCGCCTGTGCACGGAGTGTTCGCCAGTGCCAGCGACGCGACGCCGGACGCGGCATGGATGCACATGTTGGTGAGGCCCGATCACTACTTTGGAGCCGGCCATCACCACGCGGATGCCGGGATGTTCCATTTCTCCGGCCTCGGAGTGGATTGGTTCACGGAATCCCCATTCAGTCAGAACTACGCCGGCGACTATCACAATCTCGTTCTGGTGGACGGGAAGTCGCAGCCTAGATCGTTCAACAACCGGCCTCTGGGCTGGCAGGGTGCAGCCACTTACCTCGGGGCCGCTTCGCAGCCATCGGGAGCCACAGCCTCGGCGGATATGACCTATTCCTATTCGTGGCGGTGGCTGGCGCAGCCCCAGCAAACATGGGAACCCGAGTGGGCCGATCTAGGGTGGGAAGTCGAGCCTTCGGAAAACAATCTGAAAATCTTCGCCGGCACCGCGCGCTACAAATTCCGCCCTTGGTGGCCCACCTACAACTATACGAACTATTTGCCTAACTGCCGGTCGCCTTACAATCCGATGAAGCATGTTTACCGCAAAGTCGGGTTGGTCCGCGGAGAATGCGTCTATGGCTTCGTGTTGGATGATCTTCAGAAAGACGAACAAACCCGTCTCTATCAATGGACGGCCATGTTGAACCGCGGTGTCTGGAAAGCGAATATTCCGGGACTTCCCGGCAACGCCCTCGCACTCGCGGCATCCTCCCCGGAAACCGCGATGGGCTCAGTTCAACCTGCGCCGACCCTTCAACCTGCCAAAGGAGATCCGTTGTTATTGGTGTATGCGTTGGGCATGGACTCCGGCGATTCATCGCTTCCATTGCTAAATGTGGAACGCAGCGAAGGACCCGCCGACCGCGCGGGAAAACCACAATTCTACGACCGCCTGGTGATTCAGCGCAAAGACGTTAGTGCCAGCTTCAAGGTTCTGCTCGTTCCGATCCGTTCGGGCGACCCACTGCCTCAAGTGTCCGGCAGTGATGGCGCGCAGGCGGAA
>JANODE010000030.1:0-58547 GCA_031412525.1 Akkermansiaceae bacterium | reverse complement strand
AAGGCGGAAGTGGTTTGGAAAAAACACGAAAAAGGCCCGATGAGCCACCACATCTGGGCACCTGAAATACACGCCATCAGCGGGAAATGGTATATTTACTTCGCCGCGGGCCGGGCGGAGGCGATTTGGGACATCCGCATGTACGTGTTGGAAAACAAATCTGCGAATCCGCTGGAAGGCGAGTGGACGGAGAAGGGCGAAATCAAGATGAACTTCGAATCGTTCACGCTCGATGCCACTACCTTCGAGCACGGCGGCCGGCGTTACCTCACCTGGGCGCAGAGTGTTCCGCCGAAACCGGGCACGAGCCTGTTCATCGCAAAGATGAACTCGCCGTGGTCGATCACCGGCAAGCAGGTGGAGATTTCCGCGCCTGACCTGCCGTGGGAGCGCATCGGGCACAATGTGAACGAGGCTCCGGCGGTCATCCAGCGCGGGAAGCGGGTTTTTCTAACGTATTCAGCGAGCGCCACCGATGCGAACTACTGTCTCGGCCTCCTCAGCGCTGCGGCTGACGCGGATCTGCTGGATGTGAAGTCGTGGAAAAAATCGAAAGAGCCGGTTTTCAAAAGCAACCCGGCCACCAGCCAGTATGGCCCCGGTCACAACTGTTTCACCACTTCACCGGATGGGAAAACCGACTACCTCATCTATCATTCGCGCAACTACGAGAAGATCGCCGGCGAGCCTCTCCACAATCCGGACCGGGCGACTCGTGCACAGGTTTTCACCTGGAAAGCGGACGGGACACCGGATTTCGGAGTGCCTGTCGCGGATGGACCGGCAAGGTGATGGTGGATTGCTTCTAAAGGGTTGAAATGGCCGGGATGGGACGGCATCGTCGCCGCATGAGTTACGCGGAACGGCTACAGAAACGCATCGAAAAAACCGGGTCGCGCCTTTGCGTCGGATTGGATCCGCGACCGGGAGACGGCGGTGCCGGATTTGCGCGGAATTTCCTGACTCAGGTCGTCGAGGAAACCGCCGTCTGGGCGGCGGCATTCAAACCTAACATGGCCTACTTTGAAGCAATGGGAATCGACGGCATCCGCCTGTTGGAAGATCTGCTGGCAGCGATGCCGGAAGACGTGCCGGTCATCCTGGATGCGAAACGCAGCGACATCGGAGAGACCCAGAAATACTACGCTCAAGGCTATTTCGGCGGATGGAATGTGGATGCGGTCACGCTCAATCCGTTTCTCGGTTATGATTCCATCGAGCCATTCCTCGATTGGGAAGGGAAGGGGATCTACCTGCTGGCAGTGACGTCGAATCCCGGTTCGGCGGATTTCCAGCGTCAGAAGCTCGCCGATGGACGCTCGGTTTTCGAACTCGTCACCGCGCTGGGCGAGCGGGCGAAATCGGAGAACCGGAAAACCGACGTTGGCTACGTGGTCGGCCTGACCAATGCGGCCGATGTGCTGGAGAAAATCCCAGACGCGCCCCTGCTGGTGCCCGGACTTGGTGCTCAGGGAGGTGACCTCGCCTCACTCGCCGCGGCCTCGCGCAGGGCACCGGATGTGATCAACGTCTCCCGCGGCATTCTCTACGCGGCCGACGAGCGTGGCTTCGGTGCGCGGGCTGAGGCCTGGGTGGAAAAGATTGCGGCCGCCTATACGAAGTAAGTGGGAATTTTTCCATGCAAGTCGTCCGGTCATCGCTTAGTAGTCACCGCAAGTGGAACACGATGGCCCAGTACCGATGAATGAAATCACCACCCGTTACTCGGGGCTGCTTCCACAAAAAGGATGGCCGGCGCGCAATCTCCGCTTCCTCCGCCACCGCATCGTTCCTGGCATTTTCCGCAAGGCCGATGGAGATGTTCTCGAACCCGTGCTGGATGCTCCGGAGCCCGACAAGGTTCGCGTCACGTGGATCGGGCATGCTTCGTTTTTCCTCCAATTCGCCGGCCATTCGGTGATCGTCGACCCGAACTGGGCGAAATGGCATGGCCCGGTCAAACGCCAGCGCAAGCCCGGCCTTCACCTCAAGGGCGTGCCCGAAGTCGATCTCGTGCTCGTCACTCACGCCCATTTCGACCACCTCCACAAACCCAGCTTGAAGATCCTCCAGGCGCGCGAGGGCATCGTCGTTCCGCGGGGCAGCGGCTCACTGGTCAAGCGCCTCGGTTTTCCGGCGACCCATGAGATGCAAATCTGGGATCACTTGAATTTCGACGAACTCGAAATCATCCACACCCCGTCTCATCATTGGGGCGCACGGTTCATCCACGACACTCACCGTGATTTCGGCGGCTACATCGTCCGCGCCGGCGGCAAGAGTGTTTTCCATTGCGGCGACAGCGCGTATTTCGACGGCTTCCATGAAATCGGCAAACGGTATGAAATCGACATCGCGCTCATGCCGATCGGCGCCTACGAATCCCCCAGTGGCCGGGACGTGCACATGAATCCGGAAGAGGCCGTGCGTGCCTTCGCCGATCTTGGAGCAAAAGTACTGATCCCGATGCACTACGGTACCTTTCCGTTAGGCAACGAGCCGCACCACGAACCGGTCGAGCGGCTGCTGATGGAAGCTGACCGGCTCGGCATCAGTGACCAGATCCTGATTCCCGAAGAAGGTGTGGGCATCGAATGGTGATGAAAGTTTTCGGGAACAAATAACGATTTGATGTATCCTACGAGCATGAACCGCCGAACCGTTCTTTCCCTGTTGTTGCTTCTCCCCACCCTTGCTTCCTGCGAACCCGAACCATCCGCCATGTCACCCGACGCCAAAAAAGCCGCCAAAATGCCTGAAGTCCCCGCCGGTGCGGAAGTCGCCACACTCGGTGCCGGTTGTTTCTGGTGCATCGATGCCGCCTATCGGCAGATCGCAGGTGTGTATTCCGCCACCTCTGGATACATGGGCGGCACGGTGAAAGACCCCACCTATGAAGACATCTGCAGCGGCACTTCCGGCCATGCCGAGGTCGTGCAAGTCGTCTTTGATCCGAAAAAGGTTTCCTACGAAAAGATCCTCACCTGGTTTTGGAATCTCCACGATCCCACCACGCTCAACCGCCAGGGAAATGACGTCGGCGACCAGTACCGGTCGGTGATTTTCTATCACTCCGAGGAGCAGAAAAAAACTGCCGAAGCTTCGAAGGTGGCTGCCAAGGACAGTTTCGAGGACCCCATCGTGACGGCGATCACCAAGGTCACTGATTTCTATCCGGCAGAGAACTACCATCAGAACTACTACAACGAAAACAAGTCGAAGAACCCGTATTGCCGCTACGTGATCGAGCCAAAGTTGAAGAAGCTGAAGCTGGAGCACTAACGAACTGCCGCGACACTTCCAAGCGCCTTGACCCGCTCTTGAATTGCGAGGCCGAATCGATCCGTGGCGACCGTGTGATTCCACGTCAGGGCCTTGTCCCCCGTGAGCTTCGATTCCGCAAGCCACTCGCGTTCCGTAGCGGGGCGAAGCACTTCCGTGCGGCCGACGATGACCCTGACGATCTTTTCGGGGAAAGGAATCACACTGAGTGGAAGGATGCGATCGGTAGCGGCTGACGGCAGCACCCAGAAGACACGCAGGCCGGGACTCTCGAAGTAGCTGGTCCACCAGGTCTGGACCATGGCGTTGGCTTCGGATTCCAGCAGGCCGCATGAGACGAGACCGGTTTTCATCGATTGATAGATCTCCACAGGGAACTCGCCTTTTGCCGGCGTGAGCTGGGTTTTTTCCACTTCTAACGTTTCTCCTGCCTTCGGTCCGCTGCCTGCGACCCAGCTAACCGCTCCGCCGCGGTCCTTTTCGAACACCAGATGGAACGGGATGTCGCCACCGGTTAGGTTCGCTAGATGGAGCGTGTCGTCGTCTGAAACGGTGATCGTTAGTCCGGGTTTGAAATTCCCAATGCCTCGATAGAAAAGGTAGTTCTCAGTTTCCCCGCGGCGGGTGCGGATGACGTTGGCTTCGGCCACACGGGCGCGCTGCCAGTTGACGGAATCGCGCGGCTTGAAGGTGAGCGTGGCGCGGGATTCTGCGGGGGAAAGAACGTCCACTTCCCACTCGATGCCGCCCTGATAGGGTTTTGCAAAGTCGAGATTCCACTTGGCCGCCGGGACCGGATTCTTCGCCGGATCAACAGAAGGCGGTGGCTCGGGCATCGTCTCACCGCCGCTGCGGTCGGGATACCATTGGCTGATCGTGCCACCGTTGAAACCGACTTTCACTTTCGCGTGGAATGCCTTTTCGGAATGGAAGTAGATCACTGGGGTCTCCATTTTTACCGTGACGCTGGAGACGGGCCTTTTTCCGAGACCTTTGGTTTGTGACGCGAAAGCAGGATAGCCGTGGGTCCTCATGACTTGGGCAAATTTTTCTGGCGATGCAGGTTGGCCGTTTTCAAATCCGAAATGCGAATGCACATAGGCGGGAAGTTCCTCTTCCTCACGTTGCAGACCGGAAAGCAGCACTCCATCGGAACCGGAAACTGTGGTGAAAGTACCCCATTCGTGAAGCTGATAGGCGCTGGCGGGGAGGGTAAGCGCGAGTGCGACGATGATCGGCGGCGTGGTTTTCATGACATCCGGAGGGATGCGCCTGAAAAGAAAATGAGGCAAGAAGCTTCCGCATCGTTGACGGAGAATTTACAAACGCCAGCCGATGCAGTACTCCCTCATTTTTGAAAGAGCTGATTGCCAAGTCCTTTCGCAGCGGCGGCGGACCGTGGTTGCTGCGTCTCGCAGCAACGTCACATTGCGGCGGGACGCCACAACCACCTTTTCACGTGACCCGGCCTTGAGACACAGGCGCATCCAAAATGAAGCAGCCCTGCCGCCGATGATCAACCCATGCAGTAAACCGGTGAGATCCGCTAATCTAGCGGATACTCGCCGTCGTCATCCACGCCCAGCCAGCCGAGACGGCCGAAGGCGCGCTTGATGGAAGTGGTAGGTTCGCCGTCCTCCTCGCCCTCACCGTGCTCGATGGTGGCGGAGCTGCTCAGACCTCTGTTAGACTCGATGCTGATGACGGTGGTGTAGCTGTCCAGATAGATCCAGTCACCCCATGCCTTGGCCTCGTGGCGGGGTTCGAAATGTTCCTTGCGGAGGGACGCGAGCACCTCGCTGATGGTGCTGGGGGTGGCGTCGGCGGGGAGTTTGATGAGGGTTTCCATTAGGAAGAAGGGGAAAGGGATAAAGAGGACTGTCTGAAGAGTAGCGGTGCCTATGCAGCGGGTCGAGGATCGATTGCAAAACTCGCTTCGCAAAGTTTGGCGTAAGCGCCGCTCACCGCGATGAGTTCGGCATGGGTGCCTTGTTCGACCAGGCGGCCGCGGTCGAGCACACAGATGCGGTCGGCCTTTTGCACGGTGGAAAGCCGATGGGCGATGACGAAGCAAGTACGGTCGGAACGAAGGTTTTCAAGCGCATCCTGCACCAGCCGCTCGGTGCGGTTGTCGAGGGCGGAGGTGGCCTCATCCAGCAGCAGTAGCGGTGGGTTTTTTAAAAGGGCGCGGGCAATGGAGAGGCGTTGTTTTTCCCCTCCGGAGAATCGCACGCCGCGTTCGCCGGCGACCGTGTCGAGTCCCTGCGGGCTGGCACGGACGAAAGAGGCGGCGTTGGCGGATTCGAGGGCCGCCCAGAGTTCCTCGTCGGTGGCGTCCTTTTTGGCGAGCTGGAGGTTTTCCCGCAGCGTGGTGTTGAAGAGGAAACTTTCCTGAGTGACGTAGCCGAGTTGGTCGCGCAGCCATTCCTTGGAGAGCCCGGCGAGTGGTGAGCCGTCGATGAGAATGCGGCCGCCGGTGGGTTCATAAAAACGGGTGAGCAAGTTGAGCACGGTGGATTTCCCGGCCCCGGTGGCACCCACGAGGGCGACGGTTTCGCCGGGTCTCGCTTCGAGCGAAAGGTCATTGATGGTGGGAGCTTCGTCGGAGTAGGAGAAGGAGACATTTTCAAACCGCACGTGGCCCTTGAGTTCCGCGGGCCGCTCTCCCTCGGTGATGTGGGACTCGTCCGGCGTGTCGATGATCTTGAACACCCGCTTCGCCGAAACGATGCCGCGGGTGAAAGTCTGCGAGAGGGTATTGATGCGGGAAATGGGATCAAATAGCGAACCCCACGCGGCGATGAAGGAAATGACGGTGCCTGTCGTGAGCTGGCCCTGGAGGGTCCACCACGCACCGAAGGCGACCATCAGGATGATCCCCGACTCGGCGATGAACGAGACGCCGGGCCAGACGAGCGATTGGCCGCGCATGACGGTCATGTGTTTCTCGCCGACGCGGCGCGAGGCCTTGTCGAAACTTTCCAGCGCTTCCGGTTCCACGGTGTAGGCCTTGATCTGGCGGATGCCTGATAGATTGTCGTGCAGCACGGCATTGAGCGCGGAAGAGGCCTCGGATGAGGCCCGCCATAGCGGCTCGGAGCGGCGGCTCCACCAGGTGGTGATGATGCCGATGAGCGGCAGGGGAATCAAGGTGACCAGTGTCAACTGCCACGAGTGATAGGCCATGTATCCGATCACAATGACGAATTGAAGGATCGCGGCGATCGCCTGATCCACGCCCTCGATGATGACACGGTTGGTGGTGGGCACATCATCTGCCACGCGGGACATGATTTCGCCGGACGAGGTGGAGTCGAACCATTTGACGGGCAGGCGCTGGAGCTTGTCGTAGAGCTCGACACGGATGAGGTGGGTGAGTTTCAGCTCCAGCGAGTTGTTGAAATACGTCCGCAGGGTGAACAGCAGCTGGCGGACGAGAATGGCACCGATACCGACTGCGGCGGTCGGCAGGATCAGGTCCGGCCGGTTTTTCCCGATGATCACATCGATGAACTGCATGGTGATGCCCGGCAGCACGAGCACTAGGGACGTGCAGACGATCGCCATGCCGAGCGAAATCGAGCTTTGCAGTGGGAAGCGGAAGGTGTGCTGGAGGATCCTCAGAAGGGTGGCCATGACTGCGGATTGCGGGGGGTAACGGGAGCCATGGCAAGCGGAAAGGGGGAGCAGCCACGGCTGCCTCATTTTGGAAGTGCTTGAGTTTCCGAGGTGGGTGTCGCCAAAGGGTGGTTGTGGCGCCTTGCCGCAATGTGACGTTGCTGCGAGACGCAGCAATCACGCTCAGCGGGCTTGGGAAAAACTTTTCCTGAGAGTGCGGCTCACAGAAGCTTTCATGACGAAACCGCACGGTCACCGTGCTTCAAATGATTTCCTTCTCTGGCCCCACGGATGGACCGCCCCTGATGATGAGTTCACGGCCTTCAGCTGCACACCAAAGCCGGTAAACGTTTAGCACGTTTGGACGGATGCCAGTGACCGGTATTTTGAGAAAACCTTGTCTCTGCGCCGCCTCGAAAAGCTGCCGTTCCTTTTGGGTGAGCCGGTGGCCGATCCGACGGCTGCCGATCTTTGCGCGGGTGGGCAGGCCGCGGCTGAGCCGTTCCACGTCATCTTTGTCGGGTCGTGGCATGATCCCAGCCGGTGTTGCATCAAGCCGCGCGATCGGCGTAGCGGTCGAAGCGATTTGAAAGGATCAGGAAGGTGGGTGCCCAGAGCCCGACAAAAATTCCGAATCGCTCCGCATGGGCAACGGATTCGGCGGTGGTGCCTCCGGTGAGAAACCAAATGGCGATGGAACCCAGAATCGACGCAAAGCCGAGGAAAAAGCAAAGATTGCTGAGCTGCTTGAGTTGTTTTGATTTCACCACTACTCAATCGCACGGGTCAGTTTGCGGCGCAAGGGGGAAAACCGGGGATGGAAAGCATCCGGGCGGTAGTGTGCCCGCGCGGATAGGCAAAGAGCCTGTGAAGGTAAACAAAGGACCTGTGCAGGGAAGAGAAAGAGGACCGAAAACCAGCGGATTTACCGCCATCTTGCGGGCGGTTCACTCGATCCGCACCCACATCTCGGACACTCCGCCGGGGGCCCATTCGCTTGGCAGGGTCATCTTTTCAAACTCATGCACCGGCAGGTCCGGTCGGAAGGTGGCCTCGTCATACGGATTGCGCGAATACTCGCCGATCTCCAACGGCTGGAACTTTTGCACCCCCGTCGCCGTGAACCAGCGGAACACAAAACACGCCTCCACCCCGCCGCCGATCGGGCAGTCGCTCAGTCCGTAAGAAGATTCCGTCGTCGTCATCATGCGTTCAAGTGAACACCTCCCGCGCGGCGCGTCAAATCGAAATTCGGGGGGGAAGGGGAACCGGCTACTCACCAAGGACCGCACCCGTTCAGGATCAGAGGCTCACCGGACCGGCAGGGGAGGAATTGATTGGCGCGGTGGAAGCTTTTCCGCCCGGCGCCGAGGAGGTTTCTTCCGAATGGCGGACGCAGCAAAACCAAGCAGATCGTGCGTTTTTCTGCTTTCCGCCTTCACTTTCTCTCAGTTAGCATCCGGTCCGTGGATTGGGATTTCTACCTTGATCGGATCCACGGCCCCTCCGCCCTCCGCCCATTCTCCCAACCGCGAGCGGTTTTTCGGAGCGCATGTGTTCGGCGGGATGCTCAAGCAATGGCCGGAGGGGTTCCGCGAAAGGAAGGAACCGCTCATGAAAGCCGCGCTGGCGGAAGTACCGGCGATCTTTGCCGAGCTTCCGCTGGAATGGCTGCATGTGGACGGCGACGAGAGTTTGCCTGTGCAACTGGACATGAAGCGGGTAATCTCCGCATTGGAATTGCCATTCACCGATCCCGAGACTTTCTGGAAACTGCCATGAATCCCAACCAAGCCGTCTGCAACCATGCGTTGCTCCGTTTCATGCCCTATCCGCTAACCGGAGAGGTCGTGAACGTGGGCGTGGTGGTGAATTGTCTCCAGCCGTGTTTGCTGCATTTCGAGTTAGAGAAGCAGTTGCCGGAACGGGTAAGAGCGCTTTTTCCCGATTACCCGCCTAAAGTCTTTGAAGCTGCCGCGAAGGCGATAGAGGCGGAGGTGAAGCGCATTAGCGCCCGGATTAGCGAGCAGAAGGGCTGCCAATTCGCCTTTAACGAACTGGTGAGACCGAGGGAGAACACGTTGCGCTTCGGGGAGGTGAGGACGGCGGTGACGGCGGACCCGCAGAACTTTGACGAGGAATTATTCCGCCGCTACGTGCGCATGGAAGTGGCGGAACCGCAGGTCGCAGGGAAGCAGCATTGATGTTTCCCGATGATCACTGAAGACCAACTCGAACAGCTTGCGATCCAGTGGTTCCAGGACACGGGGTGGAAATACGTCCATGGAGCGGTGATCGCACCGGAAGGCGTGGCGGCGGAGCAGGAGGAGAGAGGGAAAATCGAACATCGAACGCCAAACATTGACCATCGAAGTGAAGAGAAGAGGAGCTTGGCGGAGGCGCTGCGCATCCCGGGCTCGCGACATATCTCGCGACAAAGTGTCGGGAGAGGGGTGATTAAGGATCTCGACATTAATCGCGATATGATGTCGCGATTCGGAGGTGATTCAGGAAGAAAATTGAGAATCCCGACAGAAATCCCGACATTTTGTCGGGATTTCACTCTGTTGGCGAGAGAAGAGGCGCGGGCAACTATTCGGCGGAACCAAAGAGTTCAGATCGAAAGGAAGCTGAACCCATGAGCGCCGATTCAGAAACACCGCCGCCGGGTGGACAGTTCCTTGTTTACCAGACGGAAGACGGGAAGCTGAAGATCGACGTGCGGTTTGAGGGCGAAACGGTCTGGCTGACGCAGCAGCACATGGCGGAGCTGTTCCAGACGACCCAGCAGAACATCAGCCTGCATCTCCAGAACATTTACGCAGAGGGTGAATTGCAGCTTGAGGCAACTCACAAGGAATCCTTGTCAGTTCGACAGGAAGGCGCGCGATCCGTCCGGCGCCGGGTGGATTTCTACAATTTGGACGCCATCCTTTCCGTGGGCTACCGGGTTAAAAGTGCGGTGGCCACCCGCTTCCGTATCTGGGCCACCCGACTGCTGCGGGAATACATCGTGAAGGGTTTTATCCTCGACGACGAGCGGCTGAAGAATCCAGATCAGCCCTTCGATTACTTCGATGAGTTGATGCGGCGGATTCAGGACATCCGCACTTCGGAGCGGCGGTTCTACCAGAAAATCACGGACATTTACGCTACGAGCATCGACTACGATCCCACGCAGGAGTTGAGCCTGCTGTTTTTCAAAACGGTGCAAAACAAAGTGCATTGGGCCATCACCGGGCAGACGGCGGCCGAAATCGTCCACGGGCGGGTGGATGCGGCGAAGCCCAACCTCGGTCTGACCAACTGGCGCGGAGCCGTGATCCGCAAACAGGATGTTTCCATTGCCAAGAACTACCTCAGCGAGCCGGAGTTGGAGGCGCTGAACAACCTCGTGGAGCAATACCTGATCTTTGCCCAAGGTCAGGCCATGCGGCGGGTGCCGATGTACATGGCGGACTGGATCGAGAAACTACACGGGTTTCTGACCTTGAACGACCGCGAGATTCTCACCCATGCCGGGCGAATCTCGCACGAGATGGCGCAGGCCAAAGCCGAGTTGGAATACGACAAGTTCAAGGCGCTCACCGCCAGTGCCCCCCGCGCAGTGGATGCCGACTTCGAGCAGGCCACGAAGGATTTGAAGAAACTGCCGAAGCCAAAGAAATGAAGCTGGATGATTTGAGTCGTGAAGAACTCTACGAAAAGGTTTGGTCCAAGCCTGGCGTCAAGCTATCGGAGGAATTCGGTATTTCGGATGTGGCCATCGCCAAACGCTGCCGCAAGTTGAATATCCCGAGGCCACCCCGCGGCTATTGGGCCAAGATTGAGGCCGGGCAACATCCGAAACGATCCCTCCTCCCTCCGGCTTCCGAGCAGGTATTGGTCAAGAAAGTACGCGAATTCAAGGATCAAAGCCTGATTTTGCCGGAGGAATCCGCGCCTCTGCATGCCTTGGCTGAGGAATTCCTCAAGGCGGCGAAATCCGCCAGCTTGAGTTACGACAAGAAGCGAATCCATCTCCGGGAGCGTTCTGTCCCCGAGGCGGACATCGGCAAGGGAATGGTGCTGCGGGCGGCACAGGCGTTTCATGTTTTGCTTCAAGTGGTGGAACCGCTGGGCATTCATTTTCGCCGCTCACAGAGTTCGTATGACGGAGGGCATTTTAGGAAGGGAAACGACCGCCTCCATTTCAAGATTGAAGAGAAGTTGGTGGCCAAGCCAGAGACCAGCGGACGACGGCGGACCTATTACGGGAATTCGCAGGAAAACACGTCACCCTGCGGCTTTCTAACATTCACCTTGAAGACCGAGCGCTACGGATCGTCCGGAACCAATACTTGGGAGGAGAATGAAAAGAATCCGTTGGAAAAGGTTCTGGCGGAGATGGCCAAATTCATCTGCAATCGCTACATGGAGGCCCAAAAGCGCCGGGAAGCCGAAGCGATCGAACGTGTGGCGCAGCGGGTGGAGTCGGAACGACGGCATCAGGAGTATCTCCGGGCTGAGGCGATACGCCGCAGCAAAGAGGCTGAAGAAAAGCATGCGAAAGCGCTGGAATTGGCCGCGCAGCAACGCCGGGATGATCTGGTCAAAGCGGCCGAATGGTGGCGGCTGCATCAGTCGGTCGCAGGTTTCATCGCAGAGTGCGAGCAACGCTGGCTTGCAGCTCAGGGAGGGGAACTCATGAATGAACAGAAGGAATGGATGAAATGGGCACGAGGCGAGGCCGAGGCATTGTCACCGTTTGAAACCGGGTATCCTGACGCACTCGCAGATGGAGGATTTGATCCGGCGTCAGTGGCGTTTGGAGGGTCATACCCCGCGACACGGAAGTTTCCGCGTCCTCCAACCATGCCTGAAATTCCCGCCCCTGTGGTGGTCAAGTCAGGCTACGAATCATCAAGTTACCAGCCACCACCTCCAAGTCCTTATCCATTCTGGCTCAAACATCAGAGTCGTTAGATCATGATCACCGAAGACCAACTTGAACAGCTCGCGATCCAGGGGTTTCAGGACACGGGGTGGAATTACGGCCATGGAGCGGTGATCGCGCCGGAAGGCGTAGCGGCGGAGCGGGAGGATTTTCGGGCGGTGGTCTTGAATGGGCGCTTGGCGGAGGCGGTGCGGCGCTTGAACCCGAAGCTGTGCTGACGATGCCGCGGATTCCGGAGTGGAAGGTAGGTGGGCAGTGAACATCAAACATCGAACGCCCAACATCGAAGGGAAGAGTGAAGGCTTGGGGCGCTACGGCCCACCACTTTCTGCAAGCTCTGCGTCACTCTCCGCGACCACGTCTTTATCGGTTCCTTGTTGGACCATCACCCCAATGGCGGTCCTGCTAGGTCAGTTCCATGGGATTCGAAAAACCCGCCGATGTTGCCGGGGTCAAAATCCCCAGCCACCATTTTGCGGAAGAACTCCACGCTGCTCCCTGCGGGGAGCAGTTCAAAGTGAAGAATTCCTTCCTCGGTGCTGATGTTCTGAAAGGCATGGGCCGCGCCGCTAGGCACCACCAGACAAGCGCCGGCCTCAGCCTCGTTCTCAATGCCGTCCACCACGAAACGATGACGGCCCTTGATCACACGAAACACCTCCACCTGATCGCGGTGCACATGCAGCGGCGGCCCTTCTCCCGGCACCGTGATTTCTCGAAACGCAGCCATCATTCCCCGGGTCGCATCACCACTTACCAAGTTCTCGATCTTGAATTTCATCCGTGGGATCATAGTGGCCGGGTCCATCAGCGCAAGCCAAGGAATGCCTGCGTCCCTTGGCGACATTGGTGGGAAGAACTGCGACTGGAAGTCGCAGCCACTTCATGAGGAGGCGTGAAGTTGGTGTTAGTCCGCCTCCGCTTGTCCAAAAACCCATCAACCAGCCGCCGCAGCAGCGGTCGACGATCTGTGCGAGTACTGCCGCTTGCCGGGGTCCTGGCGGGTTCCGGGATGAGTGACCGCATGGATCAACGCAAGGTAGTTGATCAGATTGGGATGAGCGGACGCTTCGTGGGAGTTTGAGGAATGGCGCTTTTTCATGGTAATGGGAGTTTGCTTCCTTCTTGCAACGTTCGGACCAACTTTCACGGAGCAAGCAGATCACTCGTTTTCATTGAGTTGATAACCATACGGCTCTGCGGATCAACCCGTTGCCTCCGCCAGAATTGCAAAACGTCGTTCGCCATCTTCCGGATCGAGGCAAAAAGCACGGTGCGAAAGAATTAAAACGGGAGGAGGGAGAAATGAAGATGAGAAGGAGATCGGAATGGCGGTTTTCCGAGTTCTTTCCATCAACGATCAACACTCGACCATCAACTGTCCTCGAGAGCGTCCGGCGGAAGAATGTGAAGTGGGCGCGCCGCGGCGGTCACGCCCTACCGGGGGGGAGGGCGGGTGCGGCTTTGTGCTTGCCGGAGGGAGGGATTCGCCGATGGTTCGCGGGGAAATGTTGTCGGATCCGGCCGTGTATGTGATCGCCCTGGTGGCCGCTTTTTGCATCGGACTCTCGAAGGCGGGATTCAGTGGAATCTCAATGGTGTCGGTCGTGCTGTTAGCTGAAATTTACGGTGCGAAGGCGTCGGTCGGGTTGGCGTTGCCGTTGCTTATCGCGGCGGACCTGATGGCGTATCCGGCGTTTCTAAAACATGGCTCATGGGGGCCGGTGTGGAGAATGTTAGGCCCGGCGCTGCTAGGACTTTTGCTCGGCTGGTGGATGCTGGGGAAAATTTCCGAAACTGACTCCCGGCGCGTGATCGGCGTCTGTGTGCTGGCGATGGTGGCCCTGCAGGCGCTGCGGCGGGTGCGGCCGGAGTTTTTCGACCGGCTGGCGCAGTCCCACGGATTTGGTCTGAGCGCCGGCGTGCTGGGTGGATTTTCGACGATGCTCGCGAACGCAGCCGGGCCGGTGATCCAGCTTTACCTGATGGCGCGGCGGATTCCAAAGATGGAACTGATTGGCATCGGCGCGCGGTTTTTCCTGCTCATCAACGTGATCAAGGTGCCTCTCAATGCACGGCTGGCATTGATCACGTCTGACAGCTTGATGGAAAACGCCCGGCTCCTGCCCGGGGTGGTGGTGGGCATCCTTGGAGGGAGATGGCTGATAGGAAGGGTGCCGCAGGTGGCGTTCGAATGGATGATCGTGGTGTTTTCGATCATCGCGGGGCTGCGGTTGATTTTCCGATAGGCTATTGCCAGGGATTCTCCTTCATAGCCTTGTAGTTCTGCCAGGCGAGAAATCCGAATAGGCCTGCGGTGTAGATCGACTGCAGTGAAAGGAACGCATACAAGGCCATCGCCGCCCCGGCAGCGATGCCGATCTGATAGACCAGCTTCTGCGGGCGGACAAAAAGCTCGGTGATGCGTCCGCCGTCGAGCGGCAGCACCGGCAGGAGATTGATGATGCCCCACCAGAAGTTGATCCATAACAGATGGCGGATGAACAGGTGGATGAACGGTTTTTCCTGGAGGAAATTAAGGAAGGCGTCCGATTGAAAGGGAGCCCTGATGTAAAAGAGCACCTGCTGCGTGTAGGCCAGCACATCCGCGGCTCCGAAAATGAGTGAGAGCCCGGCGAGGATCAGGGCGAGAAAGGCAAACCCCGCACCTGGTCCGGCGGCCACCATCCAGAACTGCTGCTGCCGGGTGAACCGGCCGCCTTCATTGTAGGCAAGTCCACCGAACGCAGTGAGCGCGATCCTCGCGTAGCCGCCGCCGAGCTTTTGACCGGTAACCGCGTGGCCCAGCTCGTGGATCAGGATGGAAATGAAAGCCGCCACCACAAACAACGCCGCGGCGAGCAATCCGGCTTTGGAATCCGCGTAAAGTCCGCCGCTCATCAGCGCGGAGACGATCCAGAAAAACGGCTGCACTTCCACGGGAATGCCAAAGATGGAGAAACGAATCATTCGCGCTGTCGTTAGGCCATGGGGGCGGCGAACGCAAGTCCGGTTGGAGATTTCCAGCTCAGGGCCTATTTTTCGTGCGCCCTTGACCGCCTCCAGTTCCCCGGGTATAGGCTGCGACGAGCTACGAGTCACATCGTTTCCTGCTGCCACCGTATCCATCTCCACTTTTCGATGTCCTTGCGTCTGATTTCATCCACATTCCTCGCCCTCTCGGGGGTGGCTCTTGTCCTTTCTTCCGTCTCATGCGTGAGTTCTTCCCCAGGCCGTCCGCCTGCGCGGAAGGCGAACCGGGTGATGCACCAATGGCGGGACGATGGTGGAGAAGGAAAAGTTTCCATCCGCATCAGTCTCACAGACCAGATCGCCGAATTTAAAAGGGGAGACCGTGACATCGGCTGGTGCTATGTGGCGACCGGCAAGGAGGGGCACGACACGCGGCCGGGGAAATACAAGATCACCGAAAAGATCGTGGACAAGTATTCCAACAGTTACGGCTGGATCGAGGATGAGTTCGGAAATGTGACGAATGGTGATGCGAAACCGAGCACTCCTGTTCCGAAGGGAATGGTCTATGTTCCGGCACCCATGCCGTATTGGATGCGGCTGACCAGTTATGGAATCGGCATGCACGGAGGGCTCATTCCACAACCTGGAGAACCCGCGTCCCACGGCTGCATCCGCATTCCCAAGGACTTCGTGCCCGTGCTGTTCGAGTCAGTGGTGGTGGGCACCTCCGTCACGATCACCAACGAACCGAGCAATCACCAGCCACTCAATGCAACCCCGCCGCCGCCCACTCCATTCTCAGGCGAATCACGCGTGATCGCCACCCGGCCGCTCAATCCGGGCGAAATGCCGAGATCGCGCGAAACTCCCCGGACGCCGCTCAACGACCGTTTCGCTTACTGATTTTTCCAGTCGGTCATCTTCTGAAAACAAGCAAAACCCGCTCGGAGGCTGCCTCCTGAGCGGGTTTTCTTCGTCTTGGGTGTGTGTTTTCCCAAGGATCGGGTCGTTCGCTTATGGCTGGGCGGGTACGTAGAGTTCCGATCCTTTGGCCAGGACGGTAGCGTTGCTGAGATCCAGCCCGTTCAGGGCATTGAGTCGTTCCGGGTTGGTGCCGTGTTTGGCGGCGAACTCCTCGTAAGTCATCTCACCCTCGATGGTGATGGGATGTATCTTCTTTTCAGGAGTGGGAGAGGAAACTTCCAACGGCGTGGTGGCTGCAGTCGGCTCGGATTTCACGACACCGGGAGGCGTTGCGATCGGGGTTGATTTGGAAAAAGGTGCGGGTGCGGAAACTGCGGGCGTCTGCTCTACGGCAGGTGCCGCGGGCTTCGACGCCATCACGGGAGTGGTGGCCTGGGGAGGGGTCGGCGATTTGGTCGCAACAGTCGGTTTTGGCGACTCGATGGCCGGAGATTTTGCAACCGTCTCCGGTGCTGGGGATGGCTTGCTCAGATTGATCACCTGTCCAGTGCGCAATGCCGTCGGTTTTACCTTGGGATTGGCAGCGATCAGCGCGGCGACTGAGATTTTCTGCTTCCGCGAAATGCTGGAAAACGTGTCGTTGTCACGGATCGTGTATTTCCGGCCGGGAGTGACAGCGGCGGCCGGGCTTGCGGTGGGTTTCGCCGGAGCCGTGGGTTCGTTCAACGAGGCGATCGATGCGGCGTTGGGGACCTTGAGCTTTTGGCCGGGGTGAATCACGGCTTTGGTCTTCAGCCCGTTCGATTTAGCGAGAACTTCGGGAGTGGTGCTGACCTTGCGGGCGATTTTCTCCAGGCTGTCGCCCGCTTTGACCACATAGGTCGAGCTGCCAGCCGTGACCCCAGGTTTCGACACATCCTCAGGACGTGGTTGCGGATCGGCTTTTGCTTGGACTGCTGCCGGGGTGGGTCGCGATACCGGGTTACCCGTGCGCAGTTTCGAGTTGTCGTCCTCCAGTTGCTGGATCTGCCGCTCCTGCTCGGCGCATTTGGCCCGCAAGATCTCCAGCTCGGATTTTGCCAACAGGGTGGGGGAGGCGAAAACCATGGACAGCGTGGCGAACAACAGACTCGGTTTCATGATGCACGTTGTTTTTCAAAAATTGTCCTTTAGATCAAGTTAAAATCAATTTTTCTTAACTAAATGAGACGCCTGATTGCCGATCATCGGTCGTCATGGTCATCGCATCTCACCGGATTCAAGTCATCTGCTTTTAAAAATTCTTAGCAATGGGGCACAAAAAAGGCGGTCCCTGTTCGGAACCGCCTTGAAATAGAGGATGAGTCGAAAAGCTGCTTACTTGTCGTTAACGCGGCCCTGGTAGCTGTTGTCTTCGGTCTTCACGCTGATCTTCTCACCGACGTTGATGAAAAGCGGGACTTGCACGATCAGTCCGGTTTCCATGACGGCTGGCTTGTAAACGTTGTTCGCGGAGTCGCCTTTGACGCCTTCCGAGGACTCCGCCACGGACATGACCATCGAGAGCGGGAGGTCCACGGCGACGACAATGCCGTCGGCAACCATGAGATTGTAGATCTGGCCTTCGATGAGGTAGTTTTTCACTCCTTCGATGAGGTCTTCATAAACGACGGCGTCCTCATAGGTGTTGGGGTCGAGGAAATGATAACCGCTGCTGTCCTTGTAGGAATATTCATGCGGAGTGCGTTCAAGTACAACACCTTCCACCGAATCATTGGAAGTCATGCGGAGATTAAAAACCTTCTTGGTAGCCACGCTGCGGATGGACATTTGGACATAAGAGGCCATACGCGGCGGAGTCTTGAGTTCGTGATCGATCACGAGACAAACTTCGTTGTTGTGGCGGACGGCGTGCCCCTTGCGGAGATTGATGATCGGTGTGCTGGCCATGATTTGTGCGGGGTGGGATAGGATGGGAGCCGGGAGGTGGCAAGCCCGGAGTTTCAGGCGATCTGCTGTTTCACCCAGGCTGCGAGTTTTTGATCATCGTCGCCTATGGCCCAGACGTGGCGCAGGAAATCCGCCATATGGATGTCACCGTGGTTCAGTAGAAAACGCCGGTCGCCGCCGCAGCCGTACATCAAATCCGGGTCGAGCTCGCCGCGGAGTTTCGCGCGGGCCTTGGCGAGGATCCGTGGCAGGTAAGCCATGCCATCGAGTTCTTCGCCGAAAGTCGGGATGTCGTCGCGGGTGAGGATTTTTCCGCTTTTCAGGCGGTTTTGCAGGGTCAGGAAATAATCCCGGCGGGCGGCAGCCACGAGCAACGCGGTGGAAATGGAGGGCAGCCCTTCTTCGCAGAAATCCTCGACGAAGTCGAAAAACTCGCGCTGCTGGCAGCCGATGCTTTCCAGAAACGCGAGATCGTCGGCGGCGTAGTAGCCCTGATAGTCACGCTCCCCCTTCTGGTAGAGGGCAACGCAGCGGTCGAAGAGGGCGAGAAATTGATCGTTCCAAGTCATAGGGGTGGAATAGGTCGGAAGTCAGCCTTCCGCATGCTTTTTCTTCACGCAGGGTGCGATTGCATCAATGGCCGCGCACATGGCCTTGTCCGGCATGGGGGCCTGTAGCGCGTCGATTGAGTCATCCAGTTGCGCGACGGTGCGCGCGCCGATGATGGAGGAAGTCACAGCCGGCGACCGCAGCGACCATTGGATGGCCAAGTGGTTGAGAGGCATGCCGGCGGAGGCGGCGAGGTCACCGAGATCGCGGATTTTATCCTGCTGCGCGGCGATTTTTTCCGCATCGAGAAACGGGCTGTCCGCCCGCGCGGCGCGTGAGCCTTCCGGAATGCCGGTGAGATACTTGGGTGTGAGCATGCCCTGGGCCAGCGGGCTGAAGACGACACAGCCGATACCTTCTTCCAGCAGGTAATCGAGAATGCCCTCGGACTCCGGCCAGCGATTGAGAATGGAATAGGGTGGTTGATAGATCAGGCAGCGGATGCCCATGTCCTTGAGGATTTTCACCGCTTTTTTCAGGCGCTTGAGCGGGTATTTGGAAAGCCCGACGTAGAGCGCCCGGCCGCTGTTCACCGCGGTGGCGAGAGCGGACATGGTTTCTTCAAGCCGCGTGTTTTCGTCCGGGCAGTGGGAGTAAAAAATATCCACATAACTCTGGCGCAGCCGTTTGAGCGATTGATCGAGCGACGCCAGCAAGTGCTTGCGTGACCCCGCCTCACCGTAAGGGCCGCTCCACATGTCATGACCGGCCTTGGTCGTGATGATCAGTTCGTCGCGATGGCTGGCAAAATCTTCGATCAGGATGCGGCCGACGTTTTCCTCGGCCGAGCCGGGCGGCGGTCCGTAGTTGTTTGCCAGATCGAAATGAGTCACCCCGCGATCGAACGCCCGGCGCATGATGCGGCGAGCCTCTTCGAAGTCGTCGACGTGCCCGAAATTGTGCCAGAATCCCAGCGAAATGGCGGGCAGAAGCAGACCGGAATCACCGCAGCGCCGGTAAGGCATGCGGCCGTCATAGCGGGCGGGATCGAACATGAAAAACAAACTGCCGCCACGCCGTGCCGATGCCAAGCACTGTTCTCAGCCACGCGGAGTTTTGATTGCTGCACAAAAAGAAAAGAGCGCGTCGGATATCCCCCCGGATCTCGCAACGCGCTCTTTTTTCTGGGCCATCGGCTGAGGCCTCGTTCGGTTGGTTTCCCCCCGGAATCCAATTCGAATCGTGTGGCCCAGCTTTTTTAGAGGCTGGTGTTTTGAAGAGGCGGACCTCGCTCAGAACGAATTCAAGTTACCTGAAATTCAGGAAAGGGAAATCAATTTTTAGTCCCGATTTCGGCCAGGTGGTCTCAAAATCGGCCATAGCGGGTTCTTCCATCGATGTTTTTCCGAAAACAGCAACTCAGATGTCCTGGCTGCTCCTCTCAATTCGTTGTCCCATTGAAATCCAGAATCCAAGCCCAGAAAATTCTCGGAAATCTTAATCAGGAAAACCACACTCCAACCCAACATCTTCATGAGCTCCCCAAATCACGATTACCCCGTTTTCAGCCCCTACCTCACCGTCCATGATGCGGCCGCCGCAATCGAATTTTACCAGGCTGCGTTCGGCGCTACCGAACGTTTCCGCCTCACCAACAAGAGCGACGGCAAAATTGGCCATGCCGAACTCGATATCGAAGGCGGCCTGATCATGCTCAACGATGAAAATCCGCAATGGGGCAACAAATCTCCGAAAACCCTAGGCGGGACATCCGTCACCTTCTGTTGGGAAGTAGAGGACGCTGATGCGGCCTTCGACCGCGCCGTCGCTGCCGGTGCCACGGTGCAAATGCCCGTGTCCGATCAATTTTACGGGTTCCGCAGCTGCAGCGTGGTGGATCCATTCGGCCACCAATGGATGATTCAAAAGGAAATTGAAAAGGTCTCCCCGGAGGAAATGCAGAATCGCTGGGACGCCATGGTGAACGAATGTACTGGCGGCGGGCCTGAATAGTCGGAACGTTTCCGAAGCTAGGATTAAATCAATAACCATGAAACACCTCCCCACCATTGCCGGAGTCCTGCTAGGACTTCTCTTCATCATGTCGGCCTGCGTTGTGCTCTTCGGATTGGCACCTAAGCCTGAGATACCCGAAGGCAGTCCGGTCGCCGCTTTTTTTGCCGCTTTCGGTCCGACCGGCTACATGACCTTCGTCAAAGTTCTGGAACTCGTTGGCGGCATCCTGGTGGCCATCCCCCGCACTAGAAATATCGGGCTTCTCATCCTCGGCCCGATCCTCGTCAACATCCTCGCGTTTCACGTATTCATCGCCAAGGACGGCATCCTCAATCCGATGCTGTTAGGACTCAGCGCGTTGGCGCTCTTTCTCATGTGGTCCGAGCGCAAAAGCTGGGTGAACCTCGTCACCCGGTCCTCCATGCCCTGAAATTCATGCCCGCGAAGGACGACAAACCCGTTCTGAGCTTCGTCGATGTAGCGGCGTTTCACGAATGGCTTCTCATTCATCATGCGGACCACACCGGCATCTGGCTGCGCTATTTCAAGAAGGTAAGCGGACGGCCTTCCATTCCACACGCCGAGGCGGTGCAGGAGGCGCTCTGTTGGGGCTGGATCGATGGACAGGCCCGCCCGTTTGACGAAGAATCGTGGCTCACGAAATTCACGCCGCGCGGCCGGAAAAGCATCTGGTCAAAGGTCAACATCGGGTATGTCGAATGCCTGACGCTCGCGGGCCGCATGCAGCCCGCCGGGCTCGCCGCGGTGGAGGCAGCGAAGGCGGACGGCCGTTGGGACGCTGCCTACGCCTCATCCAGCACCTTCGTGATGCAGGAGGATTTCATGGCCGCCCTGGCGAAAAAACCCAAAGCGCTCGCATTTTTCGAATCACTCACTAAGGCGAACCGCTACGCCATCTATCACCGTCTCCACACCGCAAAGCGTCCGGAAACGCGGGCCAAACGCATGCAGGATTTCCTCGCCATGCTTCAGCGCGGGGAGAAACTTTTCTGATCCTACCTAACAAATTCAATCACCTCACCATTTCTAACCATGAGTAAATACATCGACGGATTCGTCCTTCCACTTCCTAAAGACAAGGTTGAAGCCTATCAGGCAGTCGCCGGCAAATGTGGTGCGATCTGGAAGGAACACGGAGCCCTGGAATACATCGAAGCCGTTGGCGACGATCTCGACATCAAGGATATGGTTCCCTTCACGTCTCTTGCCGGAACAAGCCCTGAGGAAACCGTGGTCTTCGCTTACATCGTTTTCGAATCCCGTGAGCACCGCGACGCAGTGAACGCCAAGGTCTTTGCGGATCCGCGCCTTCATGAATTGTTCGATCCCGAAAATCCATTGATGGATTGCAAGCGCATGGCATGGGGCGGTTTCAGGACCATCGTCTCGGTTTGACAAATCTTCCCCATGATCACCGTCGAGTTCACCCGCAGTCTATCCCACCAGACGACCGCGCCGCGTTCTTCGGTGGAAGGAGCGACGGTGCGTGAATGTCTGCAAGCCGTTTTTGTGCAGCATCCCACCTTGCGAGGCTACGTGATGGATGATCAGAACGCGCTACGCCAGCATGTCGTCGTTTTCTTGGACGGAACCGCCATCAAGGATCGCCGGACGCAATCGGATCCGGTGAACCCGGATTCGGAAATCTTCGTCATGCAGGCGTTATCCGGCGGTTGATTTCTAACCATCACAGAATCATCATGAGCAACAAACTCTATCTTGGAACCCGCAAGGGACTGCTGGAGGCCGTTCGCGGTCCGGCCGGTTGGGAAATCAACCGGCTTTCATTCATCGGCGTGCAGGTGCCGATGCTCCTGCCCGACGCGCGTGACGGCACGCTTTACGCCGCCGTTGAGCATGGCCACTTCGGTTCAAAAATTCACGCTTCCTCTGATGGCGGTGTCACTTGGGATGAGCGCGGTTGTCCGATCTATCCACCGAAGCCGGACGACTATCAGGAAGTCATCAACCCGATGAGCCAGGAGCCAACCCCTTGGACCTTGAAAAAAATCTGGGCGCTCGAAGCCGGATCGGGCACTGGCGAGCTCTGGTGCGGCACTCTTCCCGGCGGTCTGTTCCATTCGGAGGACCACGGGAAGTCGTGGCAGCTTGTGGAAAGTCTGTGGAATCATCCTGATCGAGCGAAGTGGTTCGGCGGCGGCGCGGACTGGCCGGGCATCCACACGATTCTGGTAGATCCGCGCGATCCCCGCCGCCTGCTGTTAGCCATCAGCAGCGCCGGAATATGGGAAAGCCGCGACAACGGCGGGAACTGGCGAAACATCGGCGAGGGTCTGCGTGCCGAGTACATGCCACCGGGCCAGGAGGACGATCCCGGCATCCAGGATCCACATCGCATCGCATGGGCACCATCCGATCCTGACACCATCTGGATGCAGCATCACAACGGCATTTTCCACAGCAGCAATGGAGGCATGAACTGGCGGGAAATCGAGAACGCCGAGCCCTCGAATTTTGGTTTCGCGGTGGTCGTGCATCCGCTCGACTCCCAGACCGCGTGGTTTGTGCCCGGCATCAAGGACGAATTCCGTGTGCCCTGCGATGGCGCGCTCTGTGTGATGCGCACCAGAGACGGCGGCGCTACATGGGAGCAACTCCGCGTCGGATTGCCGCAGGTGCACGCCTATCACCTCGTTTTCCGCCACTGTCTCGATGTCAGCGCGGATGGTCGCACGCTTGCTTTTGGGAGCACCACCGGCAGTGTCTGGATCAGTGAGGATGGTGGCGACAGTTGGACCCGCCTCAGTGCGGAATTGCCGCCGGTTTACTGCGTGAGGTTCGGTTTCTGAAAACTCCACGAAAGGTTTTTCCAGCCGAATCTTGCGACCACCGGCCAGCCAAGCCATCATTCGGCCGTGAAAATTTCAAAAGACTACAGCCAGCCGTATGACCGCCTGCGGGAAGGCTGCCCGGTCAAAGCGGCCATTGATGTCATTCGAGGCCGGTGGAAGCCTTCGATCCTTTGCGAGCTGGCCTCAGGAACCAAACGTTTCTGTGACCTCCAGAATTCGCTGATGGAAATCACCGCTCAAGTGCTGACCCTGCAGCTACGCCAGTTAGAGGCGGACGGAGTATTGGAGCGCACGGTTTTTCCCGAAGTGCCGGCGCGTGTCGAATATGCCCTGAGCGATCTTGGCCGCGAATTGTCCGTGGTGATGGACGCGTTGGAGCGATGGGGCGTGCGCTACACGGAGGCTCTTGAATCGAAATCGACTTGATTCATTGTTAGGGAAAGGCTGGCGCTCACTATTTTGTGACTGAGTCATCTTTTTGGGACGAGGCGGAATCGGCCGGGACACGACACACTGCCGGCGCATGAAAACACTCCTTGTCATCCATTCCAGCGGACGCGTCACGCGCTCCATCACCCGCAGTCTCAGCGCCCGGTTTGTTGGGAGATGGCTTGAGCGCCATCAAGACGGACAAGTGATCGAGCGCGACCTAACTGCCAATCCGCCACCAGTCGTTGACGAGGCCTGGATCGCGGCTGCGTTTGGCGATCCTGCTGCGGACCCAGTGCCGGAAGTTCTCCGATTGAGCAATTCCCTGATCGATGAGATTGTCGCAGCGGATGCCATTCTGATCGGCGCCCCCGTTTACAACTTTGGTGTTCCCGCACAACTCAAAGCCTACATCGACCAGGTTGTCCGCCACGGACGCACCTATGCGTTCGATGCATCGGCTCCGCAGCCCTATCAAGCGCTTCTCACGGACAAGCCGGTCATCATCATCACTGCGGCGGGTGACGGGGATTTGTTCCCCGGCGGGCCGCTCGCGCACTGGAATCATCTCGAACCGCATCTGGCAACAGCCTTGGGATTCATCGGTTTGACAGACCTCCAGTTCATCCGCGCGGGATATGACGAGTATCAGGACGACCGGACGAAACGTTCCCTCGCCAAAGCCGAAAGCGCAGTCGATGGCTGGTTCGATCAGGATGATTGATGAGGCAGGGGGGGGCGCCGGTTGACTGTGTGCGAATCGATTTTTGGCAGATATGAAACAATCAAACGCTGGATTTGAGCGCGAAGATGGGCATATTGAGCCCCATCTCAGTCTGACAATTACCACGATTCAAACACCATGAAACAAAAAGCATCCGCACAATGGCAGGGTTCCCTCAAAGAAGGAGCCGGCACCCTCAGCACCGGCTCCGGCGCACTCGTTGAGAAACCGTATTCGTTTAAAACGCGCTTCGAAGGCGAGCAGGGAACCAACCCGGAGGAACTCATCGGTGCGGCCCACGCGGGCTGTTTCTCGATGGCCTTCTCGATGATCCTCGGGGGAGCCGGTTTCACGCCCGACAAGATTGAAACGACCGCCACCATTTCGCTCGAACAGAAAGACGGCGGCTTCGCGATCACCGCCAGTCATCTTGACGTGACCGCCAGCATCCCAGGCATCGACGATGCCACCTTCCAGGATCTAGCAGGCAAGGCGAAGGCGGGTTGCCCGGTTTCGAAACTGCTCAACGCGACGATCACGATGGACGCAAAGCTGGGTTGAGGGTGTGGTTTATCCAACATCCACAGTTTGACAAAGAAGGATGGTGGGAAAATTGCGCATCAAAATCTGTTGCATCAAGTCAACCGAGGAGGCCGCGTTAGCAATCGCCTGCGGTGCTTCCGCGGTCGGCCTCGTGGCGGCAATGCCCAGTGGGCCCGGCGTTATCGACGAAGATACGATCGCTACGATCGCAGCAAATGTCCCTCCACCGATCGCGACTTTTCTTCTCACATCGGAGCGGTCGCCCGCCGCCATCATCGCCCAGCAACGCCGTTGCGGGACTAACACACTCCAGCTTTGCGACCATCTGCCTGCTGACGTGTATGCCGAGCTCCGCGCCGCGCTTCCCGGCATATCCCTGGTGCAGGTGGTTCACGTGTCGGGGGAGAAGTCCCTGGAATACGCCCGCTCAGCGGCTTTGCATGTGGACGCGCTCTTGCTCGATTCCGGCAATCTGAATCTCCCGGTCAAGGAACTTGGCGGGACCGGCCGGTCACATGATTGGGCCATCAGCCGTCGGATTCGTGACTCCATTGCCATCCCGGTGTTCCTCGCAGGCGGTCTTCATCCGGGCAACGTTGCAGAAGCAGTCGATACCGTTAGACCGTTCGGGCTGGACCTGTGCAGCAGCGTCCGCAGTGACGACCATCTCGACCCGGTGAAACTCCGCGCATTTTTTGCAGCCATCCCAAGATGAAACGGGAGTCTTCTAACGATTTCGAGTGTTTCTCCTTGCGGAAGGAAGTTCGAGAATGCGGATGATTTCCTCCATGGCTTTCGGATGATGGAATGATCCGTGCCCGGCGGGAACTTCGATGTTAGATTCCGCGTTTTCCACGGTGGCACTGCTGCGGTGCACGATGAAATCCGCTGAACCCGTGATGATGTGCGCGGCGGTGCCGGGTGTTAGCGGCAACCGGTCGAGGATCTCCATTGACTTCTGACGCGGCGAAAGCGTGGTGATGCTGCTGACTTTTCCCTTCGTGAGAGCTTCATAACCGGGCTGTAGCATTCCGGGATTCTTGCGTTCCAGGTCGCGGAAAAAATCCTGAAAGTCTGCGCTCGGTGCGACCAGTGCCCCGCCGACGCGACCGATCAAAGAGCTGGCCAGATTGCTACCGCGGAAGGGGACCGAGCAGAAAATGATGCGGTCCACGTTGCCCCGCGGTTGCCAGAAGAAGGCTTCTTCCAAAGTCGCACGTTCTTCAGGTGTGACATTCAGGGAGGAAATGGGCCGGGTGAAAACCGCATCCCAGAACGCATCACGAGGCTCGACCGCCAGTGTTTTTGCTAACAAGCCGCCCATACTGTGACTCACGATCACGGTGCGCTGCATGGCAGGGTCCTTGCCATCCGGATCGAGGAAATACCGGAGTTCATCCAGCTTCTGCCGCATGACCCGGGCCGAGTAGAGCGCCGGGGGATTCGTCGGATAGAGATAGTGCCAGATCTGATAGCGCTTGCGGATCGCAGGCACGGCCCACAGTTCGTTAGTGAGTTCCGCCCAGGCGAGGGGAGTGGAGAATAGCCCGTGAATCAGGATGAGCGGCGTGCGATTTGGATCATACGGCTGCATCAGAGCAAAGCCGGGATCACGTTTTGCCTTCGGGCTGAATACCGAAGTGATGCCAGTGCCCTGCAAGGGTCCGGTCTTTGCTAACAACGCACCGAACGGCACCGTGAAATCCGCAGCGAGCGGTTCGCGTTTTCCATGAAGGGCTATGGTTTCCGAATGCAGGCGGTCGATCAAACGGATTTCCACGGATTTCACCCCGGCGATGGATTTGCCTGGAATGGCCACCGCCGTCACGGCGCGGGTGATCGCTTCCGGTGGATACCATTTTTCCACCGCGAGTCGGTTTTGGTTGTCCCGGATGCCCACCATCGGGATGCCGGTCCCTGACTCGCGGTGTTCGTGCAATCCACGCACCTGATAGTCCGCCGCATATTCCAGCCGGTTGAAATAATCCGGCGGGAAAACACCGGGGCCACCGGGGTGATAGGAAACCCGATGGCTTGGCAGCGCCATGCTCCCGTTCCTTCCGTGGCTGCGCTCTATCCACCTTCCCAGGCTCCGCGCCGCCGCGTCGTCCGTCGCCCCGTCGAGTGCGCGGGCGAGGTCGGCTCTATCAGAGTGGCCGTGCACACGGACCTTCGACGACCTCTCCAGATGGACCGGGGCGCATGATGTTAGAAAAAGGCTGAGGATCAGAATCGTTTTCACGACCATAGTCAGGGGAAAAGCTGTGCGAGATTCGTGGCAACGCCATGGTGGGTTCAAATCCTGATTTTCGCAAGGTTCCAGATGACCTGAGCGGTTTCGGATCGTCGTTGGCATCGGCGCGATTTTCCGGTATTCATCCCCCATGCGCATTGCCATCGGTTCGGATCACGCGGGTTTCCTCTACAAGCAGGAAATCATCGAACACTTGCGGAAGGCTGGTCACGAAGTCGCCGATTTCGGCACGGATTCGGACGCGCCCGTGTCCTATGTCACCCACATCCGCCCGGTCGCCGAAGCGGTGGCCGCCGGGAAATTCGAGCGTGGCATCGTGCTGGGAGGATCCGGAAACGGCGAGGCCATCACCGCGAACCGCACGCGTGGCATCCGCTGTGGGCTTTGTTGGAATCCCGAATCCGCACGGCTCACCCGGCTCCACAACGATGCGAATGTGCTTTCGCTCGGCGAGCGCATGATGGATCTGGCAACCGCACTCGCGACCACCGATATATTTCTAACGACCGATTTCGAAGGTGGGCGTCACCTGGAGCGCATCCGCCAGATCGATCCATGAATCAACCACTACCATGTCTCTAACCAGAATTTTCCTCATCCGCCACGGTGCCACCACGCTGAGTGCCGAAGACCGTTTCGCAGGAGCGACCGATGTTCCTCTATCCGACGAGGGCCGACGGCAGGCGAAGCTGCTAGGTGAACGGCTGAGCGCGGCAAGGCCCACCGCCGTTTATGCTTCACCGCTCGGCCGGACGATGGAAACCGCCGGATTTCTCGCCCAACCTCATGGCCTGGAAGTCGAGCCGCGCGACGGCTTGCGCGAAATTTCCCACGGCCACTGGGAGCAGCTCACGCGCCGCGAGGTGGAGGAAAAATTCCCCAAAGAGGCCGCGGCGTGGGAGGAAGACCCGTTCACTTTCGCACCGGAAGGCGGAGAGAGCGGTCTGGCCGTCACTGCCAGGGCGCTGCCCGCTTTCCTCGACATCGTCCGCCAGCACGAGGGTGGATCGGTGATCGTTGTCTCGCATAAAGCGACCATCCGGCTGCTGCTCAGTTCGTTGTTAGGATTCGATCCGCGCCGCTACCGTGACAATCTCGATCAGGATCCCGCGGCGCTGAACGTTGTCGATTTCAAAAGCACGGTGCGCGCCCGGCTCATTGTTTTCAACGACACCTCGCACTATTCCGACAGTTGCCTTGCGAAGCCCGCCACCGCTGAACCGCGGCTTTCGCGCTGGTGGACCCATTGATCCAACTGTCATGGAAGTCGCTTCACCATTCCACGAGACCGAACAATTTTTCTACGAAAAGATCCCGCTCACCCGCGCGATGGGCGTGAAGGTGGAGGCGCTCGACCGGGAAAAACTCATTCTCACCGCGCCGTTGGAGGAGAATCACAATCACCTCGGCACCGCGTTCGGAGGCAGCCTCGGCGCGCTCGCCACCCTGGCTGGATACGGGTTGTTATGGCTGGTGCTGGAGGATCGTGACTGCCACATCGTGATTCGCAGCAGCTCTATCAGTTATGAGCGGCCGGTGCGTGGACAGCTCCGCGCCATTTGCCGTCATCCGGACGAATCGGAGCTAGCAGACTTCAAGAATTCCTTCGAGAAAAAGGGCAAAGCCCGCATCCGGCTACACGTCACGATCGAGCAAAACGACGAGGTCTGCGTCGTCTTCGAAGGCATCTTCGTCGCCATGCGTTAGGGTATCGGCCACTCCACGCCGCTGAGTTCCGGCGGCAGTTGAGTCGGGTCCGCCGGATAGATCAGGGACAGATCCATTTCTGATAGGGAGCCCTTGAGGAATTCCATTTCCTCCGGTGCACCGATGATGAGCCAGAGCACTTCCTCGTCGGTGTCGTTGAAGACCTGCCGGAGCTGGTCCGGGCCCACCAGCACGCCGCCGTGTTTCGGCACGGTCACGGAATCCTCGCCGATGCGAAGCCGCCCGGTTCCTTCGAGCACGAAGTAGAACTCCTCCGCACGGATGTGTTTGTGCAGGGTGTTGGCACTGCGAGGCGGCATCCGCCACAGCCGGGCGCCCATGTTTTCACTTCCCGTCCGTTCCAGAAAATCAGCGTTAGGGATTTTCATGAGGTTGGATGGACGCCAGTGGAGGTCGTCCGGCGTGATAAGTTGATATCCAGTGAACGTTTTCATGGGGCCTTGGCATAGCTTTCGACAACAATTCCGACAATGGAAAACGGGGCAATCAGGGTATTGAACCCCACTGCAATATTCTGTATGCCCGTTGTCTCGTTATGAATCCGACACCCGATCGCATCCTCCAAACCGGCATGGCCTTCTGGGCCTCGAAGACCCTCCTCAGCGCTGTGGAAATGGAAGTTTTCACCGAGCTGGCAAAGCACCCTGCAGATCTCCCCACGCTTCGGGGAAGGCTCGGACTTCATCCGCGCGGCGCGGCGGATTTTCTCGATGCGTTGGTCGCGCTCGGATTCCTCATGCGAGAGGATGGAATCTATCGAAATACGGATGAGACGAATCTGTTTCTCGACAAAGCCAAGCCCTCCTACATCGGCGGTATTCTGGAAATGTGCAATCATCGGCTATACGGATTCTGGGGCCACCTCACCACCGCGGTCCGCACAGGGGAGTCGCAAAACGAGTCGAAAGGCGGACATGATCCCTTCGCCGCGATTTATGCCGATCCCGCCAACCTGCGTGAATTCCTCCGCGCCATGTCCGGTGTCAGTCGCGGCGCTAACATGGCCATCGGCCGCCAGTTTCCATGGGCAGGCTACACGACCTTCGCGGACATTGGCACGGCGCAGGGAGATCTAGCAGTCCAGATCGCACTCGCCCAGCCTCACTTGCACGGCATCGGCTTCGACTTGCCGGAGGTCGCGCCGATCTTCGAGGAATACGCCGGGAGCCAACAGTTAGGCGAGAGGCTGGCTTTCCGCGGTGGCAGCTTTTTCACCGACGATCTCCCGAAGGCCGACGTGCTGCTTTTCGGGCACATCCTTCACGACTGGGATCTCGAAACCAAACGCATGCTCCTCGAAAAAGCCCACGCTGCCCTCCCTCCCGGCGGCGCGGTGGTGGTCTATGACGCTATTATCGACGACGCCCGGAAGGAGAATGCCTTCGGCCTTTTGATGAGCCTGAACATGCTGATAGAAACACCTGGCGGCTTTGACTACACTGGCAGGGAATGCATCGGCTGGATGCAGGACGCGGGATTCCGCGATTGTCGCGTCGAGCACCTGATAGGCCCGGACTCGATGGTGGTGGGAATCAAGTGAAGCCGCCGAGGCTGTTAGGCTGGCCGAAGTCCCGGCTCATTCACTTCAGCGACCTCCTGAGCGACCTTGCGAATTCAGGACCGGCGGCGGTTTCTTCATGCTTGTAATCCACGAATTCGTCCGGCCATTTCCCTTTCTGATGCTGGATGATGCGCGCCTGGAAGTAGCCGGAATCCGCCGTTACGATCTACGGGGTGGAGAGTTCTTCCCGTTCCAGGTAGAAGGCGGCACCGGGTTCTCCCGATAGAATTTTCCCTTCCATTCGGGATACTGAACTTCCGATGCGCCGATCCAGGTTTCCATTCCGTGGAATGGTAAAGGTGCTCATTTCACCTGCAACTTCGCAGAAGCCGGATTCGCTTCTTGTTTGCCTAGAAGAAAATGCAAGAATCCTAGGGTGTGTTCTGGACGTCGACGCAACGATTTCACGCCGTCGGCGTATTCGGAAGTGCATGCGACCCGGCAGCAGTCAAAGAATGTGCACCTACCATCAAAGCCTCCTTAAGAAAGCTCAACGACACGGCGGAGTGCCGCGGAAGTTGTGGGATGATTTGGTCGGTGCGTTTGAGGAATTCAGCGAGACTGGAATCCAGCCAACGATGCCTTTGCCAGTGATCACCGGTGAGCGCGAGGTGGTGACGATGAGCTGGGGGTTCCGCCGCACTTTCAAGCGCAAGGACGGCAAAGGCAAAACCGCCGCGAAGCCGGTGGTGAATGCGAAGTGCGAGAAGATGGAGGAATACATGTGGCGGGATGCCTACCATCACCGCCGCTGCATCATCCCGGTCACCGCTTTTTACGAATGGACGTATCCAGGTGGGGTGATGGTGGCCCACCGCATACACATGGGTGGGGACCCGTTTTTCGTCGCCGGGCTGTGGGAAGAGAATCCCGAGATCGGATTTTGCCACACGATGCTGACGACCGTCCCGAATCTCGAGGTCGCTGCCACCGGCCATGATCGATGCCTGGTGGCCTTGCGCGATCACGAGATCGAGCCATGGCTGAACTGCGAGACTCTAGCAGAGTTTTGTAGGCCGGACGGTATGTTCCGGGTCGAAAGTGGTGTCGTGAACCCGCGCGGGAAAAGGTTGAAGTCGGAGTCCGAGCGGTCGGAGGAAACGAGTCCGAAGCCGCCCGTGCAGGGGGAGCTGTTCTGATTTTCATTTTCACGCTTCCTCAATGACCATGCGATGGGAAGGATCAGCCGATCGCGCGATGGGCAAATTCCTCGCAATCAGGTCAGGTTGATGCAGGGTCAGCGCATGAAGTTGAAACTGTTGAGTTTGTTCGCCTTGTTCGCCTTGGCCACGCCCGTGATTTCGGAAGAAGAATCGTTGAAAATCGAAGGAGCGCCGGATCCAGTGGAAGTGGCTGCGGATGCTGCCGGACCCAATGGAGAGATCCCGGACGACTTGCGCGATGACGCTGACATTCGTGCGGAACTTGCGGTCAATAAATTCACTGCGCCTTCGATCTCGAAAATGTTTGATACCTTGCAGTTTCTGATGCCCTTGCCCATCGCAGAGACGGAGCGGAAAATGCCGGCGCGGATGTCCTTGGATCGTGCGGATCTCGCGATCGAACTGGGGTTTCTCATCGCGGATGGTTTTCTCATGGTGCAGGCCGAGCAGTTGAAGGATGTGGAAAAAATGGCGAAGGATTTGACTCGTTATAGTAAGGCCCTGGGAGCGGGGGACCGGGTCAGTCGACATGCGGCGGGGCTGTTGGAGAGCGCGAAGAAAGGCGAAGTGCTCCAACTGAAGATCGAGTTGGCGTCGACCCAAAGGGATGTGGAGGCGGAGTTGGTCTCGCTCAAGGATGCGGATCTCGCCTACTTGATTTCGTTAGGCGGCTGGATCCGGGCACTGGAAGTTTCCTCCGTGGCCGTGGACAAGCAATTTTCTCCCGAACGAGCCCGCAAGGTGATGAGGAAAGATATCGCGGAATACTACTCGGATTGCATCACCGGTTTGGACCCCACGATTTCCGCCCGGCAGAATTATTCAGCCATGCGGGGTCTGCTCGAGGGCTTGAGCAAGAAGATGACTGTCGAGGAGGGCCAAGCGCCGACTCCTGAATCCATGAAGGAAATCCGCAAGATTTCCACACAGCTCGTGGAACTCGCGTTGAAGCGACAGCAGTGAGGCGAGTGTAAAGTGAAGCGGCCATAGTCGGAGCCAAACCGCCGTTCCTGGTTTCCAAGACCCGCGCCGGGCGATAGCTTGCGCGTCCACTTCATGCCCGCCGCCACCGCACTCCCCATTTGGAAGATCCACGCCGAGATCCTGCGCACGCTGGAATCCGGCAATCGCCTGGTGCTGGTCGCGCCCACCGGCTCGGGCAAGACCACGCAGGTGCCGCAGATGTTGCTCGATGCCGGGATCGCGCGCGACAAGATGATCGTCGTGCTGCAACCCCGTCGCGTCGCCGCCCGCACGGTGGCCAACCGAGTGGCCTGGGAGCGCGATGGGAAACTCGGCGCGGAGGTCGGCTATCAGATCCGTTTCGACGATCACATCAGCGTCGGCACCCGCATTTGTTTTGTCACCGAAGGCATCCTGCTGCGTTGGCTGCAGGATGACCGCACCTTGTCTAACATTGGTGCCGTGGTTTTCGATGAGTTCCATGAGCGCAACCTGCTCAGCGATGTCGCGCTCGCCTTGGTGAAAAATCTGCAGCAATCCCAGCGCCCGGATCTGGCCATGCTGGTCATGTCCGCCACCCTCGATGCCGAGCCGGTCGCCGGCTATCTGGACGGCTGCCCCATCCTCATTTCCGAAGGACAGAGTTTTCCCGTCGAAGTCGGCTACCTTTCCCAGTCCGACACGCGATCCATCACCGCGCAAGCGGCGGAGGCCGTCGAGCGAATCCTCAACGACGATGCCCCCGGCGACATCCTCGTCTTCATGCCGGGGCGCGGCGAAATCAACGGCACCCTCGACGCATTGCGCGGTCTGAGATCGCAGGAACGCGTGGCCTGCATCCCATTGCACGGCGAACTCGAACCGCAGGAACAGGACCGGGCCTTCGCTCCTAACACTCTTCGGAAAATTATCGTCGCCACCAACGTCGCCGAGACCAGCATCACCATCGACGGCATCCGCCACGTGGTGGATAGCGGCGTGGCCCGTGTGGCGCGCTACGATGCCGAACGCGGCATCGGGACGCTCCTGCTAGAGCCCATCAGCCGTGCCAGCGCCGACCAACGCAAAGGCCGAGCCGGCCGCACCGCGCCCGGCACCTGTCATCGCTTGTGGACCGTGATCGGCCACAAGACCCGCGAGGAACGCAACACGCCGGAGATCCAGCGCAGCGACCTCGCCGAGGTCGTGCTGCTGCTGCACTCGCTCGGCATCCGCGAAGCCACCACCTTTGACTGGCTGGACAAACCCGATACGCAGTCGGTCGAACGCGCCGAGCGCCTGCTCACCATGCTCGGAGCCCTGCATGATGCAGACCTAACACCCATCGGTCGCCAAATGCTGCGGCTGCCCATGCACCCGCGCTACTCACGCATGTTGATCGAGGCCAGCCAGCGCGGCTGCGTGCCGGATGCCGCCCTGTGCGCGGCATTGGTCAGTGGTCGCGATTTGCTAACAAGGTTGGATCGGGAAGATGCCGGGACCCAGGCCACGCGTGAAATGTTCGAGGAAAGCGGCGACTCGGACTTCATCACCCTGATGCGCGCCTACGACTTCGCCCAAGCGAACCGCTTCAATTTTGATCGCTGCCGCAGCCACGGCATCAACGCCCAAGTCGCCCGCCAGGTGGAGCAAACCTATCAACAAATCCTGCAAGCCGCCCGCCAACAACGCCTCTGCGACCGCGATGCGCCACCCGCCTTCCCAACAAAAAACGACGACGCACTGCTGCGTTGCCTCATGGCCGGTTTCATCGATCAACTCGCCAAACGCCGCGAACCCGGCAAGCCCGCCTGCGACCTCACCGATCAACGCCAAGGCCAGCTCGTCCGCGAAAGCGTGGTGACCGACGCCCCATTCTTCGTCGCCGCCAATCTGCGGCAAGCGCCGTCACGCGGCCCCGCGCCGCTGACCCTGCTCAGCCTCGCCACCGCCATCAAACCCGAGTGGATCGCTGGGATGTTTCCCCAGGATCTAACCGTCACCGTCGAGCACCTGTTTGATACCAAAAACAAGCGCGTCTCCGCGATGACGCTCACGCGCTATCACGATCTCGTCATCGAGCAGAAGGCGCAGCAGCGCGACATCGACCCGGTCGCCAGCGGCCGTTGCCTCGCCGATGCCCACCGCGCCGGTGCCTTCGATCTTCCGCTGATGGATCATCGGCTGAAACAACTCATCGCCCGCGTGAACTCCGTCCACGCCAACGTGCCCGAACTGGAGTTCGCTCCCTTCGATGCCGACGCCATCACCGCCTGCCTCGCCCGGGCCTTCAAAGGCCTGTCGCTGGTAAAGGACGCCCAAGCCGCACCGCTCACCCACGCCTTCCATCAGCATCTTGAAAAAGGCCAGCTCCCTTGGCTCGATGAATTGCTGCCACTCTCCATCCCCTGGCTTGACAGCGGAAATCTGAAGCTCTCCTACGTCAACGACACCCCGGAAGCGCAGGTGAAACTGCAAGACTGCTACGCCCTCAAAGAGCATCCCAGCGTCTGCGAAGGCCGTCTCCCGGTGCTGCTCAACCTCTGCACGCCCGACGGCAAACGCGTCGCGAGCACCACCGACTGGCCGCACTTCCTCGCCCGCGAGTGGCCGAAGCTCCGTCCCACCGTGGCGAAGAAGTTTCCGGGACACGTGTGGCGGTAGCATTCTTCATCAAGGAGCGGCGGAATCCGTCCGCCGAGTCCATGGAAAGCCAATGAGATGAGCAACGCGCTTTTATTGTCATCCCATGGACCGGGTGACCGGGTGTCGCCCCTCCTTGTTACGAAAGCAATCTCGCCACCTATGGAGCTTCATAAACCAAGAACGCCCCGACCGTTAGCTTCGCCTTGATCGGGTTCCTCCTGATATAGCGCGCGACATTCATGAAATGATCCCAATCCCGGATCAAACGGTCGAAGTGGTCTTTTTGCCAGAACGCGCCGCAAGCCCCAGTTCGGGCGTTGATTCTCGTTCCCGTAAACCGCTTCCAACCTGCCACGATCCGGTTCAATGAATCGCTTTCACCGGGACTGACCAGCACATGCACATGGTTCGACATGATGACCCAGGAGTGGAGAAGGTAGTTGCGTTGGTCGTTATAACGGAAAACCCCGGCGACGATCTCAGCATTCGCGGGTTCCCGCAGCAAACAGAAACCATGGCCTTCATCGAGGTGGCGGTCGATGGTGGATGAAAACCGCTTGTGATACTCATGACTCCCGTTCGTCCGCAAACACACCGGGGGTGGAGAGTTCCACGGCATGGTGATCGGGATCGCGGAAATAGAGGCTGATGGCACCGGAAGGCCACTGCATGCGGCTTTCGATCGAAACGTCTTGCTCCCGCAGATAATTCTCCCACGCGGTGACCGAATCCGCGGCGATGCCGAAGCAGACATGGAGAGGCCCCTGCCCGTCGTGTGGAGGCACCACTCCACCGGGCAGCGGTGTGGGCATGAAACTGGCACCGCGCAGGAAGAGCAACAGCACTTGATCCGGGGTGACCCGCAGCGCGCAGAAGCGCTCGTTCCGCCGCAGCACGGGAAGGCCGAAGAGCGTGGTGTAAAAGGTGATGGCGCGTTCGAGATCATCCACATAAAGGGCAGACTCGGCGAGGTGGGTGAGGACGGGTTTCATGGCGGTTCGATGGAATGCTTGGTCATGGAGGCTGGGATGTGAGTTTCAATCGGCGATGGCTTTCAGATACCGCTCCGCAGAGCGGCGGACGACCGAAGTGGCATCGCTGGCGACGATGCCGGGGGTGAACGCGCTGTAGATCCGATCGTAGCGGTGAGGCTCCAAGGCGCGAAGGATGCCCTTGATCGCGCGGGCATTGAGCGGGACATAATTCGGGTAGCTATACATGAAGCTGACCCAGCGGGGATCGGCCGCGATCTGCGGCTGATCTCCTGATAGAAGCACTCCCCTGCCCTCCGCGCCCTCCGGCCAGTGGAGCACCTGGAAGCCGTCAAAATGACCGCCGGTGTGAACCAGGGTGGGGCCTTGATCGAGGGGTTTCGTTTCACCGCTCCAGAACCGGATGCGTGGATCGGGGCGCATCACCCAGCGGCGGTCTGCATCATGCAGATAAACGGGCACCTCCCCGAAGGCGCGGCTCCACTCGACCATCGTGGTGTAATAATGCGGATGCGAAATCGCGATGGCGTGGATGCCGCCAAGTTTTTGCACCGCGCGGAGCGTGTCATCATCGAGCAGGGTGATGCAGTCCCACAGCAGGTTGCCGCGCGGTGTCCGCAGCAGCAGCGCCCGCTGGCCGATGCCGAATCGCGGTTCGGTGGTGATGGACCACAGGCCGGGCTCGAGTTCACGGATGACGTTGCGCCATTTTTCCCCGCGCATCGTCTCGAGCGTGGTCCAGCGCTGGCCGCCGGAGCCGATGTATTGGCGCTCGTCCTCACAGATCGCGCAGGCGGCGGGCGGCTGCCCGATCTGCGGATACTGGGTACCGCATGTGACGCAGATGAATTGGCCGGCGGCGGGGGTCGATGTCCGTTCCGAAGCCCGCAGCACGGTGGTGGCGGCGAATCCGGAGAGGGCGAGGCCGAGAAAACGGCGGCGTGACGGGTTGGAGTCGTTCATGGGATGGGGGATGGGTTGACAGCACCACTCCTAACCCGCGGGCATGGTTTACGGAAATACCATGTTGCTTGCCTCACGATACCCGAAAGGTATGCTCACGCGATCATGGAACTCCGACATCTCCGCTATTTCATCGCCGTGGCAGAGGAGCAGAACGTCACTCGGGCGGCAGAGAGCCTGCATGTCTCGCAGCCACCACTCACCCGGCAAATCCAGGATCTGGAGGCGGAACTTGGCGTGGAGCTCTTCGTGCGCACGGCGAAAACCATCCGCCTGACCGATGCGGGCCACGTGTTTCTGCGCGAATCCAAAGCAGCGATGCAGCGTGTGGAGGCGGCGGTCACCGCCGTACGGGCGGCGGCCATCGGCAAGGCAATCGAACTCCATATCGGCCATGCGCCCTCCGCCACGGCAGACCTGCTGCCTGCGGTGCTGCGTGTTTTCCACAAGGCATTGCCTGCGGTGAATGTGACCCTGCATGACCTGACTGCCACCGAGATGCTCGACGGACTGCGGGAAGCGCGACTGGACGCCGGGTTCTTGGTGAAACCGGAGCACAAACTGCCGCGCGGCCTGGTCTTCCATGAGCTGCGCAGTCACCCCATGGTGGTGGCGGTGGCTCCGGGGCATGCCTTTGCCAAACGCCGCGAAGTGACGGTGGCGGAGGTGCTTGCCGAGCCACTCGTCGCCTACTCGCGCCAGGAATATCCGAACTATCACCGGCTGCTGGCACGCGCCCTTGGCCCGAGAATCAGGAAACGCTCGTTCGCCGAGGAATGCGACGGCGGCCCGAGCCTCATCGCCGCCGTGGAATCCGGCAAGGGCGTGTGCGTAGTGCCAGCCTTCCTTGCCACGACGGCGGGAAAACGCCTCAGGTTCATCCCTCTAACACCTCCACCCGCGCCAGCCGTCGTCGGACTTGCGTTTCGCGAAGGAAAACCCGAATTGGGGCTGCAAGTCCTGACGGAAACGGCACGGAGGATTTCCAATGACTCAAGGAAGCGAGCACCGGAATGCGGAGCGGTTTCTGGCTGAGAGCGGCAGCGGATTTCCACGGGCAATGGGACGGATTCCCTTGCAAGCGGGTAGCTCTCCGGTGAGATTTTAAGCAATTTGACAGCAGCAGTGATCCGGGCGCGCCATGGGGTGAGCGTTCCCTGATCCATTTTCTTTCCCTTTCGTCGAGCAGCTCAATCGCTATGACGTGAGCGAGACGCTCCGCCTCCCGCTTGTTTGGTGTGCTGAAGTTTTTCCGATGACTTCGCCATACGCCTTCGCGTTGACGAGGTCGGTTGGGATCCGGCGGCGGAAGTAATATTTGTTCCTTCGGATTTACAACAGGTTGGTTCGCGGCACGCTGTTTTGCGGCTTTTGTGGCATACCTCCGACCTCTTCCTCCCCTGAACGTCAGGGATTGATTCAATCTACAAGGACTTGTAAAACAAGTGGCGGAACGAGAGGGATTCGAACCCTCGGTACGGTTACCCGTACGTTCCCTTAGCAAGGGAGTGCTTTCGACCACTCAGCCATCGTTCCTGAAACCGGGTCGAGAGGGTTGAACCATAGCGAAAGGAAGACGTCAACCATTGGGCGTCGGATTTTGGAGAATTTGTCAATCTCCTGATACCGCTCACTTCAGGAATGCCGGGAGGGCTGTTGCGGGTGGCATTTTACCTCGGGTGACGGTTTGAAATGCCTCACCATTTAGCTTGCCACCTATCGGGTGAAGCCCCACAAAAGCGCCCCGTTCACGCCGGGGGCTGCGTATTATCCATTGCTGCGCCCCGTAGTGCGCGGCCCAACCCTCATTCGAGCCCATATGGACAGCATCTCATCCCGTATCGCCAAGGTCACACCCTCCCTTACCCTCGCCGTGACCGCCCAGGCCAAAGCCATGATCGCCAAAGGCGAAGAAGTGTACGCACTCGCCGGCGGCGAGCCCGAAGTGGACACCCCGCAGTTCATCAAGGACGCGGCGATCGAAGCCCTTCAAAGCGGCAAAACCAAATACACCCCTTCCGGTGGCATTCCCGAACTCCGCGAAGCGCTTTCCAAAAAGTTTAAGGAAGACAACAATCTCAACTACGCCGCCAACCAGATTTGCGTCACAGGCGGTGCGAAAATGGCCTGCTTCAACGCCATTCTCGCCGTCATCGAAGAGGGTGACGAAGTCATCATCCCGACTCCTTATTGGGTGTCCTACCCGGAAATGGTGAAACTCGCCGGCGGCATCCCCGTTCTCGTCGATACCAAGGAATCAACCGGTTGGAAAATGACTCCCGAGCAGTTTGAGGAAGCCATGACCCCGGCGACCAAGATGGTCATCATCAACTCGCCTGGCAATCCGACCGGAGCCGTTTACACCGCCGAGGAGCTCCTCGCACTTGGTGAAATCGCGCTAACGGAGGACATCATCATCCTTTCCGACGAAATCTACGAAAAGCTCGTCTACGGTGAGGCCAAGCACGTTTCGATCGCCTCACTTAGCGACGAACTTTACAACCTCACGATCACCGTCAACGGCTTCTCCAAGGCCTATTCGATGACCGGCTGGCGCCTTGGCTACACCGCCGCCCCGAAGCCGCTCGCCGACGCGATCGACAAGATCCAGAACCACACGATCTCCAACGCGAACACCTTTTCACAATACGGGGCCCTCGCCGCGCTCGAAGGGGACCAGTCGTTCATCGAAGACCTCCGCGGCGAATACGACGTCAAGCGCCAGTTCATGTTCGCCCGCCTCAAGGCCATCCCGAACATCCGCGTGGTCGAGCCGGAAGGCGCGTTCTACTTCTTCGTTTACACCGGCAACACCGGCCTGAAATCGATCAACCTCTGCGACAAATTGCTTTCGCGTTACAAGGTCGCCGCCGTTCCCGGCATCGCCTTCGGCTACGACGACGGCATCCGCCTCAGCTACTGCACCACGCTGGACATCCTCAACGAAGGACTGACCCGCTTCGAGCAGTTCTGCCGCGAGCATTGAGTCAAAAAGTGACCCAGGCGTTGCTGCCTGTTATTTCCAAATCCGCCATGGGCCATCCCCCTGGCGGATTTTTTTTCCCGCTATCCGCGCTCAGCCTCTCTTCCGCAGCAGCACCATCATCCCAAGCGCAAACAAACCTAATGCTGCTGCGGTGGTTTCCGGAATCGTCCGCGTTTGGCCCGCAAAATTGGCAGGCGTGGCCTGCGCGTTCACCGATGTCGCCGCGGAGGTTTCGGCGGCGTTGTTGATCTGTCCGTTCAGCGACGAGGTGCCGTTCGTCGGCAGCAGGGCCAGGTTTACCCTGTCCGTTCCCTCAGCAAAGTTGACGAAGTTGTTAGTTCCCGCGCTGAGGAAATTTGCCGGGATCACGAAATCGGGCGTCACCCCGTAAAGCGTCGCCAGAGTCGATGTCCCTATCAGAAACGTTTTGTTCGTACTGTCCCCCGGCAGGTTCGAAAGCACCACGCTGCTTTGGGTCGTGCTGTTGATCTGGAATGTCAGCGTGTGGCCTGTGAGAAACTGCTGGTTGCCGAAGGGGGTGAACAGCTCGATGAACTGCACTGTCCCGTCCCCGTTGCTGAACACCTCCTGGATGTCATAAAGGTGGAACGACGCCCTGGCCGGGCCCGCCATTGAAAACAACGCAACCATTAAGGCCAGACATCGGGGGATCAGCTGCATTCTCATGAACAAAGGGTCTTTCTCCCTAAATACCAGCAATCCTAGGGTTTTCGGCAAGGAAAAACTCCTCTCGCCGATGGCATGAAAGCGTGGCCTTTCGTGTTTTCCAGACCCTGATTTTCCATCGTTCGTTCTGGTCGTTTCCCGGCGCGGCGTTTACGTTTTTTTCATGGACGCCTTGATTCACCACCTTGAGGAAAAACAGGAGCTCTCACCGCGCGAAGTGGAGGTCGCTGCGGCTCTTCTGTTGGATCCCGCCGCACCGGATGCGAAGAAGGAGCGGCTGCTGGAGGCATTGTCCGCCAAGGGCGAGACACCCGCCGAGATCGCGGGATTCGTGGAAGCGTTCCTGGAACATGCGGTGGACCCGCATCTCGGCTTGCTGGATCTCGAAGGGCCTACACTCGATGTCTGCGGCACTGGAGGCGATCAGCTTGATCTATTCAACGTCTCCACCACTTCCATGTTCGTCGCCGCAGCGGCCGGAGCGGTGGTCGTGAAACACGGCAACCGCGGCATCACCTCGAAAAGCGGCGGTGCGGACGTGCTTGAAGCGCTCGGCGTCCGCATCGATCTATCAGCTGACGACTTCCGCGGTTGTGTGGAAAAAGCCGGGCTCGGCTTCATGTTCGCGCCAGTCTATCACCCGGCATTCAAGGCGGTTGTCCCGGTACGAAAATCGCTGGCTGCCCGCGGCGTGAAGACCATTTTCAACCTGATCGGCCCCTTGCTCAACCCCGCACGGCCGCAATGCCAGCTCATTGGCGTTTTCAACCGCGACCTCTGCCCGGCCTTCGCTGAAATCCTGCAGCGCCTTGGCCGCGATAGCGCCTGGGTCGTCCACGGCACCACCGGCGACGGTCGTTCCGTAGACGAGGTCAGCCTGATGGGTTCCACCCGCATTTTCAAAGCCGGACTCTATCAGGACATGGAGGACGAGGAGGTGCGTCCGCGGGATTTCGGATTGAAACACGCCGAGGTCGCCGATCTCCAGGGCGGCGACGCGAAAGTAAACGCTGTGATTCTTGAGAACATCCTCGCCGGCCGCGAAACCGGCCCGAAGCGCGACATGGTCATCATGAACGCCGGTGCTGCACTCGCCTGCGCCGGATTGGCCGACAACATGGGCGACGGCATCGAAATCGCGCTGGAAATGATCGCCAGCGGAGCCGCTTTGGAAAAACTACGACTGCTGCAGAAGCACGCCGTCTAGCTGGCGCTCGGAATTTTTCGAATCGCCAACCGTTCCTGCAAACCGGACATTTGCCGTCAGAAAGCCCATCCCCCTTCATGAAGATCGTTTTTCGTCTGAATTACCACACCGTCCCTGGCCAGTCGATCTGGCTGAAATATGCCATCGTGCTCGGCGCATCCGGCGTCCGCTTCGATCAGGTCGCACCGCTCCACTGGATCAGCGACCAGCAGTGGGAAACCAGCGTGGACATCAAGGGGGCGGGCGAGCTACGGATGGAATACAGCTATCAGCTCCGGCAGCTGGGAAATGGCGTGGAGCTCGATGAATGGCTCGCGCCGCGTGTCGTCGAGTTCGATCCGACAAACCAGGATGCGTTACTTCTGATAGACTCATGGTGTTCGGCCGGCACCGTGGATTACGCTTTCGAAACCAACGCCTTCCTCGCCGTGCTGCCGCCGCGAGGACCCTTTCAGAAACTCGTCCATCCGTCCGATGCGAACCATACTTTTCAGCTCCGGATGGCGGCCGTGCCTGAGGGGACGGTGCCATGCGTGATAGGCAGCGTGAATGAGATCGGCGACTGGGGCTGGCATCACGCGGTTCCCTTGCAGGAAGTCTCACCGAACGTCTGGCAGAAAAACCTCTATCTGCCTAACGACTGGGGCATCCATTACAAATATGCCCTTTTCGACCTGAAACTGAAATGCGTGACCCGCATGGAGAACGGGGAAAACCGCTGGCTGCCCGCGCGCGCACACGGCTCGAAACAGTGGACGAAGGTGAGCGATGAATGTTTCCGCCGCGAGACTTCCGATCTTTTCCGCGGGGCGGGAGTGGCGATTCCCGTCTTCTCTCTGCGCAGTGGAGGAAGCCTCGGCGTCGGCGAATTTGCGGATCTCAAACCGCTGGCGGATTGGGCCAATGGCGTGGGCCTGAACTTGATTCAAATCCTGCCGATCAACGACACAACATCCTCGCACGACTGGACGGATTCCTATCCATATTCGGCAATCAGTGTTTTCGCACTGCATCCGATCTATCTGCGCATCGACGATCTGGACTACGCGATGCCTCCGGCGTTCAGCAATGAGGTGAAAACCGTCAGCGGTGCCCTCAATGGACTCCCCGAGGTGGATTACGAAGCGGTCATGGGCGCGAAGAAGAAATTCACCCGCCAGGTCTTCGACAAGCACTGCAAGGCCATCCTTGCTAACGGAAAATTCAAAACTTTCCTGGAAGCCAACCGCGATTGGGTGGTTCCCTATGCCGTCTTCTGCGTGAAGCGGGATCATTTCGGAACGGCGGATTTCAGCCACTGGAAAGATTGGGCCGTCTTTGATGAGGCGAAGGTCAATGCGTTGTTTGATCCCGCGCATCCGGAGTTTTCTGAAATTGCCTATCACATCTGGCTCCAGTGTGAGCTGGACGCGCAACTCGCTGATGCCGTCGGCCACCTCCACGAAAAGGGCCTCGCACTCAAGGGCGACCTGCCGATCGGCATCGACCGCCAATCGGTGGATGCATGGTCCGCGCCGCACCTGTTCAAGATGGACGCGCAGGCCGGCGCACCGCCGGACGCCTTCGCGGTGAAGGGCCAGAACTGGGGATTTCCGACTTATAACTGGGAGGTGATGAAACGCGACGACTACGCCTGGTGGCGGTCGCGCTTCGAACAACTCAGCCGTTATTTCGATGCCTATCGGATCGACCACATCCTTGGCTTCTTCCGTATCTGGCAAGTGCCGTTCGAGCATGTCGAGGGCATCATGGGTTACTTTGATCCGGCCATGCCCGTCCACATCGACGAGATCCGCCAGCGGGGGATTGATTTCGATTACAACCGCTTCTGCCGTCCGTTTATTCGCGAGGATTCGTTGTGGGAGCGATTTGGCGAAACCCTCGATGAAGTAAAAAACCAGTATCTGCATGACAGCGGAGCCGGATACTGGCACCTCCGCGAGAGTGTCTCCACCCAGCGCAGGATTGCGGATCACTTCGCCAAGTTGCCGGAGAACGGGCGCAAAGACCGAATCAAGTACGGGTTGTTCGACTGCGCGAGTGACGTGCTGTTTTTCGAGGTGCCTGGTTCTAACGGGGCTCTGTTCCACCCCCGCTGTTCGATGCAGGCGACCAAGTCCTATCAGGCACTCGGTCACGACGTCCGCTGGCGGGTGGAGGAGCTTTACGTCGATTATTTCTATCGGCGGCAGGAAAATTTCTGGCAGGCGAGGGGATACGAAAAACTGCCAGCCATGCGACAGGCCAGCCCCATGCTGCTTTGCGGCGAGGATCTGGGAATGGTGCCGGCGTGCGTTCCGGATGTCCTGAAACAGCTCGGCATCCTGTCGTTGGAAATCCAGCGCATGCCGAAGTCGCACGAAACCGAGTTTTTCAATCCGTTAGCTGCGCCTTACATGAGCGTCGTCAGCCCGTCCACCCATGACATGCCAACGCTCCGTGCATGGTGGAAGGAAGACTCACACACAACCGCCCGATTTGCCTGGCAGATGTTCGGCATCGCATTTCCGCCGAGTGAACTTTCCGGAGACGTCGCCGCCAAGATCATCTGGCAGCACCTCCAGTCTCCGGCCATGTGGGCGATTTTCCCGCTCCAGGACCTGCTTGCGATGGATGAAAAACTAAGGCATCCAAACCCTGAAGCCGAGCGCATCAACGTGCCCGCCATCATGCCTTATTACTGGCGTTACCGGATGCATCTCGATCTGGAAGGACTCGCTGCTGCGGATGGCTTTAACGGCAGAATCCGGCAACTGCTCCAAGCTTCCCAACGTGCCTGAAACGTTAATCCGAATTTTCCTTGAGGATGCCTTGACCGGGTCAGATGGGGGACAATAGGCTCCGCGCGGTTTTCCGCTCTGCTTCCGATCCCGCAACCTATGAATATCCACGAATATCAAGCCAAGGAACTTTTCGACCGCTTCAGCGTGCCAAGCCCCAAGGGTAAAGCCGCCTCCACCGCCAAGGAAGCCTATGACGCCGCGAAATGGTTGGCGGTCACGAACCTTGTCGTGAAGGCACAGGTCCACGCCGGCGGCCGCGGGAAAGGGACGTTCAAAAACGGTTACCAAGGCGGCGTCCAGCTCGTCGACTCCCCGGAAGCGGCCCGCGACGTCGCTACTAAAATGCTTGGCGAAGTCCTCGTCACCAAACAAACGGGCGAAGCCGGCAAGCTTGTCCGCAAGGTCATGATCACCGAGTCCGTCAGCATTCAGAAGGAACTCTATCTGGCCATTCTGATGGACCGCCAGTCCTGTCAGCCAGTGATCATTGTTTCCACCGAAGGCGGCATGGACATCGAGGAAGTCGCGGAAAACTCACCGGACAAGATCCTCCGCGAATACGTCAATCCGCTTGCAGGGCTGCAAGCCTATCAGGTCCGGAAAATCTGCAAGAACCTCGACCTCACCACCACCGCCCGCCAGTTCGGACGCCTGCTCCACTCGCTCTACAAACTTTTCATCGAGTGCGATTGCTCGATGGTCGAAATCAACCCGGTCGTCATCACCAACGACGACCACGTTTACGCGCTGGATGCCAAGTTCAATTTCGACGACAACGCTCTCTATCGCCATCCGGAAATTTCCGCCATGCGCGATCTCGATGAAGAAGATCCCCGCGAGGTGGCAGCCGCCGCGCACGAGCTCAACTACATCGGTCTCGATGGCAACATCGCCTGCCTCGTCAATGGAGCCGGACTCGCGATGGCCACGATGGACATCATCAAAAGCTACGGCGGCGACCCCGCAAACTTCCTCGACGTGGGCGGCGGAGCTTCGAAAGAACAAGTCACCGCTGCATTCAAGATCATCCTCGGCGATCCTAACGTGAAGGGTATTCTCATCAACATCTTCGGCGGCATCATGGACTGCAACATCATCGCCGAAGGCGTCATCGCCGCAGCCAAGGAAACCGGCCTGCCAATACCGCTTGTCGTGCGTCTCGAAGGCAACAACGTCGAAAAGGGCAAGGCGACCCTCGCCGCGTCTGGCCTGAACATCGTCAACGCCAGTGACATGGCGGACGGTGCGCAGAAAATCGTCGCTGCGGTCGCCTGAAATCCCGAACCACCCATCCAGCAACATTTCATCATGGCCATTTTAATCGACGAAAACACCAAGCTCCTGGTCCAGGGGATCACCGGCAGCTTCGGCGCGCGGCATGCTCAGCTCTCACTGGAATACGGCACCAAGCTGGTTGCCGGTGTCACGCCAGGCAAGGGCGGACAGAAATTTGAAAACACCGTACCGATTTTCGACACCGTCTTTGAAGCGGTTCAGGAAACCGGCGCGACCGCATCCGCCATTTTCGTTCCACCCGCCTTCGCTGCGGACGCGATCCTCGAAGCGGCTGATGCAGGTGTGGAACTCATCGTCTGCATCACCGAAGGCATCCCTGTCATGGACATGATGCGGGTGAAAGCCATGCTCCAGGGTTCAAAGTCCCGCCTCGTGGGGCCTAACTGCCCCGGCATTGTCACTCCGGGACGTGGTGAAAAAAGCCACGGCGGCTGCCGCATCGGTATCGCTCCTGGATACATCCACAAGCGCGGCAACGTCGGTGTTGTTTCGCGTTCCGGCACTCTCACTTACGAGGCCGTTTTCCAACTCACGCAGCTCGGGTACGGCCAGAGCACCTGCGTCGGCATCGGTGGCGATCCGATCAACGGCACCAACCACCAGGAAGTGCTGGAAATGTTCAACAACGATCCCGAAACCGAAGCCATCATCCTCATCGGTGAAATTGGCGGCAACGCGGAAGTCGAAGCCGCACGCTGGGCCAAGGAACATTGTAAAAAGCCGATCGCCGGCTTCATCGCCGGAGCCACCGCGCCTCCGGGCCGCCGCATGGGGCACGCCGGAGCCATCGTTGGAGGCGAGGAAGACACCGCCCAGGCCAAGAAGACCATTCTGGCAGAATGTGGCATCGCCGTCGCGGACACTCCTTCCGTCATGGCGAAGACCCTGCTAGAGCGTTGGGGCAAGTGACCTGAAATCATCTATCAAAAGGCGGGGCGCAAGCTCCGCCTTTTTTGTTGTGTTAGGACCGCGGAATTCATTCTGCCAGCCGATGACTTGTGATAGGTGAGCGACTTCAGCACCCAATTTCACCTTCTAAAGTTTTGTAACTCAATAGGCTCTGAACTGGACAGTCTCAGGAGATGAGGTAAACTTTTCTGTTATGTCTCAGGGGAGTCCAGTGGAGAAACTCAAAAAATCCTGCCAGCTCAAGCTGACGATGAGCTCGATAGCAAATCTAGTGGGCGGGATTCTGGTCATCGGTGGGATCTTAGTTTTTCTCAGATCTCAGACCCCAAGCTGTAAAAGGTCCACGGAAGTCTCCATAGCGGTCGCCATCGAATCCGCCGTGGACAATTTTTATCATGAATACGGCAGGATCCCCGAATTGGGAGATCGGGTAACAACGGATTCCTCTAAGGGAAGGGAATTTCTCACGATTCTGCTAGGGCGCGAAGGGGAATCAAAAACCACGCAGAACCTGCGGGAAATAAAATTTCTTTCGGTCAAGGAAGGCAGAAATGGCAGAAATGGACTGATAGTGGATGCCACAGGAAATGTCACTGAAGGGCTTTTTGATCGGTGCGGGAATCCCTACACCGTCATCCTCGATTCCAATTACGACGAGCAGCTCCACTTCGACATCGCAGGCAAACCCGTCCACTTGAAACACCGCCGTGCCGCCTTCTTTTCACCGGGAGCGGATCAAAAAATCGGAACCTCCGACGACATCACCACTTGGTAACAACGAATGCCGTGGAAAATCTTTGCGGCAAGCCGCAGCAACCACTTCCAAAATCACTCCTCCGGTAGAGTCAGTAGCTCCTCGTCCTCCTCGCGATATTGTTCGAGGAGGAAACCATCATTCGCATGCCAGCGGAGCCAAACCGCGTCGCCCCAGCTTGGAGGCAGCGCGTCGAGTTGGAAGGTCCGATGTTGTTGCTCGGCACAGACGCGATATTCGCCGCAGCGAACCCAGTATCGCGTGTGGGAGCCGAAATAGATGACGTCTTCGACGATTCCGGGCACCGCGTTGTCCCACTCGCCACCGTTGGGTTTTTCGCGGGAAACCATCAGTTTTTCAGGCCGCACGGAAAGATGGATGCGGTCGCCGGGGCGGACGGGTTTGTCGTTGTCAATCATCACCACGCCGAGGCCGGGAATTTCCGCACGGGAAAAACGCTGGCTCACGAATTCCGTCACGCGGCCTTCGAGGAAATTCGTGTCGCCGATGAAGGCCGCGACGAATGACGTGCGCGGCGTTTCATAAATCTCCGCCGGTTTGCCGATTTGCTCGATGCAGCCCTTGTTCATCACGGCGATCGTGTCGGAAATCGACATCGCCTCGCCCTGGTCGTGGGTCACGTAGAGGAAGGTGATGCCGACCTCGTCATGGATCGCATCCAGTTCGACTAACAGCCGCTGGCGGAGTTTCAGGTCGAGTGCGGCGAGCGGCTCGTCCAGCAGCAGCACGCGTGGTTTGTTCGCCAGTGCGCGGGCGATGCCCACCCGTTGTTTCTGGCCGCCGGAAAGTTTCGCCGGCATCTTGTCAGCATGTGCGGTTAGGTCCACCAACTCCAGCATGCGGTCCACCTCACGGGTGATGTCTGCCTTCGATCGTTTCGCCATTTTCAGGCCAAAGCCGATGTTGTCGCGAACGCTGAGATGGGGAAACAGCGCGTAGTTTTGGAAAACCGTATTCACCGGCCGCTGCTCGGGTGGCAGCAGGGTGATGTCGCGGCCATCCAGCAGCACGCGGCCGGAGTCGGGTTGCTCGAATCCAGCCGCCATCCGCAGCAGGGTCGTCTTGCCGCAGCCGGACGGGCCTAACAGCGAAAACGTCTGACCGTGCTGGATCTCCAGCGTCACGCCGTCCACCGCCGTGAAGGCACCGAAGCGTTTCGTGACTGATTCAAATCGAAGCGTGCCTTCCATCCCGCGCGAATCAGAGAGAGTTTTCTCGCGAACCTCAACTCTCATCTCCACGGCAGGAAATTGCAGGTTGGCAAAATCTCCTTCACGCGATTAGTCCTACCGCGCGTGAAGTTCTTTCTGTCCAGTATACTCCTGCCATTATTTGTCTCATGCGTCCCCGCTGTGACGCGCAAGGAAGCCGTGGCCACCGCCTATCGCTACACCCAGGTCCAATGGATGCCTTCGGAAAACAACGTGCGTCATGGCCCGGACTCGCAAGGGATCATGGTGCACACACCGGATCGCACGATCGCGGAATTTGGCGATCGCCGCGGATGGTGGCAGCCGGGAAAAACCGCGACCGGCATGCCCTATCAGTGGGGAGGCTTCGACACGCCGGAGTCTTTTGTTAGTAAAGTGGCGGCCGGAAAAAAAGCCGGCGATGTCGGTGATGTGGCGAAGCGTAAACTCGGTGATGCCGGCACCAGCGCCGAGTCCTGTGGCATCGATTGCTCGGGCTTTGTTTCGCGCTGTTGGAATCTCAGTCGACCCTATTCCACTTGGGAAATGCACAAGATCTGCAAGCCGCTCGCGTCATGGGACGAGCTGCTGCCGGGAGACATTCTCCTGAACGACAAACACGTGGTGCTCTTCGTTAAATGGGCTGTGCCGGGCAAAGACCTCAACGGCTATCAAGCGGGGCCCTATCCGAAATGGATGGTCAGCGCCTGTGGACTGAGTAAATCGAAACTGCTCAAGGAAGGCTACGCGCCATGGCGCTACCGCGGCATGGTGGATGAACGATCGCCGCAGCCCGCCGATGTAAGCGACCTCGCTCGCGAGTGGCGATGACCTCGGGATTCTGCCGGGTCAGACTATCGAAAGCAGCGGCGCCTTCGATGGCTTCTGCCTGATTTCCCCGACGATTACTCCGCCGACGAGTCCACTGCCGAAGCCTAGCACGTGGCCCAACACGTCGGTGTTCGAACCAGGGCTTCCCGCACCCAGCCAACCTAACAAAACCAATCCCGCCATCACCGGAGCAGCCGCTTTCGCCCATGAGACGCTGGATCGCAGCCGCAGTGAAACGGAGAACCCGAGGCCGGTGAGAATGCCAAGGGCGCCAAAGACCGCGGTGGAGGCACCAATCGATTCGAACCGCTCGGGATAGTTGGCCAGCGATGTCAGGATGTTTCCAAGCGTCCCACAACCCAGAATGAGCGCCCAGCCCCGCAGCGGGCCGAGCGAGCGGGAAACCAGCGTTCCGAAGACAGCGCCACTGAGCAGGTTACCCACAAGATGCGGGACATCGGCATGAAGAAAAAGCGCGGTGAACGGCCGCCACCACTCGTGGCGTGAAATCAGGCCGATACTGGATGAAGCAGCCCGGTCGGTAAGCCGTGGGTCGAGGCCTTGGAAATGAAATACGGCGATGAGACAAGCGGTCCAGACCAGGAAAACCTCCCAACCCGCGGAAAAATGAAATGGGTCCACCGGCTCAGGCGCGTTTCTCAGGCGGCGTTGATCGTCCTGCTCACCTGCATAGATTTCCAACTCGTGCAGCGCCCGCGCGGCCACACCGACCTCCGTGTGTAGTTTGAAATCTCCGCCCTCCAAGTCAGCTGCAACCCAACAGGCTTCGCCCATCGCGAGAATAACCAGGGCATGATCATGGGCTTCACCCTGGGTGGCATATTGCCCGACCACCGGCAGGTCATCCCATGAAATTGTGGCGCTTGGATCCGTGTTTTCCATCAAGTTCAGCCGCCAGTATAGGCAGGAAATCAGTCATCACATCTAAAAAGTAAGAATGCATTATGCAAATTTTTTAAACCCATACGGGCTTTTTGGGTTCCGTTTGCACCGAAACCTGCTAAGCATCCGCCCGTTCCCCGCGTTTGCGGAAGATCGCCAGGGTGGTGAATCCAGCGGTTTTCCTTGGTAGATTTGCCCCCCTAATCGCCAGATCCAATGATGTTTCCCCCCTGCGGCAAAAGGCCGTTCTTCTTGCTGTCGGTGAGTCTCTTGCTGACACAGTGGGCTCTTTGCGGCTCCGGTTCATGGACGAATCTGGCCGGTGGAAGTTGGGCAGTCGCCAGCAACTGGGCGGGCGGATTCATTGCTGACGGGCCCGGAGCGAATGCCGGTTTCAGCATCGTGAATTTGAACACGGACGCGACGATTCTGCTGAACGGCTTAAGAACTGTCGGGAGTCTCGGTTTTCGCGACACGACGCCTTCGCACGATTGGTCGCTGATGCCGGGCAGCGGCGGTCAACTCACTCTGGACATGGGCACTGGCATGCCGGCGATCACCATTCTCAACCAGACAACCACGCTGGGAATCACCCTGGCCGGCGACGATGGTTTTTCCAAAGAAGGAGCGGGCAAGCTCGTTCTATCAGGTTCCAACCTTTACTCCGGCGGCACGGTCGTGAATACAGGGACTTTGCAGATCAACGGTGCCAGTGCGCTTCAGGGCCCAGCCATCATCAAAACCGACGCCCTCCTTTGGCTGAACGCAGGCGGTGTGATCTATCAGAATGCCATTTCCGGCCCCGGCACCGTGCGGATCTCTCCGGGCACCGGAACGGCGGCACTGGGCGGCGATCTGACTGGATTTTCTGGTATCATGGAAATCCAGCCGGGGAATGCGGGCGGCAAGGTCTTGTTTTCAAACACCACGCAAACGGAAGCAATCACCCCGGCGGCGAAGGTCAGCGTGCAGCCCGGTGCCACTCTGTTTCTTGGCGTGGCCGAAACCGAAGTTGCTGCTGGTGCGGCGCTCGAACTTCAAGGAACCGGCAACAGCGAAAACCTGGGCGCACTCCGGATTGAACGTGGCGCAGTGTGGAGCGGAACGGTCCTTCTTACGGCGGACACCGTCATCGGCACCAATAGCGGCATTGGAACAATTTCAGGAAACATCGGCGACGGCGCAGGGACTTTCGGCTTCACCAAAAAAGGGGCAGGGACTTTGGTCCTCGCTGGCGAAAACACCCATAGTGGATCCACCGTGCACAATGGGGCTGGCACACTTGCGATTGGAAATGCACTGGCGCTCCGGGACAGCACGCTCGCCTACACCGGAGGAGCACTCGTTTTTGATCAGGATGTCGATTCCAACACCTATCAGATCGGCGGTTTGTCGGGAACGGCTGGAATAACGCTTGAAAACAACGCCGCCCCTCCCGTAGCCATCTATCTAACGGTCGGCAGCAACAACGAAAACACCACCTACGCCGGCGACATCAGCGGAGAAGGATCTTTTGAAAAAACCGGCACCGGCGTGCTCACGCTCGCTGGAGAAAACACCTACGCCGGCAGCACTACGATCAGCTCCGGCACCCTGCGCCTCACCGTGCCCCCCGTGATGCCCGCGAACCTGAAAATCATGCCAATGGGGGATTCCATCACCTACGGCCACAATGGCGGCAACGCCGGATACCGCGGGCTGTTATACAACCTGCTCAACCCCATCCTTCCCGGTTTTCGCTTTGTGGGCACTTCCATCGAACGGCCCGGGTCGCTTCCTGTTAGCCCCATCGACCAGCGCCACAACGAAGGTCATTCCTCCTACACGATATCCGACATTTCCAACAATCTCGACGGCTTCGAAAACTCGCGGTTCCTTCAATATGGCGGCCCCGAGCGCAACCCGAACGGCGGTCATTGGTTTGACGGCATTCCTAACGTACGCGATCCGATCGTGCCGGACGTGATCACCCTGATGATCGGCACCAACGACATGTTGGACCTCACTGGCATCCAGCAACGACTGCGTGATCTCATTTCGAAAATCACCACGCTGCGACCGTCCGCGAAACTGATCGTGGCAAAAATCACGCCGCTGACTTTATACACTGCAAACGTGAATGCCTACAACGCGATCATCGCCAGCGAGGTGGCCACGTTCCAGGCAGCGGGAAAAAGCGTCTATCTGGTGGATATGAACACGGGATTCCCAGCCAACGGACTGGATCCCGACAAGACCCATCCGAATGACATCGGCTTCACTTTCATGGCTGCACAATGGCGGGATGCCATCCTCTCTGCTTTTGCAAGACAAGGCAGCACCATTCCTGATCAATCAGGTACTTCGATCAGTTCCGGAGCAGTTCTCAATCTGGATGGAACTACCGAAACCATTGGCAGCCTGTCCGGCGGTGGGCAGGTGCTCCTTGGCAATGGCGGAGTTCTAACGATCAACAACATCGATGACACCACCTTTTCCGGGACGCTCGCTGGGACTGGACTTCTGGTGAAAAACGGAGCCGGCGCGCTGACTCTGACAGGAAAATTTTCTCATGTGGGAAAAACCCGGGTGAACCAGGGAACCCTCCGCATCACCGGCCAGATCTCCAGTGCGGGAGACATCGAAATCATGCCGGGTGCCACTCTCTCCCTGGATGGGGGCACGCTCTCAGTGTCCAGCATCCACATCCATGACGGTGGGATTCTCAATGGCAACGGGGAGGTTCATGGTGTGGTGGTAAACGACGGCGGCATCATCAGCAGCAGCGGGCAGTCGCTCGCATTCACCGCGGACATTACGAACAACGGGCTGGTCATCATCGCCGGCGGCACTTTGTTAGAAGCGAGGAAGGATTTTATCAATCACGGAACTCTCGACCTCATCACTGCGGCCCCGGCAGTGATGAACAACCTTGTGAACAATGGCTCGATCCTGGATGCCAGCTTGGTCCGCCTCGAATCATTCGTGAAGTCCGGGCCATCCGTCGTCTTGACGATCCAGTCCTACACGGGTCATGGGTATCAGATGCAGCAGTCGTCGACAATGCACCCGGATTCCTGGGTAAACGTCGGCGGATCGCGAGAGGGCGTCACGGGCACCACGCTGAACTTCGAGACGGTGGCGTCCCCCGGAGGCCAAAATGGCTTTTACAGGATTTTGGTGACTCCCTAGCCGCCGGACCGGAAGATGGCATTGGCAAGTAAGAGCCGGCCTGCTTGGCTGTGGGCGATGAAAATCCATCCTACCTTCGTCCGCTGTCTCGGTGTGGTTCTAACATTCGTTGGTCTTTTGCAGGCCGAGCCGGTGAAGCCATCAGACTACAAGGCTCCGGTCCGGCTCGCCTGCATTGGTGACAGCATCACTCAAGGTGCCGGTGCAACCAAAGGCATGTCCTATCCAGCCCAGCTCCAGAATTTGTTAGGTGATGGATGGGAGGTCGGGAACTTCGGGGTGAGCGGACGCACCCTGATGCGCAGTGGCGATTTCCCCTACTGGAAGGAAGCTGCCTACCAACAGTCGCTGGCATACAACCCGGACGTTGTCGTGATCATGCTGGGCACCAATGACACCAAACCGCAGAACTGGATTCACAAGGATCAGTTCGAAAACGATTACCGCGGTCTGGTGCGAACCTTCCAGCAGTTGAAATCCAAACCACGTATCTTTCTTTGCCGCGCAGTGCCCGTTCCGGCACCCGGAAACTTCGGCATCAACGAGGCCGGCATTCAGGAACAGATTCCCATCGTCGACCGCCTCGCGCTCGAACTCAAAGCCGGCATCATCGACATGCACGCGGCGCTTGCCGGAAATCCGGCGCTGTTGCCTGATAGAGTCCACCCCAATACGGAAGGTGCAGGCGAAATGGCGAAGGCCGCATTCAAGGTGCTGACCGGACTCGACCCATCGAAGATCGTGCGACCCAACCGCTTGTTCCACGACGGTGCCGTTCTCCAGCGCGGAGTGCCGCTCCCCGTGTGGGGCACTGCGGGTGATGGTATGAAAATTTCCGTACAGTTCGCCGGACAGAACGTTACCACCACTGCGAGCGGCGGAAAATGGATGGTAAAACTCAAGCCAATGTCCGCCAGCGCCGAGCCGCGCATCATGAAGGTTGTGGGGAACACGACGATTTCCATCGAAAATGTGCTGGTCGGCGATGTCTGGCTGGCGAGCGGACAATCGAACATGGAGCGTCAGCTCGGCCCTCGTCCGCCGCAGCAGGAACTTACTGGTTGGCGCGAAGCTGCTGCTGCAGCAGATTTCCCACTCATCCGCGAGTACAAAGTGCCGCTGAAATTCACTGCAGAGCCGGCCTCAGACACTGCGGGACGTTGGATGGTTTGCTCTCCGCAAACCGCTCCGAATTTCAGCGCGGTCGGATTCTATTTCGCGCGCGACCTTCAGCCAAATATCAAGGTTCCTGTCGGCATCATCCACTCCTCATGGGGCGGCACCGTCGTCGAGGCATGGACCAGCGCGGAAGCCTTGAAGGAACAGGGCGTGAACGTCGGCGAATTTCGCAATCAGAACTCACCGGCGGGACTCTATCAGGGAATGATCGCTCCACTGCTGCCCTTTGCCATCAAGGGTGTGATCTGGTATCAAGGGGAGAGCAACAACGGCAAGGCGCTCGACTATCGCTCCCGCTTTCCGGCGATGATCACCGACTGGCGCAAGCGCTGGAACTCGCCGAAACTGCCATTCCTCTTTGTCCAGATCGCCCCGCACAAAGACATGAAGCCGGAGCTCAGGGAAGCCCAGTTACTCACTCTGGAAAAATCACCTAACACCGCGATGGTGGTTACCACCGATGCCGGCGATGCGAACGACATCCACCCCACTCACAAGGAACCTGTTGGCGTTCGCCTTGCGCTTGCTGCGCGAGCTCTGGCGTACGGGGAGAAGATCGAATGGTCGGGACCGCTCTACAAAAGCATGAAGATTTCCGGCGATCGCGTCGGACTTACCTTCACCCATGTCGGCAAGGGACTCGAGGCGAAAGGTGGCGATTTGAAAGGCTTCACCATGGCCGGAGCAGATGGGAAATTCCTTCCTGCATCCGCCGTGATCCAAGGCACCAGCGTGATCGTTTCCAGCCCGGAAGTTCCTGAACCGAAGTCCGTTCGCTATGGATGGGAAAACGTCCCGGAAGTGAATCTTTTCAATAAGGATGGCCTGCCCGCATCGCCATTCAGAACCGATGTCGATTGAATCAATGCAGATGGAGAATCGCGCCCACCGTCGTGAAATAGATCATCATCCCTGAAATATCGACGGTGGATGCCAACGATGGTGCCGAAACGACTGCCGGGTCCAGTTGGATGGTTCGCGCGGCGATCGGCAGCAGGGCACCCAGAACCGTGGCGGAAAGCACTTGCACGATGAGCGCGGACGAAACTGCGAAGGCGAGGTGCAGGAAATCAAATTCCGCGCCGGTGGAGGGTTGAAGATAGGGCAGGACGAACGTGATGAAACACGCCATGGTCACGCCAAGTGTAGCGCCTAACAGCATGCCGGTGCGCGCTTCCTTCCAAACGATCCGCAGGGCGTTGCCGGTGTTGAGTTCGCCCAGCGCCATCGCCCGGATGACCATGGTCGCGGCTTGCCCTCCGGAGTTTCCGCCCGCAGCGACCACCATCGGCAGGAACAGCGCGAGAACGAAGGCTTTTTCCAACACCGCGCTGAAGCGATACATGACATAGCCGGACACGATTGATAGAAACGCCAGTCCCACCAGCCAGGTGACGCGCCGTTGGTAGTGCCGGACGACGCTGGTATTCAGATACGAAACCTCTGACTGCTCGCCGCCGATACCCGAGAGTTTTTCGATGTCTTCAGTCGATTCTTCCTGAATGATTTCGAGAGCGTCGTCGTAAGTCAGGACGCCGAGCAGGTGGTGGAATTCATCGACCACCGGCAGCACGATGAGGTCGTATTTCGAAAGCGTGCGGGCGGCTTCCTCTTGGTCCGCGGAGGCGAGGATGGTTTCGTCCGAATCCTCCATGATGTCGCGAATCGGCGTGTCCCAGGTGCTGAACGCCAAATCGCGGAGACGCACTTTTCCAACGAGGCGGCCTTGTTCATCGACCACGAAAATCCGTGCCAGCGTCTCCGCATCGTCCTTGTCGCGGCGGAGCACGGTGATGGCCTGCTTCACCGTCATGTCCGCGGTGATGCGGCCGACGTGCGTGGTCATCCGGCCGCCCGCCGTATCCTCGCCGTATTTCAGGAGGTTTCTTGTGAGCTCCTTGTCGCGTGGGCCCAGCAGGCTGAAGAACCTAACTTGCGCTTCCTCGCTGACGACCTGGAAAACATCCACGCGGTCATCGTCTGATAGATTTCCCAACAGCACCCGAAGCTGCGCGGGCTTGAAATGGCTCAACGCCTCCTCGATCAGCGGGTAGGGGAGTTCCGCGACGACATCCGTGGCGATTTCCGGGCCGATGGTCTTCAGCAGCAGGTCGCGTTTTTCGTCGTCGAGATTCTCGTAAAGATGGGCAAGGTCCGCGTAGTGAATGTCTTCCGCGGCCGAAAGCACGGCTGAGCAATCGGACGCATCCAGCGCCCGCATCAATTCCGACATCGGATTTTCCTCCAGCTCCTCCACCACGCGCGGAGAGTGGGGGACCGGCTTGGGAGCGGCAAGAAAAACGAGCTATCAATCCGAGCCAATGAGATGGCGCACCAAAAATTCCGCCCGGCGACGTTTTCCGTAGGACGTCTCGGCGGCGCCGTGTTCCGGCGGTTTCTTCAGGGAGGGATCAGAGTGGCGGTCCGAATGGATCAGTGGGAGAATTTTGAGATGCCACCGTTCGTTCACTCCTAACGAGCCCTTTTCAATTACAGTTTGGCGTTTTCAACGAAATGATTTTTTGGAAAATATCCGATTTCAGGCTTGAGCAGCTACTTGCCGCGGAAAAATTCTCGCGAACTATCCATTGTGCGAAATTTTCAAATTTCATTTCTTCAGTTTTCCGGACACACGTGTTCCGAAATATAACCCATCTGCCACTCTTCTGTAGAAAGATTCTAGAACTGATCCGTTCATTCTGACCCCGTGTTTAAGCGGGAGGCCTGACCCCATTCACGCGCAGGCCGTCGGCATCGTAGCTATAAGCGACGGTGCGGGCGGGGCGGCCTGAGAGGGTTTGGGTTTCCGAGGTCAATTCGTGGCGGGTGTTGTAGGTAAAGTCGCTTTTTGAGACGCCGTTGTCGATGGATTTGGTGAGGCCGCAGGCGAAGTAGGTTTTGGCGGTGTCGCGAGAGGTGGTGTTATCTACTTAACTGCAGGGCCTAATCTAAAAATGAGGTGAACGCGCAAGGCCTCACCCCATTCATGTTCTACCGACTACAGCTTCTTTCTAAAGAAAAATGCGCTGATTAAATACGATCCCAGCAGAAATATTAGACCAAATGTTCTTAATGCGTGCCGATGATCATCTATCCTTAGGTTCAAGACTACCAAAAGTGAGGTAATCAACATAAAAGCAGCAATAACAATCAGGGATTTACTGAATATGAACATACTCATGAGGATTGACCCCGGGATGAATCTACGCCGTGGCAGGGGCATCCCCGGTGATCTTCGCCAAATCCTCCTTGGCACTTCGTTTGGTTGCGTCTGCAACCCTCCATGTATATGTTGTAGGCAATCTCTACCCCAGCCTTATGCACGGCAATTGACGCGAATAATGCGCCAGTTTTCATCCCTGCCCAATTATTGCATCCCTGTTGGCAAATGAGCACGAGGGCCCAATTCCCAGCACTTTCGCAGTTAGCTATACAGCTGTTGAACTCGTCGCCGATGTCTTTCGAAGTTTTTGTTTTTATTTCACTGCCGTCCCACAGGCTGAGCATGGCTCGCCCTGAGCCTTGAATTGGCAAGGCCTTGAGCGTGGTTTTGGGAAATGCCGGTTGCGACTTTTTCGCGGAACGTCGATCCACCTTTGATATATCGTGGCGATGCTGTCC
>JANODE010000029.1:0-20042 GCA_031412525.1 Akkermansiaceae bacterium | reverse complement strand
GGCTGTTAGAACAAGGGAGGCCGTGCCCGCCTTCACATCCGGGATCGGATCAAAGCGAATCGTTTGGGCCACCCCTTCGTTGTTCTCCGCCAGCCGCACGGCGACCGGTTGCACGCCGAAACGCACGCCGGGTGCCGCGTCCTGTCGCACCGCCATGTAGCTGGCGGCACCCGTCTTCCATGTGCGGTCAAGGGCGACCCGGAATCGCCCGTTGCCGAGTGGCGCGTAAGGTCCGCAAATCCACTCGGCCATTGGCTGTACGGACGGCATGGCGAGCGGTGCGCCCGCACCCAGGAACGCGAGGGGAATTTTATCCAACAGGAAGGGTTTGACGACGAATTCCGAATCGGTGGAGACGCTAACGGTGGTCACCGAGTTGAACGAGAATGGATCCACAGCACAGTTAGAAACGGCGGTGATGGAGGGCATGGCCGTTTGTGCGTTCCAATCGGTGGTCGCAAAGGCTTGTGCCGCACGCGCGGTGGCCTCGTCGAAATACCATGGCCTAGCGCGGGCGGCGGGGGCGGCCTCGGCATAAGGTGTGACAGGTGAGTTTTCGTGGCCCGGCAGCGGTAGGTTTGCGAGCACGCCGCGGTCCAGCGAGACGGGCTTGAGTGCCGGGCCGCCATCGTCGGACAAGCGGGCACGACAGGCGGCTCCAATGTAGCGGGCGAAGTATTCCGTCATCGCATCCGTGCAATAAAAATGTCCGCTGCCCGGCTCGACGACGATGCTCAACGGCCAATCCGCTTTCATGCGGTCGTTCACCCAGCCCTGATAGTTGAAGGTCGCGGGCTTCCAATTCTCCCGGGGGTCCTTCGCCGTCTGCCCCCATTCCTGAGCGGTTCCGAGGGTCCAGAGCATGGGCACGGTTTTGTTTTCCGGTGAATGTGGATTCTTCACGCAGATCGCGGCGATGCAACGTTCCGGCTTCTGATTGACCATGCCGCAGACCATCAACAGGTGGCCCGACTCGCCGACGGGCAACCACGGGGCAATGGCGATTTCCGAATAACCGGACATTTTCGCAAGCCCGTCTAACATCCTCTGGAAAAAAGCGACCTGGATGGCGTCGCTGCCAGGCAGCTTCTTGACGTCCATCGCCTCGCCGCCGGGCTCAGCGGCGACCTTGCCGAAGCGCCAGAATGTGGGTACGCTCCAGACTAGAGCGAGGTTGTTTTCCACGCAGGCACGCCGGATGACGGGATCACCGACGAGCCGATGCTCGGGTACGTTAGTGGCAAGAACAAGCAAGCCCCGGACCATGCGGCACGATTCGGGCACCCAGAGGTAAAGCGTGCCCTTGGACTGGGAGCCATCAGGCCAGGCGTCGTTCGTAGCCGCGGCGGACCACTGAAAAACCTGGTTCTCCGGTGATGGCCCGGCCGCACGACATGGAAGCAGCGAGACAAGACAAAGGACGATGATCACGCCGGGCGCATGAACCCGCGACTGCCTAACTGGAGTTCTTATCATGATGGATGAATGATGAGTCCAAGCATGGAAGCCAGCGCGGCACCCATGGCGATGTGGCCTTCGTCGGATGGATGGAGAAGATCGCTGCTCAGTCCGGAAATCTCCTGGAGCATAGCGCGTCCTTCAATGAACCTAACACTCGGGTGATTGATTTCCGCCACCAGTCGCTGAACGATTTTATTGAAAACCGGCGTGCGGACCGAGGCCGGTGCCTGTCGATCAAGGAGATGGTCCGCGCGGTTCGGGAAAATATTGATCACGAACACGACCGCCTCCGGGCGGGCAGCGTGCATGGTGGCGAGGAGGTTTCGCGCTCTCGTTTCGAATTCTTCGGGCGTCGCCGAATCCACGAGATTCACGCCCAGTTCCAAAGTGGCGAAATCCCATCCCGGCAGTGCGGCAAGCCAGGCGGCCACCTCCGGTTCGCAAAGGCAGGAGCCGGGCAGACCCTTGCAGAGGACATCCACACCTAGCAGATGTGCGGCATGATGAACGAAGGCGTTCGGCGGATGAAACACGCTTGCCCCATAAGTGATCGACGAGCCATAAGCGAGCCATCTGCGGGCGGGCATTTCGTGCGGTTCTGGCGGACGCACCTCCTGGCCGAAGGTGTCAAGATGATGATAGCAGGCCACGGCATCCTGATGAAACATGATCCGCCACACATCCGGCGCGAAACGGCGGGCGCGGAGCATGGTCCGATCCACTTGCGAGAACCACGGCGGGTTCTCAAGAAACAAACTCGTGACCACGCCCGCAGGCAGCACATGCCGCGAGTGGGCGTGATCACCCTTGTAAACGATGACGCTGGTGTCCGCCTCCACCGCGGAGAGCGCGAGCCGCACGAACGGTCCGCTGGAGACGAAGCGAAGTTCGCATCCGGCGGCGCGGTGTGCGTAAAATCTCCCGCGTGAGTGATCCTTGAATCCGAGGCCATTTCGTAACGCGGCAGGAAATCGTTGCAAGCGCACCCCTGCCAGACCGGACACCGACTCCAGCTCGGCGACGTTATGAAACGCGATGGAATCGTGGATCAGCATCATGGGAGGATCAGGGTTTGCGGGCAGGCCAGGCTGGCGGATCGGAAACAGTTAGTTCGGGTGAACCGTCGAGCCACCCGAGAGATCCGAGAAAACGATCAGCCGCACGAATCGCCTCGACCACGACCGTCTCCGGCGATTTGTAAGCCGCGACGACAAACGCATGTCCGATGCCCTCATACAGCACCAGATCGCAACGATTTCCAACAGATCTCGAGGCTGCGGCGAAACGCTCGGCCTGGCTGGTGGGAACCACGGTGTCCGCGCGACCATGGAGGACGATCGCAGGCGGCTGTCCGGGCGCGACGTGGAACAAGGGTGAGAGCGATCGCGCTAATTCCAAGTCGGCGGCAGCGGCAGGCCGTGGTGAACTTTTGTCAGCGAGAGACCGCCCTCCAACTGCATAACGGATCCAATCGCCCTCGGTCATGTCGATGATCGGATTATATAAAATCATCGCGCTGGCCCGTCCGGAAACCGAGAGATCATCGCCCGCGTTGTCAAAACCCGACAAAATTCCGAGAGAGGCTGCTAGATGACCGCCAGCAGAGTCTCCTGCCACAGCGATGCGATCCGGATCGAGTCCCAAATCCGCAGCATGGGTGCGGAGATAACGCAGGGCGGAGCGACAGTCTGCGAGACAATCTCCAACGGTGACACTTCCTGGGCGGGCGAGTCGATAGTTGATATTGAAGGCGACCATTCCCCGACTGGCGAAATAGGCCGCGTGGGGTGCCGTGCCGTCCGTCGTGCCGCCGACCCACGCTCCTCCGTGAATCCAGACGATGGAAGGCCGCCGTTCGCCCCGCGACGCCGCGCCGGGCCGGAAAACCTGGAGTTTCAGCTCTTCATCACCGATCCGTTTGTAGACCAGCGTCTCCGGTTCCGGCAGTGCGGAGGGCATGAAACCGGCAAGAGGCCGCCCTTCCGCGAAAGTCGCAAAGAAGACCGACAAAGCGAGGACGAAGGCGATGTGCGACATGGAATTCATGGCAGCGGTCTGCCATTGGCATCGAGAAGATCTCCCAGAACCAGGATCTGTCCGACGGAGAAGGTATTGTTTTTGTACTTCTCCGGGTGATCGCGGAAATCCTGATCGGTCTTCTTCACTGCCAGCATCTTCTCCTTGTCCGGCACCTGGTCGAGAAGTGTCCAGGTGACTGTGTGATCCCCTGCCGTCACGGCTGGCAGCGGGGATCCCACGTAGACCCAGGCGTTGGCATAGACGGTGAAGAGCGTTTGTTTCACGGGCGGCTTGCCATCCATTGTGATGCTCACGACGCCGGAGTCCGGACCTTCCATGCCCTTGATGCCGATGTGGGTACCGCGAAATCTAACGGTGACGGACGAACCCGGCGTGGCAGTGCGGAAAAGGTAGGGAAACCACGAGTAAAAGCGTTTTCCGAAGCGACGGCAGCCGGGTCCATCGGCAGCGGTGAGCTTCTCCCAGGTGCCGGTGAAAGTGGCATGGTCCTCGGCGGCGATGGTCTTGGCTTTTTCCCAAGGAATGCCGGAGAGTGCCGCGGACATCGAATGGGAAACCGCCTTCGTGTTAGATCTGAGTTTCTCCAATCCACGGATTGCGGCAGCGCCGTTGAGGGCGTGGCCGGTTTCGGAGGGATGCGTGCCGTCGTTGGAGAAAATGATCCGGCCTTGCGCGTCCTTGTCGCCGGGGCTTTTCGGTGCGGTGAAGACGAGCTTGTCCTCCTTGGCCATGCGGGCGGCTTCCACGCCCATGTGGATCGTGGGGATGGCGTAGTGTTCGGCAATGCCCTCATGAAGCGATACCGACGCGCTGAATTTTCCCTGATTGAGCAGATCGACGCCGGAGGAATGGAGCGTGTAAGCGAGGCAGATGTCAGTGTCCGGATTGCTCCGGCGCAGCTTGCGAATGATGCCTTCGAGCGCTCCCGCGACTTCGACGGGACGATCCCTAACATCAGCCACGTCGTTGAGGGAGAATTCGATAAAAACGGCATCCGGCTTGGGTGCGATCAGATCGTGGTCCGCGCGGAACACGCCAACGAGTGAACCCGAGCCGCCGAGGCTGGCATTGAGTTCCGTGATCTTCGACGCGGGGTATTGTTTGCCGAACCATTCCAGCGTGGCAGTCCGCCAACCGGGACCAGCGGTGATGCTGCCGCCGTAATAGGCGATGGTGACGGGCTCGCCCTTTTCCAGTTTGGAGAAGAGGTTGGGCATGCCGGCGCGAGGCGTGAATTCAGCCGCCGGGCGCAGCTCGATCTTCGAGCTCTTTTCCGCCTCAGCGTTGATCCGGGCGTAGTCGTTCTCAATGCCGAGGCGATCGGTGCTCGGCTGTTGGGCGTGCAGCACGCAAGCCAGTGAAATGATGGTCAAAACAGGGTATGATTTCATATGGGTTGATAGATGGTATTCTAATCGATGAGTGGCACTCCGTCGCGACTGGCACTCATGCGGGTGCGTTGGTCCTTGCCGATGGCGAAGCGCAAGGTGTCGCTGGAGACGGTGGCGCTGCCCGTCGCTTCATCATATTTCACGGTCGGCAGCGGATCACCAGCGCGCAAGGGCTGCAGCAAGATGCGGAAGTTGACCGATTCTGAGCGGCGGTTCACGAGCAGACGGTCGTGATAGAGCGGCTTGCCTTTGCGGTCCGGCGGACCGGGGGCGGTTTCCACTTGGATAAGCGGACGGCCGGGTTCGTCGCTTTGTCCCATGCCGAGAGCGGTTACCAGCAGCAGCGGCTCGCCGCGCAGGGGTGTGAGCGACGGTCTGGCTTCGTTCGATTCCAAATCCGGATCGCCTTCACGCCATGCCAGCGCGAGCTGATTGGACGCAAGGCCCGCGACATCGGCTTTCCAGACGCCGCCGTTGAGCATGGCAGCCCACTGATAGAGGTGCGGCGAATCGTCCTTTTTCAAATCATCGATCACGATGCCATACGGATTCGCGCCGCGGATGAGCGCGGTGCTGCGGAAGACATGCTGCATCGGATTGAAGGGAGCACGGCTGGTGGGGATGTAGTTCGAGTAGTTGTAATTCGCCCACCAAGGACGCAGCTTGTAGCGAGAGGTGCCGGCCCAGATGCGGAGGTTTTCCGCAGAGGGTTCGAGCTCCCAGCCCATGGATTTGAGTTCGTCCGACCAGACCTGCGGCGGCTGGGTGTTCCAACGCCACGAGTAGGCGTAGGTCAGGTCCGCGCTGGCGATCGAGGCATTCTCACCGAGGGTCGCGCTTAGATAGGTGGCGGCACCGTTGTAGCCTAACGGACCTCCCGGAATCGGAGTCGGCTCGGACTCGCCGTCCACCTGCACGAGGTTGAAATACTTTCCATCATAAGCCTGATGGAAGGGCGACTGAGTGAACCAATCGACGCCCAGCGCGGAGAAATGGAACATGCCCGCGTCCGCGTGGTGATGACCCGCGCCGAGATAATGGTTCGGCCTAACATACAAGTGCATCCACGTCGCCTCGGGCGTGCGGTCGCTGTAGGCGGAAAAAGCGCCCTGCGCGGGAGCGTTAAAATCCAGCGGCAGCTCGAGGTCGGCGCGGGTTGTTTCCTTAACGTCCGCGTCATAGAGGACGTTGCGGACCATGCCGGGATAGGTAATGCCGGGAAGGCGCAGACGCTGGAGGGTCGGCACTAACTTACGGTAATTCTTTGACGGAAACTTTTCGGGCGACAACAGGAGATTCCGATCATTCGGATCGGCGCCGGGCTCTTCGATGAAGGTGGTCAGCCAGTAATCGGCCAGCGGGCTTTTCGGATAGAATGCCTTCAGTTCCGCGGCGATGTAGCGCGAGAGTTTCTGGCGACTGTAGGGGCCGTATTGGGTGCCGCTATTGACCATCACGCGGCCGGTGGGCGAGGTCATCTGGATGGAGCCTTCCAGAAGTTTCCGCCAGTGCGGGTGGCCGAACAAATTCTCCCCGCGCCGCGCCATGATGACCATGGAGAGCAGTTGAAACTGCAGCGCGGCGGGGTTTTTTCCAGTGCTTTCGAAAATCACGCCGGAGTCACCAATCCCCCAATCGCAGAACGCGCGCGTGCTTTCCGCCCCGGATGCGAAGGCCTCCGAGTCGAAGCCCGGCAGCCCCTCGATCGCCGCGACAGCGATGAAATGCGGCAGATCCCAGCTCATCCAGTTCACGTCTCGAAATCTAACGGGGCCATCCTGCCCATGAGAGCGGCGTCCGTAGGTCGCCTTGGCGATCACGCGGCGCATGAGATCCTTCTGGTCCGCGTTCATCCACTTGCCTGCCAGATCCAGCGAAAGACCGAGGTTCATGTGCGCTACCAGGCCGTGGATGTTTCGCCAATGTGTGCGTGCACCCATCGCATTGAGTTCCACCAACGTGCCATCCGGTTTGCGCAGTGAGGAACCGAATTCCGAATCGCTGATCTTAAGCCATTCGTCGATCATCGGCTCGCGAAGTTTGTAATAGTTCGCCACCGCCGCGGCGACCTGTCGACCGTGCTCGTTGTCGTTTGCAAGCAGGCAGTAGAGCGCCATCGAGGTGAGGCATTCAGGGACGTAAGCGATGTGTGAATTGTAAATCCCCTGCTTCTGTCCTTTAAACTGCTGGGCGGTATTAAAAGTGGCAATCTGCTCCGGCCGCACGTCGTCCGGCCATTCCAATCCGGCGAGATCGCCGGTCGCAAGTTTACGGAAAACCTGACCGTCACTCGTTGCCGGATCCCAGAAACTCTTCTTGAACAGATGCTCCATCTCGATGAGCGACATTTTACCAACGGTCGTGGACTTCACTCTCGCGGCGAGCATCGGCACATCCTCATTGGTAAACAGCAATCGCGGATAGACCCCCGGGGCAGGCACCTTCGATCCAAGTAAACTTTGATCAAAACCGCTGAGATCGTAATCTTTTTGCGGCGCGGACGGCCAGTCGGTTTCCGGGCCGTTCAGGATGGCCAGTTGCTCCGGTGTGACCTTGACGTTGTCCGTCCACTTGCCTTGGCGGGTTAGATTCGGGATGGACCGGGTCGCGATGTCCGGATCGGCGAATTTTTCCGGCGTGTCGAAGAGCGTGATGACCGAATCCAGAAGCGCTTCCTCGCCCGGCGCAAAGGAGATTCCGCTGTCCCCCAGATAGATCAGGCCACGGGGATGCCGGGTGATTTTCAGCCCTTTGTCAGCCGCCACATCATCCAGCGCAAGATAGATAGCGCCGCGCACCTCCAGCTTGCGAACATTTCCGCCGGACGTGACTGTCGGTGAACCATCCTGCTTTCCTAGCAATTGGCCGGGAGAGTAGACCCAGCGGTCCGCGATGGCGACGAGATCCCGCGGCACCGGCGCGGGCTTGATTTCCTTCACGCCTACGAGCGCTGCAAACGGACCCGGAACATACACCACACCATCCTTCAGGACCGCTTCCGCACGAAGCAGGTCCTTGTCGTCCAGCCGCACCCTGAAGCCATTCACATATCCGTAGCGGCTGCCAATAAAAACGGCGATCCCTCCCTTGATCTCGTCCAATGCCGCCGCATCAGCGGACCTCGTGTAGGGAAGCCCGCGATCCTGCGGCGGCGGCGGCAGGGGCGGCTGCTGTGAAAGCGCCGGAAGCGTCAACGCGAGCAGGGTCAAGAGCGAAAGTCGGCGGGTATTCATGTCGGAATGGATGATAGCTGTTCCCCCGGCGGCACTGGAGGGAATCATGAGCTGCTACGTTACGGCAGGGTGCCCGGACGATTCGTCACGTCAAGAGGGGCGGATTTGCGGCGCAGGCGGGTCATTTTACGTCGATCAGCCAACGAGTCATGACAGAGTCGGATTCAGAACGATGCTGTTGATGCCATGGGCTGTCGTGAACCGGCCGGCTTTCACGATCCCCCCTTCAATCGTTCGGCTGATAGTCAAAATAGTCGAAGTCCGCCCAAGCGGAGCGGTCGGACAGATCCTGACAGCAGATGCCCCAGAAAGTACCAGTGAAATTGCTGTGCGGAGAAACCCAATCGCCGAGCATCGTGGCTTCGAAGACGTGATCTACCTCATTCCATGCGACCCCGTCGGTGGACCAGGAGAATCGCAGTTCGGCGTCGTTGTTTGCCATCCGCAGGAACAGTTTCTCCGCAGAGGCGATGGGAAGTTCGACGGCGTGGACGTAGCTGGCCTTGGAGTTTTCAGACGAGATCACGCCGAGTTTCACCCTCCCCTCGCCCGCCGAAGTGACACGGAAGTAATGATAGTGGAACCGGTCGTAATAGGCGATGAGCCCGGCGGCCTGCTTGAAGTTCCATGGTTGAAAAGACAGGCAGGTTTCGGCACTCGCGCGGAAGTGTTGCAAGCGCCTGGCAACGAGACTCTGGTCGAATGTCGAAGCAAGCGAATCGCGGCCTCTCAAACTCACCCAGCCCTTGCGGCGTTTGAGGGAAAACCAAGACTCATCCGGCGGCTCGCGCAAGGTTTGGAAATGGTGGTTCAGTGATCGTCCGTCGAAGTCATCGCGCAGAACATCCGGAGGCCACGGCTGCTTTGTTAGGTCACACTCCACGGTTTCGCGCGGCGAGGTGTCGCCGTGGGCGAGGCGCGGCCAGCCATCGGCATCCCAACGGAGTTTCTGGATGGAGGTCTCACGACCGAGCGGAACCGATTTGTTGGTTTCCCTCTCCATCACCGGAAGACCCGGACGCTGCAACGGGCGCTGGCAGAGATGCACGGTGAACCACTCGCCGTTCTGGGTTTCCACGAAACAACCGTGTCCCGCGGACTTGAGCGTTAGATCATCTTTCTGGAATGAGGTGAGGATCGGGTTGTCCGGATGAATTTCGTAAGGCCCTTGCAAATCGCGGCTGCGGCAGACGCTGACGGCGTGGCGCATGGAAGTGCCTCCCTCGGCGGTGAGCAGGTAATACCATCCGTCCTTCTTCAGGATATGCGGGCCTTCGGTGATGCCGATGGCGCTGCCCTCCCAGATTTTCGACGGCTTGCCAATCCACTCGTTTTTCACCACATCGAACTCACGCAGCCAAATGCCATCGAAGCGTGTGGTCGTCAGCGCCTCGCCCATCTGCATTTGTACGACGTATTTCCTTCCGTCAACGTTATGGAACAGACTGGGATCGAAACCGCTGGCATTCAGGAACACCGGCTCGCTCCACGGGCCTTCGATTCGCTCCGCAGTGACCAGATAGTTCGGCGTGTCCATGACGACGCCCGGAGCGTGGTGGTGGACATTGGTGAAAAGCAGCCAGAATTTCCCATCCGCATGAGTGAGGCACGGCGCCCAGACACCGCCGGAGTTCTGGCAGCCGCGCATGTCGAGTTGTGAGACGCGGTCGAGAGCGCGGCCTAACAAACGCCAGTTCGCCAGATCCCGCGAATGATGGATCTGCACGCCCGGAAACCACTCGAACGTCGAGGTGGCGATGTAGTAATCATCACCCACGCGGCAGATCGACGGGTCGGGATTGAAACCGGTTAGAATGGGATTGTGAATCATGACTCTCAAGTCCCGAAGTTTTTCTCGTCTTCCTTTTGAAACATCGGATTGTTCTTCGGTCGCTTGGTCACATCAGCAGCGGGCAGCTCGCGTCGATACTCGTCCTTGATGAGACCGATCTTCTCGAACGGGATCGGCTTGAATCCGGGAATCTTCTTGAAGACCTCCGAGTCCGGCTTCAGAGCGAGATTTCCGTTGGCCACATCGATGAACCCGGGATCCGCGGCGGTGACAAGGTTGTTCCCCTCCTCGAAAATCGCAGGATTCGCCTTGGTCTCTTTTTTTACCTTCAGCACGAACGGATCACCCTTCTGAATCACCACGAGGTTTCCAGTGAAACGGGTGCGCAAGGGAAGCTCGGGACGGCTCTCCAACAGATTCACCATCTCGGGAAAACGGTTGGACCACGGCTCGCGGGTGGGTTCGATTTCCTTCACCGGGTTGATCAGCTTTGGATTCGTCGCATACCCGCGTGAGATGCCACGATCGTCGATGCCAAAAACCGGTCCCTCCGATTTCACGAAAATGTTATTTGTCGTCGTGTGATCGGAGCCTGATGCGATCCAGACGCCGGTGCGTGGCCCGGCGAAGATGTTGCCATAGATGAGACTGCCGGACGCACCGTCGTCGGGATTCACTCCGCCGACGGTGTTGTGGATGTAGTTGTGACGGATGACCACGCCGCGGATCGTCCAGTCGAGCCATGAGTAAAACGCGCCGACATCCGCCGAGGCGAAACCGCAGCGATAGATTTCATTCAGCTCGAACAGATGGTCCTGACCGGAAACAAGTACGGCATCCCTAGGTGCGTCGTGGATCAGGTTGTTAGCCACGCGAACGCCCACCGCCACCTTGTGGTTCACCGCGCTCGGAGCCCCACCGAATCCGACATCCACCGCGGCGGAATACATCGCTTTCAACTTTCCGTAGTGGTGCAGGTGATTGTTGAGCACGAAATTTTCAGAAGAAGTTAGCTGCTTGTGATCGCCACCGGATATCCGGATGCAGCCGGCTCCGAGGTCGTGCATGTCGCAGCTTTGCACGCCACTGCGGTAGCCATCGAGGATCACGCCGTTCCCGGCCAGATTGCGGAAGGTGCAGTCTGCTATCAGGTTGGACTCGGCCTTCTCCATCACGATACCGTCGCCCATCGAGCATTCGAAAGTCAGGCCGACGAACTTCACGTGAGCTGCGCCGTTGAGCGAGATCATCGGCTTGTCGAGCTGCGAGATGCTGAGTTCGCCCGCTCCATCTGGCGGCCAGAAATAGAGCGTGCGGGCGACGAAATCGATGGCCCACTCGCCCGGCTTGTCGATTTCCTCGGGTAGGTTGATCGCGCACCATGGCTCCTTGCCGTCGCCGGCGGGACGCTTGTATTTGTTGCCGATACCGTTTTGGATTCCTTTGGCTAGAGTGATCTGACGGGCGGTGGTGTCGATTTTCGCCACCTTGATCGCCGGTTCGTCCCAGCCGACGCGCCACTGGCCTTTGAGCCAGACGTTGGGATTGCCCACCCAGCGTGCCGGTCGGTCGTCGCGGTATTCAAAGATACCCGGAATCTTGTTGTCACCATTGACGACGACGGTTTTCATCGTCGTCCAACTTTCGTTAGGCCAGCGCGAGATCGGCAGGCGCTTGCCGTTCCAGAACAATTCGAAGAGTCCACCGTGGTCGTCGAATTTTTCAGGATACGGACCTGCGTGGGCAAGCCCGAGTTTCTCGATGGATGCACAGAGCACCTTGTCGCGGGCGGCGGGATCCAGTCGCTTGCGCATCGCCTCGTCGGTGACAGGCACCAGTTCGGACGGCTGCAAAACCCGCCCGCCGAGAAGCACGACGTTCTGATTCCCTGATGATTGATAGACCACCGGAGCCTTGGAATTACCGGAATCCGCAACGGTGAATTCGAGGGAATCCCGCAGCACGTATTTCCCGCCGAGGATCTCGACGCGCACGCCGCCGTCAGGCAAGCCTCCGGTGGATTTGATCTTGCGGATTTCGTCACGGGCACGAGCGAGGGATGCGAATGCAGTGGCCTCACTGCGACCATCGCGGGTGTTGTCCCCGGCGGGTGAAACAAAGAGACCCAGGCCATGGCCCTTCTGCTCCTTCGCAAAAACGGAACCGCCCAACACAGTGCCCGCGAGAAGCCATGATATGAATTGAAGCATTTTCCTCATGGATCTGATAGACTTGAAGTCATGGCACGGTGACACGAAGTCGCGAAGAGTTTTCCGGATCGGCGGTGTTTGCGGCCCAAGTGGTGATCCCGATGGTGGTCCATGGTGGACTTCGACGGCGTTGTGCGAGAGCCGATCGGCGATGAGCGGGAAAGCAGTGGTGGGTTTCATGGAGCGGTGGATTCGATGCGTGGGAAACGGATTGGCGGATCCACGTTCGGATTTTTCTACGCACAGCGGGATGTCCGCTTTCCGGCTTAACCAGTATCAAACTACGGAGCGGAATTCCGATAAGGGGCGATATTACGGCGGAGACGTGCCATTTTGCGTCGTTCCCCGCCGCCTCGATCTATCGTGTATTCTCGATCTGCCAGGCGGCCGGAGTCATGCCCACGGCGCTGACGAAAACCTGGTTCAAGCGGCGGCGGTCGGCGAGGCCGCATTGCTGGGCAATCATTTGAAGGCTGAGGGCTGGATCTTCCTGCAACATTTCTTTGGCACGGCGCACCCGACGTTCTGATAAATACTCGTGCATCGTCACTCCCATGACGTGACGAAAACGCCGTTCCAACGTGACACGCGAGACCTGCACGCGCCCGCAGACATCAGCCACATTGATGGCCTCAAAGCCATGGGCCCGGATGAACTCGACGGCGTGGGCCACTTCACGATCCTCGATGGCCATGGTGGAGGTGGACGCCCGTTCAACAACGCCAAGCGGCGGCACGCTGATCATGGTGTCGCGGGGCTGTTTGTCCGCCATCAGGACATCAAGGCAGCCGACAGCGAGTCTCGCCTGCAGTTCCTGATCCTCCTGCACCGCGCTGAGAGGCACCCGACAAAGCGGCAGGACCTCGCTATGGCAGCCGGTAGTAATCATCACCAGGTCACGCGGCACTTCGTAGCCCGCCTCGCGACAAAGCTCTATCAACATGGGAGCGTCCCAGTCATCCATCAGGACCAGCGCGGCCGGTCGCTGAATGGTTCTCACCCATTCGATGAACCTCCTCCTCTCCGCCGGTGCAATCGGCTGCACGACATCCGGCATCGTGGTCTGGAGGTGGAAAGTATCCAAACTGGCTCCGTGCTCCCGGAGAGTCTTCACCATTGCGTTGTAGCGCTGCTGGATGAACCACCCCCCGGAGACCACCACACAACCGAAGCGGCGGAATCCTTTCTCCAACAGATGCTCGGCAGCCATCCGGCCAACCGCGTCGTAATCGTGGCGCACGGTGGGCACCCCGGGCCTTTCCAGCCACGAGGAAACATTGACGATAGGAAACTCGACCTTTTTCGCCTCACGAAGCATCGCCGTATTCATGATGCGTACAATGGCACCATCACAGTCGAGCGTGCGGAGGAACTTGAACGCATCCACCGAAGCCTCGGCGCTAAGAACGAAACGCCAGTCGCCCCCCTCCTCCGCGCGCCGGGCGATGGCCGAGTTGCTGAGGTTGTTGACCGATTGCAGAACGGGCAGTCCTATCAGGGCGATTCGCTTTTTTTTCGACGTCACGGGCTGGGTTCTGATTGGAGGGAACACACGAAGACATCGTCATTCAATGCAATTCAGTATGAATTCATGCGGTCGCCGGCATCAGGCGGTTGGCAGGGTCGCCCACGCGGATGTCCGAAATCGTTTCTGCCGCGAGGAGTCGTTCCATCTCGATTCCAGCGAACAGGACCGCAAATAGACCGTGGGTGTCGTTGTCGTAAAACGGGCGGTTGATGTAATAGTTCACATCCTCGGTGCACATGGTCCCCATGCAGATCCCATGGACCGTGCCATCCGGGTCGATCTGAGCATCCAGCCCTTCCCATCCCTTGATCACCGCAGGGCGGAATACGGCGTCATCCAACCAGCCGCGCATCACACCGCGCGCCATGGCCATGACAAAGATGGCGGAACCCGAGACTTCCAGCGGCGAATCCGCAACATCGAGCACGTTTGGCCACAGCCCACTTTCGCTCTGGAACCGCAACAAGGACGCGCAGTGTCTCTGGAAATGGGCAAGGATCATCGGGCGATTCCGATGAGATGGCGGCAGGTGGGCCAGCACTTCGCTCATCGCCCAGCTCGCCCAACCGTTGCAGCGCGACCAATGCGGCAGCTTCGCCGGATTTCCAAAATAACGGGCATGCATGTAAAGCTCCGCTTCCTCGTCCCACACCTGAGAATTGAATTCCAAAACCTGCTGGGCTGCGTCATCCATGAATACCGCGCCATCCTCCGCACCATCGCGGTAGAGCGATGCCTGCATGAGGAAAGGAATGCCCATGAACATGTCGTCCACCCACGTCGTGAATTTGAACGGTGTGGTACGGGTGAAAATCCCATGACCGGGGAGACGGACCTGCTCCTCGCGGGCATACCGGATCATCCGCTCCACCCAGTGAAAATACCTTTCCCTGCCCGGAAAAACACTTTCCATTCGCAGTCGATTGATGAATGGAAGCGAGGGTGCCAACGTGAAATCCAACAGCGGCGTGTCGATGATGAAATGGTTCGCCGAATCCACCGCATTCAACTCCTTCACCTGGTGTTCCACGAACGGAATGCCATCCAGATGGAAGTCGCAGAAACGCGACGCATAGTCGCAATAACTGGAGTCACCCGACAGTTCGGAAAGTTCCTGCATCGCCCAAGCCACGCCGCCATTGTGATAATTCCAGCTGTAATTCGTGCCCCAGGGCAGCGGATCGATCATCCCGCCGAGCACCTCGACTTTCGGGATGGTCCAGGTCACCGCGCCGTTGATCCCCTCATACATCCTGCCAAACAGAAACTCGCACTCAGGCGCATGAACCGTTTGCAAGCCGACGCGATCTTGTCCATCAACGGGATTCGGAAACGAACCGATCACCAGCCAGTTGGAAAGCTCGGCCACCTTCCGGTCGATATTCGCCACGCCGCTCAAACCGATCTCGACATGTGCGGAAGCATCCTCCAGCACCGCGCCGTTCGTGGCGGGCGGCTGCATGTAGAACGCCCACTCCTTGCCACGGGTTTCGGATTTCACAAGCAGCGAGTTCGCTCCGGGGCGCAGCGCCAGTTTGACTTCATGGGACATGCCGATGCTCCGCTCGTCGAAACGCAGCTGGATGTCGCGATCACCCGATTCTTCGTAAACCACCTCGCCATTCAGCCAGATCCTGCACCCGTCGTTGTGCTCCACATCAAGTGTTAGGATCATTTCCCCGGGCGAATTCAAACTCGTCCAGGCATAGGCCACCGCAGGCCGACCGAGGCAGAAAGTCCTGCCGAAATCCACACAATGCATGCGATCCAAGGAATGCACCACCGGCTTGACCTCCAGGCGATATTCAAAGGGCGTGTCACGGATGAGTTTGTCTCCGATGCTCCTGACGGTTTCGAGAGGGCTTTTCATGAAATGGGCGAGAGCATTTGGTTTGAGATGAATCGTCCGCACGCGGCGATTTGTTCCGGACCGGTTTCCTCGAGCAAGAGCGCGATCCCCGGCTTGTGGCGTGCGAGCCATGAGAGGAGGAGTCCGTAGTCCAGCATACCTGTTCCAGCAGGGCATGTGACCAGTTTTCCATCGGCGATGCGGAAATCCTTCGCATGCACCACGGCGATGCGCCCGCCGAACAGATCGAACGACCGCCGCATGATCTCCCGCTGTTCCAGGCAGTTCGCCAATGAGAAAAGATTGACCGGATCGAAAACCACTTGCAAGTGGGGCGATGGGATGGCGTCCAGCAGACGGCGCATCCTCTCCGGAGTTGATAGAACATGAGAAGTCACCGCCTCAATGCCGACCACCACGCCGCAGCGTTCCGCTTCCGCCACCAGTTCCTCGAGGCTGCCGAGAAGTTCCTGATAGGCCGCCTCCCCGGCATTGCCCGGATGGGGCGATTGATCGGCATTCAATGACCCGCTTTCCAAAGCCACGATATTGCAGCCGAACTCGCGGGCATGACGCAGATGCTCCTTGAAAAGACCCAACAAGGTTTTGCGGACCGCCGCATCCGGATGGATCGGATTAATATAACAACCCATCACCTCGATCCCCACCCCATGCCGCGCGAATGCGGCGCTGGTCTCCGCCGCCATTCCGGAATTGATCACACCGGGTCGCAAATCCACCCCCTTGATGGCCTTGCCCAGTGCCAACTGGACGCACTCAAGACCTTCCGCGTTTACCTTGCGCGCGAGTTCGTCTGCGGAAAAGCAGCCCATGTCATGAGCCCGGATTCCGAGACGGAACGAAGTGGATGTTTCTTTTGTGATCAATCAGAGGAGTTCATGATGTCCCCGTAATCCGATTCGGGGAGGGGTTTTGTTGCGTCAGAGGGGGGCGCTTTTGCGTCGTTTCCCTTAACTTCGACCGATTGGGAGCTAGTTCTCGGAAATTAACGTGCGTCCCGCATCGTTTTTCGTGAATGTCAGCGTCCGCTTTTCCCCGCCTGCTTCGATGCCCAGCTTGGTACGCGCTTCATTCCAAGTGGTGACGGGAAGCGGGTCGCCATGCCGGTGAGGGAAAAGCAAAATCTTGAAATCCGGCGACACCGACCGGCTCGCCAGCACCAGCCGCTTGTCCAATCCGAAGGTTCTAGAACCGCTTAACGCACCTTCCGTGGCCTCAGGCAACAGCGTGTCCTTGCGCTCGAAAGTCTCCAGACGGCTTGAGGGCCTCGAAGTGTAAAGATGCGGGTCTGCTGGGTTTCCGAGTTGAAGCATTCGGACCAAAAGCTGCCGTTGGCCCTTGGCCGGCTTGGGCTCGCCATCGGCATTTTTCGCCACAGTGGCATCTCCAAGAATGATGTCGTTGCCGGACATGGAAATCATCTCGGTATTCATTCCGGTCTGCATCAGCCACTCGTAAAGGCGCTCCTTGTCGTCCTTCTGAATGTCATCGACCACCAGCAACCACGGATGTTCGCCCCGTTGGAAAACCACACTTCGGAACGCACGGCGAACCGGATTGTGCGGCAGGCGAACCGGCCACGAGTCCTCGTCCCACAGTCGCGGGTCGGTTTTCCCGAAGCCCTTCCAGAACGCCTCCACCGCCGGACGGCTGTCGCGCTCGATGGGAACGCCCGCATACTCCTTCTGAAACTGCATGGCTTCCGCCGCATAGCTTTTCCAGCGAGGATACTTGAATCTAACGAAGTCCTGCTTCTCATCCTTGATCTGTTTGGGCCACCACCAGTTGTAAGCTTCCTTCGCATCCGCGCTGGCAAAAACCAGATCACCCTTTTCCTCATGGCTCAACCACTCGCCGGGACCGGGCCAATAACCCTGACCGAGCCCGTCGATTAGAATATTGTTATGATGCCGCGTTTCCACCGAGCGAAAATTATCCTTTGCCCACGCCCGGCCATCGGCGAAGAACGTGAAGTTTCCCCGGTCTGCATGTTCGTGGCTGGCCCCCACGGAATCGATCCTGCACTCGAACTGCATCGTCGCCGCATCCTTGTCCCAGCCGCTGCGCGCGTTGAGGGAACCGCGGACGGGATCGAACATCATCGTCGGCAGGTCAAGCTTCGCGCCGTCCGCATAGTTCACCGGTTTCCCGGCATCATCCTTCATGAAGTCATCCGCCCACAACATCGGTTCGATGATGTGAAAGTTTCCAGAAAACGGGCTGAACCTATCAGCCACCGGCAGATGTTTTGTAGCGGCATCCGTTTTCACATCGAGAGCGTTCGCAGCCAACGGTGTGCCTTCCGACTTGAGTGAGAAACACTGCCACAGAAAATCCGCCTTTGGATCCCGAGGATAAAAGTAACGCCACATCGCGAGCGTCCAAATCGTCGGTGGACCATCGCCACCATCGCCGTGGCTGGTGAACCGGTCCATGCTCGGCTCCATCGACTGCAGATACCAATCCAACATCGCCCGGTGATGGCTGTGTGCCAGCAGATTGTCCCCACGCCGGGTGGCCGCCACATAAAACGGATTCGCCCAAACCAGTCCGAATTGTGTGTAACCGACCGCCTCGGTCGATTGACCCGTCGGCGAAATCGCGTAGCTCAGATAGTCCCGTGCGATTTCCACTCCCAATTTGTAAACACGGGGATCATATCCCTCCTCGCCTTCGATCGCGAGTGCCAGCAAAGGCTGCTGGAGTCCGACGACGATCCAGTTCCAGTTCCTGAAATGATGGGGCAACCTCGCGCCCAACCAAAGGCGCCCCTTGGTAGCCGTGGAAATCACGCCACGCACCGTCGTGCGCTGGGCATCGGTCATGAAGTTGTGGCCGAAGTCGTAGGCATATCCTAACAAATGCCCACCCACGCCCTCGCGCATCCCCTGGTCCCCGCCGCCCACACCCGTCACTGGACCGGAGGTCTTCGCGCGCCAGACATCATCGTTCATCGGTCCCGATAGAACCGTCTCCAGATTCGGACGGATCAATGCCGCGTAGGTTGCGATGGCGGTGGCCGCCTTCCGCCCCTTCACCTCGTCCTCGGAAATCATCGCGTCGAAAGCCTCCATCACGATGGCATAAATCCACGGCTGATAGTGTCCGATACCTCCCGGAAATCCCTTGTTCTCGCTCACGAGAGCAAGAACCCCCGCCTCATCGCCTGAAGACAATTTCTCATACAATTGACTGCTCCATTGTTTCGGATCACGGAGTGCCCCGTCCGTCCGCTTCCGCAGCGTGGCATACAAGGCACGGCCTGTTTCGGTTTCCTTCAAACGACGCCGCAGATCCGGCAAATCCTCCGGACTGAGCAAAATGCGAGGATGCACACCCGGCGCAGGAACCTTCGACACGCGCTCAGCCGCAAAGCCCTTGGTATCGTAAGTGACAGGAAACTCCGGGGATGCAGGAAACGGATAGGCACCATTTAGAACATCTTCCGCCGAGAGCTCGCCTGGCAGCATCCGTGGCACATCCTCCGCGTTGCAAAATGTGACGACCGCCGCCATTGCGAACAGCCGGATGAGGTAATGGTAACGATTCATGATTGGTTTTGAGGTTTGTAAAATGCGACTGAGTCATGCAATCCACTTGTGGACGGCATTCCTGGAAGACTGAAATATTCACCTAGATACAAGCTCGGACACTGCGGGGAAGCAGCAAGTTTCCGATAGTCGATCCACGACCCGTCGTAGCTGCGGATCGCGTCCGACAGAGCAACGGGATCATCGTCACGAAAACCCTCGATCATCACCCGCCAGCCATGATGAACGATGCGGAACAGCAACAGACCATAGACCGAAGAAACCTTCGCAAACTCACCATCGGCACCCGGCGGCCACTTGATCTTGTCAGCGATGTCCACGATCCGTTCCCAGATCCGCACCGCCTCGGCCTTCTCTGCCAGCGCTTCATCCATCTTTCCATGACCCGCCAGGGTTTCCAGCACTAGGGCGAGCTGTTCGCGCCCACCGAGCCGATCGTCACGCATCCAGCAGGCAGTGGGCAGGACCTCCTCTCCTAACATCTGGTCGAAAGCTGCGCAATGCCGGCCTTTCAAGACAGCCTGTGCGGATAAAAGGCAAAGCTCACGGAAATTATAGATATCCTCACCTGTCAGCCCGAGTCTATCAGACGCATACTCGTGGAAAACATGCTCCTCGCCGCGTGAGGGATCACGGACGAAACGTGCCAGGACGTATGAATTCAAATCCGGCCATAGCTCATTGGTGATGTATGGCCCGTACCACCCACCGCCCCGCGACCATGAATACACGCCAAGGATTTTCGGATTTTCGATTAGATCCTTCAATCCGATTTTCACCCGATTCTCCTCAAAGCCATTGATGACGCCGTCCATCACATAATTCGGATAGGCCCCCTTCCCTTCATACTCCCGCTGGCACTGGACCTCGATGATCTGCGGATGATTTCCACGCGTCAGGCATTCGTTGACCTTCACATGCCGCCAGAAATCCAGCGCCGTGTGTTTGATCGAGAATGCCAGCTTC
>JANODE010000028.1:0-4508 GCA_031412525.1 Akkermansiaceae bacterium | reverse complement strand
CGCGGCCGGCTTGATCCTGAAGCAGGAAAACATGAAGGCGATCGACGAGAGCGTGATCATGCTCAGCCCGATCCCTGACGCGCAGAGCCCCAAACGCATCGCACCTTCCGACCATTCCGGAAACGCGGCGAAGACCTTCATCTTGGGCTCCATCACGAACAGCCCGCCCTCCCAACCGATCGCCGCGACCGCCATCAAGTAGCCGGAAATGCCGACGAAAAACACAAACGAGAACGTGTAGAGGCAGATCGCGCTGTATTTCACGACCAGCAGCCGCAGCCGCGAAATCGGGCGCGCAAAAACGAGGCGTAGGTTTCCATCTTCGTTTTCCTTCGCCACGATGTCCCCTGCAACGAGCGCAAAATAGACCGAGCCCAGCACGAACATGCTCAGCAGCATGATCGTGAACGTGATGGTCAGCGAACTGTAGTAAGTGCTGAAATCCAAGCCGTTACGCTCGACGATGCCGCGGTTGTAGTTCTTCACCTTGTCCAGCTTGTAAACGAACAGGATCACCGCCTCCATCACGAGGAAGGCTCCGTATCCCATCCAGGTCCGCGGCCTGGCGAAGAGTTTGCGGAGCTCGCCGCGGAGTTGTTGGAGGAAAAGCATGAAGGGCAAAACACGGATCGTTTCCGCGCGCCCCACTCATACACCGGAAACGCCGCAGTCAACATTTCGCTGGCGGCGGCTTTTCCAATCCAGCCCCGCGACGTCAAGCGTGGCCGGCGGATTCGGGCGAGCGTACGATCTGCCAGTTCGATGATTTCTGGCTGAGAAGCAACGACCCCGCCAATGAGGCAAGGCACGGAAAAATAATTGCCGCGAATTGCGGCACAGTATTCCAATCGATGCCTTTCTCCGACAACCCGGTTTTACTCAACCCGACTTCCAGCCGCTGCGGGAAACCGAGCAAGGTGGCAACCTGGTTCGACGAAACCGGCTTTTTGGCCCGCTGATCCCGATCCCAGAACGGTTCCGGCTCCGCCGTGGAGGTGGAGAAAATTTTCCGGAACACGTCGTCCTCGCCAGCCGTGGACGATGGAACTCGCAAGCTCGGCGCTATTTCCCAGTTGAAAATCGGCGGATCCGTTTGATCACCCGCACGTGATTGGCATGACATCACCATCAGAGTGAGTACGACGGTAATGAGACGAGGCAGGCAATGGGCGGACCGCCAGTCAGTAAGGTACGATAGGGTTTCCATTTGAATCAGGACCGGATCCCCGGCGCGGATCAGCTAACGAAATGCGAGCCGACCTACGGAAGTTTGCTGGATGCGTGCCATCTTCTGATTCGATGTCGCAATCGTTTCATCTTCATCGAATTAAGTTCTTCCTGATCCGCTGCTCACGTGCCAGCGATGGCGATGACCTGAAATCATTGCAGGAATCGCATGCAGCTCATGCATGGTAAATCACGGCTTCACCCGAGCCTTCCCACTCAGGCAAGATTTGCTTTTCTGCCAGGTCCCCGGAGTCCAGATCTGCGGTGCGGGCCAGCGCAGCGGAACAGGAAAATCCCACTCAGCGATAGTCCGGCAAGGGCAAGCAGTGGCTCTGGTGTCGCGATCCATTCCAACGCCGGATCAGACCCACCATCGGACTTCCATTTCAGTGAGGTGACGAAATCGGCAAAGGCGGGAACTTCTTCCGCGCCGGCCCCTCGGAGCACACCGGCCCAGCGTTGATCCCGATCCCAAAATTCCTCTCGCGGCGTTAGAGGACCGTGCCGGAAAGCCTGCAAAACCGTGTCGTCCGGGACGGTGAAGGTTTCAGCCGCCGGGGGAACCAGCATCTCGTCCCATGAAAACAACGCCGACTGGTGGTCTTCCAGAACGGCTGATTCATCCGCACGGGCAGCCGGAGTGGCTCCCAGAATGATGAAGCAGCCCCACGCGATGTTCCCGGTGAAACGCAAACAATTAAGAATGAGGGAAATGATTTCCATGACCAAGGGGGGGTAGAAACGTGATACTAACGGCTGCTCGATCCGTGCCAATATCAGGAAATATGATGAATCTCCAACAGATGGAAATGCATCCTGTTAATCAGGAATCGCTAACAATCACCGCAACCACTTCACGGCACTCCACTTCGGATAGACAAGGCGTCACAGCATCCGCTTGTGACGATTTCGACTCGCTGTTGGAACAGGCGTTCCACACGCCTTGGAACAGAAAATCCCTCAGTTAGGGCTACCGGCGGTGCCAAGTAGCTCCATGTAAAAGTCTTCCAGCGAGCGGCGGATGGGGGCAAACGCGCTCACGCGCACGCCGGCGCCTACCAGTTTTTCAACCAGCGCGGCGGGATCGGATCCGTGCCGCAGACTGATGCGGTTAGGCCCGAGGATGTCGCCGCCGGTGCTGGAGATCAGCCCACAGGCGGTGCCCCAGGGTTCGAGATCCACCTCGAAGACCAGCGCGTCGTCATGCAGCCCGCCGACGGGACCTTCGAACACGCGTTTGCCTTCGCGCAGGATGGCGACACGGTCGCACATGAGCTCGACCTCGGCTAACAAGTGGGAGTTGAACAGCACGGTCATTCCGCGTTCGTCGCGCAGGCGCAGGATGAAATCGCGAAACCACTTGATGCCTTCCGGGTCAAGGCCGTCGGTCGGCTCGTCCAGCAGCAGCACTTCCGGCGTGGGCAGCAGGGCCTGGGCAAGGGCGAGGCGCTGGCGCATGCCATGGCTGTAAGTGCGCACTTTGGAATGCACGCGTTTGGTCAGGCCGACCTGCTCGATCACATCGTTCGCCGCCTTCGCGTCGAAGCCGGATGAGTAGCTCATGAGCAGTTTCAGGTTTTCCCAGCCGCTGAGGTATTCGTAAAATGCCGGCGATTCGAACACCGCGCCGACCTTGTGCAGCGCCTTGGAGCGGTTCTTCAGCACGGAAATTCCATCGATGGTGACGTCGCCCGCGTCCGGCATGACCATGCCGAGAATGATGCCGAGCGAGGTGCTTTTCCCCGCGCCGTTGTGGCCGAGCATGCCGTATATTTCGCCTCGCTTCACGTGGAAGGAAACATCGTTGAGCGCGGGCTTTCCGCCGAAGGATTTGTGGAGGCCGGTGGCTTCTAGCATGTGGTTGGAGTGTTAGTTGCCGGCGACGAAGCGCTGTTTGTTCGCACTTGATAGATCGGCGAAGAGGAAATTCACCTTACCGAGGTGCCAGGCTTCCTTGTCGGTGATGAGCGGAATCTTGTCCGGCCGGTCCTTGATGCCGAAAAACGCCAGCTCCGACATCAGCAAGCCGCTTTGCGTGGAGTTCCAGAGATAACTGGAGCCGCTGGCTTCGTAGAATTCCGTATCAGCAGGACACTTGAAGGCCTCGGACGACTCGAAGTAAGAGATCAGCGCAGTGTCGAGCACCGGGATGTCTTCGGTTTTTGATTTCCGGCCAGCCTCGAGGACGGGCAGGCGGTCGTTGTGTTCCTGCAGGTAGGATTGCAGCCCGACGCCGAGAGAGCGCAGGTTGTTGAGACACGCGGCTTCGCGGGATTTACCGATCATGGATTGCGAGATCGGCCAGGCGATGCCCGCAAGCGTGCCGATGATGGCGATCACCACCAGCATTTCGATCAGGGTGAAACCGCGGTTTTTCATCATCTCCGAGGGCCGAATTCGTTACCGCGGAGGCCTTGCATGGTTTCGTTCATCGCGTCCATCAATGGGGCGAGGTCCAGCTTGGTATCGGCGTTGGATTTTTCAAAATAGGCGCGCATGCCCTCCTGACTGATCTTTTCCAACAGCTCGCCGCTCATCTCTTCGGTGCGCGCCATGTCCTCCTGCGTGCGGCCGTTTTGGATTTCCTTCAGCCCTTGCTCGACGAATCGTTTGCGTTGCTCGGGTTTCATCGCATCGAGCGATTTCATGAAGTTGTTCATGGACTCGGCGACGGTGAGCTCGATGAAAAGCCCTTTTTCGGACGGGCTGAGCAGGCGGAAAAACTCTTCGCCCGAACGGTTGTCGCGGTTTTTTTCGCGTTCCTGGAAATCGAGACGGTTCACCAATTCGGCGATGTCACGCAGCGCTTTTTCGCGGCGTTTTGCTTCCGCAGCGTCGCCGGTTTCCTGTGACCAGTCCGCGAATTTTGCAGCTGCGACCTCGCGGTTGACGCGCTCCGCCGTGATTTTCCGGGACCCGGCATAGGCGCGGATGCCCCAAACAACTCCCCAAACAAGGACCAGCACCAGCACCGCCTTCACTATCGCACTTCTCCGTCCCATCACTGCCAGGAGCTTAGGCGAAGGTCCCCTGCACGCAAGGGGGCATTCCCCGGTGGCGGTCTCTCACCGCACCACCTCGGTCCCGACGCCGCCGTCGGTGAAGATTTCCAACAGCAGCGCGTGGGGCAGGCGGCCGTCGACAAAGTGGACTTTTCTAACTCCTGCATTGAGCGCGTCCACGGCGCTGCGGATTTTCGGGATCATGCCGCCGGAAATGGTGCCGTCGGCGATGAGCGCGTCGGCTTCCTTGCGGGTCACGGATTTGATGAGGGTGGACGG
>JANODE010000027.1:0-25547 GCA_031412525.1 Akkermansiaceae bacterium | reverse complement strand
CCTAAGGTAACCAAACATCCCCCCAAGCTGGGCAGTTCGAAATTTCGCAGCAGATGAACATTTCTGTTATTTTTCCAGACCCGATCGTGTATGGGTTCCGGACCAATCCATGAAACGTTTCCTCATCCCCATTCTGGCTGCTCCGCTCGCTCTTGCCCACCCCGACCACGGCACCTCACCGGGCGATGGTCCACAGGTGGCGGTCCACACCGGGAATGGAGCCTGGTCCTACGAGGCTGTGCCGCAGTGGGGTGAGCTGCCGGATGGTAAAATCATCGGGCCCACCCACGGTGGCGTGGTCGTTGATGAGCAAACCGGGCTTGTTTATGTTTCCACGGACTCCGAGCTTTCGGTCATCGTCTATCAGCCTGATGGAAAACTGGTGAAAACCATCGCCCCCGAGTGCAAGGGATTCCATGCGATGGCCATTCGCACGGAGGATGGAAAATCGGTGATCTATGGCGCCCAACTCAACAGCAACAAGCCGCCGCTGCGCGTTTGCAAGATCGATACGGACGGCAAGCTGCTGTTGGAAATTCCCAACGCCACCACCGGCGAGGTCCCCGGCGGATGGGGCGGGCTCACCGGCGTCACGGTGGCTCCGGATGGCTCGGTTTTTGCGTCCATGGGCTATGGCTCGAATGTCATCCACAAATTCGATGCGTCAGGCGAACTTCTGAAATCTTTCGGCAGCAAAGGCACTGATGAAAAACAATTCAACACGCCCCATGGCCTCGCGATCGACTCCCGTTTCGGCGAGCCGCGCCTTCTCGTCGCAGATCGTGAAAAGCGCCGCCTCGTTCATGTGGATCTCGAGGGAAACTGGATCGGCGTGCATTCCAGCAACCTCCGCCGTCCATGCTCTGTTAGCATCCTCGGTGAAAACGCGGCAGTCGCGGAACTCGAGTCCCGCGTCACCATCCTCGACAAGACCGGCACGCCTGTTGCGTTTCTGGGAGATAATTCTAACAAGGAACAGTGGGCGAAGTTTCCCATCCCGCCATCGGAAATGCGGCTTGGCATCTTCACCGCCCCACACGGACTGAGTTTTGACAAGGCGGGCAATCTCTACGTGGAGGATTGGAACAAGACCGGCCGCGTTACGATGCTGAAGAAGCTCTGATGGACTCGGTGGAAATCGCCTGCGATTCCAACAGCATGTTCATTGACAAGGCCGGGTGAAATTCGCGATCAAGGGAACCGGTGAAAAGCATCACATTCATTCCGCCCGTCGTCGCGCTCGTCATCGTTGGCGGATTGATCGGCAGCCAGCGCCAGACCATTTCCGCCATCGAGCATCAAAGCGTGGTGCTCCGAAAACACATCGCCGCAGTCCGCGAGTCATCTCTAGCAGCGACCGTTACGTCGAAAAAATCCGCGGTTCCGGGCAAAGTTACGAAGGACAAGGACGCGATCGATTGGAAAAAAGTCGCGGTGCAGATGGCCGAGATGCAGCAGGGCGGGGGCATGAGCGACATGCGCGCGATGATGCGTTTCCAACAGAAAATGCAGTCGATGACCAAGGAGGAAATGGTCGCCGCGTTAGAGGAAATCGCCGCGCTGGATGTGCCTGCCGAAGTCCGTGCGATGTTGGAAGGCATGATCATCAACCCGCTGCTGGAAAAGGATCCCGAGCTGGCGCTCACCCGTTTCATTGGCCGGCTGGACGAGGACCGCAGCCAGATGCGATGGCAGCTTTCCCGCGCGCTGAAAAACTGGGCGGAGAAGGATCCGGCGCAGGCGCAGGCGTGGTTCGACCAACAGATCGCCGCGGGGAAGTTCGACAGCAAGGCGCTCGACGGCAGGAGCCAGAGCCGAATTCAATTTGAAGGGCAGATGATCGGTGCGCTGATAGGCTCCGACACGGAAGCAGCCGCAAAACGCCTGCAAGCAATGCCGGAAGACCAACGCGACGGCGTCATGCAAACCATCACCGCCGACTCGATCAAGGAGGACGAACAACTCGCCTACGCCGATTTCGTCCGTGAACAGGTTTCCGAAAAGGAGCAGCCGGAGCTGATCGCCAATCTCAGCAGCCATATGGTCGGCCGGGGTGGCTACTCCGCGGTGGACGCCTACCTGGACCGCATCTCGGCCACTTCAACGGAGCGCGCGGAGAGCGCGGCTGACGCCGCCGTGTCGAAAATCCAGATGGATTCCTTTAATAAATCCGTCACCCGCGAAAATCTCGATGCCATGCGCGAGTGGGTGAACAGACAGGCTCCGGGCACCGCGGACGAAGTCACCGGCAAGGCCCTCGGTCAAGCGGTGCAGGGGAACCGGCAGTTGAAATTCGCCGATGCCGTTGCTTTCGCGCAGCAATACGACGAGGCGAGCGGCAAGCAGGACGTGCTCGCCGGGTTTCTACAAAACAACGGGGATTATTCTAACCGCGACAAGGCACGCGAACTCGCCGGGAAAATCACCGATGAGAAACGCCGTGAGGAGATCCTCAAGAACCTCGAATAAACCCCTCACGCTCCCTGCATGAAAATCTCCCTCGCTGTTTCCGCCCTCATCCTCGCCGTCGGCGCAGCGCTCGGCTGGCATGATCATCAGCAGCTCACTGCCGTCCGCGAGACGCATGATAAACTCATCGCCGAGGCGGCATTGTTAGGTATTGCTGTCGATCCCACGCATCCGGACGATCCCGTCCGCCTGACGAAACGCAGCGAACGCGAGAACAAGGAAGTGGCGGCCAAAGATGCGGTTAGAGACTTCATCGCTTTCGCCAGGGAAATGGAAGCGCTCGAAAAGCAAGGCAAGCAGCCTGACGAAGCGATGCAGAAGCGCATCATGGAATTCATGGACCGGATGATGGATCTCGATGCTTCGCAGATCAAATTTCTCATCTCCGAGCTGCGTTCAAACACCGATCTCAAGGAGGAAACGCGCCAGGGCCTCATCGCTTTCTCCATCATGACGCTTGCCAGTGAGAATCCGCGCGCAGCACTGGCCCTTTTTACGGAATCATCCGATTTGTTAGGCAAGAACCAGATGAGCGGACACGTGATCTCCTCCGCGCTCTCGCGCTGGGCCAAGGATGACCCCACAGGTGCCCTCGACTGGGTGCGGAAGAATGGTGAAAAATATCCTGACCTCGTCACCGACGAAGCCAAGCGCGGACTGGTCGCCGGAGCGGCGGTCAATGACCCTAAGCTTGCGTTCAAGCTGATCGGTGAGCTCGGATTGAAGGAGCCTGAAAGTGTCGTTGATGGAATTCTCAACGCTGCGAAAACCCCGGCTGATAGAACCACCACGCTCGCGGCATTGCGCGAGTATCTTGCCACCATCGGCGATGAAAAAACCCGGGAAAATGTCGTGACCAGTTCCATGAGCTCCTTGGGAATGCACATGGCCAAGGAAGGATTCGATGTTACCAGCAAATGGATCGCCGCGGCGAAACTCAACCCATCTGAGTTGGAGAATCTGATTCAAGGAGTCCGTCACAATGTCAATCGTGCCGAGACCGGCCAATGGGTCGAGTGGGTCGGCGAGAACCTGCCCGCGGCGAAACGCGAGGATATCATTCGCAACATGGTCTACAGCTGGACTCAAAGCGATTTCCAGGCCGCCGGAGCTTGGCTCAATACCACCCCCGCCGGACCGGTGAAGGATAGTGCCATCCGCAGTTATGCTGAAGCCGTTTCCCGCTACGAACCCGAAGCCGCCGCGCAGTGGGCGCTGACACTTCCCCCCGGCGAGGGCCGCGAAAAGACGCTCATGCGAATCTATCAGAACTGGCCGAAAAAAGACGAATCCTCGAAAGCCGCCGCCGAGGCGTTCAAGAGCCAGCATGGGGTGAAATAAGCCATAGGTTTCATCACATGGTCGCGCTGATCGCCCGGTCTGCTTGCTCCTCGATCACCTGCACCAGATACCCCCAATAAGCGTCAGTCCCCACCGTATCGCGCACGGTTGCGGCGGGTAGAAATCGGCGCAGTTCCTTCACGAAGTCCTCGCGCATCTGCGATTGGTTCCTGAGACCGTTCACACGTTCCTGGAGCGAAAAGGCGAACTCCGCTTTGTTCCGCTGATGATCCAACACCTTGAGGGGAATCAATTTCGCGGGCAGCTCGACTCCCTGTTGGACCAGCCAGCCGATGTCCCATAAATCCCGGTTTTTGATGCGGTTCTCGCGAAAGGCCAGCGCGATCAACTTGTCGGCCAGGATCTCCTCGCGGCTCTGAGCTTGGAGGATGAGACCGGAGGTTCCCAGATCGACGCCGTAGAGATTGCGCAGCATCATGGGTCGAGGGTCGTGGCTGGCGATCGCACAGATGTCGAGGTGAATGCGTTGCGCCGGAAGATGCTTTTGGCCGGCACGGGTCTCCACGGTCAGTTTCCATGTGGAGACCTTGCCTCCGGTTTTCATGGGCTCGCTGACACTCACTGGGAGGCCATATCGGGTTTGCAACCGGGTGGTGAGCACGTTTGCCAGTTCGGCCAGGTCTGCACGCTTGAAATTGTTTCCCCCTGTGAAATCCAGGTCTTCGCTCAGCCGGGCGGAACCATAACAAGCCCGCAAACAGGTGCCGCCGATAAAAGTGAGAGCCGTTAGCAATCCCGCTTGGCCCATTTCCCGCAGGATGTCGTGATGCAGCAGTTCCTTTTCCACAACAGGGCGCAGAATGGATAGATCCGCGCGTGATTTCAGCGCCTCGTCCACGAGTTGGTCAAACAAGCTCACGCGCCACCTCCCCGTCCACGAGTTCCATACTTCGGCGCGTCGCCTTCATGTCACGCAGCGCCTGTCGGACGGAGGCCCTCCAAAGATGCCGGTCCGGATCATACGTCAACTCGCCGCCGAGCTCCTCAGGTCGCTGCGCCGTGTGCACGAACTCGATGTGCCCATACTCGCCGCAATCCACAACATGGCTGCGGCCGGAAGTCATTAGACTGATCCAGTTCATCGGCATCTGCGAGATCACCCCTGCATCGCTCAACACGGTTTCCAGACTGATGTAATTGAACTCACCCGCCCGCAACCGTGCCGCCGCATGGAACAGCAGGTTCCCCGATGAATAACCCGGCATCGGATAGAAATAGATCCCCCTGCACACCCGCTTCAGCAACCCCGCCTTGGTCGCCCTCGACAAGAGCACTGCCAATTGCCCGCACCCCGGCACCGCCCCCGCCAGATCCGACGGCGCAAAAACGCAATGCTCCGGACCCGCCAGCGAGCGGAGCGTCTCGGAAAGTTGCTTGAGTGGCTGCATGCGGAGACTCTACAAAACATTGCACGAATTGCAATGATTTGTAGAGTATGCTGAACGATCAAACCGGGTTAGGGGGTTTGCCTCTCTCTGAACCGCAAGCGATTGCCAAGCCGCCGCTCTGAGCGGCCTGTGAGGAGCGTCGTCATTCTGACGACTGTTCCCGCCCGACATTCTGTCGGGCGAAGATGAAGCGGCGGACAGGATGACCGCGGCAGATAGCGTTCAGAATGAACGCGCTCCGGTCAGAAGCTGCAGATCTCCACGGCCTGGCGCAGGCTGGCGAGGGGATCTTTTCCTAACGGGATGAACTCCTGACCGACGTGGCCGGTGTATCCGGTTTCCACGATGGCGCGCATGATGGCGGGGTAGTTGAGCTCCTGCGTGTCGTCGATCTCGTTGCGGCCGGGGCAGCCGCCGGTGTGGTAGTGGGTGAACCAGCGGTGGTTCTCACGGATGGTGCGGATGATGTCGCCTTCCATGATCTGCATGTGATAGATGTCGTAGAGCAGGCCGAAGTGTTTGCTGCCGAGGGTTTCACAGAGTTTGACACCCCAGGCGGTGCGGTCGCACTGATAGTCTGGGTGGTCGATCTTGCTGTTGAGCAGCTCCATCACGAGCGTGAGCCCGAGTTCTTCCGCGAGGGGAAGGAGTCGACGGAGTCCGGTGGCGCAGTTTTGAAGGCCCTCTTCATCGGTTAGGCCGTCGCGATTGCCGGAAAAAACGATGACGTTCTTTGCTCCGGCCGCCGCGGCTGCGATTATGTGGTGCTGATAGATTTCAACAAGCGTGTCGTGATGTTCGAGGCGGTTGAAGGCTTTTTCAATGCAGCCGACTTCGGTGCCATCCGGTGTTTTTCCAACAGGAAAGCTGATCATCGCACAGGTGAGTCCATGTCTGGCTAACAGCGGCAGATCCTCGGGCATGACGAGCTCGATGGACGGGATGCCGAGGTCTTTCGCAGCGAGACAGAGGTCTTCGAGCGGGATACTCTGATAGCACCAGCGGCAGAAGGATTGGTGGATGCGGGACATGGTTAGAGAAGGAAGAACAGACAGGAATGTCTGTATCACGCCGGGTTCACGCGTAGATTCGTTCGCGGAGTTCGGCGGTCCAGAGGCGGGCGACGATGGATTCCTGGGCGGCTTCCATGGTGGCGCGTTCCGCGGGATTGGAATCTTCATGGCCGGCGAGGTGAAGCAAGCCGTGGACGAGGTAACGAAGAATCTCGCGGGCGAGCGGCTCGTCGTATTCGGCGGCCTGGCGCTCGGCGACTTCGGCACCGATGACGATTTCCCCGTGATGGAACGTGATCACGTCAGTGGGGCCCTCGATGTCCATGAAGTCACGGTGGACTTGATCGCTGGTGGCATCGTCGACGAGGGCTACCTCCAGAGTGGCGAGAAAAGAGAGTGGTGATTCGACTTCCACCGCGTTTTCCAGTGCGAGCACGGCGGCTTCGTGGGCGACGGTTTCGAGTGCGGTCAGCCAGCTTTCGGGGATTTCCGTCGCCTGCTGATGGTTGCCGATGATGACTTCGAGCGACATGGGTTCCTGGTTTTGTGATGGGGGGAAATCAGGCGCGCTTCGGCATCGGGATGACGCGGCCGCCTTTGGTGGCATCGCGCTCGCCATTGGAAAGCCGCTTGGTCGCGGTCGCCGAGCCTTCATCCTTCGGGTAATCGATGCGGCTGTGAAGCATGCTGCGGAGGGTGATGGAGAAACTTTCCTTCACGATGGCAAGTTCGCGCAGAGTGAGAGGGCATTCGTCGAGCTGGCCGTCGTTGATGCGGGTGCGGACGATGTCGTCGACGAGCGAGCGGATTTTGGCGGGAGTGGGTTTTTGAAGGGAGCGGGAGGCGCTTTCCACGCTATCAGCGAGAGAGATGATGCCACTTTCGCGGGTGCTCGGGCGAGGGCCGGGGTAGCGGAAATTTTTCTCCTCGATCATCGGCAGGTCTTCAGGGTTTTCGATCCGGCGATCGACCTTTTCGAGCTCAGCGCGTTTCTGATCCTGAGCCCGGCGGTAGAAAAAGTAGACCAGCGAGTCGCCGTGGTGCTCCTGAATCACATCGATGATGCGAGGGTTGAGCTTATGTTTCACCGCGAGGTCGATGCCGTCCTTGACGTGGGCGATGATGACGAGCGCGCTCATCGTCGGGGTGAGCGTGTCGTGCGGGTTTTCCGCGCCGTCGTGCTGGTTTTCGATGAAATAGCCGGGTTTTTTCAATTTCCCCACATCATGGAAATAAGAACAAACTCGGCACATCGGCGCGTTCGCCTGGATTTTTTCGGCTGCCGCTTCTGACAGAGCGGCGACGACCAGGCTGTGGTGGAAGGTGCCGGGTGCTTCGAGCTGCATCTGGCGGAGCAGCTTGTGGTTCAGGTCGCTAAGTTCCAGCCAACTGATGTCCGTGGTGAGGTGAAAAGCTCCTTCGAAAATCGGCAGCAGTCCGCTGATGATGAGGGCTGTGAGCACTGCGGTGCCGAAAGCGGCGGCGCTGCCGGTGCCAAGATCCTGCAGGTGGAGCATCGATTGAGGGCCGAAGACAGAAAAGATATCGAGGCGGCCGAGGATCAGGCCCAGCACCAGCGTGACGGCACCGACGTAGATGCCGGCTTGCAGAAGCTGAAGGCGTTTTCGGACCTGATTGACCAGTAGCACGCAGGTGATGCCACTGACCAAACTCAGGATCATGAAGGGCAGCACTTCCTGACGTGGCACCAACAGGCAGCCGATCAGCGTCACATAGGTCGCCGAAAATGATCCGACCGCCCGGCCTAACAAAACTCCGTGGAGCATCGGTGCCATCGCAAAGGGCACGAAGAAAAACCGGTAAACCTCGGGAATCGTGCCATGGTCCGCCAGGCTCATCACGACGCGCACCATGAGCAGATGGCAGATCAGGCCACCGAGCACCAAGACAACGCGGCTGTTGCGGCGGCAGGACGTCTGCAGGCTGACCTGAAACATGACGATCGCAGTCAGCGCGATGACGAATCCGTAGAGTGAACCTTTGAGCGAGTCATTGGCAAACGCCGTGCCCTCCGATGCTTTGAGCACCAGCACTCCGCTGCCAACGGCGAACGTGGCATAGAGCGACATTTTCACCCAAAGGCTGTCTTCCAAGGCCTGGACGACCGGATTCTCGCTATGAACACGGCGTTTTTTACCCGACGAAAGTCCCATTCGGGCCAACCGCCAGCGTTTGATGGCATCCAAAAATCCCACAGCGGTATGTTGTCGTTTCTGCGGACGGCCTCCGGGATTCGGAAAACCGCCGGGCGAAAAGCTAGCCCTCATTGCGGCCCTTGGCAATCCGCAAATCATGCTGGCGGGCGGCACTGCGGATCCGTTTAATTCTCGTCGTGACGACCAAACAAGGGGGAATGCTGGTGGCCGCGCCGGAGCGGTGGGATGAAGCGTGTTTTGCCGTGCCGGCGGTGCGCGCGATGGTGGCTTCCGGGATCGGAGCCGGCATTCTATGTCAGGAAACCCAGCACGAGTTTTGGGAAACCATCGAGGGGCTTGCGGTGATCCCTTTTTCTCCGAAATCGAAGCCAAAGCTGGTGGCGGCCGAACTTTCTGAAAACTGGCAGGCCTCCCTGGCATGGGACATCGGTTTCGCGGCGGAGGCCTTCAAGATCGCAGGCATCCCCCGGCGACTTGGGCGGACAGACGGGCGGTTTAACAAACTCCTTACACACCCACTGGGGTTTGCGGTCAGCCCACTGGAACACCGAGTGCGGTTCTATCTTTCCGCTGCCGAAGAGCTGGGCTTTCAGACGGGCAAGCCGGAATTCTTCGCACCGTGCCACCTTGGAATCGAACCGGTGGCGGATGTTGTCTTGCTGTGCCCTGGTTCGGATTTCGGCCCGACTCATGAATGGCCGGTCGAGCGTTGGGTGGAAATCGCCGGGAAACTGACGAGAAGCGGCCGCCGGGTGACCGTGACAAGCGTCGATGGGGGACGTGGGCTGGGGAAAATTCTAGCAGACAAGCTCGGCGAGGGAGTCGAGTTCTTCCATGCCGCGCCGCTCACTGCCGTGCTGCCGCTGCTGGCGGTGCATGGGTTGGTCATCGCCGCGGACGGCTCGCTGCCTCACCTCGCTGCGCATGCCGGGGCGACGTGTGTCGTGCTTTTTGGTCCCAACGACCCCGCGTGGAAACGTCCGCTTGGCAGACGCCACGCCATGGTGCGCCGGCATGTCGAATGCGCGCCGTGTTTTCTATCAAAATGCCCGATGGACCTGCGTTGCCAGCACGAGCTGGACGTGGAACGTGTCTGGAGTGTTGTTTCCGAAAAACTGGGGTGACGGGAAAGCCTGAGGGGTGGCGTTTTTCTTGGCTCAGATGGGCAGTTAGGTGGCAGTTGCCGTTGTTTCAAGGGTCTTTGGCCCTTTCTTCATGAAATTCCCTGAAATTACAGGGTTTCCCACTCCAGCAGCCTTGACAGGCGGGCCTGCTTCCACGCATTCACGTGCATGGCTAAAAAACCAACAACCATTAAGGACAGATATTCCAAAACCCAAATCCTCGACGAGATCGCGGCCAGCACCGAACTCAGCCGCAAGCAAGTGGCTGCCGTTCTCGATGGCCTTGCCGATGTCATCGAAGGTCACGTCAAGAAGAACGCCGTCGGCGAGTTCGTGCTTCCCGGCCTTTTGAAAATCACTTCCGTCCGCAAACCTGCGGTCAAGGCACGTAAAGGCATCAGCCCTTTCACCAAGGAAGAAGTCATATTCAAGGCCAAGCCAGCGACCACGGTCATCAAGGTGCGCGCTCTGAAGAAGCTCAAGGATTTCGCTCTTTGATTAGTAGCTTCTGAAATTGTGATCCTACAGCGGCATCCGGATAAGTTCCGGGTGCCGCTTTTTCTTGAAGACGGATGATCTTGCATTCTCCGGCATCGGCGGACCCGACAGGAATGATCAAGGAGGACACAAAGGGGTAGCAACGATTTCACAGTTGCAGGGGGGTGGCCTGGATGCCCATTCAAGCCACAAAAAACCCTGCAACCTTTTGAGTTGCAGGGTTTTGAGAGTGGTACACCCGGAGGGATTCGAACCCCCGGCCTTCTGATTCGTAGTCAGACGCTCTATCCAGCTGAGCTACGGGTGCCTTCCGCTTAGCGCGGGGCGGAAAGAAGCCGACTTTTCAGACTGGTGTCAAGATTTTCGGCAGAATTTATCAGGATCGATCGGGCGAGACGGTTTAGTAAACAAAAACGGCCCCGCTCTCGCGAGGCCGTGTGGGAATTGTTAGAATTCAAGGAGCCGGAGCGACTACCTGTAGCCGGACGAAGACAGGCGCCACGCCACTCGGGGTGTAAACAATCGTGTTTTGCGGTGTCGGCGTTGGGCGAGGTTCCACGTTGGTCCAGTTAACCAGGTTATTTGACGTTTGAACTTCGTAGGTGCCGCTGAAGGCGGGATCTTTTGGCCAGGTAATGGTTCCACCGACCAGGCTGGGGTTGGCAGTGAAAGTGGAGCCGGTTTGCCCCATGAAGTATTCGACGCCATTTTTCACGCCGTCACCGTCGAAATCCCCACCTGAAGTCTGGCCGCCGGCATTCGCGCTGGCCCATGTGCCATAGCCGGAAGGCAAGGTGGAGTTGTTGCCAAAGAAAACGACTTCAAGATTCTGTGGCGTGTTGCCAGCACCCAGATTAAACGACCGGTCGAATCCCTCTTCGTAGCCAGTGTTTGGAGCACCTGGCGTGGTGTTGAAAAACTTGTAGGTTCCGAAAGGTGAACCAACAGGGCCGGAAATGGCGGATAGGGTGCCCGTGTAGATACCGTCTGCATTGCCGTCTGTAAGCGCGAGATCGGGCTGGCCAGACATGATTCCACTGAAGAATTTCACGACCACGCTGCCGGTGCCCGTGTTGAAGGCACCGAGCGCCTGCTGGACGGTCATGTTGACGCTGAACACAATGTCCCGCGAGACCGGTGGCGCGATCAGGGGCTGCGCGTCGGTTGCGTCGCCGGTGCCGTCACCGTCACTATCGGCGTTGGTTGGGTCCGTGTTTGCCGCAAATTCCGCTTCATTATTGAGGCCATCCGCATCCGCATCCGTTCCAGCGCTTAGGGCATAGGCAGCCAGGTATGCCCCGGAATTGGGGAAAGTCGTTCTCATAAACGAACGAGCGAGGGTGGCATTGTTGAAGGCAAATGTGTGGATACCGGTAGCCTGCACGGTGCTGATGATATTGCCGCCTCCGTCGCCCCAACTGGTGGTGTAGGAGCCGTTCGCTGCATACTTATATTCAATGTTGCCGACCGTGGTGATCTTGAAATCAAGCGACCAGTCGTATTGAGTGATCAAGCTTGAGGTATTCCCCTGGACCATGGTGTTCCCAACGAAGCCATCCACCTGCCAAGGCGGAGTGGTGAAGCTCCCCGGAATAGTGATGTATCCATAGTTGGCAATATTCGGATTGGAGACATAGCCCAAGCTTGGGGTCGTCGGCAGGCCATCGCTTCCGACTCCGACCTCGCCGCCGTCGGGGAAGGTATCACTGTCAGTATCTGCGATGAATGGATTGGTACCGGTACTGGTGTTGGAAACATAGTTACCATTGTTAGTCTCCACGGTATCGGCGAGCCCGTCATTATCGTCGTCTGTATCGAGGTTGTCAGGTGTTCCGTCACCGTCGGAGTCCGTGTTGGTAACGGTGAAGGCTAGCGTCTGGGTGTTGGCCTCGGTTTCGAAATTAAGGGTCTTGAGGCCATTGGCAATGTCGCCTGGGCCTACGCGGGATCCGAGCACTTGGTTGGATCCGTAGCCGGAATTGCCATCAACCATGATCGCAGTGGCCTTGACGGTCTGGGAACCGTTCGGCACGCCAAGAGCTGCCATGCTGAACTTCAGCTCAACACCCAGATTGGCGGCTGCGTATTCGGACAAAATGTAATCGCCCCAGATGGTTTTCATGTCGGTGATGATGCCACTGCTCACCTGATCGACTCCGGAATTTCCGGCATAGGTCCTTACACCGGTCGTGAGGTTATAGATATTGACAAAGGCGTTGATACCACTGCCGAAAACCCGGATGGCATAATCCGCCGTGAAGCCGGCCTCAAACGTGAGGCCTGCGGTGGATGATGAGCCCAAATTGTTGATGGCACCCTCTTCGCTGCCCGAGGTGATCAGGTTGTTCGTAATCACGTTGAAACCGCCCGGCTTGGTATCGAGGAAAAGAATCACCGCACCGTCGTTGGCCTTCGAGGCAAGGTGGTAAAAAAGACTGCCACCCTCCTGTTTGGCGTAAAGGTTCGCCAGTGAACGATTGGGACTACCCCAGTTAGACTGAGTGGTCTGCGTGTGGAGAAGAGTGTATCCTTCTGCATCGCGGCTGCCGTCAACTGCGACGGTTTGGGCAGTGCAGGTGAGACTGAGAGCGGCGAAAAGGGTGGCGATGATGCCTCCGGTTCCGCTGTGGGTAAGCGTGGATTTCATGGGTTATAATATGTGGGTTCGAAACAATGTCGAAGGGGATTTATGCAAAATCAAGAGGCCCCCTGCTTTCTGCCCGGAAGAACCGGCCAGGCAGACAACCAAATGTTCACTGTCTCCACGGGGGTTTAGAAATTTTGAAAAATTTCTTCAGGCATGGACGCCGCCGCGGGTCTGATATAGCGTCGCTCCATGGAACACCGGGTGGAAATGTGGCGGACTTTACGCCGAATCGTGACGGCCGCGGCGATCATCGGTGGCGTATATTTCCTCGCCGTGCGACCGATCGAGCGTGCGTTTTCCGGCACCCGGAACAGCATCGAGCGCAGCTTGAAGGAGGTTCTCGGCGCGATCACCAACCAAGACACTCGCGTCGTCGAGGGCCGCGCGGAAATTGTCGGAACGGCGGAAATCTCCGAGTTATCGCTTCTGGAAATGAGGATGAACGCCACCCGCACCATCGAAAAATCCGAAAGCTTCTCCGGCCTCCCGCTCGGCACGAAAAAGCTCATCGTCCGCGGCCATTACCAAGTGAAGGGCGGCTATCGGCTGAAGGATGGCGTCTCCTTGGCGATGCGCGATGGCAAGCCAGTCGCCCGCTTTCCCAAGCCGCAGATCCTTTCCGTTGAGCTGATCGACTTCGATGTGCTGAGCGAAGACAGCGGCTGGCTCAACAAAATCCAGCCGGCCGACCGCGCCCAGATTCTTCGCGAACTGCGCGAACAAATGCGCTCTGAGGCGGAAAAAAGTGGCATGCTTGACACCGTGGAGGCCACCCTCAGCACCCGCCTGCGCGACCTCCTCGGTGCCGAGCAAGTCTCCGTAGAGCAAGTCCTCCCATGAAATTACTGAGGCCGTGGCAGCGGCTCGTCGCCGAGCAACCGGTCCAACTCAGCGACTCGTTCCCACGGCAGGCGCTTGCGTTGATATTTTTTCCAAACCAGATCGCGCAGCTCGCGCAAAGCCGCTTCCGGCGGCGGAGTCAGGTCGGTCCATGTCGGGTTGCGCTTCTGGGTCGTGGTCATGATGGTCCACTTGCCACTCAGGTAATAGTTCGCCCGGTAGAAAACCTTCCCTTCGTCGGTATTTTCAAACCATTCGTGACTTTCCATGCCCCCAGAGTGCCGCTTCACGAAACCAGAGACAAGCGGCGAATGCTGAACCCCACGGCACGCCCGAAACCTCAAACTCAAGCTTGTGATCACCTGCCCGCAACCCACGCTCAGGGCCGCGCCTGCTAACAGACTTCATGGACACGACCCCCGACATCGTCACCATCACGCTCAATCCGGCCATCGACCACACGATGTTCCTCGACCGTCTGCAAGCCGGCAGCGTCAACCGCGCCCGCCATCAATCCCAGCAACCCGGCGGCAAAGGTATCAATGTTTCTTCCATGCTTGGCGGCTTCGGCATCGCCACGGTTGCCACCGGTTTCCTTGGTTCGGAAAACCCACGTCTGTTTAAAGAACTCTTCAAAACCAGAGGAATTCGCGATGAGTTCGTCTGGATCCCAGGTGCAACACGAATCGGCATCAAGATCGTCGATCAGACGTCGCACGAAACGACGGACATCAATTTCCCGGGTCTAACACCGTCGTTGCGGGAGCTCGAACAGTTCGAGGAAAAGCTGCGCAGTTTGTTGATACCGGGCCGCTGGTTCGTCGTCGCAGGAAGCCTGCCAGGAGGAGTCAACCTGGAATTTTTTGAAGCCATGCTCTCGCTCATTAAACAAGGCGGCGGAAAAATCGCGGCAGACACAAGCGGCGATGCGTTGAAGATCGCCATCGATTCCTGTGCCGACCTGATCAAGCCGAACCATCACGAACTCGCCGAATATCTTGGCCACGAGCTGCCGGATTTGTCCTCGCGAGTCGCCGCGGCCACCCGGCTTCAGAAGGAAAAAGTCCCGCACGTCATTCTATCGTTAGGTAGCGAGGGCGCGCTTTTCCTAACGCCGGAAAATGCCCTCATCGTTGCCGCTCCGCCGGTAAAGGTCGTCAGTACCGTCGGCGCGGGCGATTCGATTCTAGCAGGCTATCTCGCCGGTCTGACCACCGGCCGCGATGCCGCAGAGTGTGCGAAACTCGCCACAGTCTTCGCCTGGTGCGCCCTCGAGGACGTGCGCCGCCAGCTTCCATCCCAAGCTGATATTCAGGAACGCCTCTCCCGCATCCAGGTTCAGGCGCTTTTGGCCTGAGATATCCTACCGGCGCATTGATGGGAAACGTAACCATGGCACCGCAGGCTTGACGTCGCCCCGCGATGTTGGACCCTCGCCGGGCATTGCCACAAACCGCTGACATTTCATCGTTTCTCGGGGATTCCCGCTGGAAGGACCGTTTCGATGACGAGATCCTCGCCGCCGCGAATCCACTGATGAACAAGGTGAGGGATTTGAAAATGGAGGAAACCGCGCCGGGTTCTATCAGCCTGATCGCGGATGTGGCGAAAGACGAGACGGAGGTGAATCTCTGGCAGTCTGGAAACACGTGGGAGTTTGAAACGTTCTGCTCCTGCGAAATCGGAAATTTCTGCCATCATGCCGCCGCCGTCATGATGCGGGCGGCGAAGGAACGCGATCCGTCACGGCTGCAGGGCAGGGGAGTCGCAGGTGCCGTCGCCGCCGCGCTGCCGACTGCGCGCGAGCTGATGAAAGATCCGCCGCCGGACCTTCCGCGGGTGAGGTTCGAGCCGCGCTTCGAGCTGAAAGTCGCGCGCGAGCCGGTGGACCGCGCGACGCGGCTGCTGCTGCAATCGTTAGGCCAGCCGGAGCCGGACTTCTGGATCTCCGCGGAAGCGTGGGTGCTCTACGACAAACATCGTATTTCCCTGCGCTCGACCGCGCCGGAGTGGATCAGCTCGATCACGCAGGACGGCCAGCCGGCAATCCTCCAGCACGACGCCGCCGCGGAAACGGCCGCCACCCAACAGCTTCGCGATACCGGGCTTTCTTCGCTGCAATCGAACTCGGCGTGGAAATTCCTCCTCAACCTGAAATCGCGCGAGGCTAACAAATTCAGCAGCCCGGACCGCTGGTTCCCCGATCCTAGCCGCGTGCCGACCGACGCGTTCTGGCACCAGTTCCGCGGCGAAATGGTCGCCCGGCTCGAATCCCTCGGCTGGACCGTCACCGTCGCGGACAACGTCGGCCACCGTGTGCACGAGGCGGATCCGGAAAAGTGGGACAGCTCGCTCTCACCCGGCGACGGCGGATGGTTCAGCCTATCAGTCGGCTTCGACGTCGGGGGCCAGCGCTACGACCTGCTGCCGATCCTCGCGGGTCTGTTGGAAAACGATTTCCTCGAGGAAACGCTCGACCGACCTAACAATGGCCACATTTACGCCCCGCTCCCTGATGGCGACGCGCTGAAACTCCCCATCGGCCGCGTCCGGAAGATCCTCCAGCACCTCGCCGCGCTCATTGATCCGAAATTTCCCGACAAGGCCCGCCTCCACGCGCTGGACGCCGCATCGCTCGCGGGTCTCGGCGGCCTTGGCATCGACACGCCGCCGGATCTCAAGGAGCTGGCGGGAAAACTGAAGGACTTTTCCGGCATCGACGCAGTGCCGACGGCGACCGGCCTGCAAGCGACGCTGCGCGACTATCAGCTCGCCGGATTCCACTGGATGCAGTTCCTCGCCCGCCATGGCCTGCACGGGATTCTGGCGGACGACATGGGCCTCGGGAAAACCCTCCAGACGCTCGCCCACATCCTCACCGAGAAACAATCCGGCCACTCGCGCGGCCTGCCGACACTCGTCATCGCGCCCACCTCGGTCGTTCCTAACTGGCGGGCGGAAGCGCTCAAGTTCACGCCGGACCTGCGCGTGCTGGTGCTCAACGGCCCGGAGCGGAAAAAATACTTCCGCTCGATTCCCCATGCGGACATTGTTCTAACATCATTCGCCCTCCTCCAGCGCGACATCGACAAGCTCGCGACCGTCCCGTTCCATCTGGTCGTTCTCGACGAGGCGCAATACATCAAGAACCCGCGCTCGAAGATGGCGCAGGCCGCCTGCAAGCTGGACGCGCGCAACCGGCTTTGTCTATCAGGAACGCCGATCGAAAACCACCTCGGCGAGCTGTGGAGCCTGATGAATTTCCTCGTCCCCGGCTTCCTCGGCACGGAGGACGCCTTTAACAAGCGCTTCCGCACGCCGATCGAGAAGGACGGCGATGCCGAGCGGAACGCCGTGCTCAAAGAACGCGTCGCCCCGCTCATCCTGCGCCGGACAAAGGACCAGGTCGCCAAGGAACTGCCGCCGAAAACCGAGCTCGTGCACCTTATCGAGCTGAACTCCGGCCAGAAGGACCTATACGAAACCGTTCGGGCCACCATGGACAAGCGTGTTAGGGAAGCCATCGCCGCACGCGGCATCGAGCAATCGCAGATCGTCTTCCTCGACGCCCTGCTCAAGCTCCGCCAGATCTGCTGCGACCCGCGGCTGCTGCCGGAGGATTTCGCCAACGAGGTCCACGAGTCCGCGAAACTGGATTTCCTCACCGAGCTGCTCGCGCTGCTCATTGAGGAAGGACGGCGCATCCTGTTGTTCTCACAGTTCACCACCATGCTCGGCCTGATCGAGGCGCATCTGGTGAAGGAGAAAATCCCCTATCTGAAACTAACGGGAGCCTCGAAGGATCGCGGGAAACTCGTGGAGGACTTCCAATCCGGCAAGGCCCCCGTCTTCCTCATCTCCCTCAAGGCCGGCGGCACCGGCCTCAACCTCACCGCCGCCGACACCATCATCCACTACGATCCCTGGTGGAATCCCGCCGCCGAGAACCAGGCCACCGACCGTGCCTACCGCATCGGTCAGGACAAGCCGGTGTTCGTCCACAAGCTGCTCTGCCAGGAAACCGTGGAGGAGCGCATCCACAAGCTCCAACAGGAAAAGGGGAAACTCGCCGACGGGATCCTCGCGAACGCGGACATCTCCAACAGGCTGGACGCCGCGATGGTGCGGGCGTTGTTGGAGGGATGAACGATTATTTTATTTCCACTCGTTGGGTCGCTCCACGCTGCGACCGCTACCGAGATCGACTTTATGGGGAAACTGGAACCGGTGAATGTCGGTGGTGGGCAGCGGCTTGGCATCGACTCCCATGTTTCGGTAGGTGTCGTTCCGCCTTTGTTTCGGATCTCCGGGATCCTGCGGGATATAAACCGTGATTTTGACGGCCGGGTGGCGTTTGCGAATCCACTCCACGGCTGGTTCGAGATCGGAGTCGCCGGAGACGAGGATGATCCGATCCATGAGCCCGTCGATGGCATCCGAGATCATTTGGACGGCGATGCCAACATCGGTCTTCTTCTCCTCGGGGACCTCGTAGCGCTCCCGGCATTTGGCCCGGCAACTCACTTCCCTGAGCTGGTATTTCCCCATGATCACCTTGAGCTTCGGGCAAGAACCAAGAGCTTGAAGGTAGCGTTTTTGTCGATCTCGGGAGACCGAAAGGTGTTTTTGAGGATCCACCAATGCCGTGAAGTAGCGCACTCCGAGAACCTCTTCGTCCGGCCTGAGAAAATCCATGAACGACTCAAGATTGAGCCATTTCAAGTCCGGGGTGCCCTGCAGAATCCCGAAATAGAGATTGAAACCGTCCACATACACGATGGCTTTCTTGCGGGTGGGAACGCCCGGGGAATCGGCTGGGGGATCAATCATATATGAAAATCCAGATTGACATTCTCAGGCCTGTGGTAATGTTCCTGCAACTTCTCGTCCGCGTGGCGATGGGCCGATCCGAAAGGGTTCGCCCGCAGATACCCCTTCGGTCTCGCGACCCTAGGGGTTTTCTTTTGGGCCGGAATGACTTCGGCGGGAAAGGTTGTCGAGCTGTGGTCAACCATGGGGAGTTCGTAGCGATTCGAGACGGAGGAGAATCGTGAGCGGAAGGATGATATTCTGGTTTTCGCTTTTTGTGACGGCACCATGGAGATCTTGGCCGACTCCCCACAGGAAGCGGGCGATGCGGCGGATATTCCCGGTGTTGTCGGGCACGGCAAATCGATAACAAGCACCTGTTTAAATGGCAACCACCCAAAGCCGCCGAAAACCTGGCGACCGACCGCGCCTACCGCATCGGCCAGGACAAGCCGGTGTTCGTCCACAAACTGCTCTGCCTGGAAACCGTGGAAGAGCGCATCCACAAGCTCCAACAGGAAAAGGGCAAACTCGCGGACGGCATTTTGGCGAACGCGGATATCTCCAACAGACTGGACGCCGCGATGGTGCGGGCGTTGTTGAATCCGTGACTACGGCTAAACTTCAACACCCGCGTTTGTGGGCTAATTGATCAGGATCAATCCTTTGCCCGTCAGTTGGAAATCGAAAGGATTCTCGTTCGCGTCGTTGCTCCGGATTTCCACGACGGTTCCGCGTTTTCCTCGGGCCTTGGGTTGGAAAACCAGTTGGAAAGTTGCGGATTTCCCCGGAGCGAGTGTGGTCTTGGTGAGGTTCTTAGGAATGAAGTCGGCGAAATCCCCTTCTTTCGTGATCACCGAGAGTCCCGTTAGTTTTTTGGTGCCGACGTTCCGGATCACATAAGTCCGGGTGGTGCTTTTTTTCTCGACGATGACATTTCCGAAGCTTGCTTTGTCTTCTCCATCCTTTAGCGGCGTTTCCAGGCCAAATTGCACGGCGATCTCAGGAGCTGGCCGGGAAGTTGGATAGCCGAGCCATTTTGGGAGAGTGAAGCCTTTGGATGAATTGCTGAAAAAGATTTTGAAACCTGCTCCCGCAAGATCGAAGACCTGTTTTTGCATCACCGGGGCATCGCCGAGGAAGCTTGCGCTTACCAAGCGGGTGCAGCCATAGAACGCCTTGAGCTTTATCTCGGAAACCTTTGCCGGAATGGTGACAGTCGAAAGTCCCCTGCAATCCTGGAATGCGGATTCGCCTATGATCGTCACTTTGGAGGACATCCTGATGCTTGTAAGGCCGCTCAGTGCAAAAGCACTTTTTCCGATCGAAGTGGCGGCAGCTGGAATTGTCACCCGGCGAAGAGACTCGCATTCAGAGAACATTTCATCACTGATGCTGGTCATGGTGTCCGGTAAGAAAACCTCTTTCATGAACCTGCATTTGCGGAAAACCGCGTTGCCGACGTTCTTCACCGTGGGCGGAATCGTGGCGGAAGTGATGAAAATCCGCTCGAAGGTGGCGTTTCCGATGGATGTTACACTCGAAGGGATGGTCAGCTCTTCAAGGCCACTTGCTGCAAAAGCACTATCTCCGATGGAAACAATGTTCGGGGGAATTACTACGTTTTTAAGCGAACGACATCCTGCGAATGTAGCATCCGATAGGAAGTCAGACCAGTCGGTATAGTCACTTGGGAAATTGCTGAGCCTACAAGGGCTCTCATACCTAGATAGGTCAATCCATTGGGCAACGGGAAATCTGTGAGACGAGGGCATCCCCCAAATGCCCCGTCTCCGATTGATGAGACAGTCGGAGGCAGCGAGACGCTTATCAACTGGTCACATCCGGCAAAAGCGTATGCTCCAATGCTGGTCAGTCCGCCCGAAGAGGTGACTTTTTTCAGTAATCTCCTACCCTCGAATATTCGTGGGGCGAGACTGGTCACTGTGGATGGGAGGTTGACCTCTGTGATACCGAAATAGTTATAGAAGGCGGAAACCTCGATTTCTGTCACTGGCTTGCCATTAATGGTCGCTGGAATGTTTACGGGTCCGGGATCATTCGAGTAACCAGTGATCGTGATGGTGCTTCCCTTATCGACATAAGTGAAAGGAAACAGCACTCCCGCCGACAATGAAGTGGAAAAACCAAAGGTGGCATGAACTATCACCGCTAAGACGTAATGTTTAAGGTATTTCATATGATTTCTTCCTAAATCCTTTTCAGTTGTTTTTTGCTTTGTTGCGCGCCTAAATAGACCGAACAATTGACGCTGGCATTTGACCACGCGCAGTAAATGCGCAACACGATTGACTGTTCACCGACTTCTAGCAACTAAAATGCCCTGTTTCTACGCATGTGCAAAACGCACGGCAAAACGATAATTGTCCGGAAAAGTCGGTTTTGCGCTGACACAGCCTTCCGGGACAAGCTAGCGGAATTTGCGATGTCGAACCGCACCGAATACCATGACACCCAAACATGCCTAGCTGGTTATTCGATCAGGGCCAGCCCTTTGCCTACCAGATCTATCTCAAATGGGCTCTCATCGGTGTCATTGCTCTGAATCACGAGAGTCGCTTCGCGTTTTCCGCGTCCGGCTGGTTTGAATCGAACTTCGAGCTCAATCGCATCACCAGGTTCAAGTGAAACTTTGACTGGAACTTTAATGATGAATTCCGGAGAATTGCGGCCCACCGCGGAGATGGCCAGATTTTTTAGTTTCCTGGTGCCCGCGTTGCGGATAGTGAGGGTTTGTGGGAGGGTTCGTTTTCCGAGGATTACATTACCGAATTTCACGTCGTGCTGGCCATCAATCAGGTAGCTCGCTCGATTACGCTGGACCGCGATATCCGGGGCCGGACGCGAAGTTGGATAACCATACCAAAATGGCATGGTAAATCTGGCACTTCCCCTGGTAAAAAAGACTTTGAAGCCAAGACCGCAGTTGCCAAAAACTCCACGACCCAAACGTGGCGCGTCACCAAGGAATTCCACGCTTGCGAGTTGAGTACATGAGCTAAACGCATCGTTTCCGAGAGTTGCCACGCTTTCGGGAAAAGTAACGGTTGTCAGGTTGAAGCACTCCCGGAATGCCCCAACATCGATTCGTGTCAACTTGGAGTTTAGTATCACTCGGCGGAGCCCGCTGTTGCTGAATGCACCCCTGTCAATATGCGTAACCTGAGGCGGAATTGCGATGCTTTTCAATGCCGTGCATCCCGAGAACATGCCACTCGCGATGTAGGTCGTATCTACTGGAAAGCTCACCTTGATGAGATTCCTGCAAAAGCTGAAAACACTCACTCCAAAATTTGTGGTGGAGGAGGAAATCGTAATACGGGACAAATTGCTACTCGCAAAAGCACGGTCTTCGATAGAAATGACTGAAGGTGGGATCAGAATTTCGGTCAAACCAGTGGAGTGGAAAGCATCTGAGCCGATCATGGTCACACTTGATGGCAGGGTGATGCCTGTGATGTTGATACGACTATAAAATGCGCCCTTATTGATCGCGGTCACAGGCTTTCCATCGATGGCCGCTGGAATCGAAATCGAACCTGTGGCCATGACATCACAAGCACTTATGGAGATCGTGGGTCCGTGATCCACATAGGTGAAAGGGTACAGCTCGCCGGCCAATAGCAATGGAGACCAGCCGGTAGCGGAAAGCACCGTAAGCAGTAGGATGTGGTTTTTAATGAATTTCATACGGTTGTGGATGTTTCTTTCGCAAACTTCGCGGATGATTGGAAACGTCCGGCGCCTTGCTTGAATCGATCACCTGAGCAATTGCAGGCCCTTGCCTGAAACTTCGATTTCGAATGGATCTTCATCCGCATCGCTGCTCACGATCCGAAGCTGCGAGACTCTCTTCCCTTTTTCCTTTGCCTTGAACGAGATTTCGAGGACCGCTGCCTTGCCCGGAGCCAATGAACTTTTGCCGAGGGATTTTACGATGAAATCAGAAGAATTTCCGCCGCTTATTTTGGCATGGAGGCCCGTCAGTTTACGGGCGCCGACATTGCGGATCACGAAGCGCTGGGGTGCGCCGGACTTGCCCAGCAAGACTTCTCCAATTTGCTTTTTGTCCCAGTTGTCAGACTCGATTGGTTTTCGCGCTGAACAGCGATTTCCTCCTGCGGAAGGCTGGTCCGGTAGCCGTGCCATCTCGGAATCGTGTAGCCTTTTGTTTCGCCGGCGATGAAGATTCTGAAGTCCGGCGCGGTGTGATCGAAAACATGCGCGGCCATTGCAGGAGCCTTACCCGTGTAGAGCGCGCTTTCGAGGTTCTCACAGTAATCAAAAGCATTCCTTGCGATTGCTGTCACATTCTTCGGAATGGTCACCGTGGACAGGTTGCGGCAGCCGCTGAACGCCCATCCTTCAATCCGGGTGACTGTTGAAGGAATCGTGATCCGGGTCAAACCGGACCCTTGGAACATCCCTTCCGGAATGGTTGCGATTTGAGTTGGAAAATCGATCTGCCCCAAATCCTGACAACCCATGAACAGGCCTTTGCCGATTATCTGGACGGTATCAGGAATCACGATGCTCCGGATATTGGTGCCCGAGAATGCACCATTGCCCAGCATTTCAACACTTGGCGGAATGTTAATCGATTTGATACCACAGTTTGAAAAAGCGCTCTCGCCGATTTCAGTTACCCCTTCCGGTATGGCGATGCCGGCCAGACTCCCGCATGATAGAAATGCATAGCGGTCAATCCGGTTCAAGCCTGAGGGCAGGGTCACTTCGGCCAAATCATAACAACCACGGAAGGTACCCTCTTCAATGATTTTGACTCCCTCGGGGATGGTGATGGAGGACAACCTTTTGCATAAGATGAATGCATTGAAACCGATGCTGGTCACAGCCGGCGGTATCGTAATTCTGGTGAGTGTGCCAGATCCTGAGAATGCGGATTGTCCGATGGCGGTTACAGGTTTTCCTTGATAACTCGCTGGAATGACGACTTCGCGTGCACCTCCTCCGAGATCACTATCGTAGCGGACGAGCGTGACTGAGGTTTCGTTCACGGCGTATTGAAAAGGATCCGCCGCTGCGGAAAGCAGCTCCTGTGATGACAAACCGATGATCGAAATCAAAACGGATGCAATGGTGGAAAGTTTGTTGAGATTCATTGTAGAATGGCCATTTGCAGTAAAGAGCAATTGCGGAAGACGATTGATTGTTTAAGATGGTCTAGCAATTAAAATACCTCACTCTTTAGTGACATGCGAAACGCACGGGAAGACCGGTGCAGTTCGGGAAAGTCACTGGATGCGTGAAAGTCGACAATAGCGTCGCTGACATCGGTTCCGTCCGCGTCCGGCTGGACAGGATGGGTCGCAGGCGAAAAAAATCGTGTATCAATGAGTTGCTAGATACCGGGAAATGGAGCGGCTCCGGCTTTCTGCGCCCAACGTTCTTCCGGGCTTGGACGATTCTTCAGAAGTGGCGCGAAGTGCTTCTCCACCTCGCGCGGATCGAGGAATCGGGCGGCGTGCGGTTTCGGGCCTTCGCCAATTGGGAAGTCAATCTCCGCCAGCGAGCGAGGCTTGGATGCGTCGGATGGCGGTTTCTCCTCCATGCTTGAGGATGGTAGCGGAAAATTCGGGATCGTCGAGGGAGAGCTTGTGGGCTTTGACAAGGGCGAGGACGTCGGACCAATCCTTTTCGACCTCGTTGCGCGCAGGCTGATGGATGGCATGAAGTTTGAGCGCAATCATTGCCACGACTCCCGGGGTGGCGAGAGGTTTTGAATCGATTTTCGTCTGTTCCAGGGTTTGGAAAACGTCGTCGTCCACCAGCATGAGATCGAGGGGTGGGAGGGGAAGATCGGGGTGGGATTCGTATTGATGGAAATTCGCGGATTCGGCGAAAAGGTGGTAGCGGAGATGGAAAAGCTCGATTTTCCACTTTCCGGCGGATGAGCGCGGAATCAGCAGATCCAAATCGTAAGTCGCTCGCGGATGCCCGAGCGCGGTGACGGCATGACCGCCGATCATCAGGGCCGGGAGATCCTTTTCGTCGATCAGCTTGGAAATGGTGGTGAGGAAACTTTCCATCAGATGAGGATTGGTGAGCGGTTTGATTTGGGCTTTCTACGAAAAATTCAGCGCGTCCATGTCGAAGACGACGGTGACGTCCTCGGGGAGGCTGGTTTTTGATAGAATCTGTTGGACGTGGTTGGTCAGCGGCCGGGCGCGGTGGGAGCGGAGGGTGATCTGGAAACGGAACTGGCCGTGGGAGCGGATGAGCGGGGAGGGCAGGACCTCGCCGAGGGTGATGCCGTTTGGGAGATTTTCGGCGAGGCGGAGGTGGAGGGTTTGGAGGGTGAACTCGGCGCGGCGCTCGTGATTCGAGCGGGATGTTAGAACGGCGCAGTGGGCGTAGGGCGGGAACGAGAACTGGCGGCGGAATTCCATTTCCTGCTCGGAGAACCCATCGAAGTCGTGCTTGCGGGCGTATTGGATGGACGGCGAGTGGGGCGTGAAGGTCTGCACGATGACCTCGCCTTCGAGATCGCCGCGGCCGGCGCGGCCGGCGACCTGGGTGATGAGCTGGAAGGTGCGCTCGCCGGCGCGGAAGTCAGGAACGTGGAGGCCGAGGTCGGCGTTGAGGATGCCGACGAGGGTGACGTTCGGGAAATGCAGGCCTTTGGCGATCATCTGGGTGCCTATCAGGATGTCGATCTTGTGGGCCTTGAAGGCTGATAGGGTATCGCGCAGGGCGTTTTTCCGGCGCATGGCATCGGCGTCGATGCGGGCGAATTTCGCTTGTGGCAGGACTTTGGCTAACACTTCTTCGACCTTCTGCGTGCCATAGCCTTGGAGAATGATGGCAGGGCTTTTGCATTCCGGGCACTTTCGCGGGACGATGGCCTGGTGGCCGCAGACGTGGCAGACGAGGCGTTCGTCGGTGCGGTGATAGGTAAGGGCGACGGCGCAGTGCGGGCACTGGCAGACGTGGCCGCACGACGGGCACTGGAGCGAGCGGGCGAAGCCGCGGCGGTTGAGGAAGAGGATGGATTGTTCGCCTTTTTCCAATCGTTGTTCGAGGGCGAGGCGGAGTTTGTCTGATAGAATCGCGGGGCCGCCCTTGTGTTTGGTTTGCTCGAGGCGCATGTCCACGACTCTAACGAGCGGCATGGAGGCGCCGTCGGCGCGTTCGTTGAGGCGGAGGAGTTCGTATTTCCCGGTCTCGGTGTTGTGCCA
>JANODE010000026.1:0-23859 GCA_031412525.1 Akkermansiaceae bacterium | reverse complement strand
GGCTGCTAGGGCGATGGTTTTCATCAGGGGCGGGCTTTCCGGACAAGGTTGAGTTTTTTCTGATGGAGTCCCGCTTCCAGTCCGGCTGGGTAGTTGTGGGGATTCGCGAGGCGTTTGATGGTGGGATTGAGGGCGGCGAGTTGCGTTAGGCAGCGGGCGCGCGATTCCGCGAGAGTTGGTAAAGTGGCGACGAGTCCTCCGTCACGGAACAGCGGTTGCAGGAGATCCTCATGTGCGGTGCCGGCGGGGACTGTCGTGTGACGGAGTAGCTCCGCGGGATCGACGATGCTGCATGGCTCCGGACAAGGGATTTCTGCGTCGTAAATGGCATCCGCGATGAACCGGCCGCCCTGTGTGAAGCGGCGGATTTGTTGGAGTCCGGGCGTCGAGACCTTGATGACCTGCTCGCTGAGTTTGATCCGCGGCTGCCAGTTTCCCGCGTCGTCGCGGACGGCAGCGAGTTTGTAAACGCCGCCGAGCGCGGCCTGATCGCCGCCGGTGACGAGCTTGGTGCCGACGCCCCAGACGCTGATTTTTGCGCCTTGGTGCTTGAGGCTTTCGATCAGGTTTTCATCGAGATCGTTCGATGCGACGATGGCGGCATCGGGGAAACCACCCTCATCGAGAATGATGCGCGCCTGCTGGCTGAGCCAGGCGAGGTCGCCCGAATCGAGGCGTATCCCTAGCAGCCGGTGCCCGGTCTCGCGGAGTTTGTTTCCGACTTTGACCGCATTGCGGACGCCTTCGAGCGTGTCGTAGGTATCGACGAGGAAGGTGCAGTTCCCCGGAAGCGCGGCGGCGTATTGCTCGAACGCTTCCATCTCGGTTTCGAACGACATCACCCATGAATGCGCGTGCGTTCCCTTGACCGGAATGCCGAAAATTTTTCCTGCCAGAACGTTTGATGTGGTGGCGCAACCGCCGATGTGTGCGGCACGGCTGGCTGCGAGCGCTCCATCCGGCCCTTGGGCGCGGCGCAGACCCATTTCGAGAACCGGTTCGTCCTGTGCGGCCTCGCAAACGCGCGCTGCCTTGGTGGCGATGAGGGTTTGAAAATTGATGATGTTCAGCAGCGCGGTTTCCAACAACTGGCACTGGAGGATGGGGCCGGTGATGCGGAGGATCGGCTGGTGCGGGAAAACCAGCGTGCCTTCCGGGATGGCGTCGATGTTCACGGTGAGTTTCAGATCGCGCAGGTAGTCGAGGAAGGCGGGCTTGAGCAGCAGTGCGTTCTCGGCGTCCCGCAGGGTGGCGAGGTAGTCGATGTCATCAGTCTCGAAGCGGAATCCCTGCAGCCACTCCACGGCGCTGCCAAGGCCGGCGGCGATGGCGTAGCCGCCCTTGAACGGCAGCGTGCGGAAAAACAAATGGAACACGGCCTCCCGCTCCGCCTGCCCGCTGGCGTGGTAGGCGGCAGCCATGGTGAGTTGATAGAGATCGGTGAGAAGCGGATTGTTCGTGTTCATAGGTCGAAGATGAATCCCTTGCGGGTGAGTGCCTGGTATTTGCGTTGGTCGAAACGGAAGAGCTGCGCGGGTCGGCGCGATGCGGCGTTGGTGGATTCGTCCAGCGCGACTAACAAATCGAGCGCCAGCAGCTTCTTGCGGAAGTTCCGCTTGTCGAGCTCGCGACCGAGGATCGCCTCGTAGAGTGCCTGGAACTGGCTGAGCGTGAATTTTTTCGGCAACAGCTCGAAGCCCACTGGCTGCCAGCGGATTTTCCCGCGCAGCCGTTCGAGCGCCGTTTGCAGGATCTCCGCATGGTCGAAGGCGAGGGCGGGAATCTTCTCGGCTTCGAACCAAGGCGCCTCGGCGGCGTCGGTGGCGGCGTCCGGAATGTGATCGGCGCGACGCACGAGGGCGAAGTAGGCGACGCTGATCACCCGTTCACGCGGGTCCCGGTCGATTTCTCCGAAGGTGTAGAGCTGCTCCAGATAGACCTCGCGGAGCCCGGTTTCCTCCTGCAACTCGCGGAGGGCGGCGGCGTCCAGCGTTTCATCGGGGCGGACGAATCCACCGGGAAGTGCCCAGTGGTTTTGAAATGGCTCGATGCCGCGTCGGATGAGGAGAACTTTCAGCGCGCCCCCGTCAAAGCCGAACAAGACGCAATCCACCGTGAGCGCGGCGCGCGGGTATTGATAGGTGAAAGGCATGCACGGCAAATAAGTGTAAAAAAGACACTTGTAAAGCCGTCTTCTGGGGATTCACGTTTTCCGGTGGGAATTCACCGCCCCGATCACCTTCACGGCCGCGGCTAACAGGCACTCGTTGAGGGCGGGGTGGATGTGGATCATTTCGGCGAGTTCGCGGACGTCGTTTTTCAACTGCATGACGGCCATGACCTGATGGAGGATGGTCGACGCTTCCGGGCCGACGAGGTGGCAACCGAGGATGGAATGATCGGCGGGGGAGACGAGGAGCTTCGTGCGCGGGTACTCGATGCGCAGGGCCATGGCGCGGGCGCTGGCGAGCCAGTCTTCAAAGACCGCGACGTAGGGTGTGCCGCTTTCCTTCAGCTGTTCTTCGGTGAAGCCGACGGAGGCGATTTCCGGATGGGTGAAAACGGCGTGAGGCATGTGGCCTTCATCAATAGGCGTGGTGATGCCTTTGAGGAATTTCTGCCTGAGATACTGGACTTCGAAGGCGGCGGCATGTTGGAGCATGTGGCGGCCGTTGACGTCGCCGGTGGCGTGAATGCCGGGCACGGCGGTTTCGAGGTGATCATTGACGGGGAGGAAGCCTTTTGCGTTCGCAGTGAGGCCGGTTTCCGCCAAGTGGAGGGATTCGGTGTTAGGAATGCGGCCGATGGCGAAGAGCACGCGTTCCGCCTGATAGGTTTGCTCGCCGGTTGCGGTTTGGAAGGTGGCGCTGAAGAGTTCTCCGGAGCGGGTGAGGTGTTTCAGGGTCGTATGAAGGTGAGTGCGGACGTCTTTGCGGAACTCCTGTTGGAAAACCTCCTCGATCTGATGGTCCTCCTTTTCCAGTAGCCGTTCACCGCGCACAAAAAGCGTCGTTTCCACGCCGACGGCGGCGAAGAATGCGGCCATCTCACAGCCAATGATGCCGCCACCAATGATGATAAGGCTTTTGGGGGGCGCGCAGCGAAGGGGGAAAAGGTCGTCGCTGGTCCACACCGGCAGATCGGCGAAGGGCGGCGGTGTCGGGCGCGAACCAGTGGCGATGACGATCTTTTCCGCGGTCAAGGTTCGGCCGGCGGCTTCGATTTGTTTGTGGTCGGTGAAACGTCCCTCGCCGCGGACGAGCGTGATGTCGGCGGCTTCCAAGCGACGCTGGTAGCGCGGGTCCACTCCGGAAACGTAGTCGTTCACGCTCTCAAAGATTTTCGTGAGATCCGCGCCGTGGTAATCGGATTGGATGAAATGGTGGCCGGCGTGGCGGACGTGGCGGGCGGCGTCGGCGAAGCCGATGAGGAGCTTCGAGGGTACACAGCCGCGGTTCGGGCAAGTGCCGCCGAGGAGGTCGCGCTCGACGATCGCGGACTTCCAGCCGGCCTTGCTGGCAGCGATGGCGAGATTGGAGGCGCGGCCGCCGCCGAGGATAATGAGATCGTAGGTTTCCATCAGATGAGTTTCGCGGTGCGCGTGTTCTTAGCCGGGAGGACGGTGTTACCGACAGATTCTAGCAATCTGCCGCGCGCATTAGGAACTTACTCTTGGATGGGGTCCCAGTCGATCAAGCCTGTTTCTTTCGCAGCAGCAGTGACTCATGGCTCACTCCGCCGAGGCCGAGGACTCCTTTGAGCCAGTATTTCCACATGGGATCGTTTTTCTTGTGGCAGAGGGAAATCATGCGGATGCGCTCCCTCAGCGGGACGAAGTGGCTGTCTTTGACGCTGGGATGCCAGATGAGGTCGAAGCCATCAAACAGACGGGCGGGGCGGATTGGATCGCCGCCGGCGAAGGCGTTGGCGTTCACCAGATCGTAGTAGAAGAGGTGGCCCCCGGGTTTCAGGAGGGCATCGGCCTGCTTGATGACGAAGCGCCGGTCTTCGTCGGTGCCGACGGATGAGACCACGGTCACTAACGAAATCCAGTCATAGAGTTTCGGCGGCTGTTGGAGAAGCTCCTCCTGAGTGAAATATTTGATGGAAGGATTGAGCTGGCTCGCCATCCGCACGGTGCCTTCGCGAAGGTCCATGCCGGTGATTTGTTCGGGACGGAAGCCGAGATCCACATACATCCGGGACGCGCGGCCGGTGCCGCAGCCGATGTCGAGCACTTCCATCGTGTTGATCGATTGATCAACCTGCCGCAGCGACTCGCGGGCGAGCCAGAGAAGGCTGAGCCGCATGGTGAGCTGATAGTCGCTGTAGAGCGGATTCCATGAATCGGTCTCGCCGGGCTCGAGCGTGTCGTAAACGGTGAGGATGGCGTCGCGGTAGGAGTCCGGGGTGGCTTGCAGTTTCATGTCGTAGGCCTGGGGTGGGGGGGTAAGGGTGAGACGAAAAGGGTGGGCGGCTCGTCAGGCCATCCGTCCGGGTGCAGATTTTTTCCATCGGGAAAACCTGCTGATTCGGGATGATTCTGGAAAATGACCAAGGGGGGAGCCCATGATTTTGTCTGGAACGATTGGCGAGGAAGCTACCTACCAGCGAATTCATGGCAAGTCGGTATTTCCTCAGCAGCCAGCCAGCAGAAACCGCACCGGAAGGCGGATTGATTCCCTGAATCCGCAGCTCCTGTTTTTCGACGAAAATTGGGCTGAACTCGGGATCCTTCGTAGATCCCGTCAGAAATTCCCTACCTCCAAGAAATTTACGATCACTCCTCGACCAACGGAGCTTTTGGCAGCTTGTCCACTTCTTCGAGGAGATTGACGATGCTCACCCCGCGCACGGCTGAGGCGTCGTGGTGGAAACGCAGCACGGGCGTGGACTTGAGGACCACGCGTTTCATCACCTTGGTCTGGATGGAGCCGTGGTCTTTGTTCAGTTTCGCAATGACCGGGCCGGCATCTCCGCCGAGCACGCTGGTCCAAACTTTACCTTCCTTGAGGTCCTGCGTCACCTCCACTTCCGCGATGGTGACAAGTTTGCCGTGCCATTCGTAGTCCTTCTGGACAACGGCACCGATTTCCCGGCGGAGCAGTTCATTCACACGATCAAGACGACGGGACATGGAAGTTGAGAGTGGGAGGTTGAGAGTTGAGAGATTGGAGGAAGAACTGACAGTCTGTCTCTGACTCTCAACCCTCAACCGGTGACATTCAACTTCTTCAGAGCGTTTGCGGAACTTTATCGAGCTTGTAGCACTCGATGATGTCGTTCTCCTGATATTCGTTGAACTCCCCAAGGCGGATGCCGCATTCGAAATTGGTGCGGACTTCCTCGACCTCATCCTTGAAGCGACGGAGGGTGGACATGCGGCCGTCGAATACAGGAACTCCGTCGCGAATGACGCGGGCGTGGGCCTTGCGATGGATCCGGCCGTCGGTGACGAACGATCCAGCGACTCGGCCGCGGTTGAGTTTGAAGATCTGACGGACCTCGGCGTGACCGATGACGGTTTCGCGGGTAAGCGGTTCGAGCAAACCGAGCATCGCCTCACGGACTTGGTCGATGAGTTCGTAAACCACGGAGTAGAGTTTCACATCCACGTTCGCGGATTTGGCGGACTTCACGGCCTTGGCCTCCACCTTGACGTTGAAACCGAGGATGATCGCGTCCGTCGAGGCGGCGTAGGCGATGTCGGATTCGGTGATCGGGCCAGCAGCGGCCGTGATGAACGAGGACTCGACCTTGTCCGACTCGATGGCGAGCACGGCTTTTTTGATCGCTTCGACAGAACCTTGCACGTCGCACTTGAGAATGAGCTTGAGTTGGGCCTTGCCACCGCCGTCGCGGACCATCGAGTAGAGGTCCTCCATGCGGTTGCGGTGCTGGGGCTTGAGACGCACGAGGCGCTGTGCTTCCTGACGTTCGCCCGCAAGAGACTTCGCTTCGCGCTCGGTTTTCATCTCGGTGAGGTGATCGCCCACGTTCGGAAGTTCTTCAAAGCCAATCACTTCCACAGGCATGCCGGGGTGGGCGGATTTCACGGCCACGCCACGGTCGTTGATGAGCGAGCGGACTTTTCCTGCGAAGGGTCCGCAGATGAACGGGGTGCCGACCTTCAGGGTTCCGGATTCAACAATCACGGTGGCGGTGGTGCCACGACCGGGAACCACGCGGGCCTCGATGACGGCGGCGCGGGCTGTGGATTTCGGATTTGCCTTGAGCTCGAGTACTTCCGCCTGGAGAGCCATGAGGTCGAGCAAGTCGTCCATGCCCTTGCCGGTGATGGCGGAAACTTCGGCAAACTCGGTATCCCCGCCGAAGTCGGTGGTTTGCAGGCCGTTTTCAGCGAGCTGGGATTTCACGCGGTCCACATTGGCGGACGGCAGGTCGCATTTATTGATGGCGACGATGATGGTCTTCTTCGCTTTTTTAGCGTGTTTGATCGCCTCCAGCGTTTGAGGCATGATGCCGTCATTGGCGGCGACGACGAGGACAACGATGTCCGTGATATCGGCGCCACGGGCACGCATGTCGGAGAAAATGGCGTGACCAGGCGTATCGAGGAACGTGATTTCCTGGTCATGGTGCATGACCTGATAGGCTCCGATGTGCTGGGTGATGCCACCTGCTTCGCCGGCGGTGATTTTTGTTTTCCGCAGATAGTCGAGCAGGGAGGTTTTCCCGTGATCGACGTGGCCCATGATGGTGATGATGGGCGGGCGGTTTTTGAGAAGATCGACCGGCTCCTTGACGGGCGCTTCCGGCTCCTTGATGACTTCGATTTCCTTGTGGAAACCTTTGTCCTTGTCGCGTTTTTCGCGCTCGAAGGTGAAGCCGTGCATTTCACAGACCTTTGCGGCGACGTCCGGTTCCAACGGTTGGTTGGGAGCAGGGAAGACGCCGATCTTGATCAGGTCCGCCATGATGTTGAATGGCTTCAGTCCAAGGCGTGATGCCAGATCAGGGATCAGGATCGGAGGTTTGATGATGATCAGTTTGGGATCATCGGAAACTTCATCCGGAGCCGCTTCTGCATCGATGGCGGCAGGCTTTGCAGCTTCTGCTGCGACAACGACCGGCACCGGAGCGGCGGCCTTGGCGATGGCAGCATCCTCCTGGTCGAGGATTTTTGAAATGGTGCCGAGCACGGCTTTTCCCGTGCGCGTGGTGGTCTTGCGGACCTTGGGTTTTTTATCGTCGGCAAATAGATCCAGCGCGTTGGCTTTTTTCTCATCCAGGGCGCTAGGCGCGGGTGGGACAACCTCGGCGTCCTTCCGTTGGCGCTCGCGGCGCGAGGGCTTCTTGGTCGTGTCGAGAAGATCGAGGACCTTGCTTTTTTTGGGAGAGCTTTCGCTATTTTCGGGCATCCGGCTTGTCTGCAGTGTTGGGGAAATCGATGAAGTGGGAATAAGGTAGGGAAATGTTAGTCGTTGGTGGCTGCGGCCGCTGACCCACCCACGATGCCGTGGGCACGCAGGAGGATGTCTTCGGCTGCTTCTTCAGAAATATCGAGTGCGGCGGCGATGTAGTCCGCCGGCATGTCGATGACCAGTTCGGGATTGAATCCACCGGCGAGGGTGAGTTTGCCTGCAAGTTCGTCGGTAATGCCGAGTTGTTCGCCAAGCGTGTGGGCGGCACCACCAATCTTTTCCTTGAACTGCTCTTCCTTGGACTCGTCGCGGCGGACTTGCACGTCCCAGCCCATCAGGCGGGATGACAGGCGGGCGTTCTGGCCCTTGCGGCCGATTGCTTTGCTGAGGTCTGCTTCATCGACGGTGACGTGCACCGTGCGGTTTTCCTGGTCGACCGTGATCGAGCGGAGTTCGGCAGGCTTGAGGGCCTCACGCACGAGTTCAGCAGGATCCTCGCTCCAGCGGATGATGTCGACTTTTTCGTTATTGAGCTCGCGGACGATGTTTTTGACGCGGGCACCGCGCATGCCGACACAGGCTCCGACGGGATCGACTTTCGGGTCGGTGCTCCAGACGGCGACTTTCGTCCGGAAGCCAGCTTCGCGGGCGATGGCGCGGATCTCGACGGTGCGGTCGGAAATTTCATTCACCTCGGCCTCGAACAAGCGGCGCACGAAATTCGGGTGGCTGCGGGAAAGGATGATTTCCGGGCCACGACCTTCGTTTTCCACTGCGAGCACATAGGCCCGGATGCGGTCGCCGATGTTGTAATCCTCGCCCTGCACCCGCTCGCGGTTCGGCATGATGCCCTCGAATTTCCCGAGATCAATCATCACGTCATTGCGCTCGAAGCGGCGGACGGTGCCGGAAACGACGTCGCCCGCGCGGTCCTTGAATTCCTCATAAATCATTTCCTTCTCCGCCTGGCGGAGGCGCTGCATCATCGTCTGCTTGGCGGTCTGCACCGCAATCCGGCCGAAATCCTTGGGCGTGACGTTGAATTCCAAAGGATCGCCCACTTGCGCTTCAGGGCTTTTCTTGATCGCAGTGGAGAGGGGAACTTCGTTGAATTTGTCGGAATAATCTTCGTCGGCGACGACGGCGAGTGAGGCAAAAATACGGGTTTCGCCTTTTTTGGTGTCCACCGCGGCACGGAGTGTTTCGATGGCGTCAGCTCCGGGAACCATCTTGCGATAGGCGGAAATAAAAGCGAACTCGAGTGCGGCGACGACCTTCTCGCGGTCGATGCCTTTTTCTTTTTCGTAATACTCGATGAGGGCGACGATATCGTTGGTCATGGCGGGCGGTGGATGCGGTCGCTGCTGATGTCTGGAGACGCAAAAGAGTGGGTGCGAGACCCACTCCTTTCTTTCGTCAGAAGCTGTGCGGCGAGCTTTTAGAGCCGTGGGATTTCACATGCAAGCCGAAACTCGGTATCCCGGACGGCCTCGACAAGCCCGCTCAGAGTCAAAAAGGGCTGCCCGTCTCGCGGGTTTACTGCCAGAGTGACGGGATCGCGTGTCAGATATTGCTTGAAACACAAGCGTCCACCGCGCTGACTTCGGGCTCTGGTCGTTGCGGCTCGTCCCATCATGAAAGGAATTATTTTCACCGAGTTGCTTGAGATGGTGGGTCAGATGAAGTCGGAGGACTTTGTGGATGAGTGGATCGAAAGCTGCGATCTGCCTTCGGGCGGTGCTTACACAGCGGTAGGTACCTATCCCCATCAGGAAGCGGTGACGCTGGTGATTCGGCTTTCCGAAATGACCGGCACGCCTTCTGGGGACTTGCTGCGGATGTATGGGAGTCATCTTTTCGGACGCTTTCCCATACTCTATCCGGTTTTTTTTGAAAAAGTGGACAACGCAATCGATTTCCTCTCGCAGATCGAGGACGTGATCCATGTGGAGGTCAGGAAGCTTTATCCAGATGCTGAGCTCCCGACATTTCTTGCCACAAGACCTGCCGACGGCCGGTTGGACCTCCTCTATCGCTCGGAGAGACAGATGGGGGACCTGGCGGAAGGGTTGATCGGCGGTTGCGTCACCCATTTCGGAGTGCCTCACCGGGTGGAACGCTCGGATCATGAGTCCGACGGATCTGTCTTATTTCGCATCACGAGGCTGGAATGATCCAAGAAAACGAAAGACTGCGGAATCGGGCGGATCGTGAAAAGCGGGCCAGAAAAGAAGCCGAAATACTTTTGGAGGCGAAGAGCCGTGAGTTATACTGGGCGAACGAGCGCTTGAAGGAACAAGCCGAAGCGCTGGAAACCGTGGTCGCCGCCCGCACTAGCGAACTTGCGAACGCATTGAGCCGCGCGAAAGCCGCTACGGAAGCCAAGAGTTTTTTCCTGGCCTCCGTCAGCCACGAAATCCGAACGCCGCTCAATGGGATCATCGGAATGACGGATCTGCTTTCCATGGATGTCCACGATCCGACCCTGCTCCATCACTTGGATCTGCTTCGCCACAGCGGCGAGACGTTGTTGTCGCTCGTGAACGATCTGTTGGATTTTTCCAAAATCGAGGCCGGTCATCTGGAGCTTGAAGAACGTGACTTCGACCTGATGGCGGATCTCAAGTCAACCGTGGCGCTGCAGCTGCATGCCGCGCAATTGAAGGATGTAAAAGTCACGACCCGCTTTCAGGAAATCCCTTTCCAGGTGATAGGTGACTCGATGCGCCTCCGTCAGATCACGGCTAACCTGCTGTCGAACGCGATCAAGTTCACCCACGTGGGCGAGGTGGTGTTCGATGCGAACTGTGTCGACCTGGGTCCGGATCACCTGCAACTGCGCATTGTCGTCAAGGATTCCGGTATCGGCATCCCGGCGGAAGTTCTGCCGAAGTTGTTTGAGCCTTTCAGCCAGGCCGACAGTTCCACTACCCGGCGGTTCGGTGGGACAGGGTTGGGGCTGGCGATCGTCAGGCGGCTGAGCGAGGCAATGGGTGGTGAAGTCACAGCGAGCAGCATCCCGGGGAAGGGGAGTGAATTCACCTGTGTTGTCAGATTTCGAAAAGGAACTGATCTCATTGCGGTCAGCCCGCAGACCGGTCAGGGCTGGGAACCGGTGCGATCCCTGCGGATGATCGCTGTTGGGTCTAATCCCACGGAAGGGCGGCGGACTCTCAAAATTCTCCTTGTGGATGACAACACCGTAAACCAGACGCTGGCGATCTATCTGTTATCAAGAATCGGATACAAGCCGGATGTGGCAAGTTCGGGACCGGAGGCCTTGGCCAAGTGCAACAACGTCCTTTATGATGTCATTCTGATGGACGTCCAGATGCCCGGAATGGACGGCCTGGAAACGACGCGCCGGATCCGCGATCTGGGGTTGCCGCGTCAGCCCTGGATCGCCGCACTCACGGCAAATGTTTCGGAAGATGATCGTCAGCGTTGTCTCGGTGCCGGGATGGAGGATTTTCTGACCAAACCTTTCCGCATCGAGGCGCTTAAACTGTATCTCGACGAAATCTCCACCCGCCTGGCAAACACGGACAGGTCGTAATTGTTAGGATGAAATGGTTCAAGCCATGATGCCCTTGACGACATTCCCCGCCACGCCTGTTAGCCGGACATCGAGTCCCTGGTATTTCACCGTCAGCCGGTGGTGGTCAATGCCAAGGAGGGCTAGCAGGGTGGCATGGAGGTCGTGGACGTTGACGATGTCCTCGACGGCCCGGTAGCCGAGCTCGTCGGTGCTGCCATAGGTGGTGCCGGCCTTGATGCCGCCGCCGGCCATGGCGAGGCTGAAGGACAGGATATGGTGGTCGCGTCCGGTGCCCTGGCCCATCGGCGTGCGGCCGAATTCGCCGCCCCAGATGACGAGCGTGTCATCCAGCATGCCGCGCTGCTTGAGGTCGGTGATCAGGGCAGCGGTGGCCTGGTCCACGTTTTGTGCGCCTTCCTTCATGCCGGCTTCCAATTCGCCATGGTGGTCCCAGTTCCGGTGATAGAGCTGGATCATCCGCACGCCGCGCTCGGCGAGACGACGGGCTAACAGACAGTTGGAGGCGAAACTGCCGTCTCCCGGCTCCTTGATGCCGTATTGGTCGAGCGTGGCCTGGCTTTCGTTTTTGAAATCCACGAGGTCGGGCACGCTGGTCTGCATCTTGAAGGCCAGTTCATACTGCGAGATGCGGGTGGCGATCTCGGGATCGACCTGATCGCTCGTTAGAAGTCCGTTCATGCGCTGGATTTCCTCGATGATGAGGCGCTGGGTGCTCTGGCAGACGCCTTCGGGATTGCCGATGTAATGCACGGCGTCGCCCTTTGAGTTGAACTTGATTCCCTGATACTTGCTGGGTAGCACGCCGCTGCTCCACTGGCGTGATGAAATGGGCTGGAGGCCTTGCTTGCCTGCGGATGTCAGGACCACGAAGCCCGGCAGGTTCTGTGTCTCCGCACCCAGGCCATAGGTAAGCCATGATCCCATGCTGGGCCGGCCCTTGATGATCGAGCCGGTGTTCATGAAGGCATGCGCCGTGTCATGGTTGATCTGTTCGGTCTGCATCGAACGGATCACGCATAGATCATCGGCCACTTTCGCCATGTGCGGAAACAGGTCACTGATTTCCATGCCGGATTGTCCGTGTTTTTTGAACGTGGTGACCGGACCGCGTGCCTTGAGTTCAGTGCCTTGGAGCTGGGCTAACTGTTGGCCTTTCGTGAATGACTCCGGAAAAGCTTTGCCATCGAGTTCTGCGAGTTTCGGCTTGTAATCGAAGGTCTCGAACTGCGATGGCCCGCCTGCCATGCAAAGGAAAATGACCCGTTTTGCCTTGGCGGGCCGGTGGGCTGTCTGTAGCACGCCATTCCAATGATCCGGTTTCGTTAGAGCCGAGGCGGCGAAACCGCGGCCCTGCAGCATCGCCATGGCAAGTCCACCGATGCCGTAGGCGCTTTGGTGGATGAACGAGCGGCGGTTGACGGAGAGTGGGGAAAAATCGTTCATGGGATCAATAACGGGTGAGGGTTTCGTGGGCGTTGAGGAGGATGCGGCAGAGGTTCGTCCAGGCAGCGTTTTCGACGGGATCGCCGGGCGGAGCTGGCGCAGAGCCGGTTTTGAGGAGCTTCACCGCATCGTCCGGCGCGGCGCGATAGTGATCGCGCAGTGTTTTGAGCGCCGCCAACTGAGTGGTGATTTCCTCGGGTTTCGGCAGGCGGGCGAGTGTGAGTTGATAGGCTTCACCCAATCTTGCCTCGTCTGCGGCGGCATCCGGATTTTTCAAAACCCTGGCAGCTAACAACCGCGCCGCCTCGACAAGGGTCGGATCGTTCAGCAATGTCAGCGCTTGCTGCGGAGTATTGCTCACAGTGCGGAATGCGGCGCACTCGTCCCGCGCGGGGGCGTCGAAATTGGCCAGCATCGGGTGGAGGAACGTGCGCTGCCAGTGGATGTAAAGGCCGCGCCGCCATTGCTCGTTTCCCTGACTGGTATGATAGTCGCGGCCTGGAAACTGGAGCGCATCGTAGTAGCCCTCGGGCTGATAGGGTTTCACGCTTGGGCCGCCGATTTCGTCGAGCTTGAGCTGGCCGGCGATGAAAAGCGCGTTGTCACGGACAAACTCGGCTTCGAGGCGGCGGGGATTCTGCGAGGCTAACAGTCGGTTGGATGGATCGCTGTCGCGCAGCTCCTGGCGCAGACTGCTGCTTTGGCGGTAGGTGTCGCTGGTGACGATGAGGTGGATCATGTGCTTCATGTCCCAGCCGCTCCGCTTGAATTCGGTGGCCAGCCAGTCCAGCAGCTCAGGATGGGAAGGGAGTTCGCCCTGGGAACCGAGATCATCCACCACGGCGCTCAGGCCCGTGCCGAAAAACGTCTGCCAGAGACGGTTCATCACGGCGCGCGCGGTGATGGGATTCGCCTCGGACACGATCCATTTGGCAAGATCAAGACGCGACAACCGCTGCTTTTCGGTACTCTCGACACGCCCCGGTAAGAACGATGGCGTAGCTGGCAAAACCACCGCACCGCTTTCATCCTGCCAATTTCCACGCGGAAGCACCCGCACCGTCTGAGGCGGCACGACGCGGGTGACCATGGTCCAAGCCCTGCCATCGTTCGTCTTGCGCAGGTCGGAGGCCAGATCGCGGGCTGTCGCAACGGCTTTGTTGTCGGAGCCTGTGCTCATGAGCCAGGCGGTTGAAATCGTGAGCTGCTGCTGCGTGGTCCTTTCTCCATCAGGAGTGAGCAATGCCTTGCGCAGCGTTTCATCAGCCACCGCCATCGGCTCGGAGGCTCCGAACGGACTGGTATGGATCCGCAGTGGAACGGCAGTATCTCCGGTGATGGTCAGCACGAGCGTTTCACCCTCCGCTAGCTGAATGGGAGCGTCCAGCAGCCAGACCGAAGAGACGCCGGACGACGGCACCTCATGGGGCAGACGCCAGCCATCAAGGACGCCGATAATTTCGTTAGAACCGGCGTATCGAGTCAACTTGGCCGCAGCATCCGCGAAATGGAATCCCAGCGGACGTTGCTTGCCGTCGGCCGTCCGCACCGCTGCCTCAACCTTCAGCCCGGTTGGCGCATCAAAAATCTTCGGCTCCCTCATCACCTTCCCGTCCGCGAGAGCTTCCAACCGGATCGAGGAGATCGACCGCCCTACGGCGGAATCGAGAGTCACTTTCAACGCCTCGTCCTTTGCCATCGGCTTGCGGAGTTGCAGCGCGAGCGAATCGTTCGATTCGATTTTTCCATCGGGAACCGGCTTGTTCCCCTTTTCCAGCCACCCGGTCACCGGCTCGGCCTGCCAACCGGACGGGTTTTTTTCGAGAAACGACGCCGATTTTAGAATCCATCCAGAGCGTGATGCATCCGAGCCGGAGTGGGCGTGGAAGGAATCGAAGTGGGCTTGCAACCGATCCTTCAGCGCATTACGCCGACTTTCCATCACGCGGTTGGGAACTTCGATCTCTGGCGGAAACGGGGCATCATTCACCGAAAACTCCACCAGCTCCGGCACCGGCTTGTAGCGGAAATTCGTATAAACGCCCCATTGCTGCACGTCGGCGAAAAATGCCTGCATCTCGTAAAAGTCACGGGTCTTGATCGGGTCGAACTTGTGGTCGTGACACTCCGCGCAGCCCATCGTGCTGCCGAGCCATGCGGCGGATACGGCACGAACCCGCTCGGCTCCGTATTTCGCCAGGTATTCCTTGTTTTGTGCGCCGCCCTCGCGGGTCATCATGTTGAGACGATTGTAACCGGTGGCGATGAGTTGCTCGGGGGTCGGATTCGGCAGGAGGTCGCCCGCAAGTTGTTCGATCGTGAACTGGTCAAAGCCTTTGTTTTGATTGAAGGCATCGATCACATAATCCCGGTAAGGGAAAATGCGTTGATTCTGATCGCCATGAAACCCGACTGTGTCCGAAAACCTCGCGATATCCAGCCACCACACGGCCATGCGTTCTCCGTAATGCGGCGATGCCAGCAGGCGGCTCACCTGATTCTGATAGGCCTGCGGCGACTCGTCAGCCACAAACGCCGCCACCTCGGCCGGAGTCGGTGGCAGGCCGATGAGATCCAGCGAGAGACGCCGCAACAGCTTGGCCTTGGGTGCTTCGGTGGAAGGGGTGAGCTTCTTTTCTGCTAGTTTCGCCTGGATGAACGCATCGATCGCCGAGAGGTTCTTGTTTTCCGCAGGCGGTGTTGGCTGTTTCAACGGGGTATACGACCAATGCGATTCATACACCGCCCCTTCTTCCACCCAGCGGCGGAAAAGTTCCTTCTGCTCCTTGGTTAGAGGCTTGTGGGCCTTGTCCGGCGGCATTGGATCGTCCTCGTCGAAGATTCGGGCGATGATCTCGCTCTCGTCCGGCTTTCCCGGAACAATCCCGATGGTGCCTTCTTCAGTCGGGCTGATGGCTGCCTCTCGGATGTCCAGACGCAGGCCTTCCTCGCGCGTCTTCGGATCAAATCCGTGGCAGTGGAAACAAGTGTCCGACATGATCGGCCGGATGTCGCGGTTGAAGCTAACAGGCTCCTTCGCAAAAACGAGTGGAGTGCTAACAAGAGCGAGCAAAGGTAAGGATTGAAGGTGATTCATGGATGAATAGGTGCGGGTGGGGCGGTGTAACCGGGCGCGGCGGATCACGGCGTGGGTTGATTCAAGCCTAACTGCTCGGCCACCCAGGCGTTGATACGGCTGTTTTGCGAAGCCACGGTGCTGTGGCCCTGCTGCGGTGCGATTAAAAGTTGCCTGGGCGCGGTGATGATGTTGTAGGCGGCGAACATCGAAGTCGGCGGACAAACTTCATCGTTGTAGCCCCATGAATAAAATCCCGGAACCTTGAGGCGGCGTGCGAAGTTGAGCGCGTCGTAGTAGGTCGTCGTGACCAGCCGGGGATCGGTTTTTTGGTCAACAACGGGCTCGTTTTTGTTAGGTTTGAAAAATCCCGGCCAGCCACCAGCGCGACCATGGATGTAGCCGGTGACGTCGCAGTAAGCCGGGTAGTTCGCCGCCAGCCCGGTGACGCGGGAATCCAGGGCGGCAGTAACGATGGAAAGCTGCCCACCCTGGCTGCCACCCATGACCAGCAGGTTTTTTCGATCCCACTTCGGGTGTGATGCCAGATGGTCGTTCGCCCGCAAGCAGCCGAGATAAACGCGGCGGTAATAATAGCGAGTCCGGTCTTCGAGATTAAAACTGTTATAATCTGCCAGCGCGCCGCGGGCGAGTTGTTCGTAAACATCCCGATCGAGATTCACCGGAATGCCGTGGATGCCGATTTCCAACGTGATGACGCCTTTTTCCGCAAGGCTGATCTGGCCGCTGTAAGGTCGCACCCCTGCGCCGGGGACAGCGAGCATCGCAGGAAACGGTCCATCGCCGCGCGGTATGGCAAGGATCCCGAAGATCCGGCTGTAGCCTTTCCAGCCGCCGATGTTCTGGATGCTCAGTTGGAACACCTCCACTTTCGGAGTGGAGCGGTCGGGCAGGGGAGTGAGGATGGGCTCTGGCGGCACGTTTGCCAGTTCGGCTCTCTGCGCGTCCCAGAACGCGTCGAAATCGGCAGGCTCGGTCTGCGTCGGCTGGATGGACTCCGGCGCGAAGCCTGCGGTGGCCAGTCCCTTCACCGCCTTGCCGGCTACATCGGCCATCAAGGAACATCTGAGAAATCCCGGCTCATTCATGGTGCCGCCTTCGAGCGATAGTCCGTCTGCCGGAACGACTGCCGCTTTTAACTCGGCGTCCAACATTTCAGGGCCGATCCGATATTTCACGGACACGCCCTCTGGCGGGTAGGGCTCGGCAGCCACCTTGATTTTGAATCTCACCGGTTGGCCAGGCAGATAGGTCCAGTCGGGACGATCGGCAGTGACGGTCACAATGGCGTCCGGCGGATAGGCCGGCGCAAGGATCGTGCGGTTGCCGGGGCCGGTCGATGCGATGACAGGCGGTGCTGCCGCTTCCTTGGCGATGCTTGGGAGGGCCTGCGCAAGAAGGAAGGCGGCGAAAAGAGACGATCGGATCATGAGGGCATCGGGTTTCAGGGCTTTTACGCAACCCGCAGCGGAAGCTTACTGAATTTGCCCGAATGGGAAGATTTTCCTACTCGCCTGATCGAGCGATACTGCGAAGTCGTGGGTCGGTTCGAACCGTTCGAAAGTTGGTGTTTCCCTTTCATTTTTTCGGCTGAAACACCAGTGGCAGGAACTCCACGAGGTATCCGCGCCAGACGGGCCACGAATGTCCTCCCGCGGTCAGGTGCCATTCATGCTTCAGGCCTTTGTCCTTGAAACCATCGATCATTTTTTCGTTTCGGGCACGCAGGAAATCCTCCTCGCCGCAGCCGATCCACAGCAGGCGCAGCTTGGCGTTGGCACCCGCCACATCGGCGAACACGGCCTTGGCAACGGCATCGTCGGGTGGAACGCCACTGAACGAGCCAAGCCAGGAAAAGCGGTTAAGATTTCCAAGTCCCACCGTCAGCGACTGGCCGCCGCCCATGCTGAGGCCGACGATCCCGCGCTGGTCCGGATCCCTGGCGACCCGATAGGTGTTTTCCACCAGCGGCAGCGCGTCTTCGAAGAGTTCGTTGCGGAAGGCCTCCATGGCGTTTCCGCGCGTTGCGGGATCCTGATAGGAACCGAGCGGGTGGCCGTCCAGCATGACGACCACCATCGGCCGGGCTTTCCCGGCGGCGATCAGGTTGTCGAGAATCCAGTGCGCCTTGCCATGTGCCACCCACGTCTGCTGGTTGTCGCCCGATCCGTGCTGCAGGACCAATAACGGATAGATCGTGCTGTTGCCCTTTTCATAACCCGGCGGAGTATAAACCAGAATCTGGCGGTTTCGCTTCAGGGGTTTTGATAGATAATCGTGCTGATGGACTGTGCCGTGGGGGACATTCTGAAAATCCCAGATCCGTGGAGGTGAATCCGGGATGTGCAGGATACTGGTAGTCGGCAGGCGCATCGGTTTGATCGATGGGTTGGCGGGATCGAGCATCTGCATGCCGTCCACATTGAAATTGTATTCCCAGATGCCGGGTTTCACATCGGCCGCCGTCCCCGACCAGATGCCGTCATCGCCCCGCTTGAGCGGTAACGGTGCTTCGAGATCCTGGAGCATGACCGAGACTTCCTTTGCGCCGGGCGCCTTGAGGCGGAAGGTGACGGCCCCGGCATTGACCTCGGGAGAAACAAGTGGAGCAGGTCGAGACGGCGGTTTGTTAGGGGCTGGTTCCGTTGCGATCAAAACGCTGCATGTTTTTTGTAACAGCTCGCGGCCCATGGCGATGGCCTCGGGGGTTTGCGTGTGGCCGACTCCAGGCCAGGTTTTGAGATTCACATTGAAACCAAGCGAACGAAGATTCTCGGTGAAAAGTTTCGCGCTGTCGATGCGGCCGGGCGTGCCCTCCGGTCCGCCCCTGCCGTGGTCGTCCTCGCCGCAGGAAACCGCGAATGGGATATTCTTGGCAGCTGGATTGATGCGATCCTCACCTTCCGGTTTCGCCCATGATCCGCCGGAATGCGCGGACACCGCCGCGACGAGGTCTGGATTTTTGAAAGCAAAACGATGGGTGAACTGCGCGCCTGCCGAGAACCCGTGAAGGAAGATCTTCGGATGCAGTTTCCACGATTTTCCAATAGATTCTAGCAGTTCACGCAGCTTTGCTTCATGCGTCGGACCGGACATTTGGAAGATATCGCGGGGAAACGTCGTTGGACGCGGTGCGTCGGGATCGCGTCTGGGTTGGGTGAAGGAAGGGCCCAGAACGATGACGTCCTCCAGTTCCGTCGCCCAATTGGCCACACCACAAGCGCCCCGGCCATTGCCGCCCGCGCCGTGCACACCGACGACGAGCTGGTAGGTTTTTCCGGGGACGGGTGCTTCCGTGGGAGAGTAGAGCCAGTTGGTTTGACCCTCGCTGTCGGTTCGGGTGACTTCGGCGGCTATGCCGATGAGGGCAGAGCAGAGCGTGAGGAGCACGGTGAGGGAAATTTTCATGAATTCGACAGGTAGTTGGCACATGAAGGTGACAGGAGTCAAGTAAGCTCAAGTCCGCGCATGGTGCCGGTCGAGGAAGCGAATTTATCGGACTCGATGCCCATGCGCTGGAGCATGGAAACATACAGATTTGGCAACGGATAATTGTGTTGCGTGTCGAAGGCAAGGTGCTGGCCGTGCTTGAAGCCGCCGCCGGCGAAGAGCACGGGTAGGTTGGTGGTCGAGTGGGTGTTCGCGTTGCCGAGATTCGAGCCGTAAACGATCATCGTCCGGTCGAGCAGGGAGTCGCCCTGTTCCTTCACGGATTTCAAGCCGGTGAACAATTCGTCCAACAGTTTCATGTGGGATTCGTCGATGGCCTTGAGCTGGGCGAGCTTGGATTCGGTCTTTCCATGATGTGATAGATTGTGATAGCCGTCCGTGATCTTCACCCCATCCACCTCGATGGCGGGGGAGCTGATGCTGTCTAGCAGAAGTGTGATGCAGCGGGTGGAATCCGTCTCGAAGGCGAGGCGAGCCATGTCATACATCAGTTTCACCTTGTGCATGTATTCCCGCGGGCTGCGGGGATCGACCGGCATGACTGACTCGACGACCGGCTTCGGTTTCCGCTCCCAGTCGCGCGACATGCTCATGCGTTTTTCCAGCTCCCGGACGCTGGTGAAATACTGGTCCACCCGCTCGCGATCACGCTCACCGAGACTGCGCTGAAGGTCCTTCGCCTGATCGCCGACGGTGTCGAGAATGCTCTCTCCGAGCGCCAGCTTGCGGACCTGTTTTTCCATTTCCTCCTTGGACCCTTGCAGGAAAAGCTGTCGATAGACTTCCGATGCGCGCTCCTCGCAGGGAATGAGCACGCCGGATCCGGTCCACGAAAGGCTGCGTTTCCCCTGTTGCACGTTCACGCCGAGACAGAGTGACTGATGGCGCGTGAGATGGCCGATGTTTTCCGCGATGTATTGATCGAGTGAAATCGTATTGCGGAATCCGCCACGTCCGGGATGCGGTGCGGCGGTTAGAAAACAGATGTCAGCGGGATGCCCGCCATCGACGTCCGGGTGTGAGACACCGCTGAAAACGGTGAGGTCATTGCGATGGGCCTTGAGGATTTCCAGATAGGGCGAGGCCTGATAGCCGCGGCCGGCACCGGTTGGAAAAAACTGATCCGGCAGAAGTCCGAGGTTGTTGCAGATTCCCAACATCCTTCGCGGCTTGTCTTTAGTCTCGGGGACCGGCGCGGCGAATGCGGCCGTCATCGCATCAAGCATCGGCAGCGAAAGTGCGATGCCGCAGCCGCGGAGAAACTGGCGGCGCGGGATCGTGCGTTTGGTGGAGACGTGGCAACCGGTGATGCTCATGGAGGTTTTATTTTTTGAGGAAGAGATCGCTCTGCACCAGTGAGTGGACGAGTGTGCGGACGCCGTAGCCGCTGGGTTTCGAGCGTTCCACGATCGCCTGCACGGCGGGGCGGTCGGAAAACACGCACATCGGCGAACGGCGGACCGCCGGGCATCTGTCCGGTCGCATCCACCGGTGGGCCTAAACGGAAGTTGAAGGCCTGGGCGTTGTGGCCCACTCCTTGCACCGGCTCTCCCTCGCCGAGTGACCGGTAGCGGTCGCGCCAGGCACCCATCACGTCGAAGCTTTCCAATGCGAATCCCGGCGGGTCGATGTTGCGATGGCACGAGTTGCAGGATTCCTCGGAGCGGTGCTTTTCAAGCTGCGCGCGGATGGTCGTAACCCCGCGGGTGTCCGGTTCCACGGCGGGGATGCTCGCAGGAGGTGGCGGAGCCGGTTTACCTAACAGTCTACCCATGATCCACGCGCCGCGCGTCACCGGTGAGGTGGTGGTGCCGTTGGAAGTGACCTTGAGCACACTCGCCTGGGTGAGCAGTCCGCCGCGCACGCTCTCAGGTGGAAGCTTCACCGGACGGAGCGCCACGCCCTCGACGCCTGAGATGTCATAGAGTTTTGCGAGGCGTTCGTTGATGACGGCGAAATTGGAACCGACGAGATTCGTCACGCTGTGGTTACGTTTGAGGAGTTCGGTGAAAAACAACTGTGTTTCCGAGATCATCGATTCCACTAACAAATCGTCGAGCTGATACTCCGGATAGAGTTCGGCATCCGGAGCGCTGGCGGCGAGGTGGCGAAGTTCCAGCCAGTAATCGAGGAAGGCGTTCACGAAGCGCTGCGACCGGGGATCATTCAAAAGCCTTTCCGTTTGCTGTTGGAGGATGTTGGTATCGTGCAGACGCCGGGATTCGGCGAGCTGTCGGAGCGTTTCATCCGGCTTCGAGTTCCACAGAAAATACGAAAGGCGTTCGGCCAGTGCGAGGTCGTCAAGGCGGCCCGGCTTTTCGTCCAGATAGAGAAACTCCGGCGAACAAAGCACCGCCGAGTAGCCTGCGATCATTGCGTCGGTGAAGGAGTGGCCCTCCTTCATAGCGTGCCGGATGAGTCCGAGAAACCGCTCGAACTCCGCGGGTAGATAGGGAGCCCGGTAGGCTTTTTTCATGAATCCGGCTAACAGTCGCACTGCGTCCCGTTCCGGATTGTTTGAAATGATCTCCACACCGTCGGTTTGTTCGACAACCGGAAGGTCTCCGAAAAGCAGGCAATGTCCCGCTGTGGGCCATTGCTCGATGAACGGGCCCTCGACTTCCAGCCATTGGAAAGCCACGCCGGGCATGCCGGTCTCATCGCCGTTAGGATTACCTTTCGCCATCGGTCGTGGTCGATAGAGACGCGCCGCGTCGGGCCGGATGGTTTCTCCCGCCAGCAGGAAAACATCGAGCTCGCCGACCGTCGGTTTTGCCTTCACATCGAAGCTGCCGAGCTTGCGGAGTTGGTCCGGCGGCGTGTCCGCGTAGAGGGTGACGGGCTCCGACCGGCGGCCTTCGGAAATCGTTTTGAAATCATTGGTGATCCAGAAACTGTTAGCCGAGACCCTCAGCCGGTAGCGACCGGATACCGGTGCCTTGAATCCGCCGAAGCGGATCTCGGTCGGTTCGTAGGTGCTCATGAGAATGCCGATAGATCCCGTATCCTTGATTTTCTGGGCCTGCTGGCGGAGATCCCGAATGCCCTTGCCCATGAACTCGGATTTCAGCTCCAGCCCCTGCATCGGAAAAGTCCGTCGCCGCTCTGGCACCTGATTGATGTTCCTGACAAAATCATCCTGGTTCCAGGTGGGATAACGTCGCAAGATTTTCGGCGGTTGGGTGACCTGCGGAGCCATCGCCTGCCGCAACGAGTGGTCCGCGGCCTTTAGGTAGCGCGCCATCTGCACGTGAGAAACATCCAGTGCTTCACCGGTCTTGTTGAATCCGTTAGCCTCGGTGTCTTCGGGCAGGAAATCCTTCACCTCCAGATAGGGCAGCGACAACAGGTCACGAAGGGTGTTTTCGTATTCAAAGCGGTTCAACCGCCGCTTGGTCGCGCGTCCTTCGCTGGCGACGCTGGTGGTTTCGTGTTTCGTCAGGCTGGAGGAAACACCCCCGAGAAATGCTTCCAACTCCCCAGTCTCAGGGCGCTTCTTTTTCTTCGGTGGCATATCGCCGGAAGCCACCCGGTCGTGGATTTTCACCCACATGCCGAAGTTCGCGGGATTACCGGGTTTCCAGACCAGTGAAGTCAGGTCGAGGCCGCCCTTCTGCTCGGCGTCGTCATGGCAATCGGTGCAGTGATTTTCGAAGAACGTTGCCACATCGGCGGGTGCCTGGGCGAACGCAGGCAATGCCGCGAGCAGGGCAGGACTCAGAAAAGTTAGAAAAAGCCGGTTCATTGATCGGGGGAATCCAAGTTCAGATCACCGATCGGCAGCCCCATCAGGTGCCAGCCGCCGCGTGGAGAAGGGCTGGAATCAGAAATGAGTTGGTTAGGAAACATGATAGGCGGAGTTTTTTGTTATTTTTTCCGGAACAGGTCGCTTTGCACGAGGGCATGGATGATCTGCCGCACGCCGTAGCCGCTGGTGCGCGTGCCTTGAAGAAGGGCTTCCACCTCATCACGCTCGGAAAATCCAACAGGTGAGCCCGTGGCGAAAATCACGAGCTGTTGGACAAGGTTGCGGGCGATTTGGGTTTCGTCTTCCAACAGCAGGCGTTTGAAATCGCGCACATCCTTGAAAGCGCGGCCATCGGGAAATTCGCCAGCAGCGTCCACAGGAAGACCCAGGTGGTATTCGTAGGGCAGGCCGTTTTTGCCGAATCCGTCGACCGTCGGCTTGCCTGCGGCGATCGCGCGATACTGATCACGCCAGCCACCGAAGATATCGAAGTTTTCCAACGCAAATCCGGGTGGGTCGATCTTGCTGTGGCAGGAGGCGCAGCTGGTGTCGGTCCGGTGTTTTTCCAACTGCTGGCGGATGGTGACCGCCCCGCGGATGTCCGGTTCCACGGCGGCGACGGGTGGGGGCGGCGGGATCTCGTGACCGAGGATGCGCTCCGTGATCCATTTGCCCCGCAGCACGGGCGAGGTCGTGGTGCCGTTAGCAGTCACCTTGAGGACACCTGCCTGTGTTAGAAATCCGCCGCGGGGACTTCCGGCAGGCAGTGTGACGTGGCGCATCGCCACACCGGAAACACCATCGATGCCGTAGTGACGGGCAAGGCGCTCGTTGAGAAAGGTGAAGTCGGAGGAGACCAGATGTCTCGCGGGTAGATCCTGGCGCAACAGCTCACTGAAGAACAGCCGCGGCTCGGCAAGAGCGGCTTCGGTTAGGGAGTCGTCGAGGTAGTAGTCGTTGTAGAGGGTGATCGATGGCGAAGTGTCTTCCATCTTGCGCAGGTCGAGCCAGTAATCGAGGAACGCCTCCACGAAGCGGGTGGACCGTGGATCATCGAGCAGCCGCTCGGTTTCCCGGCGCAGCACGTCCGGATGATGGAGCTCCCCCTTTGCTGCCAGATCCCGCAGCGCATCGTCGGGTGGTGAGTTCCAGAGGAAAAGTGATAGACGACCGGCGA
>JANODE010000025.1:0-18614 GCA_031412525.1 Akkermansiaceae bacterium | reverse complement strand
TAAGAATTTTCAACCGCAGATAAACGCAGATGAACGTTGATAAGAGACGAGATTAGAACTTGAGAGTTTACAATACGGGCCTGCATTCCCACATCATTATCACCATCTATTCTTCATTAACGTCCATCTGCGTTCATCTGCGGTTGAATTTTCTTCATTTCAGCAAGAGCGGCACGATTCCTAACATGAGATAGAGCGCGAGTGTCCAGATGGCGGAGACGGCTTCAAACTTTTTCCCGCGGAGCGATCCTTTCAGATAGGCGGGCCGGAATGCCAGGGCGATCAAAACAATCGGTGTGAGCACGAGCGACGCCGGGACCATGAAATCAATCTCGCGGGCCGCGGCGACGGCGCAGAGGAGGGTGACGGCCATGGAGCCGAGCCAGACGTTTGCAGCAACGGATTTTCCCCAGATGCGGCTGTAGGTCTCGACGCCTTGTTCCTCCTCGGCAGGCTGGCGGAGCTTGCGGCCGATCTCGATGACGATGCCGTTGAAAAAGCTGGCGGCGAGGAACCAGCCGAGGCCGGCGGGGGCGTTCGCGCCGCGCGGCAGCCATTCGCAGGCGGTGCCGAAAAAATCGACCAGCGGCATGATGCCCATGTGGGTGAGCAGATAGATGACCGGCCGTTTTTTCAGCCAGTCCCGGCAGAAGAACTCCACGCTCATCAGTGCGAGGTAGCTCCACGCGATTCCCAGAACGATAAGCAGACGCACATCCAAAACCAGGACGAGTGCGGCCTGCGCCGCGGCAGCCGCGATGAAAACAATCCGCAGTTCCCCTAGCGTCACCAGCCCGCGCGGCACCGGCCGGTAGGGTCGCCAGCGCGCGTCTTCGGCCGCATCCTTGAACTCGTCGGCGATGCGGAGTTGCAAAAACATCAGCAGACAAACGCCGAACGCGACCGCATACATTTGCCAGACGGGTGCCGGAGTATTCCGCAGCAGTGAGGAAAACGAAACTGCACACGCACTGAAGGCGGCGATCAACGGACCATGGGCGACGATGGGAAAACGCTCCTTTTGATAGATCCACCAGCGGTTCATGGCGTTTTCCGTGATCTCGCCAGCTTGCGGTGGGCACGGGAAAAATGACCGGCGCTCAACGCGGCGATGATCGAGAGCTCACCGGCTAACAAAAGCCCGGCGCAGACTTCCGCCAGCGCGCGGGCGTTTCCGGATCCCGCCAGCCCCATCAGCTCCAGGCACGCCCGCTGGGTTGGCAGGCTGGTGCCGCCGCCGACGGTGCCGACCATGATTCCGGGGAGAGTTACCGAAGCATAGAGCCCGCCATCCGGCGTGACTTCAAAGCGGGTCACGCCGGTCGCGGATTCAGCGACGCAGGCCGCGTCCTGGCCGGTCGCCAGATAGAGAGCCGCCAGACCATTGGCAAAATGGCCCTGAATCCCGAGCGTGCCGCTGAGAACGCCTCCGATCGCCGACATCCGCCAATATTCCGCCATTGCCTCGGGCGTGGTCTGCAGATGTTTTTTGATCAACTCTGCGGACAACTCCGCTTCGGCGGTGACCTTCTTGCCGCGGGCGGAGGTGAAAGCGCGCGCGCTGGCCTTCTTGTCGCCTGATAGATTGGATTCGACGTAATAACGCAGCGGCTTGACCGGTGTGCGGGCGAGGATGTCATCGCAGACCGCCTGCGTGGCGATCGTCACCATGTTCTGGCCGGAGGCATCGCCCGTGGTGAATTCGAAGTTCAGATAGACATGGTTGCCCTCCACCGTGCAGCCGAGATCGACCAGCTTCCCGTGCGCGGTGGTGGACGCGGCGGTTGTTTGAAATTCGTCGAATTCACCCACCGCCCACACGATGAACTGGCAGGCTTCACCCGCTGTCGCGAAAACAAATGCCGGCGCCCGGCTGACGCTTTCATAAAGCAGCACGGCCGAGCAACCGCCCGCCGCAGTCAGCAGGCGGCATCCCCGATGATAACTCGCCACCAGGGCCGCCTCGGTCGTGGCCAGTGGGATCAGATAGTCGCCCTTTGCGGAAAGTCCGTTTACCCGCAGGGGTCCGGCCACCCCGATCGGCATCCGCAGCAGGCCGATCATGTTCTCGATGTTCCCTTGGTAGGGCGCGAGGTCATCCGGCGCTCGCTCCAGCAGGATTTCCCGCAAGCCCGGATCGCCACCGATTTCCTGCCACAAAGCGGCCGCCCGCTCCGGAGTCACTTTCGCGCTGCCAGCAGGCACGTGGGGGAGATTTTCCAAATCCGGCTTCAGGCGAGCTGCGGCATCGGCGATGCTGCGTTCACCAAGCATCCGGGCGGCATGATCGTGCGTGAGCCCTCGTTTCCCCGTCATGGCCGACGATTGCCAGAGGGGCCCGCCGCGTCAATTTTTTTGAAAACCGTGCAAAAACCGCCTAAAAAACAATTCTTGCCAACCCGGAATACGAGGGGTAGAGACACGGCGTTCATTTTGTAATTTCACAAATGGACGCGCTTCGTCCGGTCTCTTACGCCATGGTCTCGGGAAGTGTTGAATGTGATGGCGTGATAAGAATAGACAAAAATGGACATCTACGTGGGCAACTTGCCCTACACTGCTACTGAGGAAGACGTTACTGGCCTCTTCGCCGCTTATGGACCTGTCGAACGGGTCAAAATCATCACCGACCGCGAAACCGGCAGATCCAAGGGATTTGCCTTCGTGACCCTCGGCGACCAGAGCCAATTGAACGCTTCGATCGAAGCTCTCAACGGCTACGATTATCAGGGCCGCGCTCTTCGAGTGAATGCTTCTGAGCCTAAGGAATCCAAGCCCGGTGGCTTCCGTCCAAGTGGCGGCGGCGGCGGTGGCGGCTACGGCGGTGAACGTCGTGGTGGCGGCGGCGGTGGCTATGGCGGCGGTGGCGGCGGCGGTGATCGTCGCGGCGGCGGTGGTGGCGGCTACGGTGGCGGCGGCGGCGGTGATCGTCGTGGCGGTGGCGGCGGCTACAAAGGTGGCGGCGGCGGCGGCTATAAAGGCGGCGGCGGCGGCGACTGGTAATCCAGCCCTCCACAAAGAACTTTTTCATCAACACCCGGACTTCTTCGCAGGAGACCGGGTGTTTTTTTGTTCAATGACGGACGTGAGATGGCTCCGAACCGCAAGAGCCGAGCAAGAGTCGGTGGAACTCTTCCGGCGTAATGCAGCGCTTCATGCTGCAAGACCTGCCTTGGGATTGGCGGAAATCTGCAATATCCCGTGCCCTCAGTTGCGGGAGAATTGTCCGTGGAGTGGAGGCCGATCGGGCGCAGGACGAGTTCAGGGGAAATTGATCGGGACGTGCATTCCTCTCGCCGGGCTCAGGCTTCGGTGGTTTTGGCCGTTTTCTTAGCAGCCGCTTTTTTCGCGGGGCGGGGCGGAAAGTCGAAGCCGATTTTGCCGTCCTTCAGGTCAAAGGTGAGATGGGCATCGAATTTGCGCTTGGTGCGGTTGGAGACGAAGCCTTTGAGGACGTCGGTCTTGCCGGTGCTGATGAGCTTGAGGAGCTGGTCCTGCGGGATCTCGCACTGGAGGATCGATTTCCCGATGCGGATGCCGTTGGGGTCCTTTTTGGTGACGACCTCGGGGACGTGATAGGCCTTGTCCGTGGCGTAGACCTTGTAGGTTTTGCCTTCCTCGGTTTTGGCTTCGCCGATGAGCTGTTCCTCGGTGAGTTCGGGAGGGCCGTCCTTTTCGTCGTTGTCGAAGACGAAGTTGACCTTGAATTTTGCGTCGAGTTCGAGGCCGGCGTCGAAGGGTTTATTGAACTTCGATTTGAAGCCGGTGAGCGGGCCAACGTGTTTTGTGGTGAAGAGCTGAATGGCTTCTTCTTCGGTGAGCAGGCGGCCGGCGATGTGCTTCTTCGCCTTGAATTTGCATTCGGGCTCGCGGCATTCGTAGGTGGCCTCGGTTTGCTTGAGCGACGGCGCACCGCACATCGGGCAAGTGACTTTGAGGTCGGGAAAAACTTCGCTTTTTGCGAGATCCGCGGCGTGGCGCGCTTTGGTGCAGATTTCGTTGGTGTAGGAGATGATCTCCTTCATGAAATCACCGCGCTTGAGGTTTCCCTGCTCCATCTGGCGGAGTTTGAATTCCCAATCGCCGGTGAGTTTCGGTGAGTAGAGGCCTTCGATTTCCATCTCGCGGACGAGGTCGATGAGGCGCATGCCGCTGCCGGAGACGTGGAGTTCTCGGCCGTCGCGGGCGAGGTATTTCTGGGCGATGAGGCCTTCGATGGTGGCCGCGCGGGTGGCGGGGGTGCCGAGGCCGCGCTCGGCCATGGCTTCGCGGAGGGCTTCGTCGTCGATGAGCTTGCCGGCACCTTCCATGGCGGAGAGGAGCGTGGATTCGGTCATCCGGGCGGGCGGCTTGGTTTCCTCGGCGAGAAGTTCGATGCTTTCGACGCTGGCGGGCTCACCGGCGCTGACCGGGCAGAGTTCGTCTTTTCCTGCGGCAACACCGGGGCGGCGGCCGTAAACCTCAAGCCAGCCGGGTTTGACGAGGATGCGGCCTTCAGTTTTGAAGGTATCTGAAGAAACAGGCGGGACGCCTGTGCCCCTTTCTTCAGTAACAATGCGGGTGAGGCGGGTGGTTTGCTCGAATTCGGCGGAGGGGTAGAAGACGGCGATGAAGCGTTTGACGATCATGTCGTAAAGCTTGAACTCGGCGTCGGAAAGTTTCGCGATTTTGCCGGTCGGAATGATGGCAAAGTGGTCGGAAACTTTTTTGCTGTTGAAAACGCGAGGCTGTCTGTGGAGCTGAGGGCCTTTGTAAGAACTGTTGTCTAAAGCACCTTCAGGCGAAAGATTATTTGATTGGCTGCCATCGAGAACTGCTTTCGCATATCTCGAAACATCAAGATCACTGTTTCCAATGTCTTTCATCGTCTCGTAGACGTTCGTATGATAGTCTTCCGGTAGATACCGCGAATCGGTTCGCGGGTAGGTGATCATCTTGTGTTTCTCATAGAGCGCCTGGGCGAGCTGGAGCGTGCCTTTCGCCGAAAACGGAGCCTCGCGCTGGAGCGTGGTGAGGTCGTAAAGCTGCGGGGAAATCTGTGTGTTCGCCTTCTTTTCCTCGGTGACCTTGCCAGTCTTGCCGGTGCAGCGGGCGACGATGGCTTCGGCCGTTTGCTGGTCCCAAATGCGCTCGGGTCTGGAAAGCGGGGCATTTTCGTCCTTTTTCCAATTTTCGTCGATCCACTTGCCGAGGTATTCACCGGCCCGGACGCCGAAAGTGCCGTGAACTTCGAAATACGGAGTCGGCACGAACGCGCGGATTTCGGCCTCGCGCTGGGCGAGGATGGCGAGCGTCGGCGTTTGCACGCGGCCGGCAGCGGTGATGTTGAATCCTCCATGGCGGGAATTGAAGCAGGTGAGCGCGCGGGTGGCGTTGAGGCCGACCAGCCAATCCGACTCGGAGCGGCACTTCGCGGCATCGGCCAGCGGTTTCATCGAATCGCCGGGGCGGAGGTTTTTCCACGCTTCGAGGATGGAATCGTTGGTCATCGACTGCATCCAGAGACGTTTGACGGGTTTTTCGATCCCGCCGATTTCCATGATGTAGCGGAAAATGAGCTCACCTTCGCGGCCGGCGTCGCAAGCATTCACGATGAGGTCGACGTCCTTGCGCTTGGCCAGCTTGAGCACCTGCTTGAGCCGGGCTTCGGAATCCGGAATCGGATCGAGCTCAAACTTTTCCGGAATCGCGGGCAGCACGCTGAAATTCCATGGGAGTTTCTTGCCGTTCGGTCCCATCGGCATCCGCAGCTCGACCAGGTGGCCGACGGCGGAAGTGATGATGGCGGTGTCGTTTTCGAAGAAAACATCGCGGCCAGAACCGTTCTTTTCGAACTTGCCGAGAACCTTGGTAAGGACCTTGCCCAAGTCAGTCATGACGCTGGGCTTCTCGGCGATGATCAGTGTTTTTCCCATGGTGAAAGCAGGCCGTTGAATGGCTGTGGGTTGAGGGACTAGGCTCGAGAGGCCGGGTTTTGCAAGCGGATTGCTGAAATTCTGAGAACAACGCCAGCTTCCCGCAGGTTTGGCTTGACCCGATTCGGCAGAACTTTTCAAAGTGTTGTCCTTATGAAAATCATCGCCACATGGGTCGCATCCCTGCTTGTCGCCGTCGCTGCCCATGGGGAAACGGATTTTCCTCGTGGCTCGTTTGAGATGGCCGATCTAGAAAAGGCTAAGGCCTTGGCAACCGCGGAAAAAAAGGACCTTGCCTTCATTTACACGGACAAAACCACCACCTGTGGATTGTGCCAGGGAGCGGCAGCGGCCTACATCGATGCGGTCAAATCAAAAACGGTGATTGTTTACCTCGACTCAACCGCCACGAAGACTTGGTGGTCGAATATCCCTGTGTCAGTGCGGGAGGCGCTCACTCCAGGCAAATTCATCCCGAAAATCGTGGTGACCGACTCCACGGTTTCCAAAGTGACAGCATCGCTCACTTATGAAGCCTATAAAGAAGACGACCGCAAAGCGATCCGCGGTCTGAAAAAAGCGATGAAAGCGGAGTAAAGCTCATTGCCTCCGCCCGGGCTCCTGCCGCCTTTGTTGTCAAAAAACACCTGACGGAAATCTCCGACAGGTGTTTTCGCATGAGTGTAACAACACTCGATCCACGGAAATTTTCAGACCGCTGCCACTTCGCTCATCTGGCCGAGTGCGATTTCGGTGAGCAATTCATCCGCATTGGATTCTTCTTCCAACGTAGCTGCCAGAAGCTCCACCGCATCGGTAAGGCCCAGGCATTCCGCGAAAGCGCGGAGTGTGCCGTAGGTGGCGATTTCATAATGCTCCACCTTTTGGGCGGCAGCGATGAGGGCGGCGTCGAGCGCGCTGGAATCCTGATAGTCTTCCGCCAGTTCGTCAGCCTCCTCCAGCAAGCCCGCCATCGCAGGACATTTTTTAGCACGGGCGGCGAGTCCCAGGCCGGCAAAAATTTCGCCGATCCGGACGATCTGGTTCTGCGTCTCCGCCAAGTGGTTGGTAAATGCCGTTTGCAGCTTTTTGTCGCGAGCGGCTTTGGCCATCTTCGGCAGGGCTTTGACGAGGTGTTTTTCCGCCCAGAGAATGTCTCGGAGCTGATCGACGAACAGGTTTTTCAGCTCCACATTCGTCTCGGCGATGGTGGTTTTGGTTTTCATGATTTTTGCTTAATTGTAATGGTTGTGGGGAATCACGTTCAGAGTTCGGAAATGGCCTTGCGCAGGTCTTCTTTGGTCTCTCCGACTTTTTTCTGAAGCCGGCCTAGCAACTCGTCTTCCTTGCCTTCTTCAAAGAGAAGATCGTCGTCCGTGAGGTCAGCATACTTTTGCTTCAGCTTGCCCTTGGTTTCGTTCCAAGTTCCCTTCATTTCAAGTTTGGTCATGGTCGTGGTGGTTGGTTGATGGATTTGCCGCTTCGGGAAATTTCGAAGAGCATCGATTGTTTGCAGAAGGTCTGCCAATCGTTTCAACCCACAGAAACTACTGACTTTCAGCAAATTGTATCAAACACATCGCTCTACTCTGGAAAGGAGCCCATCGCATTTCGCAGCTCATCCGTGCAGAATGTGCGTTCGCTCTGAATCCGAATCGCCCTTCACCGTCGCGCATACCGAAATCCCGGAAACGCCCTGACCAACCGCCGCATCTCCAGTTTCATCAAAGTGGCTGTCACCACATGCGCGGGCAGGCCAGAGCGTTCGATGATGCGGTCTACGGGTGACTCATCCGTGGTCACAACGGCGAAGACAGCCGCCTCCTCCTCCGGTAACTCGGGTATCTCCGCCGCGGTCTCCGCGACGCTGGCGGTGCGGGCGAAGGGGAGTTCTCCCAGATCGTCGAGTAAATGGCTGGGATCCGCGACGAGTGTGGCACCGTCGCGGATGAGCTGGTTGCACCCGGCGGAGGTCGGTTTGTCGATCGGACCGGGCACGGCGAAGATCGTTTTCCCATACTCCGATGCAAGATTGGCCGTGATCAGCGACCCGGACCACGCAGGGCACTCCACCACCAGCACGGCCCGCGCCCACGCGGCGACGATACGGTTGCGCATCGGAAACGTCTGCTTGTCCGGCGCGGTATGCAGGGAGAATTCGGAAACCACCGCACCATGTCCGGAGGCGATCTTTTCTGCGAGGGCGAGGTTTTCCGGCGGATAGAGTTTTCCCAGACCGGAACCGATCACTGCGATGGTGCGCCCGCTAGCCGCCACGGCCGCCTCGTGCGCGGCGGTATCGATGCCGCGGGCAAGGCCGGAGATAATCGTGAAACCGGCCTGTGCGAGCTGGTAGGAAAATTTCTTTGTGGCCTGTTTGCCATAGTTCGTCGCCCGCCGCGAGCCGACCACGCTGATGGCATGCTTGTCCCGCGCTTCCAGCTTCCCCCAGACATATAACAGCAACGGCGGATCGTATGCTTCACGCAGTGCCACCGGGTAATCCTCATCGTCCTGGGTCACAATGGAAATCCCACGCTCCGTGGCCTCTCGGATTTCCGCCAGGGGATCCGCGTGGTCTTGCCAGGCGTGCAGGATCTTCGCCGTTTCCTCGCCGATCCCGTCCACCCGCATCAACCGGTCCTTCGCCGCACCGAGGATGGCAGCCGGGTCGCCGAACGTTTCCAACAGCCGCCGCACGCGGATCGGCCCGATTTTCGGCAGCAGGTTCAGGGCAACGAGGGCTTCTTGCGGGGTCATGTGCCGAAGGAACTATCAGGACTGTCGGGATTTGTCTGCTTTGCTTTTTTCCAGCTGGCATGACCTTAACGGAAGGTCGCGGCTCCATGAAGGCCGGATGAAATTTCCGTGAAGTCGTGTTTCTCGATCGCAACCGGGCGTGGGATCGGTGAGGAAATGGAATGTTTATGCCACTGCTCCGCCTCCTCGGGATCGCCGGTCTAACTGGGACCATTGCGCTCATGCTGTGGCCTTATCATGATGGTGCGCTGCGATACGGGCTCCCGCTGTCACTGGCGGTGACATGGATGGCGGCGCTGCTGTACTGCTGGGAATGGAAACGGCGGCGGATGTTGCTGTTAGCACTGCCGTTGCTGGCAGTCCTCCCATTCTGCCTTCCTGGGAAGCCGATGAGCCCATCCATCCTGCGGGACCGCTACGTCGCCGCGATGGGGCGCATGGAGGGAACGCCGTATCTGTGGGGCGGTGAAAGCCGCCGGGGTGTCGATTGCTCGGGCTTGCCACGACTCGCGCTCCGCGAAGCGTTGTTAGAAGAAGCGTGGAAAAATGCCAATGGCAGCGCCTTCCGCGCGTGGGCTTGCCAATGGTGGTTCGACACAAGCGCCAGGGCGATGGGGGAAAACTACCGGAGCTTCACCCGCCCGCTCGGCATCCGCGGCAAGCTGAGCGAGCTCGATTCCCAGAATCTATCAAGAGGCGATCTTGCCGTCACCGCGGACGGCCGACACGTCATGGTTTATTTTGGAAACTGTCGATGGATCCAGGCCGATCCCATGACATTCCGGGTCACCATCGGGCCGGCGGATCCCCAACAGAATCCATGGTTCGCCTCGCTGGTCACGATGCACCGCTGGTCTGTGTTAGAACCCCATTGAGCGTCAGTCGCGCAGGTGCTGCTCGATGGACTTGAGGATCGCAACACGGCCGTCACGCGATTTTGCCGAGCTGGTGATGACCGGTGCGGATCCCGTGATCCATTCGGAAATGCTTTGTTGGAAGGTGGCGATGTTTGCCAGCGTTTTTCCCGCGGATTGTTTGTCGGCCTTGGTGAAGACCAGCACGAACGGCACCGCGCAGCCGGCAAGCCAGTTGATGAAATCCAGATCGATGCGCTGGGGCGGCAGGCGGGAGTCGATGAGGACAAACACCAGACGCAGGTTTTCCCGCTGCTCGATGTAATCGCCGACGGATTCGTTGAAATTGATCTTCTCGCTTTTCGCGACCTTCGCGTAGCCGTAGCCGGGGAGGTCCACGAGGCTCCAGGTTTCGTTGATCACGAAAAAATTCAGGAGCTGCGTTTTGCCGGGCGTGGCGGACACCTTGGCCAGCGCATCCTTGTTGGTGAGCATGTTGATCATCGACGACTTGCCGACATTCGACCGGCCGATGAAGGCGAACTCCGGGCGGTTCCAGTCCGGACACGCCGAAAGGTCGCGAGCGCTCATGTTAAAGACGGCTGACTTGATTTGCATTCGGATAGAAATTGATAGGAAAGGGTGCCCTTCTAGCGCTTCTCGATGGCGACGAGCGTGATGTCGTCCATCTGCGGACCCTCGCCGGTGAATTGGGAAAGCTCTTCCTGCATCCGCAGCAACACGGCTTCCGAGCCGAACGGAGCCGCCCGACGGAAGGCTTCCGACATGCGCTCCATGCCGAATTCCTCGTCGCGCGTATCGACCGCCTCCTTGACGCCGTCCGTGTAGAACAGCACGCAGTCGCCGGATTTCAACTCCACTTCCTGATCGCGGGTCACGCGTTCGAAGACCGTTCCACTGTCGATGCCGAGAGCAAGTCCAGGCGAGCGCAGGAGCTCGACCTTGCCAGTCGCTTTCCGATAGAGGAGCGCTGGATCGTGCCCGGCGCGGGCGAGGGTGAGCGTGCCGGTGGTTTCATCGAGAATGCCATAGGCCATGCTGATGAACATGTCCTCGCGGATGTCCGGGAAAAGCTGGCGGTTGACCGAGCCAAGGACTTTTGAAGGTGAAATCTCGTCCGGAGCCACCGAACGCAGGGCGCTGCGGCACATGGCCATCAGCAGCCCCGCGGGCACGCCCTTGCCGGAAACATCGGCGATGACGATGCCGAATTTCAGCTCACTGACGTTAATGTAATCGTAGTAATCGCCACTGATGATTCTAGCTGGAAGATTGGTGCCGCTGATGCGGAAGCCGGCGACGACCGGATCGGCCTGCGGGAGAAGGATGCGCTGCACTTCGCGGGCATTTTTCAGCTCCCCTTCCATCGCCCGTTTTTCATGGGCCTCGCGGTGGATGCGGGCATTGCCGATGGCGAATGAGGATTGCTCGGCCGCCGAGCGAAACACGGAAAAATCATTGGCTGTGAACGCCCCGTCTTCGTGGCGGCGGGCAACGATGAGCACGCCGAGGTCCTTGCCCGCATGGCGCAGCGGCGCGAGCAGCGCGGAAACATCGTCGGTGTAGCGGGTGAACGCATCACGGAAGGCCGGGTGGTTCTTCACATCGCGAACGTGGATGGGATCGCCAACTGTCAGGCAATGTCCGAGGATGCCATCCTCCACCGCGACGCGGGAGAGGCGGACGTGGCTTTCAAGGGCGCGGGGGTCTCGTTCCGCCTTTTTCCTGACCTCCACCGGAATGCCGATGAGCGGCGGGCACTCTTCAGAAATGTAGGAGGGGTTCAGATAATGATTGTCCACGCCGACGAAGTAAATTGCGCCGCCGCGTGCGGTCACGACCTTGTCGATGCCGTCCACGATGATGCGGGAAAGGACGGAGGGCGAGGGCTCGGTTTCGATCGCCTGGCCCAGATCGTGGAGGAAGGAAAACATGCGTTGTTCCTCGCCTTCGAGCTCTTTGAATTTCCGCCGGATGGATTTCACCCGGCGTCGCTGATTGCGGAACGCCAGGGCGAGCACGATGATCACAACGGCGGAAACAAGGAGGGCGATGGTCTTGGGATCTTGCATCTATCTCGGGGGGATCAGGAATTCAGATGCGACCGTTCCATGGTCCTAACTCTCCTTCGATTTTTCCTGTCGTTGCTTTTCTGCAAGTTCGTCCTCCAACAGCGTGACGACGGAAGAAAACTCCCGCGCATTCTTGTCATTGGTTTCCGCAAGAATCTGATGGGCCTCGAGCACGTGCTGCGTGCGCTGGATCTGCCCTGGAGCCGTGGCCTTCGCCGGTGCCTTCAATTTAACGCGAATGGCATCCACATTGCCGCGCCAGACAGCGGCCGGAGGATCGATTTCCAACAAAAAGTCCAACCCCAGATCCTCCAGCGAACGGCGGTTCCGTGAACCGGAATCCGCGATCTGAAGCACGCCGCGCTCGTGGGTTGAAAGGCGTGCGGCCATCCCGGCGAGGGTGCCCATGAACGTGGAATCCATCCCGGTACATCCGCCCAAGTCGACAACCAAACAGTTTTCACCGGCGGCAATCCGCTCGTCGCCGAATGCCTTCATGACCGGGCTGTTCATGAATGATCCTTTCCCCTCACAGCGGATCCAACTGAATCCATCGAAGATTCCGATTAAAATTGGGCATTCCGTAGTCACAGGGAAAAATGGCCGTCCTTTCAACGGCGAGGGGTTTTAAGTGTAAAATCAGACGAGCCGCTGGTCAACCTTCCATCTGGAAATTCCCATCTCATTGCCAGAGGTAGGATTGGCGCGTCGCGATCACCTTTTTTCCCCGCTGCACCGTGGCCTTCCACGCCAGCACTTTTCCGCCTTTGAAATAGTCATCGCCGATCACCGCGAACTCCGCGGTACCCGTTTCATTCGATGTGGGGAAACCTTTCACCATGCGCTTTACCAGGCTTGCGGTGGCTCCCTGCTGGTATTGGAAAATCACTTCCACTTCACCTTGGCCGACACCGGCGGGGTCGCTCCAGATGAGCGTGTAATACTGGCCGAGACGCTGCTTGCGCTCCTCCATGCTCACCGCTCCGAGCAGGCGACGTTCCTTTTCCATCCGCACCATCGGCTCGTCGCTGGCATTGCGGTTCTGGTCGCGCAATTGGAACTGTTTCACCACCAGCGCATCGCGGGGACCGGCACAAGCGGTTAGAAAGGCCATTGCCAGTAAAAAGTAACGGATATTCACGCCCACGATTCAATCACCGGAGACCGGAGTTTCAAGAAACAAGAATCCGCCACTCACTTTTCACTTCCCTGCGTCCACCTCCGTGCAAGATTGCGGCAATGACTCGAGAGGCGCATGCGGAAATCAAACTGGAATTCGATACCCCCCAGTTCCTCCACGCGCTCTTCGCCAATGATCCGAAAAACCTTGGCCATCTCGAATCCTCGCTCGGCGTGCAAGCGGTGGCCCGCGATGGATGGATCCTGCTTTCCGGCGAGCCTGCTGCGGTGGATCGCGCCCGCGCCGTTTTCGCCGATCTCGAAGGAGCCATGCGAAAAGGCGGACACATCGAGCAGCGCGATTTCCGCCTCGCGGTGGATGTGGCGGCCGGTGCCGGGGCCGTCGGGGTGACCGAGTTATCCGGCGTGCGCCTTGTCGGCTCGCGGGGGCGAAAGCCGGTAATTCCGAGGACGCCCGCGCAGCTTGAGTATGTGCGCGCGATCGAGACGCACGATGTCGTTTTCGGTCTCGGACCCGCGGGCACCGGCAAGACTTACCTCGCGATGGCGATGGGACTCACCCTGCTCAAGCGCCGCGTCATGCAGCGCATCATTCTTACACGCCCGGCGGTGGAGGCGGGCGAGGCGCTTGGTTTCCTGCCGGGTGATCTTCAGGAAAAAGTCGCGCCCTACCTGCGTCCACTTTACGACGCGATCCACGACATGCTCGATCCCGAGGAAGCGCAGCGCTACCTCGACGAAGGCACCATTGAAATCGCCCCGCTCGCCTTCATGCGCGGCCGCACGCTTTCGCGATCGTTCGTGATCCTCGATGAAGCGCAGAACACGACCCGCGAGCAAATGTTCATGGCACTCACCCGGCTTGGCGAAGAATCCCGGATGGTCATTACTGGCGACAGCTCACAGGTCGATCTCAAACCCGGCGTGCGCTCCGGCCTCGCCGAAGCCGAGCATGCCCTCCGAGGCGTGGAAGGCATCGCTTTCCAACAGTTTTCAAAAACCGACATCGTCCGCCACCCCGTCGTCGGCCGTATCGTGGAGGCTTACGAACGGCATCGGGCGTGAGGGATCAGGCTTCTTCGATGTCGAGGATTCGCAGTTCTTTAACCGCGTGGTCGGGCCAAAATGCGATCAATTGATCGCGGATAAGAATGAACTGAATATCACGCCCCGTGTTGTCTGGCAGGGAGTAATCGCCGACTTGGTTAGGATTTTCGGCAAGAGTTGCAAGCAAGTTGATCAACCGCTTCTGACGTGATTTCGAAAGTGCGACAAGATAAGCCGCCGCTCTCGACGATAGCACCGGTTCGTAGGAACTGCGGTCAGGCATGACCGAGATCGGTGGCCAGTTTGGTAAGAGTTGTTTTCTTTCCTAAGTCCATTTCCTTCATCGTCTTCGAAAGGCTGTTTCGACCGGACTTGGATTGGTGTTTCAGACGGAGCAGGTAAGCGGACATAGCACGGCGGTCCCTCTCGGAAAGCTTTGCCAAGCGTTGCTTTAGATCCAATTCAATCGAGGCTGTCATGGGTGATAGACTGCAATAAAATGATCGAGTGGTCAATTCTCTGTTCGCCCCGCCTCGTGCTACTCCTTCGGCTTCGCTGCTTCTTCCTGGGCTTTTTTCATGGCCTCCAGCTCCTCGCCGTTGGGTGGCAGCGGCTTGGACTCGACGGGTGGCACGGGAGTGGCAAATTGATCGGGCGAAAGTGTGGTGGCGGGAGGCACCGGCATCTGAATGGCCGGCGCGTCGGGGTCGATCACCGTCGGAATGGCACCATCAGGGGGCAGGCCGGCTGGATCAATGATTGGAAGAGGTTCGCCGATGCCGGTGGTAAGCGGTGGATAGACCTGGAATTCACCGGGATTTGTCGCCATCTGAGGCACGGCATTCGGGTCCTCTACCATCACGGTAGGGACAAATCCGATTTCACCGCTGTCGAGCTCCACTTTGACATAGCTGCCGGTCGTTGAAACGACCTTCATGGAAGTGCCGCGCTTGAGCAGTTTGTCCGCATCGGCATCACCATTCGGACGGGATTTGAAAAACGCGGTGCTGTCCATCGTGGCGCGGACAAACTGGCCTGCGGAAAAAGCCGGCGTCGCACTCACGGTGGAACTGACATTGCTGCCGGGCGGGCGAAGCGGGTCGAAGTCTCCGCTCGTAATCGGGGCGTTCATGGTCTCGCAGGCGACGAGTCCCAACGCAGCGATCGCCGCCAGTGCCGGTGTGCAATTCATAGGTGGGCGAAACTAACGCACGCTCTGGAGCTGGTCAACGTCATTCCCAACGCTGCTTACTGGCTTTTCCGGACGATTTGGTTCTTCTCATCGAGCAGCAGGTTTTTGGAAACCACGGGGGTTTCCGAGAGGGCAAAGCACATGATGGCCACCCGTTCGCCCGCCTTGATGAGGTGGGCCGCGCCGCCGTTGATGAGGATATGGCCAGTGCCGGGTTTACCGGCGAGCACGTAGGTTTCCAACCGGGCTCCGCTGGTGATCGAGGCCACGAGGACTTTCTCTCCGGGCCACAGATCGGCGGCTTCCATCAGATCGGTGGGGATCTCGATGCTGCCTTCGTAATCAACGTCCGAGCCGGTGATCATGGCACGGTGCAACTTGGATTTCAAAACCTCGCGGAACATGTCTTGGGAAGAAAATCGCCCGCCGCTGCCCGGTCAAGCCGCAACAAGGGAATCCGCAGACGCCCTTGTTCATGCGGAGAAAATGGCAGGATACGCCAACCCCGCGGACCAGTTTCACCTTGTAACTGACCGCCGGAAACCCGACCCTCCGGCCGACCAACCACGGAAGTGACATGGAATCCGGTGAGAACCCGGAGCTGTCGCGCAGCGGTATCCAGATACGAATCCCCAACACAGCCAATCGTTCGAAAGAATGGTGAAGGCGGGGAGGAGGCCAAGCTGGGAGCCCGAATACTTGCACTTCCGTTGCTCGTCACCCGCGATCCGGATCCGTCCGGTGAAACGGGATTTCATGGTCCTCCGCGAAAGGGGATCGACGGGAGAAGGCAACGCGTGTCCACGCCGCGCCCTCTCTTCGTGAGAAAACGAATACCGAAGAGAAAACATCAATGAAACATGACACCCTTGGTGCGTCCGCAATTGCGGCCGCAGTCGCCCTGACGTTTGGTCCCGCCGCCGCCGCGGTGATCACCTTTGAGACCGTTCCGCTTCCCCCATCCGGCTATTACAATGGCTCGGATGGTGGCGGCAGCATCGTCCTCGATGGTGTGACGTTCAGAAACAATTACAACACCACCTTTGACTCGTGGTCCGGATTCGCCGTGTCCAACCACACAGACACCACCACCGCCGGATACTTGAACCAATACAGCGCCTACACCGGCAGCGGGGCAGGCGGCTCGGCCAATTATGCAGTCGGCTATTACAACACCTACGAACCGACGACGACGAACCTGACCTTCAGCACGCTCACCGACCTGGCCGGAAAAGGAACGCTCCTCACGAATACGACCTACACCGCCCTCGACATGCTCAACGGCGGCGGCTTCGGGTCGAAAAAATTCGGCGGACCAGCCGGAAATGACGCGGATTGGCTGCTTGTCACCATCCAGGGCTACATCGCCGGACTTGCGACCGGATCCTCGGTGAATTTCTACCTCGCCGATTTCCGCTTCTCCGACAACTCGCAGGACTACATCGTGAACGACTGGCGCTACGTCGATTTCTCCCCGCTCGGCAGCGTGGACGAACTCCGATTCAGCATGTCCTCCTCGGACAACGACGCTTTCGGCCCGCTCACCCCCACCTACTTCGCGATGGACAATTTCCTCGCCGTTCCGGAACCGTCGTCGCTGCTGATCTCGCTATCCGGGCTCGGCCTGTTGCTTCGCAGAAGGCGTTGAAACTCCGATGAAATTGCAATCAAGCACGATCTGCAGAGTGTCCGCCGTTTCATGCGGTCTGACACTCTGCGGCTTCGTGCCCACCGCCCTTGCCGGGCCATATTCCGCCGCGCTGAACGATCCGGCGAATGCGTTCGATGCTCCGGTTCCGGGCTTCGTCGGGCCGCATGGCATCGGCCGGGCGCGGCTGGACAGCTTCACCGTCGATGAAAACGGCGGTCCGATCTATCAAAACCCCGGCAACTACGTGAATCCGCTGTTTTTCGGCTGGGCCGCCTCGGTGACCAGCTATCAGCGCTCGGATTCGGACCTTTCCTTCTCCGATCCTGAACTCGGCCTTGGAGCCGTAACAGGGGACAACTTCCACGCGGTCTCACTCGGCGACCTTAGCGCCCAATCCATCGCAGAAGGCGCGACACCAGGCTCGATTACGGTCGAACTCAGCAAACCCGTCCGAAATCTCAGCGGCGCGGATTTTGTGGTGTTTGAAAACGGCCACATCACCCAAACCAATCAGGGCGGCGTTGGGATCGGCGGCATTTTCGCCGAACTCGCCGAGGTCTGGGTCTCCGGAAACGGAACGGATTTTCTCAAATTTCCCACCACTTCCCTCACCGCTTCGGCTGCAGGAATGTATGGTTCCATCGACCCCACCAACGTCCACCATCTTGCGGGAAAACACGTCAACGCCTACGGAAATTCCTGGGGCACGCCCTTCGACCTCGCGCAAGTCGGTCTGGCCGTGATCACCCACATCCGGCTCGTCGATGTTCCTGGAAACGGAGCATTTTTCGATCAGTCGGGTCGCCCGATTTACGACCCTTGGAGGACTTTCGGCTCCGCTGGCTTTGACCTGGAAGCAGTGGGAGCCATTTCCATCAACATCACCTTCGGCGAGTGGCAGCAGTTGCAAATCATCCCCGCAGCCGATCGCGGACCGAGCGCGGATCCGGACGGCGACGGTGCTCCGAATCTTCTCGAATATGCCTTTTCCACCCTGCCGTGGAAACCGGACACCGGCGCTCCCACCCTCACCCTGGCGGACGGTTTTGCTGAAATCAGTTTCACCCGCGACGAGCGGCTCACCGACCTGATCTATGAAGTGCAAACTTCCTCCACCATGGCTTCGGACGACTGGGTCACCATCGCCAGCAGCACCGCCGGGGCGCCGATGCAGGGAGCGAACGATCACGCTCCCGTCATCACGGAAACCTCAGCTGAAGCCATCCGAAGCCTCGGCGTGATCCGCAAGGTCACCGTGCGCGATACCCTTTCCGGCCCACGCCGGTTTTTACGAGTGAAGGTCAGCACGATTCCTGCAACTCTCCCGAGCCCATGACGGATTTCCGGCCACATCTCCACCGAACCCGTGGGCTAACTCATTTAAACGCCCGTGCTTCCGAGGCTAAGGTGGTTGTGGCGTCTCGCCGCAAAGTGACGGTGCTGCGAGACGCAGCAACCACCGGCAGAATCAAAGGATTTTCCCTCATCGAGCTGCTCGTTGTAATCGTCATCATTGCCGGGTTGGCCGCGCTTTCCCTCATTGGCAGCCGCCGTCTGATCACCAGCGCCCGGATCATTGAGAGCACGGAAAACCTCCGTTCGCTCGCCATCGCGAACACCAGCTACGTCGCCGACTACGGCGTCTATTGCCCGTCCGCCGATCAATCCACCAACCGCCGATGGCACGGAGCGCGCAGTTCATCCAATGGCACCTTCGATCCTCGGAAGGGTTTCCTTTCACCCTATCTCGGCGAGAGCCGGGAAGTGAGCGTGTGCCCGCTTTTCCGCGCCATGGTCCCTGGTTTTGAGGAAGGAACCGGCGGATATGGCTACAACGCCCAATACATCGGTGGGCTGCCCGGATTTCAGTTCGATTCGAAAAAAATCATGCTCTCCCAGCGTCCGTCAAACGTCACCCGACCCGAGCGCACCGTCATGTTCACCACCGCTGCCTATGCCCAA
>JANODE010000024.1:0-71108 GCA_031412525.1 Akkermansiaceae bacterium | reverse complement strand
AATTCTGAGCTTCGTCATCGAGTTTCCGGTGGATTTGATTGGCCCTTGCCCGCCTGGATCGGGTTTTGTGCTGGGCGAGATTGCAGCAATACCCGAAGCCGGTGTAATTGCGTTTTATCTCTCTGGAAACAGTTGATGGGGAGACGCCAAGAATGCGGGCGATGTGACGGAGCGACTTTCCCTGTTTTTTGAGTTTTCCGAGAAGCTGACGATGCTGAATGGAGAGGTGGGAGTAGGATGCCATTTGTTGGGTCATTGATAATGTTGGACTTATCGTGGATCTGTTGCGCTTTGAACGTCAATCGGCAGCGCTTTGTTTTGCGGTGGTAGGATGGGGCATGCGCAAGGCAAGGTGGCTCGCTGGCTGGGAAAATTCGGCGTTGAAACCGGTGATTTACCACTGCATCTCGCGGGTGGTGGACCGGCGGTTCGTGTTCGCGGAAAGGGAATGCGAGACGTTCCGGATGTTCATGCGGATGTATGAGAACTTTTCGGGCTGCCGGGTTTTGTCTTACTGTGTGATGTCCAATCACTTCCACTTGCTGCTAGAGGTGCCGCCGATGGCGGAGGGCGGGTTGGGCGACGAGGTGCTGCTGAGGCGTCTATCGGGCCTTTATTCGGAGGCGTTTGTGGCCGGTGTGGCGGCGGAACTGGCAGAGGCGCGAAAGGCCGGAGCGGAAGGGGCAGCGTCGGACTCACGGGTGGAGGAGATTCATGCCCGTTTCACCTACCGGATGCATGATTTGAGCGAATTCATGAAGGGCCTCCTGATCCGTTTCACGCGTTGGTTCAACCGGGTCCACAACCGCAAGGGCACGCTGTGGGAGGAGCGGTTCAAAAGCGTAATCGTGGAAAGCGGAGTGGCGGCGCGGACGATGGCGGCCTACATCGATTTGAATCCGGCGCGCGCGGGCATGGTGGCGGATCCGGCGGACTATCGCTGGAGCAGCTATGGGGAGGCGGTGGGCGGTGGCGCGAGGGGGAATGGCAAAAAAGCGCGCGAGGGCCTGGTGCGGGCGTATTTTTGCGATCAGGGCGTCGGTTTCGAGGCGGAAAAATGGCGGGATGTCTCGCGATTGTACCGGCGGTTGATGGGACTGGCGATGGGCAGAAAACCGGGACGAGCTCAAGTGGCCGAAACCGGGATGAGGGCGGGCCAAACCACCATGAACACGGCGGAAATGTTAGGAAGCAAGGAGAACGGCACGGTCTTAAAGGACTTGGGAATGGCGAAGATGCTGCGTTGCCGGGTTCGCTATTTCACGGACGGCGCGGTGATCGGCAGCAAGGAATTCGTGGACGAGGCGTTTGCCAACGCGCGGGATCGGTTCGGACCGAGGCGAAAGGATGGCGCGCGGGCGATGAAAGGAAGCGGCAGCGCCGCGAAGGGATTCCTCTGGAGCATACGGGATCTGCGGGTGGGGATTTGAAGGTCCTTGAATTGATCGAGCCTCTCGGATTCACCTTCTGTCTCAGGTGAATGGGATGCCGATGGGATGGGAAGTGCGGACCGCTTTCTTCATCGGCCATTCATCCGCACCCACAACAGCAACTGTCGTGGCTCCCCATTCAAGGCATCACATCACAGGAGGAAACCCACCGGCGGCGTGACGCTGGATGGGCTGTAGAAGCGCGCGATGTTCGGCAGGACGAGCGGGAGATCGGTTTTGGAAACTCCCAGCCAGAGCGCCATTTCCGCGAAGAACTCGTCGACGCTGGTCGTCGGGATCAGGCGGCCGCGGCCGACGTCGAGCAGATTGTCCTGATAGAGATCGGGATAGGTGCCGTAGATCCGTTTTCCTTTCACCTGGCCGCCGAGCACGAACTGGTTGCCGCCCCATGCGTGGTCGCTGCCCTGGCTGTTGGAAGTGAGCGTGCGCCCGAAGTCAGACGCGCTGTAAAGCACCACTTCGTTCTCCGCGCCGAGTGCAACCATCGTGTCGTAGAAGGCTTTCACCGCGCTGTTGACGATGGGCAGCATGGCGGCCTGACCGGCGATGAGGCCGCTGTGGTGGTCGAAGCCGCCGTAGTTGATGAAAAACGTGTTCCGCCGCTGTCCGAGGCTGCCGCGGCCGGCGATGGTTTTTGCGACCATTTTCAACTGGTCCGCCAGCCGAGTGGAAGGCCAGATCACGCTCGACGGCAAGGTCACGCTGGTCGCCGCCGTGAAGGCGTCGTACGCGGCCGTGGCGTCCTTTTTCGATCGGGCGAAACTCTGTTGGAAAACGTTCTGATACTCGTGCGCCATCTGGCTGTCGAGAGCGGCACTGCGGATTTGTGTTAGCTGTTGGTTGGCGAGGTAGGTGGAATTGTAGCCGGTCATGCTGTCAGCTCCGGTCTCGCGGATCGCGTATTCGGCGATCGAGTTGCCCGCCTGCCAGATGTTCGATCCGTCCAGCGAGATGTTCATCGAAAAACGGTCCTCGCTGTTGAAGCTTTTCAACAGATCCGCCATCCGCCCGCCCCAGCCGATCCCGCTGCGGTTGTCCGGGATGGACGTTTGCCATTGCTCGATCTGATCGGAGTGGGAAAACAAACCTAACGGAAGTTTCTGGCCCGCGTTGTATTGGGTTTTGGTCACGGTTTCCACAAGCGTGCCGACGTTCGCGACGAACGCGAGCTTCCCCGACTCAAACAACGATTGCAATCCGGGCAGCGCGGGGTGCAAGCCTAACGGAGGACCGGGATCGACAAGCGGATTGATCGGCAGAAGCTGGTTCTCCGGCAGGGCGATCGACTGCCGGATGTCCGCATATTCCTGCCAGGCCGCGCCGCGTGGGGCGAGCATGTTGAAGGAATCGTTCCCCCCGCTGAGGAAGAGGCAGACAAGCGCCTTGTAGTCGTTAGGCGCGCCCTGCGCGGCGGCGCTGCCGGCGAGGCGCAGGTTCAGCAGCGTGTTCATGACCGGCAGTGCGCTGATGAGCGCGCAGTTCGCCTGACCCAGGAAGCTGCGGCGGTTGATGAATTTCGTGCTCATGGTTTCTCTAACGTAGGATGCAGAACTCCGGCGAGGTGAGGATCAGATAGACGCCGAGGTTGACGCGCTCGGTCTGCCAGTTTCCGGTGACGCTGGCATCCACGCGCAGCAACGCTTCGCGGATCGACTGGAACTCGCGCGGCGAGAGGCCAGCGCAGGTGAGGTGGAGATCGAGCCGGCGGATCAACGCGTCGATGTCGGTGCCGGCGAGCGATGTTTCCCGTGTGAAATTCGGCCGCACGGTGCGGGTGGAATCGGCAGTGCCCCAACGGTGGAGGTCGCGACCGGCGATGGAGTTGTAAAAATAGTTAGGTGACGAGACGGCAGTGGTGGCGTTGAGGATCTGGAACTCGGGAGCTACCAGACCGGCCTCGCCGACGGGGCCTGGCGGCAGGTAATTGGGCGAGTAGAAATTGAAAACGCTGGGCGAGTTGTAGGGCTGCTGCTGCTGGTCGAAGTTGAACTGCGCGACTTGATAGAAATCCACTCCCGAGGATTTTGCGTTGAAGGCGCGGGCGTAATTCACGCAGCGAAGAAACGGTTCGCGCGGTTTCCCCCAATGAGGATCGGTGAGCTTCGCGCCGTCGCGGGCTTCCGGATCGAGCAGGATCGCCTTGATGAAAGCCTTCATGTCACCGCGGACGCCTGAACCGTTGTCGGCAAAAGCCGAAGCGACGCGGCCGATGTATTCCGGGCTGGGATTCGAAGTGACGAGCCGCTGGATCATCTGACGGCCGATGAACGGGCCAACGTTCGGGTGGTTGAACAGGTTATCGATGGCGGCGTTAACATCCAGCAGCGTGGCGGTGCCGTCGTCCGGATTGCTCGCCGTACGGGCGGGCAGTGACACGCCATTGAGCAGCGTTTTTCCCGCGAGGTCATGGTGGAAATCGTAGCCGCGCATCGGGACCAGCCATTTCGGCGGATTCGGATAGACTTCGAAATTCGTTTCGGATTGCGGTCCGTAGCTGAGCCCGGTGAAGACGCGTGCGAAGTTGGTGATGTCGATGTTGGAATAGGTCGGGATCGGCTGGCCGGTCAGCTCATCGGTTTTTCTCGTGCCGTTCAGATTGAGTTCCCATAGTCCGATGGAAAAAAGCTGCATGACCTCGCGGGCGAAGTTTTCATCCGGGAACGTGTAGGTCGCCGGGTTGCCCTTCTTATTCCTAACATGGCTCAGATAGAAACCCATGACCGGATGGGTGGCGACGTCGAACAGCAGGTCGCGGAAGTTTCCCAGCGAATTTCTAACGAGCATGTCGTGGTAGTTCGCCATGCCGCGGAATTCCACCGCGAGGGTTTCAGGCCGGTCGCTGACGACGAAAATCTGGCTGAGTGAATAGGCGATGCGCTGCCGGACCGGATCATACTGCGCGGCCGGCCCTCCCGGATAGATTCCATTCGTGCCAAGCGCGCGGTTCCACCAGGAAACCATTTTCGGATCGAGATACATCGCAGGAATCGTATTCGCCATCGCTACAAACGGCTCGTGATACTGCGGAGGGATGGCGAATTGCGCGTCGAGCCACGCGCTGAAACCCTGCGCCATCACGTTCTCCACATTCTCCGGAATTTCATCGGCATCCAGCAGATCGTCCTGGTCCGGACCGAACGACGCCTGCACCAGAAACCGCGCCGCCGCCTTCGCCGAGGGGCCGGACGCGGCGGACTCGTTGAGGATGGTGACGCTTGCCGTGCTTGCAGCTCCGACCGTGTAACCAGCACCCGAGACGATCGTTAGTTCAACCGTCTCCGTGGCTTCTTCATCTTCATCATCTGCTAGAGGAGCGACGTTGATGAACACCTCACGCTGCCCAGCGGCAAAACTGACGGTGTTTCCCGTGATGGATGTTAGGAAATCAACATCCCTTGTCGCGGTGCCGCCGAGGGTGAATCCCACGGTGAGAGGCTTCAGCCCGCCGGACCTGCGGAGCACGAGGACCGCGGGATCCGGCCAGCGTTCGGAACAGGAATTGTCGTAAACGGACGCGGTGAGGGTGCCACCGACATTAAGCGAGGCGGACACTCGCTGCGAGTCGGTTTGAGGATAGCGGTCGGTTCGAGAAATGGCCGGATCGAATCCGATGGAGAGTTCCTCCCAATCGTTCACGCCGTCACCATCCGTATCAGCATCCGAGATGCTGACTTTAAAAAATTCCCGCCCGTCCGGTTGTCCTAACGGCCACTCGAGTGGATGACCGGTGCCGGCAACCGCATCGCCCTGCGGAGCAAAGGTCGTGAGATCATCAGAAGCTAACAGCATGTAGTGTTTGCCTGCCAGCCCCGGATGGATCAGGGAAAAGCCCTGGCCGGCGGCGAAGCCCAGCTCAGCCTGGGGAAACGAGCCTGCATCGAAGGGATTCGTCCCCGCTCCGCTTTCGGCCGCATTGGTCCAGCCGTCGGCATCCTGATCTCCCGCTGATGTCAGGCCCGGTGCGCTGAAGAGCATTTCCCAAACATCGCTCTGCTGGTTATTGTTTTGATCCAGTGCCGTGACGGATGCTGGAGCAGCCAACAACGCGGCGGAGATTCCCAGGACTTTCCGATTCATCAGGGCCATGAAATTAAAGAGTCATGCCGGGGAAACAAGCCAAGCTTTCCTGATCGGGACCGCGATGGAATCCTCATTGGGAATCAAATTTGCAACGCCTGTTTGCGATGGTATTTTTCGCATCTGAAAGGGAAACCGGATTTTGTCACTCATCGTCTGTTGTGCCGTCCCCTATGATTCCACTCTATGTTTATCCCATGACAGCCGGTGATCTTAAAAGCCGTTTTGGCACCACCATTAAGAGCAAAAGATCCGAGCTGGGAATCTCTCAAGAAGAGCTGGCGGATCGGGCGGGGCTCCACCGGACCTACATTTCCGATGTGGAACGGGGCGTCCGGAATCTTTCACTGGAAAGCATCGGGAAACTGGCTGCGGCTCTGGAGATTTCGGTGGCGCGCCTGTTCCATCGCGCGATCTCCGGAGACCACCCGGAGCAGCCCGTGGAGATCCTCCTCGTCGAGGATGAGCCGGCGGACGTCGAGCTGACATTGCGCGCGTTCAGGCAAGCGAGATTTACCAACCCGGTCCACGTGGTCGGCGACGGGCAGGCAGCGTTGGATTTCATTTTTGCCAGCGGGCCATACGCCTATCGCCGCCGTGAAACGCAACCCGGTGTGTTACTCCTCGACCTGCGGCTGCCCAAGCTCGGCGGGCTCGAAGTGCTCCGCCGGATCCGCGCGGACAAGCGCACGAAAAAACTGCCCGTGATCATCCTCACCGCATCGGGACAGCAGGATCCCCGTGCCGAATGCGAACGGCTGGGAGTTGACAACTATCTGGTGAAGCCGGTCGCTTTTAAAAAAAACTTCAGCGAAATCGCCACGCTGATGAAATTCAAATGGGCCTTGGTAAATCCTGAATGATCCGCCAACCTTGACAGCCAGTCCCGCTTTTCCAAACCCACGAACGAATGTCCCGGCCGTTACAGGTTCTGCTAGTTGAAGACAATCCTGCGGACGCGGATTTGGTAGTGCTGGAACTGCAACGCGCGGGATTTTCCCCGCAATGGCTGCGGGTGGAATCCGAAGCCGGATTCGCCGCCTATCTCCGGGCGGATCTGGACATCGTTTTATCCGACTACAGCCTGCCCGATTTCTCAGGAATGAGGGCGCTGGAAATGCTGCGGGAATCCGGCCTCGACGTGCCGTTCATCATCATCTCCGGAACCATCGGCGAGGATATGGCCGTGGCCGCCATGAAACTGGGAGCCGCGGACTATCTGCTCAAGGACAGGCTCGCCCGCCTGGGGCCGGCGGTCGAACTCGCGATGGAGCAGGCAAGCCTGCGCCGCGAGAGGGCGAAGGCCGAATCCGCGCTGATCCTTTTCCGGACCCTCGTGGACCAATCGAACGACACCATCGAGGTCATCGATCCGGAGACCGGGCGCTTCCTCGATGTGAACCAGGACGGTCCCGACGAACTGGGCATCACCCGCAGTGAATACCTGCTGCTGCGCATGATCGATCTCGATCCATCGCTAGACGAAGCCGACTGGCCTGCCTTTGTTGAAAAAATCCGCACGACCGGCTCGCTCGAAGTGGAAGGCTGCCGGATGAGGATGGACGGATCGAAATTTCCGATAGAGTTCGGCGCGAAATGGGTCCCGCTGGACCGCGGATACATCGTCGCTGTCGTGCGCAACATCACCGAGCGCAAGAAGCATGAACAACAGATGCTCCGCGCCCAGCGGATGGAAAGCCTCGGAGCGCTCGCCGGCGGCATCGCCCACGACCTGAACAACGTGCTCTCACCGATCATGATGTCGCTCGCCGTCCTGAAGCTCCGCTTTCCGGATGCCGCCAGCCAGCAGACCATCTCGCTGATCGGCGCCAGCGCCCGGCATGGTGCCGACATGGTCCAACAGATCCTCTCGTTCGCCCGCGGTGTCGAGGGCCGGCGCGTCCCGATCCAGATCGGCCCGCTGATCCGGGAAATCGGGAAAATCACCGCCGAAACATTCCCCCGGAACATTTCTATCAAATCCGTGGTCCCCCCCGAGCTATGGCGGGTGTCGGGTGATCCCACGCAACTCCATCAGGTTTTGCTGAATCTCTGCATCAATGCCCGCGACGCCATGCCTGGCGGCGGCTCGCTGACACTGGCAGCGGAAGATCTAACGCTTGATCCGCCGGCGGGCAGCCACGCCTCCGGCGCTCCTCCGGGAAACTACGTCCTCATCCGGGTGGAGGACAACGGCACCGGCATGGTGCCTGGCATCATCGGGGAAATCTTCGAGCCGTTTTTCACCACCAAGGAAGCCGGGCGTGGGACCGGGCGTGGGCTCTCCACCTCACTGGCCGTTGTGAAAAGCCATGGCGGTTTCATCCATGTCGATAGCCATCCGGGAAGCGGCACCCTTTTCCAAATCCTCATTCCCGCCCTAACCGACTCCCCCTCTCCTGACGTGGAAATGAAGACGCCAGAACCAACGAGAGGCAACGGCGAGCTCATCCTCGTGGTCGATGACGAGGCCTCCCTGCGGGAAATGACCCGGCAGACGTTGGAAGCATTCGGCTACCGCGTGATCGTCGCCTGCGATGGGATCGAAGCCATCTCCGCCTGTGCCACCCACGGAGCGGAGATCACCGCCGCACTGGTGGATTTGAACATGCCCGTGATGGACGGGGCGGCAACCATTCAGGTCCTGCACAAGATGAATCCGGCGTTGCGGGTGATCACTGTGAGCGGATCCGCTGCGGATGATGGTATTCCCGGCGTGCACCGTTTCCTCTCCAAGCCCTACACTGCGGAAAGCCTATTGTTGTCACTCAAGGACGTCATCCTCTCGAAGACTGATCCGGAAACCGGAACGCGGCCATGAACCCGGTGCAGCTGCTTCTGACCGTGAAGACCCAGGCCGATCGCGGCCGGTTCTATCAAAACTTCACGCTCGGCCTGCTCGAGACCCGCGGCTGTGTCGGGTGGCATTGGTTCAAGTATCGAGACAATGATCCCAACGCAAAAGGTGCCGATCCTTCCAACATCGATTCCAACAAAGGCATCGTGAACCTCGCGTTGCAGCCCTACGTTCCGCTAATCCAGTCGATGCTGGAATTGAACCAGCAGGTTTATTCCCTGGCTGACTATTTCGACAAGCGCTGAACTGTCACTAACACACGGTCACGAGTTACAGCGATTTCAGGAACCGGATTAATGCCGCCCGGTCAGCGGCCGACATTCCCAGAAAGGCCTGTTTTGCAGCCTCACCTTCGCCGCCATGCCACAGGATCGCCTCTTCCAGGCTCCGGGCCCGCCCGTCGTGTAGATAGGCTTCGCCACCTGCGGCTCCGGCAGTTAGGCCAATGTTCCACAGCGGCGGAGTGCGCCATTCGGATCCGCTGGCAACGCCTTCGCCCATGTTGTCCGCCAGCCCAGGGCCCATGTCATGCAACAATAGATCCGTGTAAGGACGAATCGTCTGATTGCGGAGCTCGGTCATGGGATGATGCGGGCTCGTGGCTAGAGAAGGAACATGACATTGCGTGCAACTGGCCGTTGTGAACAACTGCTCGCCGCGGAGTGCCTGGGCGTCATTCAAATCACGCCGCGCTCCAACGCCGAGCAGGCTGACGTAGCGTGTTAGATTATCCAGCTCGGCAGAAGCCAGTTCCGGAGCACCCGCCACTGTCTCGCCGTCGAGCGTGGGAAAGAGCGCCGTGCGCACGCCCATATCCGTGTTCAGCGCCTTGGCGATCTGGTGGCTGACCCGGGCCTGCGCGCCCTTGCCGGTGAACCGCCCGAGTCGCGGCTGCCCGGTCTGCGGGTCGATGACTGTCTGGATGCGGCCAGAGATGCCGTCTCCGTTTGTATCGTTCGGATCTGCCAGACTGATGATTGAATTTTCCGCCACCGCTTCCAACAGGCCGAGTCCGACCAATGGCGGAGTGAGCCTAACTGAAAGATGGGTGGGCACGGTCCCCTGGAAGGTATAGTTGGGTTTACGCAGTGAGTAAGGTGTGCCGTCATTCCATTGACCCTGGGTGGTGGTGTAACTGGAAATCACAACTCCACTATCAGATGGACCGGAAGCGGACAGCGGCTGCACCACGGACCCCAGCAAAGGATGAGGCGAGCCTCCGGAATCAGACCCGACTTTCACGACGGATTGAAGCATGGGAGCGCCGATGGCCGGAGGAAGGGCGCGACCGTTATTGACATGGCACTCCACACAACTGCGGGCGATGAACTTGGGCCCGAGTTTTCCCGCGTGGACGGAGAATGTAGGATTTCCTGCCTCGGAATGCGCGCCGTTTCCAAAATCCGTGTGGTGCAGGCGACGACCTAACATGAATGGCTGGATGCTCGACGGGGAAATGTTTCCCGCGGTCTGCTTGAAGCGGTGCTCAGGTTCGTTTGAATACTGATAGGGGAGCGTGGTCCGGCCGCCGAGCCATGCAGTTTCTGGTAGCGGGCGCGAATCGAGCAAGGAGCCACTCGCCTCCCAAGGTACGATGCCCTGGCCCACGACGTAAAGAATCGCGGTGCCATAGTAATTGTTGCGGCCGTTCATCGGTGCCTGGATGAACTGGCTGATCTCGATCTCGATGCGGTCACCCGTTTGCAACGGGCGGTTCTCAGGCAGCTTTGATGTCAGCGTCGCGCTGTAGAGATTCGGGCCGACGAGCGGTGCGAGCATGTTGAAATGATACTCGGCCACCGTGCCGATACCCCGATAGAATGCACGGAACTCAGGCTGACCGAGCGCGGTGAGTGTCTGATAGTTGAAGGTAATGCTGTTTCCACCTTTCGCGACGCGATCAATGATTTCCACCCCGATGGTGCGCTCTTCCCAATACCAGCTCAGGTAATGATCATATGCGTGGAACATGCCCTCCCGAGCATGCCGATCGCGGGCGCGGTCTCCGACGCGAGTGACGAGAGCGGTGGGAGTGTGTAGTGTCGTCTCGGGCTCCAGCGCGGTGCCTGAATTGAAAAGAGCGACGATCCCAGTGTCGGCTTCCGGCACGGCCGAGATGACGGGTCCGATCGAACTTTCGCCATTTCCAGCTAGAGCGACGATCGCCATGTAATAGGTTTGCCCCGGCTGCAAACTGCCGAGGGTCGCGGTCGTCACGTTACCGACCTCGATCATTTGGTCCAATGCCCCAGCGGAAAGTCCGTATACGATGCGATAGCCCGTCACTCCGCTGGTGGGGCTGGCATTCCATGACAAGCCGATGGCACCGGCAACGCCCGAAGTCACAATCCGCACGTCTGCCGGCGGCAGCACGACGGCTACCGGCATGGCCAGCCGGTAAAACTTTTGAAGATCGGCCATTGGAACCGTTATACCCATTGTGCCACCGTCCCCCGTGATGAGGGGTGGAATGCCAGTCCAGGTTTTGAAATCCGTGGTGGCCATCGGCTGATAAAGCGCACCAATCGTTGTCGGCCAACTGATCGCAGCCAACGGCCTTACGGTGCCAGGCAGAATGTTCACCACCGCCGGACTGCCCGCATTCGAACTGCCTCCTGAGTCGAGCTGAATGTCATCTATCAACACCTCACCGTTTCCACCGGCGACTGCGCCAGTCACGAAACGGAACAACACGCGCGCGTCGGTAGTCCCTGCCGGAGCAACGAGTGCGGTGTTGGAAATTTTCCCCCAGCCCTCCTGCGAGGCGTTGAAATTAACCAGGCCGGTTCCGCCGATCACTCCGTTAGAAGCGTTCAACCATTGCAACTGATACTGCTGGACGTATGAAGGACCAGCGCTCACCTGTCTGGCCCAGAATGAAAAATCATAAGGCTGGCCCACCGTCACCGTTCCGCCTTCCACGACCACCCGCTGATTGAAGCCACCCTCGCTCGGTGCGGATCCCACATTGACCAACGCACTGCGCATGCTGAACGCGCCGCTGCGTGCACCTGTCCCGCTGCGGGCAGGCGGCTGGCTCCCCGAGGTGTTCCAATGAGCCGCTCCACCCGTTCCTCCGGCAAGTTCAAAACCGCCGTTCACTGGAATCACCGGCGTTGGGTCGGTGCCGGGGATGGTTTCCAACACTTGATAGACACGCCTTCCGATGGCAACCGGATCTACAACCGACTTCCCCGATCCATTACCCGGGATGCTGTTAGCCAAGTTCGTCCAAGGACCACCTGAGACCTGCGACCACTGAGGCTGATAGGTATTTCCGGGATTCGTCGACCAGCTCAGTTCGACGTGCTGATCGATGCTGAGGCGGGTTTCGGCTCCGGTTTTCTGAAAACCAAGCATCAGGGCTAGGATCGAGCAGTTCCGGATCAAATGGGCAGGACGTTTCATGCGGTCTGATAGATCTTATTTTCCTGCGGGTCGCTTGTCAGGAAGCACCTTGAGGTCGAGAACCCGAATTCGTGGATCCACTCCCGGCATGATGACGATCAGCTTGCGAAAGGCCGGATCATGTTCCCAGGCAGCCGAATACAAGATGTTGCCGGGGGCCGATTCGTTGAAAAGCTGCACACCAATATTGTGGGCCTCTCCGCCCGGAAGAACATCGACGGGCTGGTTTCCATCCGGCAGCGGCTTTGTTTCCGTGCCGTAGCGGAGCATGAGCGGACCGTCGGTGAGATTGAGGAAACGCAGTGTTCCCCAGGCGAAGCCGGCACTGGAGTCCTCGATCGCGACGGCACCCCAACCGGTCGGGTGCTTCGGGTCTGCTAGAATCAGGACCAGCGGTGATTTGAATTCCGATGCGATGGGAAGTTCGAGGGTGGGTGGTTTGCCATCATCACCCTTCCGATCCACCGCCACCAGCTTGATGGATTTCCCGGAAGACTTGAAGTTATAGGGAGCCGAGCGTTTCTGTGAGTTCAGATCCTTCAGGTTTGTCAGTCCCTTGTCATCCTGAAACGCGATCTTGCAGGCAGCGACATCATCATTCATGGGAATGAAACGAACCGGCGCCGCGGAAACGGTGCGGCTGGAAACCGAAAGGATTAACGTGGCGATGAAAACTATCGTGTGGCGTGACATGGTTCAGTTTCTGGTTAGGGATTGTTAGCGTTGGCCTTTGCAGCAGCGGCCTCGGCGGCGATGAGTCGGCGGTCTTCGGAGATTACCTTGAACTCGACGGCTCCGGTTCGGACGTCGGTTCCAGGAATGATGAAGATGAGCTTGCGCACTTCCGGGTCGTGCTCCCAAACCGAAGAGTAGAGGATTTCCTTGAGATTGTCTCGGGCTGCCAGTTGCACGCCCATGTTGCGGACGATGCCGCCTGGAGCGATGTCCACCGGAGTCCATGCTTCCGTTAGTGCCTTGACGGACTGTTCGTAGCGGATGAGGAGCGCCTTGCCTGTGGCGTTGATGAACCGCATGGTGCCGAAGTTGAAATTGTTCGTGTTGTCCTCGATGACAAACGTGCGCAGTCCGGTGGGGTGTTTCGGATCTGGTAGAATCAAGACCAATGGCATGAGCAGCCCGGCGGTGAGTTTGATTTCGACGGAGACGGGTTTGCCGTCGGGGCCTGTCTTGTCGAGTGCGACGAGCTGTAAGGGCACCTCACCCGCTGTTCCATCCATCGGCACGGATCGCTTGTAGGGGTGGAGGTCCGGAATGCCGTTCGCACCCTTTGCATCCTGCAAGGCGATTTTGCGGGCTGCGATGCCATCATCCCACGGCAGGAAGCGGAGTGGGATCGCTAACAGGGAGCTCTGGAGGGAGAACAGACAGGCCAGCACGGCGGCTGACGAATGACGGGTGATAGACATGTTTTCTGGCGAGTTGAGTTTGAAGTTACTGGATTTCGGTGCTGGGAACCCGGCGGAAGGAAATGATTTCAAAGCGGCGTCCGAAGGTGGCGTTGGTCGGTGTGAGCTTCGCGATGGCGGTATCCGGCGCATCAGTGCCGTCGACAAATCCGGGCATCCGCTGGACGACAGCCTCACACCAACTGCGGGCCACGACTTTCCCGGCGGCATCCTTTGCCTCACCGTAACCGCGAATGGTGAAGGTATCGGAGCGGCAGGTGATGATGGACGCCAGCGATTGAAGGACATCCGCCTGCGTCAGGTATCCTGGAATGCCCACGCCGGTATCAGCGATGATGTGACCTTTCCCATCGGCCGGGTATCTATCAATGGAGAACGAATCCTGCTTGGCCTGGTCGTTCAGCTTCCCAGCGTCGATGGCGGCCTGGATGGCACCGCTTTTTCCCATCTCGCTGTTTTCCACTCGGCGGTTCACGAATTCAGCGAGCGATTGGAATGGGCCGCGCTTGATGACTTCCTTGACGACGTTTTCCGCGAGCTTGCGGATCTGCGCGTCGTCCAGTGCGCGGAATCCGTTCCAGTTGTCGCCTGCCGTGCCGGAAGGATTACGGGATCGGGGAAAGGAAGTGCTGTTTGACGAAGGTGCGGTCCCGCCCTGGACCTTGAATGCCTCACCGCGCAGGGCTGAAAGCTGGGCGGTCCACGCCTCGACATCCGTGGAATTCACATTGAACGCCCCATCGACCGTCAGATGAGCGGCAATGCGGGTGCATCCGGCCGGGTCACTCAGGCGCTGGACGAGTTCGCTGTCTGACAGTCCGCCGCGGTTGAGTCGCATTCGACTGTTAGCGAGCGGCTTGGCGGTGGGATCGGCGACGAAGTTTTCCAACACTTCCTTCAGCGTGGTTTCGTCACTGGCAATCGGCTTGCTCCAGGCGTTCTCGGGGCTGCCGCTGGCGGCGGGTTTCAGAACCGGTGCCGCGCCACTGAGGAAGAACCCGTCCCACAGGGATTCGTTGGTCAGGTAGGGCGTGTCATAAATCGGCAGATTGGCGATGGGAGGTGTGGGGTTCGCATACTTGGTGTCGGGAGAGGCGGCCTTGGCCAAAGAGAGGTAAGGCGAGGCCCAGCTGTTAGCAAATTGGTTGGCAGACGAGAAAGTGGAGGACGCGAGGTCCGCGTGCTGGAACGAGGCGAGCGAGAGCAGTGGCTCGCGCGGAATTTCAAAAAACGGCAGCACATCCTTGCCGCTGGAGCTGTGGGTGGGCCCCCAGAACGACCGCCGTCCGTCGAAGCTCGTCTGGATCGCCTCGCTGACGTCACCGATGCGGCGGATGGCCGACTGGAAATGAGGAGCCACAGTGAATGTGCCAGCCGCGAGCTGATGATTGATCGAGGCGTGCCGTGGATTGGTGGTGTAAATCAGGTCCGCGTTGGGCTGGCCAAGGCTGGAAAGCGCAGTGCGGTGGAAGGTTTCAATGACGGCGTAGGGTTGAGGAGTAGTTGCGAGCGTGCTGTAGGCCCAGAACTGGGAGGTGGCCAGAGGCGCGGAGTTCAGCTTGAGCACCTGAACTTCCGAAATCGCCTGGCCCCGGGTGCCGTCTGACGGGTTTTTGATGCGTGCCGCGTCTTCCAGTGAAACGAAGTAGTGATACCCTTGCGGCTCGTTGTTCGGCGGAATGGCTGGCAGGACCTGCAGGCTGATCTGGTCGGTTGGTTTCAACTGATAGAGAACTCCCTGGGGAGTACCGTTGGTCTTCACGCCGTTGGTCATGGGAATTGCCAGGCCGCCTTTGGAATTGAGCTGATCGACGCTGTCGACCGGACGCATCCGCACGGTCCGTTCCGTGTTAGAACCGGTGCGGATGAACTTGGTGGGATTTGGTGAAGTGGGCATGAACACGCGGACCTCACCGGGCTCAAAGCGGATCGGCTTGCTGAGGTTTCCATCACCATTCGCTGTCAGCTCACAAAGGAAATAGGGATTCACCGAGCGACCGTGTGCCTGGCTTTCAAATTGTTTGCCCATCATCATGGACATGTTGACGAGGTTGTAGCCGACTTTTCCCGTAGCGAGTTTGAATCCCCAGTTCAGGTTGAACGGCATGTCCATCCATGGATAGGCGACGGCACCTTCTATCTCGAGGGCCGTGTTGTAGGGGTTCCAAAGCGAGATGATGGGTGTTAGAATCAGCTGGACCTGTTTCGGCGAGCTGTTGTCCAGTGACGCGCTGAGAATGTAAACCATGCGGTTGAGGACGGGGCGGACCGAAAGTGTAGAGGCGCGCTTGGCGGAGGCAGGATGGGGATTTGAGGGAGCGAACAAACCACCTGAAGCGGGCGGAACTTCAATTGCGACGTGATCGGCCCCACGCTCGGCGACAGTCGGGTCGCTGCCGCCATACAAGTGATGGGGAATCCGATAGAAGGAGCGGAGATGGTCGAAAGTGGGCACCGAAGCAGCGTAAAAACGGTGGGCCACGGATGCCGGACTGTAGTTGGTGTTGGTGGAGACGATGGGGTTTTCCACCAGTGGCCTGAACAATGCCCTTTGCCCGTTGTATTTCCCGGGTGAGGTGAAACCCATGGCGGCATTGGGTGAGCGGAACGGATTGGGAATGCCATCCCAGGATGCCTGGCTGAACTCGGTGTCAGTCATTTCAAAGCCGAGGCTGAGATCGGTCTTGAGCCCACCTTTGACCGCGTCGGTGAGCAGGCCCTGGGCGAGTGTGGTGAAGCTGGTTCCTGCTTTGGGAACGGTGGCAGGGTCAGCAGTTAGATCGGCATCCAGCGAGATCTGGTTGAACGAAAGGACACGCCCGGCGCGCAGGTTCCAGTCCTTCGTCGGCTGCTTGAGAGCATTGGAAAGGGCGGCCGATGGACGGCGCTGGACCTGCAGGGCGACATTCACCGCGTTGTCCGTCTCGGGGCCGCCGACGTTGATCTTTGCCTTGGTGTTTTCCTGGGTGACGGCCCATGCGAGACTGCCGCGAGGCATCGACACGGACGCCGCATTGAGGTCGAAGCCATCCTTGTCTTCTGAAAACAGCCGCGGCCAGTTAGACGCCACCGCGGATTCCGCCCACCCCCGCTGTCTCAAGGCGGCGGGATCCGGCGAGGAAATCAACCATGAGCGGAACAACGATGTTTTTTGTTTGGTGTAGTCGGGAGCCCCTTGGTCCGGGTTCGCTTGGAAATCAGGCGACCACGAGGACCATGCGCCTACCAGATGGGATTGGCTGGCTTTGCTCCCGATGATGGAGGCATCTGCCGTGATCCGCCGATCGTCGCCAGCTTCTCTCTGGAGTTCTCCAATGGCCATCATGACCGCCAGGCGGGCGTTGGCATAGGCCCTCGCACCCGCTTCGCCACTGCTCGCACTGCGGAGGGAAATCGTGCTCAACGACAGCAGTCCAACGGCGAGAACTGTCAGGAGGATCATCAGGCTGAGCGTGACGACGAGAGCGAATCCCTGATGACGGGGCATCGGTGGGAGGCTGGTTTTCATGGTTTTTAGGTCTCCGAAGAGAAAGGGGTCGAGGATTCGAAATCGATGGCCGCCGGTGTGGATTCGGTGTGGGTTTCGGGCCAGCTAGCTGCGAAGCATGAGTTGGATCCCGAGGCTGATCTCCGACTTGTCAGGACGGCTGGGTTGGATCAGGTTCAGGAGGTTGGTTTTTTATTCGAGCATACTTTCATTGCTCAACTACAAGGTGCGACATGGTTTCAAATTGTCGAGAAATTTTATGCAACTTCTTTTTGCGCGGCGCGCCGGAAACCACCATTCCATGGATTGAGGCTTGTCACCTGCGGAAAAAAAAGAATGCTCCGGCGCATCCGCCAGAAAGAATCAACACCCGATGTAAATCAGCAGCTGATTGCCGAGCGATTGGAAATTTCACGGGCGACTGTCTCCCGTTGCTTCACCAATCACCCGGGCATCAACCCGGTGACGCGTGCGCGGGTGTTCCAGTTGGCGGCGGAAATCGGGTACGTCCATCTCCAGATGCGCAAGCCCCGTAGCGGACGGAAAAAGGACTCCAAAAAAATCTTCGGCGTCCTGATCTGCTCCGCTGAGGAAGAATACAACCGGAAGGACTATCAGAACCCAAGCGAACAGATCCTCGCCGGGGTAACGGACAACGCCCTCCTCAACGGTGCCGACATCGAGGTCCATCTGATCGATCCCAAGGAATGCACTCTGGATAATCCTGCCTTCCTGCACATCGAGAAGCTCTGCAACCGCTGGGACGGCCTGTTGCTGGTTTATCCGTTTCCAAATGACGTGCTCGATCATCTTGCTCCCCGCGTCCCGTTGGTTTCGTTGGTCGAACAGTTCGATCATACCGGGATCGACTGCGTGGATGTGGATCATTACAAGGGCATCTCTGCGGCAATCGAGCACCTTGTGGAACTCGGCCATCGCCGTATCGGTTTTTTCACCCGCCGTTATGAAGTCGAGGCGAGCTGGTCGTTTCGGCGCTATGCCGCCTTCATGGAGGCCATGGTTCGGCTGCGACTGCCCGTCGGTCTGAAGGATATCGTGAACGTTTTTCCGTCGTGGGAGGGAGATGACGAGTCCAGCATCGAATACGCCGCCCAGCGCACTCATGACGGAGTCACCGCATGGGTCTGCGCGGCGGACCACCAGGCTTATGACCTCGTCCATGGCTTCGACAAACGCGGTATCGACGTCCCAGGAAAGGTCTCCGTCACCGGCTTTGACGGAATTGAAACGCCACCAGGTTCCCCGGAACTGAGCACCATCGTGGTCCCGTTCCGCGAGATCGGAACGACCGGAACGCAGCGTCTTGTCGAGCGGACCCAGAAGCGATTCGGGTCGGCCCAGCATGTTCTAATAGACTGCCGCTTGCGGGTTGGCACGACCGTCGGCCCCATTTCCAGGTAGGGCCTGCCAGGCCCGGTTTTGAGGCGGCCCGCCCCTCCGTGCCGGCTTCGTCGCAATCGACCACCCGCCGTTTCACGGTTTTTAGTTCATTGCAATATTGTGCAATTTCATCTTGCCGAAGCGTGATGCTCGAACTATCAAACAGCTTGCCAGCCACTGACGTCAGGCCGTCCGGCAAACCCAGAATCGCTCCCGTTAGAAACCCTGCGGCAGTAGAACTGCCCGCCAGGTGTCAGTCCATCAACATGCCGGAATTCCGGATCCTCCTTCATTTCCAAACCCATGAAACCACCCTCCGCGCTACTAACTTCTGCGGGACCGGGCCATCACGGCCCACAGGAAATTCCGAATGGGGCTGCGGGAAAAGCAATTCCCGCCGGCACTGTCGATCCCGATTCGGAGGCTCCCGTTGCCCTCAACGGCGAGCATTACCTTTGCATCCGCGATGTGGACCGGATGCCACCATTCCTCATGAGCGTCGTCTCCGATTCCGACTTCTGGCTCTTTGTCGGCAGCAACGGTGGCTTCACCGCCGGCAGGGTGGACCCGGATCATGCGGTCTTTCCCTATCAGACGGCGGACAGGATTCTGGACCAACCCGGCGCAAGTGGCGTGAAGAGCCTGCTGATCGTCGATGGCACTTCCTGGGATCCATGGAACGGCCTCTGCCCGCAACCCGGCATCACCCGGAACCTCTACAAGCATGTCACGGGCACCAGCGTGCTGTTCGAGGAAATCCACCAGCCGCTGGGCCTCGTCTTCCGCTGGGAGCTGGCAGTGAGTGACCGCTTCGGGCTTGTTAGAAGATGTCATCTGGAAAACACCGGCAAGCGGAAACGCAATGTCCGGCTGCTAGACGGCTGGCATCATCTGCTGCCGTCCGGAGTGACTCAGGAAACCTACGCCCGATACAGCTATCTCGCCGCCGGCTACATGCGCCACGAAGCCGTCCCCGGCTGCGGGCTCGGCATCTACACGCTCAACTCCAGCATCACCGACCGCCCGGAACCCTGCGAATCCCTGCGTGTTTCCTGCGGCTGGTCCCTCGGACTCGAGCATGCAACCCTTCTTCTATCAGACTGCCAGGTGGATTCATTCCGCCGGGAAAGTGCCATCCGCGAGGAGGATGAAGCCCGTGGTGTTTTTGGAGCTCATTTGTTAGCCACTGACATCACGGTGAGTCCACAGGGCTCGCACGCGTGGATTGTCGCCGCGGATACCAATCTAGACCACACTCAGGTCGACAGCCTGCGTAGGCAACTGCGTAATCCGGAAAAACTTCTCGCAGAGGTCACCGCCGACCTTGCGGCCGGTGTCCTCGCACTAACGAGGCGAATTGCAGGAGCGGGTGCCCTCCAGCAAAGCGCCGACTCCAGAACCGGCGTCCACCACTTTGCCAATGTGCTGTTCAACTGCATGCGCGGGGGAACGCTGCATGACAACTACCGCTTTCCCGGCAGCGACTTCAGCGATTTCCTGAAATGCCGCAACCTCAACGTGCTGCGCAGGCATCAGACCTGGGTGTCCGCATTGCCGGAATATCTAACACTCGCCGAGCTTTCCACGCGCGCGGCCGCCCTTGGCGACTGCCAGCTCACCCGTCTGGCAGGCGAATACCTGCCTATCTGTTTCAGCCGTCGCCATGGCGATCCTAGCCGCCCATGGAACCGTTTCGAAATCCACACCAAGGATGCGGATGGCCGTCCGCTTTTTGCCTACGCAGGGAATTGGCGCGACATCTTCCAGAACTGGGAAAGCCTCGCCTACAGCTACCCGATGTGTTTCGGGCCGATGATTTCAATCTTTCTGAACGCCTCCACCGCCGATGGATATAATCCCTATCGGATCACCCGCGCGGGCGTGGACTGGGAAGTTTTCGACGCCAGCGATCCGTGGAGCCATATCGGATACTGGGGAGATCACCAGATCATCTATCTGCTCCGCCTGTTGGAGGGACAAGAGCACTTCAGTCCAGGCTCCCTCACTTCCCACCTCAATCAGCGCCGCCATACGTATGCAAACGTGCCCTACGAAATCGGCGGTTTCGACGATCTGGTGAAGGATCCGAAACATTCGATCCATTTCAACAAGGACGTCCACGGCCAACTCATGGACCGAGCCCGCGCCATCGGTGGTGATGGCAAGCTTCTCGCCGATACGAATGGCGAAATGATTCTCGTCACGCTGGCGGAGAAACTTCTTGTGCCACTGTTAGCCAAGCTGAGCAACCTGGTGCCCGGCGGCGGAATCTGGCTCAATACACAGCGCCCCGAGTGGAATGATGCGAACAACGCGCTCGCCGGCTGGGGTCTCTCGATGGTGACCGTCTGTTACATGCGCCGCTACGTGGTTTTCCTCGATTCCCTCTTCGATTCCCGCGCTGCGGAACAGTTCGAACTTACAAAGGCGGTGGCTGACCTCCTCGCCAGTCTCAGCGCCATTCTGCCACAGGCGGCCACCGTGGGTGGGGACAACCGGTTGCGCTACCAAATCACCGAGGCACTCGGACGCGCCGGGGAGACTCACCGGAAAGCCGTTTACAGCAGAAAACTGCAGGAAACCAAATCGGTTCGGGTTTCAGACATCCGCAACTTCATCTCACATTCCCTCTCCGCTTTGGACGCCACGCTCGCCGCAAACACGCGTGACGAACACCTTTTCCATAGCTACAACCTGCTGGAAATCACCGGCACTGAAGCATTGCTCCATCACCTGGACCTGATGCTGGAAGGACAGGTCGCGGCCCTCAGCAGCGGGGCCCTCGGCCCTGAGGAAGCGCTGCAGCTGATGGCTGCCATGCGCGCCAGTCCTCTCTATCGGGAAGATCAGAACAGCTACCTGCTCTATCCGGACCGGAAAATCACACCTTACCTGGAGCGCAATACCCTGCCGCCAGACTGGCAGGAAAAAGTCCCGCACCTCGCGGCTGCGGTTCTAGCAGGTGACCGCCGCCTGATCCGGCTTGATGAAAATGGACGCGCCCATTTCCACCCGGACCTCTCCAACGCCCGCGACCTTGAAACAAAAATGCAGGGGATGGTGAACGAGTCTAACCCTGTTAGCTCATCCCTTGAACATGACGCAGTCCTGGAGCTTTGGGAACAGGTCTTCCAACATCGTTCATTCACCGGGCGGAGTGGAGCCATGTTCGCCTTTGAGGGACTGGGAAGCATCTACTGGCACATGGTTGCGAAGCTGCTGCTCGCCCTGCAGGAGATCCACACGCAGGCCGCGCGCGAGGCTCCGTTGGCGGCGGAAACCCTTCGGATGGCACAGGTCTATGGTGAAGTCCGCGAAGGACTGGGCTTCACGAAAAACTCTGCGACCTACGGCGCTTTTCCAACAGATCCGTACTCCCATTCACCGCGTCACCGAGGTGCCCAACAGCCGGGGATGACCGGCCAGGTGAAAGAAGAAATCCTCACCCGCATGGGAGAACTTGGCGTTCGGATCGAACATGGCCGCGTGCGTTTCCATCCCATCCTGCTTCAACCCGAGGAGTTTTTCAACGAACCCAACGCTTTCGAATTCGTCGAGCTCCAGGGCTGCATGCAGACCTGGCAACTTGGCGCTGGCACTCTCGCATTCACCGCCTTCCAGGTCCCGGTTTGCTATCAGTTAGGTAGGGCGACCACGATTCTTCTGGAGTATTCCGATGGAAAAACCAGTCTCGTCGATGGCGATTTGCTGCCGCCGGTGGAGAGCCGACACCTGTTTGAGCGCGACGGATTCATCCGATCGATCATCGTGACGATTCCCGAAACCCAATTGTGATCCTGCTGGAAAAACCCTTATGAAACTATCGATTCAGGAAAAAATCGGCTACGGCCTCGGCGATACTGCCAGCAACTTCATCTGGGCGCTCATGATGAACTTCATCATGTTTTTCTATACCGACATCTTCGGCATCACTGCCGTGGCCGCGGGCACGATGTTGTTGTTTGCGAGATGCACCGATGGGATCTGGGATTTTTTTGTCGGGGCCGTGGCCGATCGGACCAAGTCGAAGTGGGGACGTTTCCGGCCCTATCTGGTCTGGCTTTGCGTGCCTCTCGCCGTGGTCTTCGTGCTGGCGTTCACCACGCCTGACTTCAGTGCGTGGGGCAAGCTCGTCTGGGCGTGGACCACTTACAATCTTCTCATGCTGCTCTACTCCGCGATCAACATTCCCTACGGAGCGCTTTCCGGCGTGATGACGGATGATCCGCTGGAACGCACGAGCGTCAACAGCTACCGGATGGTGCTCGCCCAGATCGGCGGCATCGTCGCGAACTCGAGTTTTCTTCTCCTCATCAGCAAATTCGGCGGAGGAAACCAACAGCTCGGTGCCCAGCGCACGGTCATGCTTTTCAGCGCCATCGCGGTGGTGTTTTTCCTCATCTCATTCTTCGCAACTAAAGAGCGCATCCAGCCACCGGCCGAACAGAAAACCAAACTATCAGGTGACGTCAAAACCCTGTTGGCTAACCGGCATTGGATCATGATGTTCGTGGCCGGCATCGTCAACATCACCTTCGCCGTCGTCCGTGGCACCGCGGGCATCTATTATCTCAAAAGCTATCTGAAATGGGATGACGGCCGGATCGCCACGTTTTTTCTCATCGGTGGACTGGCCATGATTTTCGGCGCGATGCTCACGAAATTCGCCGTCAAGGCGATTGGTAAAAAATCATCATTCATTGCGAGCATGGTGCTGGTTGCACTAACAGCAATTCCATTCTACTGGATCCGGCCGGACCAGACTGCGCTTGTCTTCACGTTCCAGATCCTCGGCATGATCTTCGCCGGGATCAATGCAACACTCTACTGGGCACTCGTCGCCGATACGGCGGATTTCGCGGAGTGGAAGTTCGGCGTGCGCACCACGGGCATCATTTTCTCAGCCACGACATCCTCACAGAAAGCCGGCATGGGGATAGGCGCGGCCTTCGCCGGTGCACTGCTGACCCAGTTCGGATACGTGGCGAATGCGGAGCAGACAGCGGGTGCGATTCATGGAATTCTGTTACTGAACAGCCTGATTCCCGCAGCCGGGCTGTTGTTTCTCGCCAGCCTGTTCAGTCTCTATGGCCTGAATGAAAGTCTCTGTCAGACGATGCGGGAGGATCTCGCCGCCCGCCGCCTGGCCTGACAAAAAACGTTTCATTCACTCCACGACCTCGTCGATCCAAATGTTGCGGTTGAGGATGGTGCCTTTGGCAAAAACCTTGGCCGAGCCATCACACATCAGGGAAGGGCATTTGTCATTCGGGTAGCGGAACCAGCCATCGCCCGAAGCCGTATCGGTGTTAGGCCCGATGGGAATCGGCTGGGATGCCTTGCCCTGCGGTCCGGTCTGACCTGTAGCCGCGAACACCCGATAGGCGGAGGCATTGCTCTGCCCCATGTTGCTCGGGTTCTGGCAACCATCAGCCATCATGATTACATTGGTTGGGTTGGCGACCTTCGAGGCATGCACGAGGGTCTCACCCGGCTTTCCATTAGAGGTCAGGTCCCGACAGACAGCGCGGTTCATCGTAAAGGTAATCGGGTGTGAAAAGTTGTTCACCTTGACTGGAATGCGTTTGTCCGGGCCGATGAACTTGCTGTCGGAGCGACGGTAGTTGTCGACCCCGTGCATGTAGGGGTCGAGCACTTGCGCGTACGAACGGTTGGCGCCGTTCGTGTTGTCCCAGGTAGGTGGATAGAAGTTGTTGTTTTCAGCCATCCACAAACCGGCACATGCACCGATTTCGCGCAGGTTGTTGATGGTCTTCGCGGTGAGTGCCGACTGTTTGGCGCGGCTGGCGACGATGAAGGTGACGCCGGCGAGGGACGCGATAATGCTGATGGTGACGAGAATCTCGATCAGCGTGAAGCCACGGTGGTGACGATTGGGTTTCATGATTTTTTAGGGTTCTTCTGATGGAAACACTGGAAAGGGGAAACCAGATCCCAGCGTCCACCGACGAGAGAAAGAATGGCACAAACGCAAATTTCCGCCAGCACTTTTATGCAATTTCGTGCAATCTTTTCCGCGTCCCTCGAAACTCTAGGGGATTTCCGCCACGCGGACGCGCAAATAACCGACGGGCCCGCGGGGAGAAAGCCCGCCAACTTGGCCATCGAGCCGGAAGCTTCGGTAAGTCCAGCCGGGATCGGGCTGGGGTAGGTCTTCGACTCGCGCAGGAATCACCTCGGAGACTGACTGATCGAATGTGGTTACTGTGTTGGACCCTTCGATGGTGTAGGTGACCTGGCCAGCGGTGGCGGATTTGCCGGGTGCACCGGAGAAGGTTGGGTTTCCTAAAACGGGCAGGGTTACGACCAGCGCCGGCCCGTCTGCCAGATCTTCAATTCGAGTGCGGAATTTGGGAGAGCTCCTCCCCGAGCGGGGATCGCTGTTGAAGGCAAATTCGCTGAAATTGCTCTCCCCATCGCCATCAGGGTCGCCTGCGGGATTGAGGTCGGCTTGATTGAATGCGGAGAAGTCGAAGCCTGAGATCCAGACGGCGAATGAAATACCGTTAGATGGACCAATTTCCACCGAACCGAAGGGACCTGCATCGGTGGCCCAGACGTTGACTCCAGTGGTTTCGAAGCCGTATTGCACATGGCGGTTTGCTCCGGGAATCGTGACGAGGTTAAGGCTGAAGGCACCGTTGACCATTGGTGCTGTCACCGTGCTGAATGATGAATAGTCCGGCGCGAAGTCCCGGATAAAAGCGCGCGAGACGTGTGCGGCTGTGAGTGTGTTGGAGGATACAGTCCCGGTAAAGGTGATGTTTTTTCCAGACAAACTACCGGTTTTTTCTACATACATGTTAGCGGTCATGATCTTGTTGCCGGGCCTGCCGGGAGCGCCACCGCCGACATACCAGTACGGTGTGGGATCGTTGATCGTGTTGGGGCTAAGGCGGAGGGTTTGTCCCGAAAAGGAGGCCCGGAGTTCCGCCGTGTCCCAGATCCCGCCAAATCGATAGTTGCCACCATTGGCCGGGAGATCCGCCACATGCATGTAGCCAAGCCAGGGTGCCGCAGGATCGACCGTGACCGGAATGTTTTCCTGGAGAACCGGTGCAGGGTCATATACCCGAACGTAGTCCACGGTCATGCGCTGGGGGAAGACCGTCGACGAGTCCGGATTTCCCGGCCAATTGCCTCCCACGGCGACGTTCAGTATCAGAAACTGAGGTTGATTGAAAACCCAGGGACTACCGACCGGAAGATCGGACGGCGTAAGGGTGAAATACAACGAACCATCCAGAAACCAACGAATGCGGTTTTCCTCCCACTCGATGGCATAGACATGGAAGTCGTCACCCAAAGCAGCACCTGCTAGAACGGTATTGCCGGAAATCCCATTCCCACCCGAGTAGCCGGGGCCGTGGAGGGTTCCGTAAAGGGTGGACGGCAGGGAGCCGATGTTTTCCAGAATGTCGATCTCGCCACAATTCGGCCAGCCCACGCTGTCGAAATTCGCACCTAACATCCAGAACGCGGGCCAGATCCCCCGCCCTTTCGGGATTTTGATGCGCGCTTCGATCCGCCCGTAGGTCCACGACGATTTGCCCTTTGTCAGCAAGCGGGCGGAGGTGAAATTCCTCCCTCCGAAATTCTCTGCGCGTGCCTCGATGACCAGTTGGCCATTCTCGATGCGTGCGTTTTCAGTACGGTCCGTATATGTCTGCAGCTCGTTGTTTCCCCAACCGGAGCCGCCGATGTCGTAGCCCCACTTGCTGGAGTCCGGCTTGCTGCCATCGCTCTGTGAGAACTCGTCGGCCCAGCGCAAGCTCCAGCCGGGAATCGCCTGTGCAATGACAGAATTGGTGAGAGCGACAATGCCAATTACCATCAGGGAAAAAGATTTGCCGGGATGTGCGGCGGATGGAGAGTGATGTTTCAGATAGAAATATGGTTGGATGCCAGGAAACTTTGCTAGATGTGTAGCTTGCAGGTGCGGTCGATGGTGGACAGATGACACGGGCACGCCCCGGCTCACGGACTGGCGAGGCGGGGGAAAAATGTTCCCCGGAGACGGATGTAGCGCCGGGTGGCTGAGGAGATGGGAGTGTTGTCGCGGACTGTCACTCTTTCACGAATGGCGTCCAGGGAGGTGGCATCGACTTGGGTGGTGGAACCCGCGCCGGAACTCCAGGTAATAAGATCCCCTGAAACTTCGACGGTATAGTTGAAGTCGGACGCCATCTTCAACCGGGTGAAGGTGATCGTTTGATAGCCTCCTTGCGATTCGACCATGGGGCCAACTCCGTTTCCTCCCGTAGCTGGAAGCCATGGATCACCCCCGGAGCCGTAGACGAATAGGTTCGCGAGGCCGTCCCGATTCGCGTCGGCAGTGGGTCCGCTGATGCCGGGGTTTGCCAGGTTGGCGGCGTTAAACCATACTTGTTGAAATGCGATCCAACTCGAGGTTCCCGGCGGCAGGGCAGTGACACTCACATTGTCGAAAGTCGTATTGTTAAGGTTGCCGTTGTCGTGCGAGGTAACAGCGAGGCCTGCTAGAACGGTGCTTCCCAGCGAGAGTGGGACCGAGTGCGAGTTGATCCAGTTACTGCCATCGCTGGAATGGGACGCGGTGAATGTATTGCCACTGCGAACCAACCGCAGCCACTGCGGCGACGTGCTGGCACTCATGAACCAGTTCGATGTCGATCCGCCCGGAGTGTCCCGCCATTGCAGGTTCGCGCCATTTCCCGGACTGGCCAGCAGCAAAATGTTTCTGGCATTCGCGGCATGGGTTTCACGCATCATCAGCCCCGCTTTGGCCCAGGGATCTGTATTTGATAGAGCCACCACCCGTGCGGTGATGACACCGTCCCCGCTCAAGGTCTGGGAAGCGAAATGAAGCTGGTCCTGAGTGCCCCAGATGTCCGAGCCACTACCTGTCAACGTCCACTTCCCCGCTGCGGAATCGATAGTCGTGCCGCCGGGAAGGCTTGGATCCCCAATATCCGTCGCAGACCAGCCGATGGGAAGCAGTCTCAAGCTGTTGAAAGTGGCCATGCAGACTTTGGTAACATCGTGTGAAGTCACGGCGAGGCCGGCGCGGACCTTTGAGGAAATGGTGAGATTGACGGGGAGCCCGAGCGCAGTCCATAGCAGGCCATCGATGGAATAGGCCGCCTGAAATGTGCTGTTTTCGCGTATCAGTCTGAGCGACACCGGGGCCGTTCCGCCGACATAGGCCGATGAGGCTGTGATTGTCCCGACGGCGCTGCGGTATTCAAAGCCAATGGTGCCGGGTCCTGCAAAAGCGAACGCATATGGGGCATCCGCCGCGTTCGATTCGCGGAACATCACTCCCGCCTTGGCATAGAGATCGGTGGCCTGCACCGAGGTGACACGAGCTGTTAGCGATCCATTTCCATTAAAGTCATGGGCAGCAAAATGGAACTCGTCAGCCGTGCCTGCAATGTCCGCACCGCTGCCCGCGACCATCCATTCGCCATCAGCGGAAACGGATGCCGCGCCCATCAATGGAACGGCACCAACATCCTGCCCACTCATACCAGCCGGCAACACGCTGACTTTTGAAAACGTTGCGGTGAGAAGTTGCGCGTTGTTGTGCGATGTGACCGCCAATCCGGCGAGCACGCGTGGGGACATCGACACAATGGCAGTGCCGACCTGCGTCCAAACAATGCCGTCGGACGATCGGTACCCTGTGAAGGTGTTTCCACTGCGGACCAGTTTCAGCCACCGGAGAGTGGTTCCGACGGCTCCTATTGCAGTGGTGATGCCGCCCGTCGCGGTGCGGGACAGGAACTGATTGCCGTTGCTGGAAGTGAGCGCCATCATGACATGTTTGGCCTGCGGGGCGGTCGACTCACGGATCATAATTCCGGCTTTCGCCCATGGGTCCGTATTTCCCAGGGTGTCCACGCGGGCGATCACCACACCGTCGCCGTTCATATCGACCGACGCGAGACGACACTCGTCCGCCGTGTTCCAAATGTCTGCGCCCGATCCATCAAGGGTGAAAACGCCGTCGCTGAAATCCGATTTCCCCACTTGGCCCACGCTGCCGATGTCCTGCCTCACCCATCCGGGAGGCAACCCGGACGGGGCGACGCTGATTTCCACCGATGCCGTGCCCGCCAAGCTGGCCACCGAGGCGACGACCACATAATAATGCCGCATACCCGTTTCGCGCGTGGCGTCGGCGAACTCAGTGCCCGTGATATCCGTTGCGACTTCAGAGTAAGGGCCGCCCGCCGCAGTCGCCCGTTTTACCGTGTAATGGGAAGCGCCCGCCACCGCCGCCCAACTGACTGTCGTGGCCGCATCGCTGATCTGCGCAGTGAGGCCGGTGGGAGTGCCGGGGGTGGTCCCTAGCGGTTCGACGAGCCATTGTTGATTCGCTCCACCGACGTAATCCCACTGCTGGATGTTTCCGCCATCGGCCGTGCTGCCATAAACGAGCTCCATGACCCGGCCGCTTTCGCGATTGACCAGTTTGTAGTAGCCGCCGCCGACCGGCTGAAGCCACCATTGCTGCTGCGGAGAGCCGACATCAGCCCACTGCTGAACGTTGGCGCCATTGACCCACGCGCCGCCCGCCGTGTCGGGCAGTTTTCCGCTGAAGCGGTTGATGATTTTATAACTTCCATCGCCTGCCGGGGCGAATCGCCATTGCTGGCTGAATGAGCCTAACGAAGTCCACTGGTGGATGTTCGCGCCGTCCGCGTTCGACGGTCCCGCGACGTCGAGCACCTTGCCGGACTGCCGGTTTACCAACCGAAACCATCCAGCAGAATCCAGCGGCACTTGGGAGGCATCCGTAAAGGGGAAAACGCGCACGTGATCCACCTCCATGGTCTCACTCGAAAAGTTGGGATTTCCGCCCCAGCCTCCCACAGCGATGTTGAGCATCAGGTGAAATCGCTGGTCAAACGGCCACTTCGTCCAGCCTGCGTTCTCGTCGCGGAAGGAAAAATAGCGGATGCCGTCCACTGAGATATCCAGCCGGTGGGGATACCACTCGAGTGTGTAAGTGTGCCAGTTCCAGTGGTCGATCCCGCCTTGGAGGGCAATGCGAGCCGTGTTGATTTGAACATTGTAGGCCTGCGTGTGGATGGACGCCTGCACCGACGTGCCGTGCGTGCTGACGTGTTCCATGATGTCGATTTCCCCGCTCCCCGGCCAACCGCCATAAACCCAGTCTGTGGGTAGCATCCAGATGGCCGGCCAAGTCCCGGACGCCCCAGTGAAGCGGGCCCGAACGTCGATCCGTCCGTATTTCCAGTTGCCGAGAACGTGTGAAAGTAGTCGGGCCGAAGTGAAACTGTTGCCCCCGTAAAATTCCTGACGCGCGTTGATCACCAGTGCACCATTCAGGACATGGACATTTTCCGCGCGGCCAGTGTAGTGCTGGAGTTCGTTGTTTCCCCAACCGCCGCCGCCCGTTTCAGCCAGCCACTTCGAGGGATCCGGAGAGCCCGAATCAGTAAATTCATCTTTCCAAATCGGCGCGGTGGCGAACTGCGCCACCGCGGCGTGACCGAGCAACCCCAAAGACAGCACCCAGCAATGTAACAACCGGCACATGCTCTGCCGCGTGCATCTCCCAGCCAGCGCGCAGACATTCAAAATGAGTCGTGGAAGGGATGAATTCATGTCGGCCTTTGAACCTCCAACCGGGAAACGTCGTCGCGATGATGGCACTGACCAGCAAAAACATTCCCGCCCTGCAAGGGAGTGACCTTGCTTCAGGGGGTTTTCAAAATACGAGCCCGCAGGAATCCCGTCGGCCCACGGGGACTTCCACCGCCGACTGCTCCATTCAAGCGGAAGCTGCGATAAGTCCACCCGGCATGAAGCACTGGTAGCCCAGCGGTGATCGGCGGAGAAACTTCGGTCACTGCTTGATCAAAAACTGAAAGCAGGTTGGATCCTTGGATGGCGTAACCGAGGTCGCCCACCGAGGCGGTTGGCATGGGAGATCCGGCGAACGAGGCCCCATTGAACACCGGCAAGGTGTACACGAGTGCCTTCTCGCCGGGAAGGTCCTCGATGCCCGAACGCGTTTTGCCGGAGGCCGTGCCATTGGAAGGATCCCCATCAAGCGCGAACTCGGTGTAGTTTGTTTGGCCGTCTCGGTCAGGATCGCCGCTGGGCGTGAGGTCGGGGCTGGCAAATGCGGAGAAGTCAAACCGGCCGATCCAGGTGGCATAGGAACCCGTCACGACCGACGCGACCTGCACCGATCCGAACGGTGCGGCGTTTGTCGGATGCGCATTGGGGCCGATGGTCTGAAAGCCATATTGGACATGCTTGGCGATGTCATTGCTGATGGCCAGGCTGATGCTGAACGGACCAGGTGTTAGGACCGTGCTGCTGACGGTGAACGATGAATAGTCCGCGACGAATTCCTTGATGAATGCGATGGTCGTGTGTGAGGAAGTCAGCGAATTCGCCAAAACCGTCCCGCTGAAATTCACGGTTTGCCCAGAAAGCGTCCCATCCTTCGCCTGCACATAGAGGTTGGCGTCGATGCTTTTGTTGCCACTTCCATCCGCCTCAAACCAGTCCGTATCCGCGAGGCCATTGGGTGGATCGATGGTGAAAGGACTCAAGGTGAGTCCCGCTGGAGAAAAGGCAGCCCTCAGTTCCGTCGTGACTGGCTGGGCATAGCCGGTGACAAAATCACCGTTTCCGGCTATGGCAGGAATGTTGAAAACATTCACATATCCCTGCCACGCGGCGGCGGGGTCCACTTTTACATTTGGGTTCCCAGGAACAATCGGAATCGTTGAAATCCTCGCTGACCCAAACGGCGCGACATCCGTAGCCCAGACGTTCACACCAATGGTTTCAAATCCATACTGAACGTGACGGTCAATGCCAGGATTGGTAACCAGACTGATAGAAAACACTCCGTTGACAAGCGGAGCGGTGATCGTGTTAGAGGAGGAATAATCGGGAGCGAAATCCTTGATGAAGACAACCGAGGAATGGGCAGAGGTCAGGGTATTTGCAATCACCGTTCCCGTAAATGTCACTGTTTGCCCGCTCAGAGGGCCGACCGTCCCCGGAGGCGTTGGCACCTCCACATACAAGCTGGCATCCATGATTTTGTTGCCGGGATTTCCTGGTGCTCCACCGCCAATGTACCAGAAGGGACTGGGGTCGCCGATGGTGTTCGGGGACAGGGTCAGTTCCGAACCCGAAAAAACCGCGCGCAAATCAGTTGGTCCCCACGGGCTTCCAAAAACCGCTCCTCCTCCATCTGCCGGGAGGGCGGAAACATTCATATAGCCAAGCCAGGTTTTTGCGGGGTCCACATAAACGGTGGTATCGGCCATGGCGCTGGCTGCGGAGCCGATCATCGTGCAAAGCACGAGAGTCTGGATGATGGGTTTCATGGGATTTTGTAGGTTTTGAAATGAGGGTGCCTTCTGCTTCGAAAAGGTTGGTTAGGTCGCCATTCTCACGGCGAATGGATGCCGGGTTCGCAACAATGCGGGGAAGAAGTGTCAGAAAAAAATTGGCGGCCGGCGTTTCCGCCAGCCGCCTTGTTGCCTCATTGTTCAGGGGGTGGTTTGAAGAACCCGATAGAACTTGCTCGGCAGATTCGCCGCATCTGTGATGGTCCAGACTTGTCCATTGCCATTGATCGATCCGCCGAAATTCGACCATGCGGCAAGATCGGTGGATGTTTTCACCTGATAGGAGCTACCGGCCAAGGTGAGGAAGCTGACCTGCACGCCCGGTGCGGTGGTGGCTGCCAGGACGGTGGTGGTTCCAGGGATGGATGGGGTAAGGAGTGTCACATCATCGATCAGACAGACCCAGTTCACACTCGCCACGGCACCGCTACGAAGGAAAAAATCAATCTTCACGTAAGCGGTATTGGCCGGGGTGGTAAAGGCCTTGGTCACTTCCGTCCAACTGGCTCCGACGTTGCCGAAATCGGTTTCGGTCGACAGCCCGATCTCCGCAAAGAAGTCATCGTAGTAGCGGAGCTTCGCACCTAACACGAAGCTGGCTCCCGTCACTTGGTTCGAGGCGAAGAAGGACAAGTTGTAGCCGGTGAGTGGAACCACGGAAATGAAATCACCGCTGCGTGCGCCAACTTCCGCTGGTGTGCCGCCGGCAGAGGTGGCTGCGTCGAGTTTCAACATTTTCGAACCACCATGGGGAAGAAACGCTCCGTAGTTTGCGACGGAAGTCGCCGTTGCGTTGAACTGTGGCGCGGTAATCCAGTTGTCCGCAGGAGTGCTGGAGATGTCGGTGGTTTCAAAACCGGGATTGAGCACACTGTTAGCCAGGGTTGGCGGCGTGGTTTCCAACACTTGATAGAAAGCATCCTTAGTGGCATCAAAAGTCGAGGTGATTGAGTTGCCGGTGACCAAAGGCCCGACATCGGTCCACGTCGAGTTGTCCGGGGAGCTCTGGGCCTGATAGGTGTTCAATGCGCTTGCGGCCGTCCAGTTGACGAGGGTGCCACTCACAATGGTCGCCGTCGGTGGTGCTGGCGGCAGTGGCAGCACGATTTTCACATTGTCGAAGGCGACGGTGGAACCATCAGGCACGCGAAGTCCGAATTTCGCCTGCGCGGGTGAGGCTGGAACCGTGAGCGGAAAGGAATAGGTGGCCCAATCCGAACCACCGATGTTGGCGGCTGCGAATTGATCGACGACATAGCCAGCCGGTCCCTCCAATCGAATCCCTCCGATCCCTCCTGAGATGACTTTCATATCCAATTGGAGGGTATAGGTCTTGCCTGGAGTAAGTCCCAGCGACGCGAAGGTCTTTTCACTGTTGTTAAAGGCATACAATACCGCGAAGCCGCCAGTACTTGCGAGGACTCCATTTCCGTTCGGATTGCCACCACTCGTCGGATAAGTGGGTGTCCCTTGAGTGGTGCCCCAACCGAATCCGCCTGCGGTTTCAAAATCACCATTAAGAATGGGATCAGGAACGATAGGAGCAGGCTGGTCCTGAATCACGACGGATCCAAAAGGGGCCACGTCTGTAACCCACACGCAGGGTCCCACGGTTTGGAATCCATATTGAACGTGTTTTAACGGATCACTACTGATTGCCAGGCTGATGCTGAACGGCCCGGGTGTAAGCACGACCTCGCTCACCGTGAAGGTGGAATAGTTGGCGGCGAACTCCTTGATGAACGCCTTCGTCGTATGTCCCGATGTAAAAGTATTTGACGTCACGTTTCCCTGGAATGTCAGGGTCTGCCCGGACAATTGGCCATCGGGAACAATCACATAGAAGTTTGCTTCCATGATTTTGTTGCCTGTCGAGCCTGGTCCGCCGGACGGAGTATACCAATACGCGTTCGGATCACCAATCGTGTTGGGCGAAAGCGTCAGATTCCCGCCGTTGAAAACAGCGACCAAATCGGGGATGCCCCAACCGCTACCGAACTGATAGGCTCCTCCATTGGCAGGCAGATTGAAAACGTTCATGTAGCCGTTCCAAACTTTGTTGGAATCGACTCCGACTGTGACGGCATGCGCACTCTCAGCGGTGCTGAGCACCGCACATAGTACTAGGGTTTTTACTAATGAGTTCATTGGTTTTTGGGGATTGGGATTACTTGGAGCCTTTCCAAATGCCCGACGGGTGATCGGGCGCCTTGCGGCAGATTCCGGAAAGAGGGTTTTTCTTCACCGTTGCCAAATACGTTAAACAATTTCCCGGACGCGTCCAGCAATTTTATGCAATTTTTTGCAATTAAGCCAATTCCCGTGAATCCAATTTATCGTAATTCACTGAACCTGAAATGTTTTGGTCCGGCGCTACGCCTCATGAACGTGGCGAATGATTCAAAGGTCCATGCTCTCCGGAACGGTCGTTCCCGGACAATTCCGACGAAGTTCCGCCTTCTTAGGGTGACTGCAAGCAGACAGTTAGAGTCCAGGTTCTCAGCTCGCCGGGCGAAAGAAGCGATGCTGAAGTCACCTCGCTTGCAAAAATGTCGGCCAAACGGTCGACGGGTGCGTTCGTAGGCTCGATCGCCCAGTGGTGGAGGCCCTTCCAAAAACCACGGGTGATCCAGATTCCGGCATAGGGAAACAAATCAGAAGGCCATTCCAACATCAGGGAAGCGCCATTGCTTGCGCGGATCCCGGCTTGGCCTTCAGCCATTGGACCGAGGAACACCTTGGCCGCAGGTGTGGATCCTTTCGGAAAGTGCGCCCTTGATAGATCCTGCCCCGGCTGCGACTCCGGCCACGGCAGACGGCCGCCACCCGGTGAGAGGCAGGTGTCCCTTTCGGCCCGTAACCGGATTTGATCGCCGCGTTTCCAAGTGAAAAGCGGATGCCACGCCCACAGGAACGGCGTCGGTTCTTTTTCCAGATTTTCAAGACGGTAGTCAAAATGCACTTTCCCGCCTACCAACGTGATTCGGCGTTCGAAGGCCAGCGGGAGGGTTCTGAGTTTCCATCGGCAAAAGAGTCCCTTTTCCTCATCGACCGCGAATTCGGGCGATTGATTCCAAAGCTCGCCGTGATCCGGCAGAAAACGGCTGCCGATTTCGCATGGCAGCACTGTCGGCAAGCACTCGTCGATGCCGGTGCCTGGACCGGTTTCGTAGCTGGCAGGATCGGTCGGTCGCCATAGCCGGCGATTCGCCACAGGTGACCAGCCATCGAGCCATTCGCGTCCTGAATGCCGATCCTTTAAGGACACGATCTTTCCGCCAAGCTCAGGCACCATCGAAAGCGAAACGCAGGCATTCGCGAGGGTGTGGACTTTGAAATCCCCAACGCTTTTCCTGGTATAACGGAGGGACATGGTTTTCAGGGTTTGGCCGCATGAACGGTCAGCGATTTGGGCTTCGCGACCAGCTTGGTGCCGTCGGAAAACGTGACATTCAGGGGACTGTTTCCAAAGTGGTAGGCGGCATAGGTTTTTACGCCATTCTTTGTGAAAACATTGGTGAACGGATGATCTGCCACAACGGTCGCATCATTGATCCCGAGGCCGTTGAGCGTTTCTATCCAATGATACATGAAGGCATGGGTGTTGCCACCTTCCAGACTGCAATCAGGAGTTTTCTCCAAGTAAGCAGATGCCGAAGCCGGGTCATTGAGCGCATTGAACATGACTACCAGATCGCCCCAGCCGTTGTTATAATTTTTCCCTTCCTTGCGCTTTTCCACAATGCGGTCGTGGTTTCTTTTCACATACTCCGGATGGCGACCCATATAGATCGAGGCAGGCGTGAAGGGCAGCCAGTTGATGCCATGGATGCAGTCGATGTCGCCGGAAAACCACGTGGCAAATGCCCCCTTCCCGCCCCAGATCATGCCAAGCGCGACTTGTGGAAAATCCTTGGGAAAATTCGTATCCGAGACGTCGAACCAGTATTCCTCGACCGCCGTCCGTTCGATGTTGAATAGCGCTACGCCGGTGTCGCGCACGGTCTTGTTGCCGCTGGCCTCCCCCCATAGCATCATGCCATACCAGGCGTTCAGAGACTCGGAGGACGACTCCTGATTGTTTCCATCAGCGAAGTTCGCATCCCCCGATGCCCACGAGTGTCCTGCGTATTTATCGAAGCAACGAATATAGGGAAACATGGCATCAGACCTCGAGGGTGAGGCGATGTCGCGAATGAGCAGCATCACCATGGGCTCCCATTTTTTCGCCCAGTCAGGATCCAGACGCGCGATTTCGCCTGCGGCACGGATGAAATATCCATAGTGGAAATGGTGGTCATTGAGCGGCATGTCACTGCCATAGGACGCCTTGCTGCCGATCATGGCACCCCACGTGGAGTTATAATAGAACAGGGGTTCCGTTTCACCGGGCGAGGCTGTGAACCAGTTCTCCAGACGCCGTTTCAATTCATCGACGAAAACCTTCTGAAGTTCGGGAGCTCCCGCCATTTCGGCGATCCCGCTAAGCGTGGCGAGACGCCCTAGCAGCTTTCCGTCCCAATAGGTATCGGCGAAGTTTGCCGGGGGTTTCCCCGCCTCGGCTTTCAGGTATCCAATCATCCGCGCTTTGTCCTTGATGCCTTCTACTGGAAACATCGGCAGCACTCCCTGAATCGGCACTTCAGTCATGAATTCCGCACCCTGTCCGACCTTCATTTCACCTCGCACCGATTTGTAGGACATGTCTGTCAGTTTTGCGGAGGTGTATTTCCACTGGTGTGGATAGAGTGAGAAGATCGTGCCTTTCTCCGCTCCTTCCCATGCCTTGGTCGTGAATTGATAGGTGGCCTTCACCTTGCCTGGGACGACCTCATAGGCCACCTGCGTGTCAGTGACATGGCTGTAGGCATACCGTTTGAAAAGGGCGAGTGTTTCCGGCTTGTCATCCGGCAGCAGCGCAATCGAAATATAGCTTTTGCCGTTGGCTTTGTTAGTCAGAGCTGTGCCATCAAGGCCACTCCATGTTGAGCCTGTGGGACCAAACAATCCGTAATGATTTCCCCGAATGGTCACTCCGAGTACCGCGTCATTGGAGGTTCCCGACCAGACCCTCGGCGCCAACGCACAGCGTAGGACAGGGTCGCCGCCTGCATAAGTGCCATACACAAACGGGCTGCCATGACCGAAGCTCGTTCTCAGCGAGGCCTCACCTGCTACAAACGACGCCGTCACAAACCAGTCCGAGTATCCGCCGCACTCGGCGGACTTAAAAAGCGAGCCGGCAGTTAGACCTATCTTCAAATCCCCATCTTTCGTGACCCCTCCCCCCATGATCGCTGATTCCGCACCGACGAGGCCGGAACCTGGATAACTCAGCGCCAGCCCTTCCGCCGAGCAGACCATTCCGAGCGGATGGGGAAAAAGATTCGCGGAAAAATCCTGCCATAACAGCGAGCTCCACCACTGACCCGTGACGGTGGGTCCTTTCACCTCGTTCGTGCGGAAAATCTTCTCCGGCAGCGGCTTGCATCCAGCTGGAACTACCGTCGAATAACTGCCTGCGCCGGCTGCAACGATTTCTGCGGCAGCGGATTGGGATACCATACCGACTATCATGCCGACAGTGACGGCGATTCTAGGAACGCGGAGGGAGAGATTGGTTTTTAAATGGGTTTTCATGGGGTTTTTCGAGGATCCGATGTCGATGACGTCGGGTGGTTACGACCGCTTGATCACGCAAGTTGCATAATTTTGCAATAATTTTTCACCCTCCGCGAGCAAGCAGAGCCAAACCTTCGTGAGGTTTGGCTTTCGGATGACTTCCGCCATAAGACTCTCTTACCGCTTCACGGCATCGGCTTCGATCCAGCTCCAGAGATTCGCAAGGCCGGTTCTCACAACCGACTTCATGGCTGTTAGATCGCCAGCCGGAGCGTGCTTGCCGAAAAGATAGAATTTGATCTTGGGCTCGGTGCCGGACGGGCGCACGGCGAACGAACGACCGTCTTCGAGATCAACAAACAGCATTTTTTCTTTCGGCAGCAGATCCCCTTCCTGATCGAAAAGATCCTGTTTGGCGAAATCGCGTACGCGGACGACTACGGAGCCATCCACCTCTGACGGAGGATTTTCGGCATAGGAATTCGCCAGCGCCTCGATCTTCGCCGCACCGTCGGCACCTTCCATCACGAGCGATTTGCCGATTTCCAGATAGTAGCCGTATTCGGTGTAAACGTCGTCCATCAGTTCCGTCAGTGTTTTTCCGACGGACTTCGCATAGGCGGCGACTTCGGCAAACATAAGGGTTGCTCCGTTGGCATCCTTGTCACGGATAGCGTCGGAACCAAGGTAGCCGTAGCTTTCCTCGCCGCCGAACACGAAAAAGCGGGAGTATTCAAGCCGCAGTGCACGGGTCTGCGCTTCTGTTAGTGATCGATAGTCGCCCTTCTTATCGGCAGGGATCGCTTCCTCATACTTGCGGAGCTTCCCGGCGATGTACTTGAAACCCGTGAGCGTATCGACGACTCCGACTCCGAAGCCATCGGCGATGGCGTGCTGCAATTCGGTAGTCACGAAGGTCTTCACCAGCACGGCGCGGCTGCGGTTCGCGTTGGTGAGCCAACCGAGTTCGAAGCAGGTTTTCAGGCGATACCACGCCATCAGCGAGCCGATCTGATTTCCAGTGAGAAGGACCATTTTGCCGTCGCTGTCACGGACTGCCACGCCCATGCGGTCGGCGTCAGGATCGGTGCCGATGACGATCTCTGCGCCGGATTGCTCCGCGAGGTCGATGCCCATCTTCAGGGCAGGACCATTCTCCGGATTCGGTGATTCCACGGTTGGGAAACGGCCGTCCTGGATGTCCTGCTCTGGCACAGTTAGGACGTCGAAACCAAGTCCGCGCAGCATCGGCACGTTGATGTGGCCACCGGTGCCGTGAAGGTTGGTGAAGACGATCTTGGTCGCCGCACCCTCTAGCAGTTTCGGCTGGAGCAACAGGGTTTTCAACCGGCTGATGTAGAGTTCATCCATTTCCCCACCGAGGATGGTGACGGTGCCCCGCTCAGCATCGGAGACCGGCTCGTAGCGCTCACTGATGATCGCGTTCACCTCATTGATGATGGCCGTGGCATGTGGTTCCACGATCTGCGCGCCGTCGTTGAAGTAGGCCTTGAAGCCATTGTCATGGGCGGGATTGTGTGAGGCAGTTAGAACCACGCCTGCATCGGCGCGGAGCTCGCGGACGGCGAAGGAAAGCTGGGGCGTGGCGCGCGGACCATCGAAGAGATAAGCATCGCAACCGAGATCGGCGCAGGTTTTCGCACAGAATTCAGCAAAATCGCGCGAGAAGTGTCGCGTGTCGTGAGCGAAAACGAGCACCGGCTTGCGGACCGGGCCGGCAAACCGTTTCGCATAGGCGATCAACCCGCGGACTGCGCGGCTGACGTTGTAGAAATTCATCGTCGCGGTTCCCACACAAGGATGCTCCGGTCGGTCGTTAGGGCCACCTTCTCCCTGTTCCGCAGCGGTCACCACCTTGCCGATCGTGCGTCCTCGCAGGCCGCCGGTGCCGAAGGCGAGGGTTTTGAAAAACCGGTCGTTGAGCTCTTCCCACGCGGCGGCTGTCACCAGTTCGTCGATTGATTTTTGAGCCACCTCGCTTGCGGAGCCATTTAACAGCGCCTGGATGTTGCTTTTTGCAGATTCAAGAAGTTTGCCATCGGCAACAGCGGCGGGGAGGGAATCATTGAGTGCGCTCATTTCAAGCCTGATGTAATGGGAAATTGGAGTCATGGCAATCACCTCGATCCGTGATTTTCAGGGAGATTTCTCCCACTCCTCTCTCGAGAAGAAAAAGTTTGACTCACGGTCACATTTTGACAGTCTTTCCACGGATGCCCGCCCCACCCGTCAGCAGAAAGGTCCGTGAACGCAAAGCCCGTGAGGAGCTGATTGTGGAACACGCCAGGCGATTATTGTTAGGTCAGGGCTTTCAAGGGTTCAGTCTGGATGATCTGGCCAAGTCCATCGAGTATTCGAAAGGAACGATCTATCTGCATTTTGAATCGAAGGAGGATCTTGCTCTTGCCGTTGCCACCGCAGCCTTGAAGGAGCGGGCGGATCTGTTCGAACGGGCGATCAGATTCGAGGGAAATTCCAGAGAACGGGCGAGGGCGATCGGATTTGCCTGCTGCCACTTCATGGTGGCCTATCCCGAGTTTTTCAGCGTGGAGATGATGATGAAGTCCCAATCCTTCTGGGACAAGGCTTCAGAGGCAAGACGCCAGGCGAATTCCATGCAGGCCGGGCGCACGTTCCGGGCAATGATGGAAGTAGTGCACGCCGGTTTTGAATCCGGAGACCTGCCCCGCGGCAGGATGTCGGCCGAGCACATTGCCATCGCCATGGCATCGGTGACGGTCGGCAGCCATATCATGTCCCAGGTTCCCGAAATGCGCCTTCTGGCGGGAGTCGATGACTCAATCCGCATCGTCCGCCAGAATCAAGACCTGCTACTGGACGGCATGGCGTGGTCCCATCTGCTCGCGGACTTCGATTACCACACAACCGACCTCAGGATCCGGCGTGAGATTTTTCCAGATGCGACCTGGTTCCCCATAGAATAATTTTTTTGCCCGTAAAATGACCACGGGTCATACTCTGAACCATTGAAACAAAATGACCTACGTTGCATTTAAAATGTTGATAGGAGACCGCGCCAAATACGTCGGGCTGTTATTCGCGGTCGCGTTCTCCACATTCCTCCTGCAGAACCAGACATCGATCTTTTCCAACCTGATGAAGCGCGCGGGCAACCAGGTCCGAGACATCACCGATGCGGATGTCTGGGTGATGGCCCCGAAAACCGACTACTTCGACCAAACCAAGCCGCTGCAGGAAACCGATCTCCTCAAGGTCCGCGGAGTGCCCGGTGTGGACTTTGCAGTTAGAATCTTCAAAGGCCTGCCGATCGCGAACACCCGCAGTGGCCAATTCGCTGCCTGCTCGGTGCTCGGCCTTGACGACACAACTCTCGTCGGTGCGCCGCGCAACATGATCCAAGGCGACTGGCGGGACTTGTGGCAGCCTCACACCGTCATCATCGACAAGGCCGGCTACCTCCTGCTGTTTCCGGGCGAGGAATTGCGACTCGGGCGGGAACTGGAGTTGAACGACAAACTCGTTAGAATCGTCGGCATTTCGGACGCTCTTCCCGCGTTCACCACGTTTCCGCTCATCCATGCCCGCTATTCAGAAGCGCTCGCTTTCCAAGGTCGGCAGCGCCAGCAATTGTCGTTTGTGCTCGCCCGTCCGCGCGACGGAGTCAGCCCGGACGAGCTCGCCACCCGCATTGAACGCGCAACCGGTTTGAAAGCCCTGACCACCCCGCAATTCCAGTGGGCGTCCGTTTCTTACTATCTGAAAAACACCGGTATTCCCGTCAATTTCGGCATCACCATCGTTGTCTCGATCATCGTTGGCCTCGTCGTTACCGGTCAGACTTTCTATCTGTTTATTCTTGAGAACCTCAAGCAGTTCGGTGCGCTCAAGGCCATCGGCGTGACGAACGCGACCATGCTCCGGATGGTGCTGTTCCAATCTCTGTTAGTCTGGTTTGTGGGCGTCGGATTTGGCACCGCGCTATCGGCGACTTTCTTCAACATCTCGCCGTTTGTCATCCAACTCCGGCATTTCATCCTCTTCTGGGAATCCGCCGTCGGGGTCGCTGTCTTCATGCTGTTAGTCATCGGGCTGGCCAGCTCAGCCGGGCTAATCCGTGTGATCCGCCTCCAGCCCGCCGAGGTGTTCCGTTAAAAACTTGCGAACGCTCGTTCTCTTTTTCTTGATTTTTTCCAAACGATAGCGAACGTTCGTTCGCATCCGCTATGCCACGCCAAACTCCAGACCGTCACGAAGCCCGCCGCGAACAAATTCTCGGCGTTTGCCTGCAATGTTTCGCCGCCAAGGGATTCCACCAGACCTCGATGCGCGACATCTGCGCGGCCCTCGAAATGAGTCCGGGCGCGCTCTATCGCTACTACGATTCGAAGGAGGCCATCATCGCCGCCATGATCGATGCCGACCGCGCGAAGATGGAAAAAATCTTCGCCGCCATTCCGTTCGACACCCCGTTCCCCCGCCTGGTAGACCAACTGGTCACTCTAACACTTGAGAGCTTCGTTGACGACAACCAAATCACACTTTTCAACCAGATCAATGCCGAGGGAACCGTGAACCCCAAGATCGCGGAAGCACTTAAAATCCACTATGGCGTGATGACGGACCGCATGGAGCTCCTGATTCGCCGTGCCCAGGAGCGCAAGGAAATCGACCCCAATATCAAACCACGCGATGCAGCCGTGTTCATGATGGCCACCTTTGACGGTCTCTGCCCGCGATCCGCTTTCGATCCATCAGTCAACTGGCGCAAAATGGCGCGGGTCTTCACCGGCCTGATGTTGAAGGCTCTCGGCAGCGTCGATCCTAAAACGTCAGGAGGCAAACCATGATCGCGCTCGCCCTCAAAATGCTCCGACATGATGGAGCGAAGTTTCTCACCATGGTGCTGGCCGTGGCGTTGGCCGCGTTTCTAACACAGAATCAGGCTTCGTTTCTCGTCGCCTTCCTCGGCATGACCGGTTCGCAGATCCGCGATGTGCGCGAGGCCGATCTCTGGGTGATGGAGCCCGATACGGAATGCTTCGATCAGGCGAAACCGTTGAAGGAAACCGCCGTTCACACCGTACGCGGTTTTCCGGGCGTTGAGTGGGCGCTCCCGTTTTTGAAAGTCGATACCAACGCCCGCACCGAATCCGGGAAACTCAGCACCATCACTTTGATCGGCGTGCCAGAGGAAAGCCGCGTCGGTGAACCCGTCATGAAACTTGGCGAAGCGAGCGGAATTTATCAGCGCGACACCGCCGTCATCGATCCCGGCGGCATGGCCTTGTTGTATCCTGGCCAGGAATTCCGCCCCGGCATGAAGATCCGCGTCCATGACGAGTGGCTCGATCTCCGTGGAGTGAGTGAGGCATCCCCGCCCTTCACCGGCTTTCCCATCGTCCATGTGTCTCACGCCACCGCCATGCGATTGAACCGTGAGGAAACCCGCTCTACGACGTTTGTCGTAGGTCGATTGAAGCCCGGTGCCGACGCCGCCGATGTCACGCGTCGCATCCAACAGGCAACCGGCTGGAAGGCGCTCACACGCGCGGAATTCGAGGCTGCAAGTTGGAAATTCTACTCAGACCAAGGCGTGCCTAACTTGTTTTACATCACCATCACCGTCGGCCTGATCGTCGGCATCGCTTTCACCGGTCAGACATTCCTGATGTTCGTGAAGGAAAACGCCCGCGCTTTCACCACCTTGAAAGTGCTGGGGTTCACGCACCCGCAGCTCGCGGCTATGATGGCCGCACAATCCGGGCTCGTCGTGGTGCTTGGCTTGAGCATCGGCACCGCAATGGTGGTGGCCACGACGGAACTTGCCAAAACCCTCCCGTTTTTCCGCGGCCTCTATCTGCCATGGGAGGTCACCGCCATCTGTTGTGGTATCATCGGCCTGGTCACTGTGCTCGCCGCCGGAGTGTCATTCCGACAGGTCCTCCAACTCAAACCCGCCGAAGTATTTCGTAGTTAGAAACCTATCCGATGAATGCCGTCCACTGTCAGCAGATTGAAAAATCCTTCGGCACCGGGGAGACCCAGGTGAAGGTCCTCCGCGGGGTCGATTTCACCGCCGCCCAAGGCGAAATGACCTTCCTCGTCGGCCCGTCCGGCTGCGGGAAGACCACGCTCATCTCCATTATCGCGGGTCTGTTAGGTAGTGATTCAGGCGGCGTCAGTCTGTTCGGTGAATCGCTTGCCGCCCTTTCAGCCCGGGACCAGATCCTGTTCCGACGTCGGCACCTCGGATTTGTTTTCCAACAATACAACTTGCTTCCCTCGCTCACCGCCGCCGAAAACGCGGCCGTCCCGCTGCTCGCCGCCGGCATGAACCGCAAGGCAGCCGTGAAAAAGGCTACCGACCTGCTAGGCGTCCTTGGCATTGGTCATCGCGCCGATGCTCCACCGCGCCTTCTATCAGGAGGTCAGCAGCAGCGTGTCGCCCTCGCCCGTGCGCTCGTCCACGAACCCCGCCTCATCATTTGTGACGAACCCACCGCCGCGCTGGATCACAAAAGCGGCGAATCCGTCATGGAACTCCTCTCCTCCTCCGCCGTCCATCCAGACCGCGCAGTCGTCGTGGTCACCCACGATAACCGGGTTTTCCACTTCGCCAACCGCATCGCCCACATGGACGACGGGGTGATCACGCATACCGAGTCCAACACCGCATCCGTTTCCACACACTGACACGCTCATGAAAATCAAAGGCCTCATCCTTCCCATCGCCGCCGGCCTCTGCGCCGTCTATGCGGCTGTCTCCATCGCGCAAACCCAGCCAGAGCGGATTCTAACTGACCCACCGCAGCCTCCGCCGCGTTCGAGTTTCGAGCACACCATCGCCGCCGTCGGCCTCATCGAACCCAGCTCGGAAAGCATCGCCATCGGCAGCCATCGCTCTGGCGTGGTGACGGAGGTGAAAATTCGTGCCGGTGAAAAAGTCGCAAAAAATCAGGTGCTTTTCACCCTCGATCACCGCGACCTCGACGCCAGCCGGAAAGTCTCGCTCGCCCGCATCGCCCAATCCACTGCGGAAATCGGAACCACCCGCGCTTTGTTAGACCAGGCAAAGCGCCGGCTCGATTCCGCCAACGCCCTGGCAGATCCGCGCGCCTTATCCACTGAAGACCACGCCGACCGTGCGTCCGAAGTGGCACGACTCGATGCACAGCTCGCAACCTCTGAAGCCGCCATCATGCTCGCCAAGGCCGAACTCGAAGCCGTGGAAACCGAAATCACCCGCAGCACCGTCACTTCGCCCATCGACGCCACCGTGCTGCAGGTTCGGCTTCGCCAGGGCGAATTCATCGACGGTGGATCGTCCGGCGATCCGCGCCTCGTCGTCGGCCTCATCGATCCACTCCACATCCGCGCGGACATTGATGAATTCGAAATCGCCCGCTTGAAATCCGGTGCCAAGGCCATTGCCACCCCCCGCGGCGACGCCGGGCGGAAATTCGAGCTGGAATTCGTGCGTTACGAACCGCTGGTCATTCCCAAGCGATCGCTAACAGGCGATTCCACCGAGCGCGTCGACACCCGCATCCTCCAGGCGATCTATCGGGTGAAATCGCCGGACGCCACGCTCTTCGTTGGTCAACAGATGGACGTCTTCATCGAATCCAACCCGCGCTCCTCCGAATCATGAAACCACACCTTACCTTTCTGTCAGCCACCATGATCCTGCTTGCTGGTTGCACGCTCGGTCCTGAATTTGCAGTCCCTGGTGTGTCCGCTGGTCGCACTTGGAAACAGAGCACCGCGATTCGCTCCACCTCATTACCCGATCAATGGTGGCGGCTCTTCGGCGATGCGGAATTGAATCGCCTCGTGGAACGGGCCGTCGCCGCTAACAACGACATCGCTGCCGCTCGCGCCCGGCGCGATACCGCCCGGGCTCTGGTCGGCGTGGATCGTGCGCGCTTGTTTCCCCGGCTGGATCTGAATTCCAGCAACTCCGTCAACCGGACCTCGGGTGACAGCGCAGTGCCCGGTCAGGATATGGATCGTCAGAACTATCGATCCACCATTGATCTTTCCTACGAACTCGATCTCTGGGGCGCGAACCGCCGCTCCCTCGAAGCGGCGACTGCGGATGCGGATGCTTCCGAGTCTCTGTTAGCCGCGCAGCGCCTTGGCATTGCCTCGGAAGTCGCCCGCCAATACTTTACTCTCGGTGGTCTCGACGCGCAGGAGTCCATCCTGAACGATACCATCGCCACCCGCGAGGACTCGCTGTCTTTGGAAAAATCAAGAACCGACGCCGGCCTAACAGACGGCCTCTCCACCAGCCGCGCCCGCACCGAATTGGAGCTGGCGAGAAACGACATCGCCATCGTTCAACGCCAGCGGGGCTCCGCCGAGCACGCGCTAGCGGTCCTCTGTGGCACCCGGCCTTCGGATTTCTCGATAGCGAAAAAATCCACCACCGGCCGGCTTCCCACTCTTTCCCCCGGCCTCCCCGCCGCAGTGATCGCCCGGCGTCCCGACATGCGCGCGGCGGAACAATCGCTGCGAGCCGCGAATGCCCGGATCGGCGTGGCAGAAGCCGCGTTCTATCCGAAATTCTCGCTCACCGGGGCCGCCGGACTCGAATCCCTGAGCGCCTCATCATTTCTCGATTGGGAGAACCGCGTGCTTTCGGTCGGCGCCGGGCTTGCCGCTCCACTATTTGACGGCGGGGCAAACCGCTCGAATTATGAAGCATCCCGCAGCAGATACGACGAATCGCTCGCGTCCTACCGCCAGACCATGCTGGTCGCCCTGCGCGAGGTGGAGGATGCGTTGGTCGATCTCAAAGGCCTCGCCCGCTCGCGTTCCGCACTCGAAGCTGCGGTGATCAGTGCAACGGATACACGCAGCCTCTCGTTCCAGCGCTATGAAAAGGGACTCTCCAGTTACTTCGAGGTGGTCGATGCCGAACGCAGCGTGCTCCGGACACGTCTCTCCCTCGCCGAAGTTGACGCCCAGCAGCGGGTTTCCCTAACTGCTCTGGCCCGTGCTCTCGCCGGCGGGTGGAATGGCAAATGAGACCGGGCTCATTTCGAGCTGATCCAAACCAATCCCGCCTGCCGGATCATCCTGCAAGGTGTCACGCAGGTTCTTCCGCTTGACTTCCCAAACCCGAAATCCAATGAAACACCCATGAAAACTCTCTTCACCGCGCTCGTGATGTTGTTCTGCATCACAAAAATGGACGCCGCGATCCTCAATCTCGACGGCGACCTGACTTGGGACGTCACCGAGCCGCGGCTGACGTTCAAGATGGACGGCGGCTTGCAGAATGACAGCCCGGAAGGCACGATATCGGGCACCATCAAGCTGGTCTTGTGGGCCTCGCAGACACCCTCGTCCGTTCGCTCCATGGTAGGTGAATACAACCTAGGCCAAATTACCGGGCGCGGTCAGATATCCAATTTTACCGTTAGCTCACCGTCCAATGTGCCCACCGTCACGGGCGACTACTATTTCAGCATTGCCGTGCTCGAACTGACCACCGCCGGGTGGGTCAACCGTCTGTTAGTCGAAACCGGGACCAGAAAACTTTCGGCTGGAAACTTCGTCACGCAGTTGAAATGGCCACAGCCGACCGCCAAGGTCACCTCGCCCCTGCCGCTGCTGAGCGGGCAAAAACTGAAGCTGACGCTCAGGGGATCGGAGTTTCTTAATCGTTTCCCTTCAGATTATCAATCAGTCACCACCGTGACGATCGATTCCGCCAACAAGGCCACGGTGAAACACACGAATGGAAAAAATTCAGCGACCTACTCCTACAAAACGACTACCACCCGCTACAATGGCAAGAAGGTCCCGGCAGCGAATCTCAAGCTGGATTACAGCGACGCGTCCGACGAGGCCACCATCACCCTTTACTTCCAAGGCTTGAAATTCGGAACCTATAAGAGCGTGGCGAAAATCTATCCGAATGGGAATCCCCCGTATACCGAAACCACCTGGGGCACGTTCGGCATCAAGTGATTCGCCCGGACCGCGATTCGCTTTCAGCTTCCGAGCCCCATGCATAATTGCCATCAGAATGCCGTCTCGAAGCGCGCCAGCCTGCTCACGCCGGACACCGACGCCGTGCGCCTCATCGACGGTAGTGGCGATGGTTTCCCCGGACTAATTCTGGAAACCTTCGCCGGACGTTGGCTGGTTTCGACGCCAGGCGACCACATCGATCAGAAATTTCGCGAGTGGGTCCGCGACCGCGGGGTTTCCTGTTATTGGAAACGGCTCGACCAGCACCAGAAGGAATCGCCCGTTTATCTATCAGGACCTGAAACCCTTGAGCCCTTTGTCATGTTGGAAAACGGCATCCGCTTGGAAATCTCGTTTCAATCCGGCTACTCTCAGGGCATTTTCCTTGATCAGCGCGACAACCGCGCCGAAGTCCGCCAGGGGATGGCTCCGGGGAAACGCCTGCTCAACACCTTTTCCTACACCGGTGCCTTCTCCGTCTCCGGCGCGATGGCTGGTGCCGAAACCACCACGCTTGACCTATCACAACCCTATCTCGATTGGGCAAAACGGAATTTTTCCCACAACGGCCTCGATCCCGCGTCTCATCATTTCTGCAAGGGTGACACGTTTCACTGGCTCAAACGATTCGCCAAACAGGGGCGATCATTCGATGGCATCGTGCTCGATCCACCGACGTTTTCACGCGATGAAAAGGGCAAGGTCTTCCGCGTGGAGGAAAACTTCGGCGAGCTCGCGGCGCTGGCTGCTCAAGTTCTCGCACCCGGCGGCTGGCTGCTTTGTTGCACGAACTTCCGCCGCATGACGCCCGTGGAATTCGAGCGTCAGCTACTCACCGCGATTCCGCGCCGATTGAATGCCCGACACGCAGCAATGCCGGAGGATTTCACGGATGTGTCCTATCTGAAATCGGTGTGGCTGGAATGATCCTTCCCGGCGACGAAGGTTTTCCAAACGGAAAAGTCCTTTTCTAGCAGGACGATGTCGGCCTGATATCCGGCGGCGAGTTTTCCATATCCATCAAGTCCGAGTGAGCGGGTCTGATTCCAGGAAGTCGCCTTGACGATTTGAGCGAGCGGCATTCCGGTGGCCTCGAAAATCCTTTTTACGCCTTCGTTGTATTTCAAGGTGGACCCTGCAAGCACACGACTGTCTGCTAGACGGGCGATGTGGTTTTCCACGGTCACCGGCCGGCCGCCGAGATGGAAGGTTCCTTCACCGAGCCAGGAGGCGGCAGTGGAGTCGGTGATGAGCATGAGGCGATCAATGGAGACGAGTTTGAAGACCAGCCGCAGCATGTCCGGACAGAGATGGATGCCGTCGGCGATGATTTCCAACAGAAGTGAATCATCCATCAGGCCTGCACCGACGGTGCCGATTTCCCGATGATGCAGCGGCGTCATCGCATTGGCGAAATGGGTGAGATGAACAAGTCCGGCGACCTTCGCCGCGGCGATCTCCACCGCCGTGGCGGATGTGTGGGCGGCGGACACACGGATGCCGAGCGCGGCTGCGGAGCGGATGAGATCGAGCGCTTCAGGGAGCTCTGGTGCGAGAGAGACGATCGCTGCAGGGCAGGTTTCGTGAATGCGCAGGAGTTCGGCGAAATCAGGCTGGCGGATGAACTCCGGGTTCTGTGCTCCGGCGTTTTTGGCGTTGATGAAAGGACCTTCCACATGCAGGCCCGGCGTGCGGCAAAAATCAGGTGCGGCCCGGTAGGCGGCACAGGCGCTGGCGGTTTCCAACAGCCGGTCAGCGGGTTGGGTGAGCGTGGTCGGGAGCCAGGTGGTCACGCCTTCTAGCAGTTTCCGCCGGGCGATATGGCGGACCGAATCGAGCGTACCATCGCAGACGTCACGACCATCGGCGCCATGCGAATGGATGTCAAAAAACCCCGGCATCGCGAGCCGCTCCCCAGCATCGATCACCACATCCGATGCTGGCATCGACTCTGCAGGGTCAATAACTGCTAGAATCCGCCCGTTTTCCAACAGCAGCGACGCGCCTTCCACGTCGAAGTCCGGAGAGACTACGCGGGCATGGCGGATCAAGGTTTTCATCGCTTTTTCAGGCAAGTTCCGGCTGACTATTTGTCACACGATGATCGCTGACAAGCGGCTACATTTCAGGTTCCTTCCACCAAGATGAATTCCCCAGTCCCATCCGACGCACGATTCGCCCGCGACCAACTGGCCGCCGGATGCGAGAACATGGCGAAACTGCTCGGCGGCCTACTGGATTCCAAAGGCCGGATCGCGGAGGAGGTACATGCCATCCGCAAGCTCGGGAAATCGCTGCGCGGCGGATTCGCGTTGTTCCGGTTGAAACACGCATCTCGGGAAATCCAGGCAATCGGACGCTTGTTGTCAGGCCCTCGTGATGCGGTTTCACGTTTGAAAACCTGGAACCTTCATGTCGCTGGAGAGATGGACACCGTCGCCGCCGCCATCGCCGGACTGCTTGATCAACAGACCCATTCGGCCGCCCGTCGCCCGCCCGCCGAGACGGTTTCGTGGTGCCTTGAACGTGTCGCTGAAGCCCGCAAGGCGCTGGCGGAATTGCCAGAAGAAAACCTCGATGCCACAGTGCTTGTCAGCTTGAAAAAACTCGGGAAACAAGTCCGCAAACGCTGCCTGAGCTTGGATCAACGCGCTGAGGAGGAGTTTCACGACGCTCGCAAAGCGTTGAAAGCCTATCTGGGAGCGGTTGGATTTTTACCCGCGAAGACAATTCCGATTGATCCGAAAATGGCGGAGATCGCCGAGCTGCTAGGCGACGAGAATGATATCGCCACCCTTTCCGAGTGGCTGGAAAATCACGGATTCACGGGGAATTTCGCACCATCGCAGTGGAAACTCCTCACGAAAAAGCGCCGGAAGCTGCAAAAACGCGTGATCGCCGACTCTGCCAGTCTGTTTTCCGCTGGAGCGAACTGAGGGAAGTTTGTCACGAACGAGAGTTGCGCGGTGGGCATTTTCCACTATTGGAGAGTGCGTCCGCGAGACCGTGCGGATCATCCATCTCCCCTGGCCCCCAACTTCTCATCAAAATGTCCGCCCGCACCGATTTCCGCAGCCGTCACCTGGGTCCCGTTGGTTCCGAACGCGAGGAAATGCTTCGCGACATCGGCTACCCGTCACTCAGCTCCCTCATCGACGCCGCCGTGCCTGCCGGCATCCGCATGGAAGGCGCGCTCAGCCTGCCGGAAGCCCGCTCGGAACACGACGCGCTCGCCTGGCTGAAGTCGATCATGGGAAAGAACAAGGTGCTCAGGTCGTTCATTGGCCAGGGCTATTACGGCACCCACACGCCGGGCGTCATCCAGCGAAACATTCTGGAAAATCCCGGCTGGTATACAGCCTATACGCCCTATCAGGCAGAGATCGCCCAGGGACGTCTCGAAGCATTGCTGAATTTCCAAACGATGATCACCGATCTAACCGGTCTGGATGTTTCCAATGCATCGCTACTTGACGAAGGCACCGCCGCCGCCGAGGCGATGAGCCTTGCGCTGGCGGGCAAGCCCAAGGGCAAGTCGATTTTCGTCTCAGATCGATGCCATCCTCAAACCATCGATGTGGTGGTCACCCGCGCCGAGCCACTGGACATCGAGGTCGTCATCGGCGATTGGAAACAGTGGAAACCAACCGAAGGCACCTTCGCGGTGATCGTGCAGTACCCGGACACCCGCGGCCGGATCGATGATTTCTCCGAGTTCTTCGCGAAGAACAAAGCAGCAGGCATCACCAACATCGCAGCGACGGATCTTCTGGCGCTAACAGTCCTGAAAGCGCCGGGCGAGTTCGGCGCGGACATCTGCGTGGGTTCGTCCCAACGCTTCGGAGTGCCGCTCGGCTTCGGTGGACCACACGCCGGATTCATGGCCTGTGCGGATGCGTTGAAACGCAAGATGCCAGGCCGCCTCATCGGGGTTTCCGTCGATTCACGCGGCAAGCCTGGCTACCGTCTCTCGCTGCAAACCCGCGAGCAACACATCCGCCGCGACAAGGCGACGTCCAACATCTGCACCGCGCAGGTGTTGTTGGCCGTGATGGCCTCGATGTATGCCGTCTATCATGGCCCTGAGGGACTTGAGCGCATCGCCAACCGGGTCCACGCGCTGACCTGCGATTTGAAGGCCATCCTCGTCGCCAGCAGAATCGAAATCGAGCACGGTCCGTTTTTTGACACCATCGTCGCCAAGGTCCCAAGCAAGGCCAAGGAAATTCTAACAACCGCTGCCTCGGCCGGGATCAACCTGCGCCTGATTGACGCCGACCATCTCGGCATCTCGCTCGATGAAACCGCCACCGATACCGACGTTCTGAGTATTGCAGGATTTTTCGGCGCCGATCTCGACGCCACACGCAACGTTGAGCTGGATTGGCCCTCCGGCATTTCCCGGATCTCGCCATTCCTCACCCAGAAAGTTTTCAACAGCTATCATTCGGAAACGGAAATGCTCCGCTATCTGAAACGTCTCGAGTCGAAGGACCTCGCACTGAACGAGTCGATGATCGCGCTCGGCTCCTGCACGATGAAGCTCAACGCGACTTCGGAAATGATTCCAATGAGCTGGCCGGAAGTTTCATCGCTGCATCCATTCGTGCCCGCCGATCAGAGTCAGGGCTATCGCGAAATGCTCGGCACGCTGGAAGATTGGCTCGCCGAGGTCACCGGTTTCGCGGGAGTGTCACTGCAACCGAACGCCGGATCCCAAGGTGAATACGCCGGGCTGTTAGCCATCCGCGGCTACCACTTCGCGCGCGGCGATTCGCACCGGAACATCTGCCTGATTCCCGTTTCCGCGCATGGCACCAATCCCGCCTCCGCGGTGATGGTCGGCATGAAAGTCATCGGTGTGAAGTGCGATGACGATGGCAACATCGACGTCGCCGACCTCACCGCCCGCACCGAGGAGCACCGTGACAACCTCGCCGCGCTGATGGTCACCTATCCGTCCACTCATGGCGTGTTTGAGGAAACCATCCGCAACATTTGTAACATCATCCACGACGCCGGCGGGCAGGTTTACATGGACGGCGCGAACATGAACGCCCAAGTCGGACTTACCTCCCCTGGCCTCATCGGCGCGGATGTCTGTCATTTGAACCTCCACAAAACTTTTTGCATTCCTCATGGCGGCGGCGGCCCTGGCGTGGGTCCGATCGGCGTGGCGAAGCAACTCCTGCCCTATCTCCCCGGCCATGGCGAACTGGATGCAAAATCAGGGGCTGTATGTTCCGCACCATGGGGTAGTGCTTCGATCAATACGATTTCATGGATGTATATCGCAATGATGGGACCGGACGGTCTTCAGGAAGCGACCGAGATCGCCATCCTCAACGCGAACTACATGGCCCGCAAACTTTCGCCGTATTTCCCGGTGCTATATACCGGTCACGACGGCCTGGTCGCCCACGAATGCATCATCGATGTCCGCCCTCTATCAGACGCGAGCGGCATCACGGTGGAGGACGTGGCGAAGCGCCTCATGGATTACGGTTACCACGCGCCGACCATGAGCTGGCCCGTCGGTGGCACGTTGATGATCGAGCCGACCGAATCCGAATCCAAGGCAGAACTTGACCGTTTCTGTGACGCGATGATTTCCATCCATGGTGAAATTTCCGCCGTCATCAGTGGTGAGTTGGATGCGAACGACAACCCGCTCAAAAACGCCCCACACCCCTGCGAGACCATCTGCGGCAACGACTGGCCGCACGCTTATCCGCGCGAGCAGGCCGCATTTCCGCTGCCCTATTTACGCCAGCACAAGTTCTGGCCTTCGGTCGGACGAATCGACAACGTGCACGGCGACCGCAATCTCGTCTGCACCTGCGATAGCGTGGAAGCCTACGCCACCGCTGGAAACTGACCTTCATGCACACCCCCTCTCCCATCGACTGGACCTCCTGGCAGGGAGAAATCCACGCCACGCTCATGTTCATCATCAAGGACGGGCGGATTCTTCTCATCGAGAAAAAGCGTGGGCTGGGAGAAGGAAAAATCAACGGTCCCGGCGGCAAGATCGATCCCGGCGAAACGCCCCTGCAAGCGGTCATTCGCGAAACCCAGGAGGAACTGATCATCACGCCCCACGCCCCGCGGAAACTCGGTGAGCTGTGGTTTTCCATGTCGGACTATGCGGACATCCTGTGTCATGTCTATCGCTCCGACGATTTCACCGGCACGCCGACTGAGACCGATGAGGCTGAGCCGGTGTGGACGGGCCTCGACACGATTCCCTATCAACGCATGTGGGAGGACGACCGACATTGGCTGCCGCTTTTGATCAACGAGCAATCCTTCCTCGGACGCTTCGTTTTTGATGGCGAGACGATGTTGTGGAAGGATATGGACACGACCGTGTCCTGGTAGTGAGCGTTAAGGAGCGCGTTCATTTGGAGTGCTGCTTCCGGCGGATATTTTGTCCGATGCCGTTTGTTATCAGCCTCAACCAGTTGATGGCATATTGACGCGCCATTTCCCGCTCACAACAAAAGGCCGCCCCCTTGCGGGAGACGGCCTCTGTTTTGGGTTTTGAGAGAGTTTGATTAAAGGGAAGCCTTGAGCGAATTGAACTTCGACTTGAGCTGAGTGTATTCAGCCTGGGCCTTGGTGAATTCCGATTGGGCCTTCGTGACGGCGGCTTGAGCCTTTTCGAGTTCCTTGTTCAAGGCGACGAGCAAGTCGAGCTTGGCACCGAATCCAATTTCGGACGGCTTGGCGGCATGTGCTGCCTTCGGAGCCTTGGCGGCTTTGGCAGCCTTCACCTTCACACCTTTTTTCGCGGGCTTCGGTGCGCCGGAAGCCTTGAGCCATGCCATGACGGTGAGCGGGGAAACGTTGAATTTCGCAGCAGCCGTACTTTGTCCACCACGGCCGTTGGCGGCGTTGTAGCTGGCGACGAAATCCACCACTTCCTGTTTCTGTTCGGGAGTGTAGCGCGTGCCAACTTTTGATGCCTTCGCTATGGGAGCCTTCTCCACTTTAGGAGCATTTTCAGCCTTCGGTGCCTTGGCAGCTTTGGCGGCTTTGGTCGCTTTCACGACGATCTTTTTCCCGGGGGCAGCAGCACCCGCACCCTTCAACCAGGAAGCGATGGTGATCTGCGAGATATTGAACTTCTCAGCCGCCTTGCTCTGGCCGCCACGGCCGTTGGCCGTATTGAAAGTAGTGACGAAGTCGATCACTTCCTTTTTCTGTGCGTCGTTATAACGAACGCCTTTCACGGCTGATTTCTTTGCTGTAGTACTCATGTCGTGGGACACCCTATGTTTGCACGACCCGCTAGCAAGCTAAATCTGATTCCTCTATATGAAGGCAGACTATGCCATCGCATCATCTATCTTATCACCCGCGATGATACTCATGAGTTCGCGGCGGTCATGCATGTCCGTAAACCAATAATCACAGCCCTGCCGCACGCGCGGCCGCTCGACCACCCCACCGAATCCGATGAACAGGTCGACATCAGGTTGGGTCTCCAGATCCGAGACACCATCACCAATCATGACGACACGTTCCGGCAGAAGCGCAGCTTTCCATTCACGGATGACTTCGTTTTTGCCGAGGTTGCGCGTAGTGGGGTAATCCCTGCCATAGTCGAGATAGTTGCCGTTTCCATCAAAGAACAGAGGCACCGCTTCGACATGATCGATGCCGAGCATTCCTGCGAGTGGCATGATCAACGGGGCAAATCCGCCGGAAAGGACGACAGGCAACCAGCCATCGTCTTTCAACTCACGGATGAACTCTCTGGCACCTCCAACCATCGTTTCCACATAAAGAGCGGCGATGCGGTCGCACAAGGCGCGGTTCGGACGGATCATCTCCATCCTTCTCGAGAAGACTTCATTGATGGGAATCTCACCATTCATCGCAGCGTTGGTGAGGGCTGCGACCTCTGCAAACACCTCTTCACCCATGGAGTGCCCAAGTTCATCAATGCCCTCGATGGTCGATAACGTGGAGTCACAATCGATGAACAAAAGTTTGCCACGTTTGCGGGTAAGGGGAAAAATCTCAACTTCAGCCCCTTCCTGTGTCATATCAAACAACTCGATCACCTCCGCATTGCCGAGGCGGATGCAGCCATGACTCGCGGGGCCGCCGAGCATGTCCTCGCGATTGGTGCCATGGATGTAGATATGGCGTTCCATGGTATTGGCATTTGCGGCATCCAGTCCTTCGAGGCGGAGAATGCGGGTGAGCACGAGGTCGCCATCGACGGCTTCCCCCGGCGACCATCTGCCGACCGGGACGCGGCAGTTGAAAATGGTACCGCTGTCTTCGCCGTCGCCGATTTTTTCCGAGATCCGGAAACGCCCCGTAGGCGTGCGATAGGTGCCTTCGACGAATCCCATGCCTTTGGCGGAAGTGGAGACGGTGAATTCACGAAGGCATTCGTTACCCTGAATCACCTTCAGGGTCTGATCATCCATGGAAACTTCAAGACGGAGTGGCGGGTTCATGACGGTGAGAGAACTAACAAAGCATTGTGGCCCCCCATTCCATGGGAGAGTTTGAAAATCGGCCCGGTGGCGGTAAGAACGACGTCCGGCACGAGGAATCCGGCCGGTGGGTGGCGGTGCGGAAGATTCGGCGGCAGCTCGCGGTCCCGGAGGAAACGGGCGAGGATCACACTTTCCAACATCCCACTCGCACCGATGGTATGGCCGGTGAAAGGCTTGAGGAGATGGAGCGTCGGTTTTAGTCCACCAAACGCGCGCGACAAGGCGGCCGGATCGGCAACGCCCTGCACGGCAGTGCCCGTGGCATGTGGGCAAACCCCGATCGGCGGGCCGCAGAGTTGCATGGCTTTTTCCAACAGCTCCGGCGTGCGACCACCGTCGGCGGGGATGCCCACGGGATCGCAGGCATCGGAATTGCAGCCGTAGTGGACAAGCTTTGGAAAATCCCCGGATGTCATCTCAATGGCCATCGCTGCGGCTCCCTCCGCAGGGACGAAGCCGGACGTATTCGGATGATAGGGATCGAGGTCCGGACTGAGGGAGAGAATACCGGAAGACGCATAGTTATCTAACAATATAGGTACCAGTGGCAGGTCGACGGCCACGGCCAGGGCGCGGGTGGCAAGGCCGGAGCGGAGCAGCATCATGGCGATGCCGATGGCGTCGAGGCCGGCCGCGCAGCCACTGGCGAGCACGTGATTCGGCCCGGTGATGCCGAACTCAATGGTGATGGCGGACGCCGGTTCACTATGGATCGTATTGCTGGCGGCCATCAGCTTGAACGGTCTGCGGCCGGGCCATGGACCAAGCCAGCCGGCCGCATTGCCCCGGCTGGTGCCGACGACAAGAGCAGCGTTTTTGAGATCCTCCGCGGTCCATCCAGCCTCGACGACTGCCTGGCGGGCGACGTGCAGTGCAGCCATCGTCGCCGGACTCCATTTGCGGTGGATGAGCAGCTTGCGCGGCTCGATCCATGCGCCGGGCCGCATCGCATGTGGGCTGTCATCTCCTAACAACCCACCGAGTTTTTGAAACGGAACCCGCGCGGCGAGCACCGCGGCATGATGTGATGACACGTCACTGCCGAGGGCGGACAAGGCGCCGAGGCCGGTGATGGAAAGTGCGGATGCGGGCATGGCTGCCTGCGATTATAAAGTGATCTGGGCGCCAAGCTCGACGACGCGACCAGGTGGAAGCTGAAAGTAGGCCGTGGCCGGCGATGCATTGCGGGCCATCACGGCGAAGAGCGTCATTCGCATGCGTTCCATGAACGTGGCCTTTTTCCCGACGCCATAAGTTTCGCGGCCGAGGAAATAGGTGGCTTTTCCCGGCTGGAAGCGGGCATTTTCCGGCATGTGCAGTTTCAAGGCAGTCGGCACGTCGGGAGTTTCCGCGAAGCCGAACCGGAGTGTTGCCTTGTGAAGACCGTCGCCTAGATCCTCGTAGTCGAGCATGTCTTCCGCGACCGCCCGCGGCTGGTCGAGCGTTACGACGTGGAGGAGGATGACACGCTCGTGGAGCACTTGGTTATGCTTCAAATTGTGCAGCAAAGCGGTGGGCACTTGCAGGCCTTTTCCACTCATATAAATCGCCGTGCCAGATACCCTATGGATCTTTCCTTTGTGCAAATCCTTCAACAGCACATCGATCGGCAGCGAGTCCTCCATGATGCGAGCATAGAGCCTCTTGCGACCCCAAATCCAAATGAGCATGATGCCCATCACGCCACCGGCACCGACCAATGGAAGCCAGCCAAATGGGAAGATTTTCAAGGCGTTCGCAGCGAGGAATGCTCCATCCAGTCCAAGGAACAGCCCGGTCACGATCGATGCCTTGAGCCGCGACCAGCCCCAAACAGCGCGTGCTGCCGAGAAGAAAAGAATCGAGGTGATGGTCATTGTTAGTGAAATGGCAATCCCATAGGCACCGGCAAGTTTCGCCGAAGTTTCGAAAGTTACCACCAGCAGGATGCAGGCAGCTGCGAGGATGTGATTGATCACCGGCACGTACACCTGGCCCTTCGCATGCTCGGAGGTATATAAAATCCGAACTCGCGAGAGGCACCCAAGCTGAACCGCCTGGGTGGTGAGGGAAAATGCGCCTGAGATGAGCGCCTGACTCGCGATGATTGCCGCGCCGGTTGCGAGAACGGTCAGCGGGAGCTGCAGGTAATCCGGAGCCAGCAGGAAAAACGGACTGCGGATCGCCGTGCTATCCGCTGTCAGTAAAGCCGCTTGGCCGAGGTAGTTCAAGACCAGCGCGGGTAGCACCACTGAGAACCACCCGACGCGGATTGGCTTTGTACCAAAGTGGCCGAGGTCCGCATACAATGCTTCACCACCGGTCACTGCCAGGAAGACGGCCGCCAGCAGTGGAAACGCGTGTTTCCATTCACGGACGAGAAATGAAATCCCTTCCCATGGACTGAGCGCCATAAGCACTTCGGGATGATGCATTACTCCACGGATGCCTAACAAACCAAGTGTTCCAAACCACAACAGCACTACCGGCCCGAACAATTTCCCGACCTGCCCGGTGCCGAATTTCTGGATCGAAAACAATCCTAACAAAATAACCACCGCAAGCGGCACCGTCCAGTGCGCCAGTGCCGGGGCGCTTACGGACAATCCTTCCACGGCGCTGAGCACCGAGATCGCCGGTGTGAGCATGCCGTCGGCATAAATCAGCGCAGCACCTGCGAGGCCGAAGAGCAGGATTTTTTTCGGGTCCCGACCGCCAAGTTGCCGGACCGCGCTGCGAATGAGGGTGGAAAGCGCCAGGATTCCGCCTTCGCCCTTGTTGTCGAGCTTGAGGATGATGAATAGGTATTTCACCGACACCACCAGCAGCAGCGACCAAACGATCAGCGATGCCGCACCGACCAGATTCGCCGGATTAATCGGTGCTCCGTGATGGCCCGAGAAACACTCACGAAACGCATAGAGCGGACTGGTTCCAATGTCGCCAAAAACGATACCCAAAGCGGCCAGGGTGGTCAGCGCCAACGGAGGATTGTGGCCGGTGTGGCCAGCGTGTGAGTCATTCATCGTAACGAGCTGGTCGCCCGCGCGGCTTTCAAAACATTTCCCCGCCTCCCTGACCAGCGGAAATGCACCCGCGCCATCGGCCGGAAAATCCGCCTGATTTGCTGCGTCGATAAATTGCGCTGACATTGCGCAAGGCAGTTGCCTGGCTAACGGCGGTTCTTCACCCCCACCATGTCGCGCCCGCCTGGCTTTCCATTTCCTTGGAACTTGATCGAAGTCACATCGCCCGAATCACTTTGGCTTGAGAATCGAGTCTATCCAACACTCGATCTCCTCCCAGATTTCACGGCCTTGAAGTGAATGGTTATGTTCCGCCTCCGGGACAAGGATCAAACGCTTTGGTCCGGCCAAAGCCGCAAGGATGCGTTGCGCATGGGCTGGCGGAGTGTCCTTGTCAGCCGCGCCGTGAATGACAAGCACAGGAACAGTGATGGTTCTAGCAGCCTCTACCGGACTGACGTCGTCGATCTGAAAACGGCCTTTCCCTTCTGCGATTCTGAAGGCCTCCCTGATGAGACCGGGCGTGAAGACAAAGGGCGCGCGCTCGATCGCCACAGTCCGGAAATCCGAGAATGATTCTGCAGCGACCACTGCGGAAATCCGTTTGTCGGTGGCAGCCAATTGCAGGGCCACCGCCCCGCCGAGCGAACTTCCGATCAAAATGACGGGACCGGAAGCGACCGTATCGACTACCCGGCGCAGGTCCTCTTTTTCATAGAATCCATAGGTGCACGCCTCGCCGTCCGATTCCCCATGAGCCCGGCTGTCGTAAGCCACCACGTCGAATCCACGCTCGCGGAAACGTTCCAAGACTCCGGCACCGCTCGTCCGGTTGTCCGCGACACCATGAAGATAAATGACCGTTCCCCGCCTCTTTCCACTACTTGGGCCATGCCAGCCCTGAAGCTTCAATTCCCCACCGCTGAATGTTACTTTTTCACAACCTGCCGGTGGCCCGGCGGCCACTGTCCGGCGAGGAGGATGCAGGATAAGAGCCGCTCCGATGGTCGGGAGATTGAAGCCGATCACCGCTAGTAACAGAAATACGGTGATGAGAGCGAACTTCAGAATTTTTCCTCCGCGTCTTTTCATGCTTCGCGGTTAGAAAATCCTGATCATCCCGAACTGAGTCGCCCGCCTGAGTCCCAACGTCAGCTTCATCCGTGGATTTCATCAGGGCTCCACCCTCTTCTCAAGAGCATTCAGCCTCTCGTCCTGCTTCTGCGGCATTCTTGCGCATCCGCGTCACTCCCCCGCTTTCGCGTTCCTCTCCCACTTGTCGTCCGGCACCAGCACGGACCTCGCGCCCGCGCCGTTGAGCCAGGATTGGGCAGTGGCGCTGCCTTTAAGCCGGGCGTCCCAGAAGGCGGTAGTGAGAGCGAGGATCGCCTTGTGATAGCGGCTTCCGTCCTGGGGTTTCCCCATCAGCCCGCGGTCGCCGAAACTCATGTGCGTGCCCTTGTCGAAGACCACCTGCCAGGCAGGAGCAAGTTGCAGGCCCGGGAAAACCTTGAGGCGGTCCGCGGCGGTCATGTTGCCGATGGGGCTGTCGTCCTTGGTGCCGGTCATGAGCAGGCAGGGGATTTTGATAGAAGCGAAGGCCTTGAGCGCATCGCCGGCGTCTGGCGGGCCGGGGCTCATCATCACGGCCGCGTCGATGCGGGGTTCCAGAAAGGCAGCGCGCGCCGTGGCGAATGTCCCGCCTGCGACCGCTTGCGTGGTTTTCGCCCCGAACGAGTGACCGGACATGCCGATGTGCTCCGGATCGAGGCGACCGCGCAACTCGTGCTGCTTCTCGCCATTCCAGCGGACGAGCGCGTCGATCACCGCCGGGATGTCCTGGTTTCTGGCGAGGAAATTTTCCAGCGACGCAGCTTCTTTCATCGCGATCATCCCCTTCACCGGTCCCGCGCCTTTCCAGACGCTTTCGTCGCTGCCCGGATGCTGCACGAAGACGACAACGTAGCCGCGCGCCGCCCAGTGGTTTCCGAGATACGGGTTGTTGTCGCGCGAGCCGCCGAGGCCGTGGGAGAAAAGAATCACCGGCATGGGCTGCGCCGATGGCGGGAAGTAAACACGGATGGGGATCACCCGGTCGCGGCTGGCGTCCTTCACATCGAAGGATTTCGAAACGATCGCCACGTCCGGGATCCTGAGCGGATCGTAAGCAACCGGCTCCGCGGAAAAAACCGCCGCCGGCGCGAGGGCGGAACCCAGGAGGATAAAGAGGAATTTCATGCAGAGATGAACCCGGCGCCAGGGTGAAGGTTGCAGGGAAGAACCGACATCGGGAAATCCCCGGTAGCTAGCAGCACGGATTCTGCTTAGTTGTGCGGAAATGTTTCACCGCACCGTTTTGTTTTTCCTGCTGCTGGCTTCTCTGGCCGAGGGCGTGGCTTTCCGGCTCGCCACGTTCAACGTCGGCGCGCACCTTGTGATTCCGCCCGGTGGCGGCGCGGCGTATTTCGACTATGGCATCGGTCAACCCGGACAACCGGATCATGACAAAGTCCGCGACCTGCTTGCCCGACTGAACGCCGATGTCGTCGCCCTCCAGGAAATACACACGGCGGACATCAATGCGGGCGATCTGACCACACTCGCGACATCGCTCGGTTATGCCTACAGTTACAGCGCTCCTAACACAAATACCTTCGATACCGGATTGCGCGTCGTTTTCCTCTCGCGGCATCCATTCACTTCGACGATTTCAATTGATGCTCCCGCGGGCTTCAAGGAACTCACCCGCCTCCACCCGGTGGTCAAAGTCAACCTCCCCGGCACCACGAAGGATCCGACCATCATTTCCGTGCATTTGAAATCAGGCACCGGCACGGACGATCGTTTCCGCCGGGCGGTGGAAATGAAGCGCGTCGCCGGTTACCTTACGTCGCAGGGATTCACCTCGGAGGACAATTTCATCATCCTTGGCGACTTCAATCCATCATCGACTAACAAAACGTTCACCGCTCTTCCGACAGGGCTGCCCGGATCATTTTCGCTTGGGAATGATCTGAATTTCCCAGCCGTTCCCATCACTTATTCCACCAATCCCGCCGCTTATTTCACCAACCCGATTCCGACGAAACTCGATCCCCGGCAAGTGAACAACTCCGCCGCCACCTTCAACACCAGCAACACCACCGGCCCCACTTACGATCTTTTCCTCGTCTCCCCTGCCATCGCCGGCCGCCCTATTTCAAAGGAAATCTATAATTCATCGCTGGACACCTCCAACAGCACGGGCCTGCCCAAAGCTGGTGCACCTCCCGCAGCGGATACCAGTTATGTCGCATCCGACCACTACGCCGTCTTCGCGGACATGGAAATGGATCAGGACTTCCCGAATCTCACCGCCGCTCTATCAGCCACTTCGATCGCGGAAGACGCACCGCCGGGCAGCGTCAATCTAACCGTCACGCTTCCCGCAATCAGCGCCAGCGCGACGACGGTCACGATATCCTCGGATGATGCGGACACCCAACCTGCCACCGGCACCACCGTCATTCCCGCGGGATCGCTGACCGGCATGGTTTCCATCAACACCGCCACGAATTTCACCGCCAATGACACGCGCCCCGTCGTATTCACCGCCACCGCACCGGGATACGATCCGGCAAACGCCGCACTGCAGGTGATCGATGCGGACGGCACCTATCAGTTTACCGCTGCCGGCCAGTCGATCAGCGAAAACTTCACCACTTTTGACGGTGGTCATGATCCGGCACCATGGGTCACCAGCGGTGGCGACTGGCTGGCCATGGATGATGGAACAAGCGCCGCCACCGGCTTTCGCGCTTACGGGGTGGGCAGCGACGGTTCACTGGGATTCATCGGAAACTCAGGACCCGGAACCGCCACCGCGAACTTCGCCAACAATTCCGACAGGACCCTAACAGCGCTGCAGGTTCATTTCACCGCCGAACAATGGCGTGCGACCTCCGGCGGCAGCGCGGACCGCCTCACCGCGGATCTGCTAGTAAACGGCGTACCCCAGCCGCTCCCGTCCCTCACCTTTGATGCCGCCACCAACCTGCTGACGGGGCCCATCAACGGCGGGACCAGCGCCACGAGGTCCGTCATAGTGAGCGGGCTTTCCATTGCGCCCGGCTCCACGTTTGATCTCCGCTTCACCCTGACGCCGGGGCTGGGAAGCGGGCCGGTGCCGGACGATGTGTTCATCAACGAGTTTCACTATGAAAACACTGGCGCGGATGTGAACGAGTTTGTGGAAATTGTCACCGGTCCTGGATTTTCCGAGCCATTGAGCAGCGTGAAACTTTACCTCTACAACGGTTCCGGCGGCGTGCCCTATGGCAGCTCATACGATCTATCCACCTTCACCGCCGGAGAGATTTCCCCATCAGGCCACCGGATTTATTCGAAGGTCATCACCACTTCAAGCCTGAGCATCCAGAACGGAAATCCCGATGGGTTTGCCGTCACGGTGCGCGGAGTGGTGACACAATTCATTTCGTATGGTGGCACGATTACCGCCACCAGCGGAGTCGCGAACGGCCTGACCTCGGTCAACGTCGGAGTGACTCAGTCTAACGAAGTCGCAGGCCAAACATCCATCGGCCGCACCGGGACCGGCGGCTCGCCATCAGCGTTTACCTGGACGAAATTTGTCGGGATTCCCTACACCCGGGGAGGGGTGAACACCGGCCAAACGTTCATCTATCCGCTCCAGCCCCAGGGCATCGCCTTCGACAATCTCACGGTCACTTTTCTCAACGACACCGATCTCGACGGCCTCCCCGATTCACTCGATCCGGATGATGACAACGACACCATCACCGACGCCAACGAGAGCATTTTCGGCAGCAATCCTCTCGATGCAAATTCCGTCTATCGGCCCGCCATCATCCAATCATCGCCCACCACGGTCACCCTCTCCTTCTCCACTCTGACAGGGCGGAGCTACACGGTGCAACGCAGCGGGAACCTCAAAGACTGGACGCACGTCTCAACCCAGAGCGGCACCGGCTCACCCGTGGCCATTCCATTCAACACCACGATCCCGAACGTCTTCTATCGGGTGGCAGTGGCTTACGAGTGAGAAGCTCCAGCCGGCATCAGGCTGATAGATCCTTCACCACGATGCTCGCGCAGTCGTTCACCACCGAGCGGATGCCGTTGTCGCGGGTGGCCTCGGAGCCATACATCTCGCTGGTGCCGATGATCTGGCCGTTAGGTGCCTTGAGCAGGAAATAGGGTTCGCCCTTCGCCGAGAGTTTCCGCTCGTAACGGGCCTCGTGGACGCCGTTGGTGCGGGTGGACTCGATGCCGCTCTCGGCGTTGGATTTTTCCGCGTAGAGTTGACTGCTGATGATGACCTCATGATTCCCCGCATTGAGGGTGAAGTGTAATTTGCCAGCCTCGGTTTTTTTGAGTTCGTAGTAGCCTTTCATGGGATCTGGGGTTTTTCCGAATGAATCAATTCACCGGTTTAACGCTGATAGAAAAGCGGAGTTCGGTGGGCGTTGTCGATGGAAAAACAGGATGAGGCGGGGTCCGCATTCCGGCTTTTCAAATCATGCCCAGGAGGCTACTTTGCCCTCCCGCACGACCTGCGGGAAAAATGCCGCAGCCGCAAAACTTTTCCAACCGGGCGGTGTTCCAACGCCAACCCATTGTCGATACCGGACTCATTCATCCTCCATGAAACGAAATTTCCGGCCCATCGTCGCTTCCCTGATCATTGCCCTATGCGGGCTCATGGGCTGGTGGATGACCCGTGATTTCAACATCACCACCGGGAAAAAACTGGCGGTTTCCCATGCCGAAACTTCTCCTACGAAGGCGGCACCTCAAGCCCGCCGCCCGTCGCGCCCCATTTACCGCGATGAATTCCGCGATGGCACGACCGTCGAGCTCTTCGCCAGCAGCAAGCCGGACGAGGTGATCCTTCGCTTCCCGTCCGGGGAAACCTATCAGGCATTTTTCTTCGCTCTCGCGAAAAGCAACATCCGACTCGTCGACCAGCTCGATCCGCTGCGTGCGCTGCGCCTGAGCTACGATGACTGGGACGAGTTATCCAGTTTGCTCGATGGCGAGCACATCACGGCCTACGACTCACTCCCCGCCGATCCCACGCCCAGTCCGGCGGGCGGAGGAGGACAGCAGGATCTCGTCGGATTTGGTGATTCCATGCTCTCCTGGCTCGGCATCCATGGCGACAACTCAAACTGGGGTGCCGGCGTGCGCATCGCCGTCATCGACAGCGGGGTGGTGCCGCATCCGGATTTGCCCGGACTCACGCGCTCCATCGCGATCACTCCATTCCCGGATGACCTCAACAAAACCAACGGCCACGGCACCGCCGTGGCCTCATTGATCGCCGGAAACAATTCTCTCTCACCGGGAGTCGCACCCGCAGCGGAGTTGATCTCCATCCGTGTGGGCGGCGAATCTGGAAAGGCCGATTCTTTTGCCCTCGCCGCCGGCATCCTCGCCGCCCTCGATGAAGGAGTCCAGATCATGAACATCTCGATGGGCACCACGGAAAACAATCCGCTCATCGAAGAGGCCGTGCTCATGGCGAGCGAGCAGAATGTGCTGATTGTCGCCGCTTCGGGAAATTCGGAACAGCAGGAAGCCTGCTATCCCGCCGCCTATCCGAGCGTCATCAGCGTCGGCTCGGTCGATGCCCGCGGCGTACATCTGGATTTTTCCAATTTTGGCAGCTACCTGTCACTAACCGCCCCCGGCTACGGCATCAACGCCGCCTGGCCGGGTGATCGCCGGGCGAAAATCAGCGGTACGTCCGCAAGCGCTCCCATTGTCACCGGAGCGATCGCCGCCACCATGTCGAATGGCTCCGGCGTCCGCATGAGCGCCACCGAGGCAGCGGAAATCGTCATGAAACATGCCGACGAGGCCGGCCTCCCCGGACCTGATTCCGAATTCGGCAGCGGGATACTCAACATGGCGCGGGTGATGGGCCGCAGCACCCCCGGCATCGTCGATGGCGCGATCACCGATCAGCGCCTCGTCAAGGGTGCGGGCGGTGGATCTAACGGAGAACTCGAAGTCACCCTCCAGAACCGCGGCACATCCGTGCTGGTCAACACCCTGTTGGAGATCAAGACCACGCTCGGCTCCCGCCAGTTCAATGCCACCACCATCGCCCCCGGCGCCATCCAGACCTTCACGATGCCCGTGCGTTTGAGCGGACTGCCACGAAACGAGGCGATCCATGTCACTTCCCGAATTACACTCGGCTCTTTCGGCCAGGACATCAATCCACATAACAACCGGCGGGAAGACATCCTTTACGTGCCTTGATGGAGTTGTCTGGAATTTTTCATCTCCCACAGGATCCAGCAAAGCCCAGGAGTCTCAGAAAGTGAATTCGGCTGTGCTCAGTATGAGCAGGAACCCCATTGGCACATGGAGTGCTTGGCCGCTGGCGCTTCCATGCCTTCATGCCAAAAACCCCCGCCGCATTTCCATCGGTAAAGGCTCCCGCGTTGACCGCGCTGGTGGCGGGAGTGATGCTGACCTTGCTGGTGTCCAGGGAGTTGTGGCATATCAACCAGCGCTCGCTGCAAAACGAAGTAGCCCGTGTTTCGCAAGATCGGGTGGACGTGATTCGCGGGCAGATCCTCCGCTCGCTGGAGGTGCTGCATTCGATGGTGGCGTTTTTCGAGGCCAGCGACGATGTGACCCGCGAGGACTTCCGGGCGTTTGTGGACGGCTCGCTGTCACGCCAACCGGAGCTACAGGCGCTCGCATGGGATCCGAAGGTGTTCGCCATCGACCGGCCCGCGTGGGAAGCCCGAGCGCGGCAAGAGGGCTTTCCAGAATTCCAATTCACTGAAGAGAAATCTGAAGGGGTGATCGGTCCTGCCGACGAGCGTGAAACTTACTTTCCCGTCTATTTTCTCGAAAGCCTGCAGAAAAACGCACCCGCACTTGGCTTTGATGTGGGTTCGGAAAAACGCCGCCGCGAGGCACTGGAGCGAGCGCGTGATACCGGCCTGCCGACAGCCACGGCTCCGATCCGCCTGGCGCAGGAGCGCGAGTCACAGCAGGGATTCGTGGTGTTCGAGCCAGTCTATTCGCGGGAGGTGAGAACAACAGAAGAACGGCGGGAAGCATTGATGGGTTTTGCGACCGCCGTGTTCCGCATCGGCGATTTGATCGAACTCACGCTGCGCCCGATTCGCGAGAAGGCGGTCGCCCTATCGGTTTTCGACGAGTCGGACGGACAGTTGCTCTATCGGCAGCCGGTCGCGCGCGAACCCGGAGCGCCGCACTGGACGACGTCGCTCGATGTCGCGGGTCGGCACTGGACGCTCCATTTCGAGCCGACTCCAGCGTTCCGCGGCCAACAGGCGAACTCGCTGCCATGGATCGTTCTCGGCTGCGGGCTGACGATCACCACCCTTCTAACCGCTTATCTCTGGAACAGCGCCAGCCAGACCGCCCGCATGCGCCGTGAGGTGGCCGTGCGGCAGGAGGCAGAGGCCGCGGCGGAGGCGGCGAATCAGGCGAAATCCGAGTTTCTCGCCAACATGAGCCACGAAATCCGCACACCGATGAACGCGATCCTCGGCTACTCGCAGATCCTCTCCCGCGATGACGCGCTGCCACCCTTCCATCGCGATGCCGTGGCCACGATCATCCACAGCGGCGACCACCTGCTGCATCTGATCGATGAAATCCTCGATCTATCAAAAATCGACGCCGGCCGGATGGACCTCACTCTAACTGACTTTGATCTCGCTGCGCTCGTCCGTGAGATGGAGGCGATGTTCCAACATCCGTGCGAGGAAAAGCAGCTCGGCCTGCGGATCGATTTTCCGGGAGGCCCCGCGGTGCTTTTGCATGGCGACGAGGGCAAGCTCCGCCAGGTGCTCATCAACCTGATGGGAAATGCCGTGAAGTTCACCCGCGCTGGCCGGTTGTCCCTGGCCGTGGCGCGAGGGAAGGCCAATGACTGGGTTTTCCAAGTGGAGGACACCGGCATAGGAATCGAGCCAGCGATGATGGAGAAAATTTTCGAGCCCTTCCAGCAAGGCGCGGTTAGGGAAGGCGGCACGGGACTCGGACTCGCGATCGCCCGCCGTCAGATCGGGCTGATGGACGGCACTCTGGCGGTCAAATCGATTCCGGGTGAGGGATCTTGTTTCACCGTGCGAGTGCCCCTGCCGGATGCCGTCCCACGGCTGGAGACCGCCCGTCCCGCGCGACGGGTGAAACATCTGGCGGACGGCGTCCGCGTGCGGGCGCTGGTAGTGGACGACATCGCCGAAAACCGCAGCGTTCTATCCGCCATGCTGGGGCAGATCGGCTGCGAGGTCGTGCTTGCGGAAAGCGGGCGGCAAGCGATGGAAGTGATCCGCATTTCGCAACCGCAGATGGTCTTCATGGACATCCGCCTGCCGGGGCTCGACGGCATGGAAGTCACGCGCCGCATCATCGAAGAGTTCAATGCAGGCGGCTTGAAAATCATCGCCACCTCCGCCTCGGCGCTCGCCCAGGACCGCGAGCAATGTCTGAAAGTTGGATGCGATGATTTCGTCGCAAAACCTTTCCGCGCCGAGCGAATCTATCAATGTCTGAAGCAGCTGCCCGGAGTTTCATTTGTCTATCAGGACGATGGCAGTGTTCCGTCCGGTCCTTTTGATCTCGGCCAGATCACACTGCCTCAAGAACTCGCCACGCGTCTCACGATGGCGGCGGAACTGCACAGCGCCACTGTTTTGAAAAGCTGCCTCACCGACGTTGAAGCGCTCGGCCCGGCAGGAGAACGGCTCGCCAGCCACCTCCGTGAATTCCTTTCCAGCTACGACATGAAAACCATCCAACGCCTGGTCGCCCAGATCCCCGTCGCATGAGTGCAGGACGCATCCTCATCGCGGATGACACCGCCGCCAGCCTCTCGCTGCTCAGCGATCTGTTGGAGCCGCAGGGTTATGAAATCCTCGCGGTGTCCGACGGCCGCGCGGCGATCGACCTGACACACCGCGCCAAGCCGGATCTGGTGCTGCTCGACGTGGTCATGCCCCGCAGCGATGGATTCACCGTCTGCCGAGCACTGAAAGCGGATCCGGAGACGAGCGACATCCCCGTGATTTTCATCACCAGCCGCCAGAGTTCTGAAGACATCGTCAATGGCTTCCGCCTCGGTGCGGTGGATTACATCCTCAAGCCGTTCCATGCCGAGGAGGTGATCACCCGCGTCGCCACCCATTTAAAACTCAGTCGGATGACGCGTGAGCTCATCGAGCGCAACGCTGAACTGGAGGAAGAAATCACCCGTCGCGAGGCTGCCGAAAGCGCCCGCGACAAGGCGGCCGAGCGCTTATCCAGCCTCACCTCCAACGAGGCCAGGCGCTGGGGGATCTCCGGCTTCGTCGGCAGCAGCCCGCACCTTCGGCGGGTTCTATCAGACATCGGAAAACTCCATCAGTTCGGAAAAACCAGCGTGCTCATCACCGGCGAGAGCGGTACTGGCAAGGAACTCGTCGCCCGCGCCATCCACCACCAGAGCCCACGCGCCAGCGGGCCGTTCATCGCGGTGAATTGCGTCGCCATCCCCGGCGAGCTGGCGGAATCGTTGTTTTTCGGTCACACGAAAGGTGCCTTCACCGGTGCGACTTCCGACCGCAAAGGCTATCTCGAACTCGCCGACGGCGGCACGCTCTTCCTCGACGAGATCGGCGACATGCCTGCCACGCTTCAAGGCAAACTCCTGCGGGTGCTGGAGGACGGCGAGGTCACCCCGGTCGGCTCTAGCAAAACTCGCCAGGTGGATGTCCGCGTCGTCTCCGCCACCAACGCGGACCTGCCGGAAAAGATGGCGGTCGGCGGTTTCCGGCAGGATCTCTTCTTCCGGCTCGCCCGCTTTACCGTGCAGACACCGCCGCTGCGCGAGCGCCGCGAGGACTTGCCAATGCTGGCCGCCCATTTCCTCGAAGTCTTCTCGTCGGAAATGGGCATGGCAGCGCCACAGCTCGCAACGGACGCGCTGGAAATGCTCCGCGTCTATCCGTTTCCAGGAAACATCCGCGAGTTGAAAAATGTCATGGAGCGCGCGCTCATCCTCAGCGGCGGAAAAACCGTCACCCGCCAGCACCTCCAGCTCTTTCAGGAAACGCCCGCGCCGGTCGAGTTCCCGAAAAACGCCCCGTTGGCGGCCGATCTCCCGCTCAATCTCGACGCTGCGGAACAGTCCCTCATCCAGCGTGCACTCGAACAATCGGCCGGAAACGTCGCCGAGGCTGCGCGTCTGTTAGGCGTGAGCCGCAGCCGCATTTACCGCCGCTTTCCGCACCTGTCGGTTTGAGTGTGTCGCACCTGTCGCAAGACGGGACAGTCCGGACAGCAGCCAATCGTTCCTCTAGCAGGCTACGGAATCGGAAATCCGTTCATTCCAAGCGAGTTGCATGAAGTTGAAAATTTCTGGCACCGCCCTTGCTCAGTCTGCACGCGACTCCGAATCCACAAACCACCATCCCATGAAACTGCCAGCCATCACTTCGTCACGTTGTATCGGTTCACTGCTCGCCGCCACCGCCTTCCTATCCACCGATACGAAGGCGGGAGAGATTCCGTTCAATGTCCTGTTCCAATCGGATTTCTCAGATCACTACATCACCCCCCGCGGCTTGAATGTGGAAAACGCAGGGCTGGTCTATCAGCCGTTGCTGTTGACCTTCTGGGATCTCTATTCCGACAAGGAAGGCGTGCTGACCAACGTCTCGCTCACGGCCGGTTTCTGGAACTCGTTCCACACCGAGGAGTCTGGAGCCGAACCGAGCCACTGGAACGAATTCGATCCGATCCTCGGCCTCACCTTCTCCATTTACGACTATCTGAAGTTTGAAACGAACTACACCGCCTTCGATTCGATGACGGATTCCTATCCGACCTCGCAACACCTCGAACTCAAGCTCAGGCTCGACGATTCCAAGTGGCTCGGGGATTTTTCCCTCAATCCTTACGTCGCCTACTGGCTGGAACTCGACAACAAGGCCACGGTCGTCTTCAACGAAGCCTCTTCGGACGAGAGCTACTACTTCACGGTCGGAATCAATCCATCGGTCATGGCCGGTCCGGTGAAAATCGAACTGCCCACCTATATCAACCTCTGCGGCGACAACTTCTATCAACAGTTCGACGGCTCGGGCGGCGGTTCCGGTCTCGCGGTCTTCGGCACCGAAATCAAGGCCAGCATGCCGCTCACCTTCGTGCCCAAGGAGTGGGGTTCATGGACCGGTTACGTCGGGGTGAAATACTATCATCTCTACAACGACGGCGTGCTCGACGGAAACACCGTTCTCGCCGGTGGAACCGACGACGACCTCTTCCAGTTCCACACCGGCATCAGCATCTTTTTCTGAACCTACCAGGATGGAAACCAAACCGATACCCGCGGAGCCCTATCCTTTCGAGCTCGTCCCCTCGCAGTGCGCGCTGCTGATCATCGACATGCAGCGCGACTT